>JBIQJB010000023.1:0-36093 GCA_044507735.1 Nitrosopumilales archaeon
CCCCAATATTGATAAAGGCTGAAAGTATATGAGATGATACCCAGAATTTGGGGGGTTTGAATCGAACTATTATAGGATTGAAAGCTGCATGACATGCACCATGCCATAGCGTCACACCTGGTTTGAATCGAACTATTATAGGATTGAAAGTTGGTCTTTGAACCTGTAGTCCACCTCATACTTTAGGTTTGAATCGAACTATTATAGGATTGAAAGGATGTTCTACGCAAGTGCAAATGAACCGGGAGATATGTTTGAATCGAACTATTATAGGATTGAAAGATACGTTTTCTATTCCATAAAATGTCATGTTCGTGGGTTTGAATCGAACTATTATAGGATTGAAAGAAGGCAGAGAGTGTTCTTTCACAGCTCATAAAGGAGTTTGAATCGAACTATTATAGGATTGAAAGATCGCCTTCTTTGGTCATTGAGAGGACTAGACGCTCGTTTGAATCGAACTATTATAGGATTGAAAGCACAGACGACTGATCCAAAAACAAACTGTGCGGGTCGTTTGAATCGAACTATTATAGGATTGAAAGTGATCTGAGAATACGTGGCCTGCCCGCCGAGGGCCCTGTTTGAATCGAACTATTATAGGATTGAAAGGCCTTCAGATTGAGATCGACGGCAACTGGCTGGAAAGTTTGAATCGAACTATTATAGGATTGAAAGCGCAGCGTGATGCAGTATTTCCGCTCATAGCACTCCGTTTGAATCGAACTATTATAGGATTGAAAGTTCCTTCCTGCACTCATCGCTGCATACGGCATGGAAGTTTGAATCGAACTATTATAGGATTGAAAGGTGGTTTAATCGGTATGTTCTTGTAACCTCTTGGGGGTTTGAATCGAACTATTATAGGATTGAAAGACAACATCACGGAGGGCAAACAGAAAATGAGATCAGGTTTGAATCGAACTATTATAGGATTGAAAGTAATCTCTGACATGGAATTTATCGCCTATGTTGTCGGTTTGAATCGAACTATTATAGGATTGAAAGAAAGCCGACCTTGCCCGACTACGGACAGTGCGGTAAGTTTGAATCGAACTATTATAGGATTGAAAGTTTCAAAAGTATCCAGCCAGTCCTTGGCCAGATTTACGGTTTGAATCGAACTATTATAGGATTGAAAGAGATCAGTGCAGACGCTTGGAATAGGGCAGCTAGAGGGTTTGAATCGAACTATTATAGGATTGAAAGACCAATACGTTGATTGTGGTTGAATCCCGTAGCTCTGTTTGAATCGAACTATTATAGGATTGAAAGTGATCTCTAGTTGAGCAGAGGAAGACACCTTCGCAGGTTTGAATCGAACTATTATAGGATTGAAAGAAATAACCCCCACGTGGACAACGCAGGACGAAGGGGGTTTGAATCGAACTATTATAGGATTGAAAGAGCGTCCTCTTCATTCGGGGGGAACTCGATTACTTGTTTGAATCGAACTATTATAGGATTGAAAGTCCCATCGCTGACAACAGTGGCATGATTGCTTCTATGTTTGAATCGAACTATTATAGGATTGAAAGCCGAGCCACATTGTTTGCAAAAAAGGAGGATGGTGTGTTTGAATCGAACTATTATAGGATTGAAAGTCAGGTGTCTTCGGGGTAGATACTAGGATGATGATCGTTTGAATCGAACTATTATAGGATTGAAAGGGCCATCATCAGCTTCAGTATAGAATTCGGCAGTGCGTTTGAATCGAACTATTATAGGATTGAAAGTACCTAACCACAGTAATGTAAAACAGGCCAGCATGCGTTTGAATCGAACTATTATAGGATTGAAAGGCGGCAGGAGGTTCTACACTCCGCTGTTTGCCTGGGGGTTTGAATCGAACTATTATAGGATTGAAAGAAAGCAGATCTTGGGTAATGAGCCGCGGGTGTATCCGTTTGAATCGAACTATTATAGGATTGAAAGTTCAACTTACGTGGGCTGTTGATGGGTGGTGCTGGCGTTTGAATCGAACTATTATAGGATTGAAAGCACAGTCAGTTTGGATCAGTCGTCTGTGCGGGTCTCCGTTTGAATCGAACTATTATAGGATTGAAAGAATCTCGCACCAGCACAGAGCAAAGAATCGCAGCAAGTTTGAATCGAACTATTATAGGATTGAAAGCTGGATCAATCAGGTCAGGTTCAGTTCAGTTCTTCGGTTTGAATCGAACTATTATAGGATTGAAAGATCAGCCCTCGTAGATTGAACGGGTCTAGTGTGTTGGTGTTTGAATCGAACTATTATAGGATTGAAAGCAGGGTGATGCGACAATCACACCCGTATACGCAATGTTTGAATCGAACTATTATAGGATTGAAAGTAGTCCGATTCAAACTCTGCAAGTTGGCAAACTGTTGTTTGAATCGAACTATTATAGGATTGAAAGTCAAATGTGCCACTCCCCTTCATGTCTAGACATTGTGTTTGAATCGAACTATTATAGGATTGAAAGATGGATCGACATGATTGGCTAGCCATTCCTTACCCTGTTTGAATCGAACTATTATAGGATTGAAAGTCGAGCAGTTCTGGAAGCCTGCTGTAGATTATCGCGTTTGAATCGAACTATTATAGGATTGAAAGTCGTGCCAAAGACTTCATGTTTCGTCCATGAAAAGCGTTTGAATCGAACTATTATAGGATTGAAAGTCAAGTATGAACCCTACAAGTACGGCGAAGGTAGTTTGAATCGAACTATTATAGGATTGAAAGATAGAATGCAGGCAACAGAACTACATTCCCAAAAATGTTTGAATCGAACTATTATAGGATTGAAAGGACGATGAAGAACAAGATGATAGTTACGACTGCGAGGTTTGAATCGAACTATTATAGGATTGAAAGGCAGCGGCCTCCGAGGGAGTCGGCCTTTGCGACTATGTTTGAATCGAACTATTATAGGATTGAAAGTTGCGAGAATTTCGGGCTAGTCAAAATCAAACAAGTGTTTGAATCGAACTATTATAGGATTGAAAGTTGGTCGAGTTTAATGCTGCGCTGGTCTGCGAGGTTTGGTTTGAATCGAACTATTATAGGATTGAAAGGTGAATGGCATGTCTGCGTCTACCCTGTCTACCCTGTGTTTGAATCGAACTATTATAGGATTGAAAGCACGCCCGTCTTTTTGTCCTGTGTCTTTTCGACTTCGTTTGAATCGAACTATTATAGGATTGAAAGTACTTGTAAGCATGGCCGCTTGCAAGCGACGTAAACTTGTTTGAATCGAACTATTATAGGATTGAAAGTACTTGTTGCTTCGTGATCAAAACATGGGCAGCGGTGTTTGAATCGAACTATTATAGGATTGAAAGTGCCGAATTCAGAATTGGTCAAGAAATGTGAGGAGCAGTTTGAATCGAACTATTATAGGATTGAAAGGAACGAAGACGAAGACCTTCAGATAGCGGCAGAGATGTTTGAATCGAACTATTATAGGATTGAAAGGTCTGCTGCGTCTTTTGGATCGAAGTTCTCTCCAGCTGTTTGAATCGAACTATTATAGGATTGAAAGCACCCAATTGCGGTCAAGGTATCGCAGTTTTTTAACGTTTGAATCGAACTATTATAGGATTGAAAGGCGCATGAACTATCCTCGCTGCATATCAGGGTAGATGTTTGAATCGAACTATTATAGGATTGAAAGTACTCTACCATGTAGCCAACAAAGAGACAGAGCCCTGTTTGAATCGAACTATTATAGGATTGAAAGTCGGTAAAGTCGCTACTGCTAACACTAATCTCTGCCGTTTGAATCGAACTATTATAGGATTGAAAGATAACACAATGTCAGCATCCGCAATCGGTGTAAGAGGTTTGAATCGAACTATTATAGGATTGAAAGACGGGCAATGTGCTTAGACGAACCATGCTGAAGGTTTGAATCGAACTATTATAGGATTGAAAGTTAATCAATTTCTCTTGGGCGATGCTTTAGAAAGGCGTTTGAATCGAACTATTATAGGATTGAAAGATGGCACACAAGTTTATCAAAGGCAAGCTGCGAGATGTTTGAATCGAACTATTATAGGATTGAAAGAAAGACCTAATAAGACCAATGTTACAAGCAGGCTGCCCGTTTGAATCGAACTATTATAGGATTGAAAGCAATCTATGCGAGCTCGTTGGAGTGAAGGGATCGAGTTTGAATCGAACTATTATAGGATTGAAAGACTGAATTTTGCGATAGTCTACCTTTAACCGGTTTAGTTTGAATCGAACTATTATAGGATTGAAAGTCGGTGCGCAGGCTCGGGGTGAATTTGCGCGCAGGAGTTTGAATCGAACTATTATAGGATTGAAAGCTAGTCTGGCTTCCGATCTTGGCAAGCAGACAAGCCAAAAGCTTCACAACTTTTGGAGCCACAACTACATCGTGAAGAGAATCAAGGAGCGCGGCGAAGAATATATGATATTGCAGAAGAAGTATCTGAGAAGGGGACATCAAAGACATGCTGCATCTGTGGACAGCAGCATAACGACAGACACAATGGGAGAATCCACAGGGGATTGCATTACTGCAAGGAAAACAATGTAATAGTCAACGCAGACGTGAGCGGCGCGTACAACATTATGTTGGAAAAGGTAGCTGCAAATGGCTCTTCTTCTCCTGGATGTCTTGAGCAAGATACAACACAACAGGAGAGGAACAGTAGTAGCAGTAGCAGGCATTTGGCTATGCCCCTAATGCTCAGGTGGGAGAAGTACCATCGATGGCATTAGGAACAAGCCCATACTCTTTAGAGGTGAGAGAATTCACTTACGATGATGTCCCAAGGAGGCGAGTTCAGCTTTACCGTGTAAGGAGTGTAAGCGAGAGTTTCAGGCAGAGACAATAACTCTGTCGCTAATGAAAGGAAAAGGACTGCAGGGATCAACGTCGCCATGAAAAAGTTCCTGGGATCATTTTCCGTTACCGAGAAGATTATTGCTTTCCTTGTCTTCGCTCGCTGCAAGCAGTGAGAGGACCTTTTCACCGCTCCTTGTCAGAGAATAGTATCTTGTGGTTCCTATCCTGTTTTTCTCCTCTACAAGCCGGGCTTCAAGCAGCATATCAATGTGGTTGTCGATTGTCTTCCAGTCAACATTGAGCTCTTTTGCCAGCTGAAGCTTGTTCTTCTGCGCATTTCTCAGTGAATCTAGCAGACGCTGGCGCATCGGGCTTCCACGCATCTTTGCAACAAGTCTGAAGGTATCATAGTCATAGCCGTGACTGTTCCACTGCGACCTGACTTTTCCTCTCCAGATTACTGTTCCTATGAATGCGCCCCACGTTATGGGGAGGATGATGGGCGACGAACCGTAAACCGCTTCTACAAATTGCGCGCCGGAATCCTCTACGCTTGCTTCATACCGGCTTGTCTCAACAATTTGTAGCCTTGTATCCGTCTGGTCTTCTTCATCTGCATCTTTATCGGCGTCGCCCTCCTGGAAGCCATGGACGGTCTGAGGAGGAGCATCATCGTCGATCTCGGGTTGATCATTTATGTCAGGGTCTGTTATTACAAGCGAGACATCTCCGCTCCTACTTGCAAGCAGATGCGTAGAGAAGGTATCTGCCAGGGCTTTTGCCAGAACAACAGCGGTGATCGAAATCGCTATTATTGCCAGAACGATGAAAACAATGTCTATCGCTAGTCTGGAAGGAACCCATGGCAGCTTGTAAGCCCGTTCTTGTATATTCTAATAAAGTTTTACCCAAACGGCCTGTAGTCGATGCACTGTGCTCAGCTAGGAGTTGGTCATGATGTCAGATCGACATTCTTTACTTAACGAGGCCTTTCTTTAGATAAATCCTTATTAGTCTACTGCATATGCATGTCACAGTTGCGGCGTCTGCTTGCAATATTTATGATTGTGGTGCTCTTCACCCTGCTCGCTCCCGTTGTATCGTATGCTCAGGATGCCGAGCCAGTACACTTGCAAATTACCGAAGTTGAGCTCAACCCGCAAACAGGACCGCAGAGAATACAATGGATCGAGTTCTTTAATCCAACAAACGATACCTTCACAGTCCTCGTAACTGTTACGACAGCTAGAGGAGCGCCAACCTTCGAAGCTGGTGCTGCGACTTTTTCGCCGGGCTATGCGGTTCTGACAATTTTCGAATTTGTCTCTGAGCCGCGTGTAAAAGTACACGGAGAACTTGGCTTTCCAAAGAACGGCACCTCGCTGGTAGTATATGTGGATGGCCGCGAGATCGCCAGAACTCCCGAGATATCAGATACCTTCTCTGATTCCCGGACATGGCAGTATGACCACGAAAGCCGGAGGTGGGCATTTGCAGAGTCTACAATGAACTGGCATGCAAGTAACATAGAGGAAAGGAGTATTGATGCAATAACTAGTCTCAGGCCTCTGGCAAGGTACGAGGCCAAAGATAGTGCATATCTGCGCTCTATGGACTGGTCCCAAGACACACTGGTGTATTCTGCCGAAATAAACGGGAGGGTAGATATCTGGAGCATAGACACTGCAGATATCTCTGCAAAACCGCAAAGGCTGGAATTTGGACAGGAAATTTTCACTCCAGAGGGTCCAAGACTAAACCACGATGCGTCAAAGCTTCTGTTTATAGGGGCAACTGCCCCGCCCGGATCGCCCGACAGGCTGCCCGCGCTTTATGTCTCGAATGCCGACGGGACTGAGCTTAGGCAAATAGCGCTCAATGTTACCCGCGCTGACTGGGTAAATGCAACTGCCATCCTTTATTCCCAAAAAGAGTTGATAGACTCTGCTGCAGACGCAGGCACTCTATTTGTTTTTCTCAACCTGGAGACGGGCGAAGAGCTGGTCAAGAGAGAACCCGGATCCCTCTGGCTTGCCGAGGTCAGCCCGTCGGGCAAGCTTGCCTTGGCCATACGGCCCGTTAACTACTATGAGAGCGAATACGTGATTGTGGAACTACCATCTTTTGAGGTGAGAAAACTGGATGTGCATGTTGCGACTGAACACTACTGGGGCGGAGGATACAGCCAACAAGAAGAGTTCCACTGGGCTGCCGATGACAGCCACCTCTTTTACATCAACCCCGAGGCCTTTGGAGCGGTATCAATCTACAGGGATGAAAATGCTGGCGTTTACAAGTCAGATTCAAAAATTGTGTTAAGAACGTTTGATCCAAACAATATAGACTATTCGGGGAATAGACTTGCTTACGTTGCAAATCCCGTGCTGGGCGTCGATGGGAAAAGCATTGCATTCCTATATCCCGGTGACCATAATCGGGACTTTCCTGCGCAGATAATGATAGGTCAGCTTGCAGTGACGGTTCCAGAATTTGGCTCGATTGTGTTGGCATTGATGATGGCGACGGGAATGGCGGGCGCCGTCATTATTGCATATCGGCTGAGGGCTGCCTAGAGGCGTTTGGGTAAAAGTTTACAAGTAGTGTACATACCGGCCGCGCTGCTCGCTGTTCTCATCGTTCATGGTGGTGGGATGTTTTTCCACTGCAGTAATCAAAGAGGCTTACGTACTTTAAGCCTTGTTGACTCCAGTGTACAACAACCAATAACCAGTTGCAGCACAACAAGGTACAGAATTGAAGCAAGATGAAAAGAATGTGATTCTTGCTGATAGTGTTCTTGAACTTTGCAAGAAACCGTGCATACTTGTTCCTTAATGAAAGAGCAAAATAGTCTGCCTGGACGCTAGTCTGATTTTCTATTAACTATGGATTTTTGTGCCGAGCTCCACTTGATGTTACCCTTCCTTTTCATCCATTCCACATATCTGTCCTGAAATTCCAGCCTTTCCCTAAAGTTAGCCTCCTTGATCTTTTCGAGCTCATCTAGGTCTATTTCAGGAAGCTTCATGTCAGATATTTATTGAATCTCCCTTCTTTATCAAGCTTTATCAAGAACTGAGTTAAAAGGCCCTTATCCAATCGGTCTTTAAATAGCATGTATAGATGTCTTGCATCCTCAATATCCTTCGAACTGCCTAGGAAAAGTTTGTACGGAATTTGAAGCTCGATTGGAGAGATTTTGAGGGAAATACCATTGAGAATTACTTCTATTCTGTTGGCCAGAACCCAGTTGTCTAGGTCCGGTGCCTTGGGGAACATAAATTCCATGTTGGGCACGAACTCACCTTTGCGAGCGAACCTTATCGAAGCCCGCTGGCTAAGATACGTATCATATGCATCCTTTGGATTTTCAGTTATGATGCAGTCAAAGCTCTTTGCAAGTTCCACCGATAGCGCCAAAAATCGTTCTTCTGACATTCTTTCTACTATTACGTCAATGTCTTCAGACGACCTGCTCCTACCAAAGAGTATCGCGACATAGCCTGAGATCAGGACATAATTGATGTTAGACTTGTCTAAGACGTTTACAAAGTCAATGACCAGCTTGTCCAAATCGTTAAGCTCTTTGTCTAGCGTTATCTGGCGATCGGAGAAGTCTATTTCCAACGGGATAATTGCCTAGATGTAGCGTATAATCTAATCGCAAGATTATCCTGAGTAGCAGGAGCCGGAATGGAAGCTTCAGGCAAGAGCTTTGAGCCTGAAACAATCAAGGTGATGATTGGTGTGAACAATACCGTCAGATGGATAAATCCAGACTACATTGCACACTGGATAGGAGCAGACGATCAAAGCGATCCAGAATTTTACAATGCAACAGGTGGCGAGCAGGGGAGCAAATTGATAGCACCCGGCGACTTCTTTGAATATACTTTTACAAGAGCCGGAGAGTTTGGCTACCATGGAAAGCCGTCGATGCGCGGAACTGTCATTGTGGTAGAATCTGAAAAGTAGACAAAGACCCCGCCTCGTAACGTTTGGATAAAAGCTCAAAAGAATGGTGCAGCTATTAGAATCCAGTCCATAACATGGAAAGAGGAAGCTCGCCTCTGATAAAAAGGCAGTTGATGATTGTGGGCGGCATCACTGCAGTGTCAGCTGTTGTGCTTTTCATGACCATTCGCACAATCAGTGAAGGAGACTCGTTCTCACCTGCAGAAATTCCATTCTTTTTCATAAAAGGGCAAGAGATTACTGTAAAGGGGATGTTTGTGGATTGCGTGCCAACAAAGATGCTGGACACATGCATCTCCGGATTCAGGTCAAGCGATGGTGCTTACTTTGTTCTGATGGACCATAACATCGATGATTTGCGAGAGCTTGCCATTAAGGGGCATTTTCAGATTACCGGGAGATTCAGCACAACTGTCCCGGAACAATTTCAAGCAGCTGATGTGGCAGGAGTGATTTATGTTGACTCTGTCATCCCAATTGATTCTGTTTAAGACATAATAATGGACACTAGCAAAAGCCCTGCAGGCGCGTATGCGCGATACACAATGCTCAAGTAGACTTGTAGACGTTATTGCCACCACAGCTCAGATTCTCGCAGCGCTTGGACCCTGCACGTCTTTGCGCTTGTCTTGGTCCTTTGATTTGGGAAGTGGCAAAACCCTCAAAAGCAACAAATGCTGATCGTATGCCTGGTTGATAGGCAGCAGTAGGTTCAGTGAGCACCCGCCGGATAAGATAGGTCCAATGAGGACGAGGATGGTACTCGCTATTTCTTTGATTATCATTTTGATATTGCCCTCACAGTTACTGCTTGCGGCAGCAGATGCCGACTCTACAACAATTCCTATCGAAATAGATAGCCAAGATGGTTACTACTCATACAGCATAGCTGTCAACGAGAGAACCAATACGGCTTATGCCACGCATCCAAATTCCGACTATGTCTCTGTAATTGACACAGCTACAAACAGCATAATCAAGACCATCCAGACAGATCATACTCCCATCGGAATAGCAGTAAACCCAAACACCAACTTTATCTATGTTGGAAATAGCGGTTCTGGCATTGTTTCTGTGATAGATGGCTCTGTCAACGAAATCGTCAGTACGCTCAAAGTCACAAATCAATCCGGCTTTTACGCGATTGGCGGGGTTGCGGTGAATCAGAGGACGGACAAGGTATACGTGTTGACAAATGAAATGGGCTCGTCGGGCAATGAACGGTCCCACGCCCTGATCACAGTGATCAATGGCAGCACCAACAAAATTGAACAGACATTCAAGGTTGATGATCTGCGCTTGGATTTTGATGTTATCGATGACGCAAGGGGACTGGCCGTAAATTCTGAGACCGGAATGATCTATGTATCCATGACTTCTGGTTCCCTCTATGTTATCGATGGCTCTGACAACAAGGTCATGACGAGCGTTGTCCTCGGAACACGCGGCCATGGCGAAATGCCAACCTATGTTGCAGTAAACGAGAAAACTAACACTGTATTTGTCTCCTTGTTTGGTTCCCATTTTGTCTCGGTCATTAACGGCTCGGACAACAGAGTGATAGGTTCGGTCGACATAGGCGAGCTAGACCCGCAGGGACTCGCAGTTGACGAGTCGGCTGACAGCCTGTTCGTTGCAAGCGCAGGCGGCATTTCTATAGTAAATACCGCCTCATTGGAGCTTCACAAGACTGTTGCGGCAGGACGATTTCCGGTTGGGCTCGCATACAGTTCAAACAACAGATCGATCTATGTCGCCAACTGGGGCTCAAAATTCTTCTCTGTAATACCGGCTCCAAAAGCGCCTGAGCCGTCTGCCCCTTTTGCTCCAATAGTCATAACAAAGGTTGACCCCTGGGCCCCCTTGAGGGGATTGGACGAGAGAACAAGGCCGTGTCTACCGGAAGACAGCCTGGGTCAAGTGGATGGCTTTGCGTACGCCTGGATTGAGCTCACCAACATCAAGAATAAAGCGATTGCAACTACCGGGCCCTTTACAATTGAGGTAAGGCCAGTCAATCCTCTCGGTATTGGGGGAGCTGGATCTGATTCTGAATTTCCTGGCAGGCTGGTGCTTGAACCAAACGAAAGCTGCATCATTTCCACAGCCAACCTTTTCAGTACAAGGCTGGGGGTGGGAGGCAGCGAGGGCAGCGGCCCGCCGCCTGGTGCGGATAAAGACGGCGCCACCGTCTCCATCAATTATTCAATAAACGATCCATCAATCTGGGGCGGAGAATATAGCGATAGCACGCCCGCTCTGTCCGATCCTTACGGAGACCTCGCATATTGGGAGCTGGATGCCGACAGCGGCCGGTGGATATTCAGAGACGACCTTGCCGGCATGCGAAACCTGACCAACATTACGCTAACACAGTTGACTTCGCCGGGGTCCGTACCCGTCATCGTAAACCTGACAATGCCTGAAGAAATCAGGGCACCATCTGTCGTCAAACTTGAGCTGAGCTTCTTCAATGCCACCACGAGGCAACTCATCAACGATAATGTGACAACCGTCGTCTACGAGATCGAATACAAAGATTCGCCACTGCCCAATGCTACAGAGAAGTACAACGGTCAAACAAGCACCGGGAGTGACGTAAAGTATTTTGTAGCAAACCAGACTGGCTCAATTGACATAGCAGTCAAGATTACTGCCTTGAACAGGGAGGCTGCCGGCGGGTCCTTTGATCACCTTGATACCCCAGAGACCGCGCGGTTCACCGCGGTTGTGGTCCCGGAATTTGGAACGGCATTGGCGGACATCATCATTGCAGCGATATCGCTGGCTGCCATGGTTCTGGCTGTCAGAATCAAAATGTCTGGTGCCCGAGCTTTTTCGGGTTGAACCTGATGTCGATCCGCGCAGGCGTCATCGAAAATTCCCCGACGCCCCTGCCCTCCGGCTCGTCGCTGCCAAACAGCTCTCAAGCCGATCCCTGCTCTGCTAGGGAAAGCCGTGACCGTCGCGCCCATTTTGTGCCCTGATGTTCGCCTGGGTGCCTGACAACCCGTGGACAGGAAACAGACTGCCCCGAATCTTGTCCTTCGGTTAAATACTGACCGCACATTGTGGTGTATGCTTCAGAACATCGAAGGGGACGAAAAGGCAAAGGTAACCAAAGTAGTGGTCGCCGCATTGATACTTGGCACGTCTGTTGCACTGGCAGGTCCAATCATAGGATGGCTCTCAGGAGTCGATATAAGCAACCCATCCGTCTGCACATCGGGACAGACCATTACAAGCGGCAGTAGTGGATGTCTTCCACCACAGTTGGCAAACCTGATGAGAAACGGCATGACCATAATGATCCTCGTAGGCGCCTTCATAGCAGCTGTTGGGATCATAATCGGATTTGTCAAGTTGTAAATCCTGCCCGTTTTCTTTTCTGTTATTTCCTGGTGATTGATGGGGGCGACGGAATGGCTGCCTTGAGAGATCGTGCAGACACGAATGCGATTACCGATGTGGTCAAAGTGGTGCAAAGTCACGAGAGAGGATGAGGGCGGTGAACAAGACGGCAAGGAAAAGGTCAATAGCCATGATGGCTGCTGGAATGGGAGCGGCAGTTACTGCCATATTCGCCTGTGTGTATGTGTGGAGACTTCAAGACATCACTTCATCATCCATTCTTGCAGTCTCATTTACCACGTTCTGGCTCTTTGCCTGGCAGCTTGACGCGCGCCTTACCGCAAGGAACTGGCAGCACGTGATGAAAGGAGACGAGTCCAACATCTTTGTGAACTTTATGGCCGGGCACGTCACACGCGGCAGGACATGGCTTACGCTGGCGTTGCACGCGGCTTTTATCGTCACAGTGGCATGTGCCATGGCGGCCGCAGTGTCTGTTGCGATTTCCTCCTTGGATATGATTGATAGTGTAGCGGGAGAAGCCAGTCATGCCCAAACCCTGATGATTTTCTTTGTACTTGCGTCTGCATTCCTGGCCTTCTTTGGCACAGGCCACCTTGACGCGTACCTTTGCAACAAAGATTTTCTGAGTTCTGCGCCTTCAAAGGAGAAGAGACACGGATGAGATGGAGGTGGAAAGAGGTAGAGGTGAAGCGGTCGACGCCATGAAACTGCATACAAAATATTACTTGCGGTTTTTGTGGCTGTGCCGACTCACAGGGCTTGCGGACAGCCAGCTGCGCATGTTCATAGCTTCGATCGAGTCGGGAGAACAAAAGCGACTAGCGACTATATCTTCAAACTACTGTGTGTGAAACGCGCAGGGAAGGACATTCTCTACAGCATCGAAGTGTATTTTGTAGTGATGGACAACAACAACCACAATGATGGCAGTAGAAAGTCTAGGCCCCATCTCGTGCTAAAGTCTCCGCTGCTGGTTGACGCCCCTCGACGGAACAGCAAGAGGCATATCCGTGCAGCAGGCAGCTGACGCCCTGGCACAACACACCCATGGAAGGAGAACCTGCCCAATTACGCTAATCCAAAAGTGATGTATTTGCAAAAATCATTGAAATCTGGCCACCGATCACATGCCGCAGGAAAACACCTTGGTAACGGCATGGCTTGGCGAAGCTAGCATTGCTGTTGCCGCTGTCATAACGTTTCATATTTCATGGTCCACTGCTATCACAACAAACCTCGTGGCAATGCTCACCTTTTTCAAGAACTTCTCCACCTCGCTCTTTCTATCTGTCGCGAGCTGCTTCACGTCGTCAAGATCGACGGTGCCGGAAGCAAGTCCGAGGAATTCTACCTGCTTGGGGCTGAGGCAGAACACCTGACTGCCGTTGCTCCCGTCGTCGCCGTCGCTGCGTATCACATTTACTGGCCCGAACTCTTCTATCCTGCACACGACACCGGTGGACTTGTCGACGATCTGCTGCTTTCCGCAATGGAGGCAGTGTATGATGGACTTGTTGCTGTCAGGCAATATTACGCCGCTGGCACCCTTCTTGTCGCTTGTGGCAGCAACCGGCAGATGAGATCCAATGTCGCCGCCATGATCATCACCATCGCCGCTCCCGGCACCGTACTCCAGCATTGCACCGCCACCCGCAGCCGGCCCCGTTGACGTCCTCTGGACAGCAGTTGATGACGATGGTGATGGCGGCGGTGATCGCGGGGTTGCCATCATGGCCGCAACGGTCTTTTTCTGCTTGAGCGCCGCCGCCATCGCCATAACCTGGTCCGGCGTAGGAAAGACAAAGCGCTCCTGTGATCTTAGCATGTTGAGATAGCCCAGTATGTTTTCGATCAGCGTCTTCATCCTCCGCTGTATCTCTTCCATTCGCTCCCGCTCGCCCCTGCCTGAAGGTATGTCGCTGCTGCACGTTTCGTACACGGCTATGAAAAAGTGCGGTGGAACCTCCACGTGTGGAAATACAGCTGCCTTTTCCATGAGATATTTCTGCAGCATCGCCCTCAGCTCCGCATCGTACGCGCCAAGGATCAGCTGCACCGCGCGCTTCATCACCTCGCCGATAGGCATAGCTGCGTACGGGTCGCTTACCCCTTGCTTTGCAAGGAACGCTATCGCGTTTGCCATATTCAGGGGGTTGAGAGGCGACGTGACATTGCGCTTGACGTGCTCTGATACTACCTGTGCAACGTCGTCTGCGACGAGTTCATCGCTCACCACGACTTCAGCCAGTCCTGCAGCCCTGCATGCGTCGACCCGCGCATGGCCGTCTACGATGTAGAACTTGTCTCCCACTCTGGCCACTGCAATGCCGTCGATGGGCCGGTCAGCTTCTATCGTGGCTGCTATGTTGTCAATGAATTGAGTCGTGTGCAGCCTTACCCTCACCGGGCTTGGCAAGAGTGCCGATATTGGTAGAGTATGTGTACGCGCTGGCATGCTATTACTATTGCTCCTGCTGCCGTTTAGCTTCTCTTCATTTTCCTTTTTGCCTGACGTCGATGATGATTTCATACCTGCGACGCTCACCTCCCACCAGTGTTTTTCTCCATCTTGCCAAGCGCGATCCCAGTCCGCGCCGCATGCGCGGACAGCACCGACTGCCGCTGCCCTGGCAATGCACCATCGCTGCTACTCAAGAACCGCCTGGCAATGATTCCATGCATCCACATTGCAGAGGCTGTGTACCGCATCCCGTCTCCAGGCTGCATCGGCAGCCCTTCGACCCTGGTAGACACCATGATGCGCAGATGGTAGAGGTCCCGCATGCGTGTGTGTCTTGTGCCAAATGCCGACGACACTGCACTTGCTGCCTCGTATTCGTCCACCGTGCTGCAATAGCAGCAGATCGAATACAACGCCGCTTCGGCTGCACTTATGACCCTGGGTTTTGTCATACACAGCTGCCTGTAGACCTTGCAGAACACCTGCCATGCACACTCGGCATCAACAGGAGACATGGCGAGCCTGTCGCAAGCGTTTGAAAATGCACTGAGGTATCTGCTTGCGCTGGCATGATCTGAGCCATTCTTGGCGATCTTGAGGCTTCTGCTGTCAGAGAGCGAAAGCATCTCTTGCATCTTGGCATTCGTAGTGGCCGCTTCTGCGCTGCCAAGCTGGTGGTTCACGTACAGGTTGACCTTTGACTTTGTTGTTTGTTGCCGCTGCGTTTGGATGGCCACCGCAGCGTTCTCTTCAGCCGCATCAGGCGAAAGCACCGCGCCACACTTGACACACACATGCTCCAAGCCGTCGGGTGTCAATCGCGGATCGTGCGTGCATTCATCATAATGGCTGGCGTGACTGGCCGGAAAAGTGGCAGGAGTGGAGATAGAATTGTTGTTGTTGTTGTTCTTGACGTTTGACTTTGAAATACTCACATAATGCTAGATACGAGGTGTAGCACATAAAATTGCCTATGGTGTAGTACATAAGCATATCGCTGTATCATGCGAGTAGCTGCATTTCTCTTTTGATTCATGCACTAGAGTATTTTGTAATAAACGCGTATGTGAGAATCAACTTTTTATTCTGTCTGTCGTCAAGGCAAGAGTTGCTGCGTACACCAACGAACCCGTTGGTGTACACATGGGTTTCGAGTCTAAAGTAGGTTCTCTAGCCTTGAAAATGGATGTGTTTAGGTAGAAAATGGCTCCAATCCCATCAGTGCTGCCGGTTACCTGTGGGCCGTACAGCAATATGGTGAGTACCATTCAAAGTGAGACTCGAAGACAAACTCGGGTGATGTGAATATCGATGTTGGGCCGATTCTTGCTTTAGCAGCCGCCGCCTATTTTTCCTCAGACGACCGTCTTGGTTGGTGTTGCGTCCGCAAACATCGCAGCGATGTGTTTCTTCTCAGTTGTTCGACTGGAACGCGTGGCAAAGAACCTGATTGCCGACATCAAGTATTCCTCCGCTGTCATCACACGCGGCCTGTAGAATGCCATTATCAATGACACACCTGCCACCGCAACAGCGGAGTATGGGTTGACAGTCGCCAGCCCGTATGCAAGAAGCAATCCTGTGAATAGCAGGGCGAGTTGCTTCATAGTCAGCACTACGAATCCTATCGAAAATATCGGCTCAGAGAAAACTCCCATGCTGCTGAACCATATCACGTCGATGTGTTGGATCGGCGCAGATTGTTGTGATGTTGTTATTGTGGCTGTCATGTTGTTATACCTTCTCGCATAGGAAGTGCAGGCCGCCTTAAAAGACGCCGGCACATTGGGGTGCGTGGGCAAAACTAGCGGGAATGAGGACAAGAGCAACAAGCTGGGTGGCAGGATATTTTCATCATTCCGGATGGGGAGGAAGCTAGGACAGGTCCGGCGCCGGCAGGATGAGCCGAGTGCGAATTTGAATGCCGCTGGAAAGCAAGGATCAGTGCAGCGCAACGGCCCGGCGCAGGCACAAAAGCGCATGCAAAAACAATACACATATGCGTTTGAAATCCGGCCTACCAACTTTTTCTCGCTGCCAGATGAAAAACAGCGTGTCGTGCTGACGCGCTTTTTGCAGCTGATAAACGCTGCTACAAGCGACGGCGCTCCTGTGCTGCTTACTGTGGCAAGGGCACGGGTAGACTTTGAAGGCACAGGCTACAGCACTGTGCGCACGTTCGTGTCCACCACCGGCAGGGACGGAGACGGCAGGAGCGCCGCACTTTACCACTATCTCTCGGCTCTTGGATTCAACCCGGAGCCAGTGGGCAATGACGGCGGTAGCAGTAATAATGAATTGCCTGTCATAGACGTCATATCGGAGAGCCCGCGCAGCGTGTCTGTGCGCTACGGCTATCATGGCGCTGGCGATAGTCGCGACTACAACTACGGCCATATCAGGTGCAGGACCTTTGTGCTGATTGCTCCGAGGTACTCGATGCAGCCAGCATGGGTACACTCTCTCATGCAGCACTGCGACCTTGTGCGAGTCAGGGTAGAAAAGATAAGCCCGGAGAGGTCCATAGCGATGGCGCAAAAGTACAGGTCGACGGTGGAGGTGGCGCTGCGCAGGAACCCAAACCTGACACACAAGTTCCAGCGCGCTTCAGCATTGTATGAGGGACTCCAGTCACAGTCGACGGCGCTCTTCAACGTCGGCCTCTCGTGCACAATATTTGCAGCAGACGGGAAGGAGCTCGACACAAGGAGCAGGGAATTTGTAAAGGCCATGAACGCGTCGGAAATGCGGTTTGCCGACGTTCCGTTTGTCCAGCGCGAGCTGGCAGCGGGCACCTGGAGGAAGAAAGACGCGATAGCTGACCTTGGCACTCTGGCAGTGGTATACCCATTCGTGTCTGCAGACCTGCTGGAAGTCGGGAAGGGGATATTGCTTGGCCAGAACGTGGAGACAGGGTCTCCTGTCGTCTACGACTATATGATGCGAAGCAACTACAACGTGGTGCTGCTCGCCTCGTCGGGCGCAGGCAAGTCGGTCACCGCCAAGACGATACTAAAGCGCGTGACAGAAAAGCATCCCGGTGCATATGTGTACGTAGTTGACCCGCAGGGCGAATATGAAAGGATAGCCGACTATTTCGGCCTTTCAGTGGTGAAACTCACAGACCCTGTCACGGGAAAGGTACGCCGGATGGGGCTTGACCCCTACGCGCTGTTTGAGCCGCTTGACGTTCCGCAGGTCATTGCAGACATTGCCGGAGCGGACGATATTGCAAGAAAAGAGATAACGGCAAGATCGACCTCTGCCAGGTCCATATTCGACCTTTACTCGCAAGTGAGCGGCGATACAAAGAAGCACCTGATGCAGCTGGTGGAGGGACCCTTCTCAGAGCTGTTCAGGGAAGAGTCTGGAGCCGACAATAGTGCCGCCACCGCTGCAGGCATGCTCTCCCGGACTATTATTTCACTGCAAGGCGCTTACGAAAACAAGGAGAGGCAGGCGATACTGCTCACGCTGGCGCTTGCAAAGGCATGGAAGTACCTCATATCCGCACCGGCACACGTGCCAAAGGTCCTCGTGGTGGACGAGGGATGGCTTGTGTTCAAGATACCCTCTACCGCCCGCTTTATTGAGATGATTGCGCGCACCGGACGCAAGCTGAACGTGCTATTCCTGTTCATCAGCCAGAACCCCGAAGACGTGATAAAGCAGGAGACGGGAAGGGCGATTCTGGAGAACGCTGACACCAAGATATTGCTGAGAAACACCGAGATAGCCGCTCACATGGTGGCCGAGACCCTGTGGCTTTCGCAGCGTGAGAAAGAGATGCTTCCGGTGCTGCAGAACGGCGAGGCGCTCATGTTTGCTGGCGAGCACAGGCTGCGGGTAAAGATAACGCCGAGGTCGCAAGAAGAGCTCCGGGTATTTTCGACGAATCCTGTGGCCTCTGTGAACGATGGAAATGCGACAAGTATGGTGGATAAGAGATGACTCTGCAGTCTGAACGGCGAGCCGTAAGCCCTGCCATAGCCACAATCGCACTCGTTGCAGTAGCTGCGGCTGCAGCTGCCATCGCGGGCTCTGACATGATGAGAAAGACCGCGTTGTCGCAGCCTGCAATGCCTGTTGAAATTTCCGAGATATTCATGATAAAGATATCCGATACGAAGGCTCATTTTCACGCAGTCTACAAGATGCAGCCCGGCTGGACGACAGCGGCATCATCGGTGAATGCATCGTTCAAGGACGATTCAGGTGCCACGGTATCGTTCAACCTGCCGACTGGCTCTACCACATTCGACTCGGTGATCAAAGCACAAGTCAGCATTGGCCAGAGGTACAACTTTATTATCATAGCTGCTGGGAGCGATGGAAATAGCGCTACAGTAACAATGCCTGTCTTTACGAGATGATCCAGACTTGCTTGTGCAGGAGCAGTTAGTGCAGGCAGGGAGTCATGTGCACATCGAAATCCCAAATGGAGTCGGTCGTCTGCGAGATTTGCGAAGCGGTACAGTAGAAATCTCAAGGGAATGAGTTATTCGATCTACCCTGTTCTTTTTAGCACCATGATCAATTCCTACGGGCATGCATAATCTAAGGAATAGCATACACGTGCTATGCGGGTCTTTGTGGTCTATTTGCTGACGATCATCAATGAGCAATACTGGCTCTCTGATTTTTTCGCGCTCAAATATACGCAGATTCCAAATCTTTTTCCCATGTACATAAGAAGGGTTGGAGTGTATGTAATTTTCCGGTATACTTGTTAAATATGTACAGTGCCGCTGTCCTGCAACAAGATGCAGACAGAAAAGCCGGCTGGCGTTGATCTGCTCGCCATCATAATGCTGATCAATGGAATTTTTGCGTTCTTTAGCGGCCTTGACCGCCTGTACTTTGCGTCCTTTCTCGCAACTTCTATCCCGATAAATACGTCAGTCCCCGGCATCGCTGAAGCGACGGCGCAATATGTTGCCATATGGGGCGCCATAATTCTTGCAATTGGTATCGGCTCATTCTTGGTGGCGTTCGGTTTATTCCGTGGCAGAGGCTGGGGTTGGAGTGGCGCTATGGCGCTTGCGATAATCGGCATTGTAATACCCATAATGAACTTCGCTGTTGGATACTGGCCTTCCATCTTTACAATACTGCTCAGCGCGCTAGTCATTTACTACCTTACAAGACGCGAAGTGCGCGTCTACTTTGGCAAAGAGATTTCGTCTCAGTCAGATGCAGATGCAGCTGCAGCCTAGTCTCTATGGCTTCACACTCGGCTCGCTTCTTCTCTTCTTCTAAATATGCATACGACAGCAACAAGTTTATGACAGAAAATATTTCGTAAAAGCCAAAAGATTTGCCGAGAACCTGATCAAAAATCTGGTGTTGAATCACGAAATTCCATGTCTTGGTGGATTTGATCGGCTTGAATGAAATTATGAAAGCAGTTAGCCAAACTGTATAGAACTTGTGCCATCATATCTTTGACAACAAGTCTGCCTTGAGCTTCTGAAATTCGTCCTCTGTTATCAGTCCTTGTTGTTTGAGATTGCCATATTCCTGCAACTTTTGAGTCAGGTCCTCCTGATGCGCGGGTTGGACACGTTCATTTTGTTTTTGCTGTTTCAGTGATTCAATTTGCCTTTGTTGCGCCTCTATTTGTTGCTGTGCTTGCTGCATTTGAGCTTCGTGTGCTTGTGATTGCTGGTCGATTTCGTATGAGGCACGCCTTCTTGCCATTCCAGCTCCTAGAGCTGCCGAGGCCCATCTCCCTCTCATGCCTTCAAGCACCGGGCTATGGTATTATGGATTCTGATGGAAGGTTCGCTCATCACAATACTCTAGTGCCTCTCCGCCCTTGCAGATGTACAAGCGCACTATGTTGGCTAGGAGGTTGTCTGTGCAAATGAAACCCTTCTTCCATCTTGGAGCTCTATTCAGGAAATCTGAAATGCAATTGTCCCAAATGTCATTCCGGCAGAACACCTGTCTATCATAAATCCTATTGCGGGATCGGTATCCTCATCTTCAATGAATCAACATAACGATCGGACAGGATCTTAAGGAAGGAAAAGTTTCCAGGAATAGATGTGCCCTCTATTAGCTGGTGAAGTTCGGTTGCTAGCCTGCTTATGGGCTGTTCCTGCGATGATCTGATTCCACTCAATACTACCTTTCTGATCAAATCACGTCTGGATTTCCTAATCCTGGTGTACGGCACCTTGGCCAGAGCGGCCATCACAAAGATGTTGGGCATGTCTTCCCGTACATCCTCTTCAATATCCTCCCAGTCGTCTTGTATATCCAGGAGCGCCTGATTGTAATGTAGAACTGAAGTAGCATTTTCGCTAAAGCCCGGGAGCACCGCGTCTAGAATCTTTGCATAAACAAGTGAGGCATCTGAGGATTTTGATAAGATGAAATGCCTAATCTCTGGATACGAGAAGGTACCCTTCTCTAGTATGCGACGTTTCGTAATCTGCTCGAATTTCCAAAACTCTGAAAACTGCTTCAGTGAATAATCCATTGAATAAACTAGGTGCTGAATATTGCCTTCAGATCTGGCCAGTTCAAATGCCGACTTGCGCGCTTGTTTTGCTTGCATGGCGTATCTGTCATTCTTGGTCTCGTAGAATTTGTCCAAGAGTAGAACATGCCTGGTTAACGACCTTACTATCCTGTAGACCGATAATGCGCAAGGCACATTTTGTGTGTCAAAGTATGCGATTAGAAAGTAGGTAGGATCCTGTGCATTTTCATCAATTGCTGGGTAAGAACCACCTAAACTGCGGTCATAGCTGCTTAGCAATGCGCTTAACGAGACCATCTGCTGTACAAAATGAGAGGCGTCTGAGATAGAGCGCAGATCGCTTGCCAAGTTGGAGATCTTTTCCAAGTATGCCCTGTCTTCAGAACGTCCAAGCTTGGCTTTGATCACCATTAGCTCACAAGATGATCTTCACAGCCATGCAAGAAAACCATTATGCGAACATATCGCTCCTTCAGTATAGCCGCAAGATTGTGCCCATAATTCTGACCCTGCTCGCCGGCGTCAGAGCTTTGTTGATCCTGTGCTCCGCATTGGAAGGTATTATTGTTCTATTGCACTTCGCTGCAAGCGATCTCTTTAGAAGATCTTCTGAATTAGGCCGAAAACGCATCCACAAGATAATGGCAACTCTTAATGGTCAAATGCGACCATGTACTACATGTCCCACGCACAGAATAGGACAATCGCTCGAAGGTTTGTTGAAGAGATATTTAATGCCCGGAAGACAGAGATGGCAAGCAACTTTGTGACGCCCGACATAGTTTACCACGGGATGGGTGAAGATGTCCGGAACGTTGAAGAATTCAAACGATGGGCGGCCGAGGATCTATCTGCATTTCCAGACATGAAGGTCACAATACTAGATGATTTCGGAGAGCAAGACAAAGTTGCCGTTAGATGGAACCTAAAAGCCACACATGAGAACGACTTTGCTGGCTTTCCCGCCACACACAAAAAGTTTGAAACTCAAGGAGTCGATATCTTTCGCTTTGAGGGAGACAAGATCAAAGAGGCATGGACTGTATGTGATCTGTCTGTGTTGACTGCACCGTAGTGTCACGGATCGTCCTTCCATTCCACATATTGTGGGTGGGGGGCCACAAAGAATCACAGTGATGATGAATATTTGCAAAAGAGCACTTCTTTGGCCACGACAAGCTGCTACAGCTTCGACAGCAATTCGGTCTTGATCTTTTGAAATTCCTCTTCTGTTATTGCACCCCTGTCCCTCAATTCAGAGATCTTTCCCAACTCTTGAATCAGGTTCTTTTCTGTCTGCTCGGTTGCTTTGGTAACTTGGGGATGAATTATCTTTTCTTGCTGAAGCAGCAGAAAGAGGATAATCCCTATAGGGATATACATCAAAAAGGACAAGAGGAAGAAGGGTTCTTCTGTTTCTACCAATCTGATCGGACCGTCAGTTACTATTCCGACTTGAAAAATTGCGACAAGGATTATCACAGGAATTGTAAGGGAATATACCATCATTGTAAAATACTTGCCCATGTGAGCTATCCCCCTCGTCGCCAGCCTCAGTCCGAATATCACCAACGCAATCCCGAGAAAAAATACGCTTAGCGCGGTGTAGACCCCCTGCGTGGCCAACTTTGTCGAGGTCAGGTTAATCTCACTCAAAATGTCGATCTCGCGAGCAGTCATATTCTTCACCTCTGAAATATCTGCTCGGTCGCTCCGCAGCATGTTGCGAACATCGTCCAACACCATCGTCGTGGAGTTTTCCTGTGCGTCTGCCTCTTCAACACTCGGCCCAAAGTCAAAGTTCATTAGGAATGAAAATATCATTAGCAAAATTGTTGCAGAAGTAGCAAGCTGTTCAAGACGCACTGGCAAACGCATTTTGGAAGGAACCAATACTCGACCTTATCTGCTAAATGTGTTCTTGGGCTTTTTGACGCAAACAAACTGTGAATCTTGTGTAGCATTTGATTGCTCTGCTTTCTATCAGCTCTACTTTGTCAACAGGTCTTCCGAGTGTCCGCTGATCTCCTTTGATAGGGACCAGCCCAGCACGATCCTCAGTGCCACAATAACAGCCAACATGACAAGCTCGTTAGTTGTTGGTACCAGAATAGTCTTCAAAATATCGCTGCCCACTTGAAAATCAAGTGCCAAGAGAAGGCCTCCTGCCAAGCGAAACCTTATGCTCTCCCCCATTTGACCCTGTCCCAATCCATGTGCCCGCCCCAAAGTCTTTGCATATCCTACTATTGCGATTATGACAGATGTTCCAATGATAAACCCAGACGCTACATCAATGCCAAAGCTCACATATTCTATGATCAGAAATAGGATTTGCTCCAGCGGTGATCCGGGGGGTGTTTCTTCCATGTTGCTCTTGCCTCTTCCGACAGATCGGAAGCATTTGACTTGGGTTGAGGAAGTGTTAATGCGTTAGGCATGATTGAAGTAGAACTATTTAACGTAGATGCAAGGCGGACAATTCTTCTTGTAGGGCAAATTGCTGTATGTGTGTGCTATGCAATTATCGTACGCTGCAACTTCAACCAACCATGGTTCCTATGTAACGATCATGCTAGTCATCTCGCCATCACGAGCCTTTGCTCCTGCTCAAGATGCTCTTTAGGCTGTAAGAAATTCCAGTATGTCCCTTGCCGCATGGATGATAGGCTCCCTGCGCTCCTTGCTTGGAACGAGCTTCTCCATAGTCTTGACGAACCTGTCATAACTTTCAATTATCTCGTCCTTACTTCTTCCGTGGAGCTCTTCTGTTGTCATCATCTTCCTGATTCTTGCCATGGCTCCTTCTCCTTCCTTTGGCGACACGATGCCGTCCGCGATGAGTTCTTCTATGTTAAATAATATTTTCATCCGGTTAAGCGAGATCTTGGCATCTCTTTGTCCATCCGATATCAGGCCCCTCAGCGATGAACGTGTAAAGTCGGTAGTCTTGCCGTATATGGCATCGAGACTCTCACGCCTGTCTATTCGCCAAACCTTTGATGTATTTGTCCTGCCGTCTATGATATCTTTGTATGTTGCAAACTTGAATTCGCCGCCAATGCGGGCGATGCTCTTTGCTTCCATCTTGAGAATTTCATCGACACCGTTTGATAGCCCATTTGCCCTTGCCAGGCCAACCAGCCTGCGGGCTAGATCCACATAGTCTGTCCTGAGGTATGCCGCCATTTCATCAAATACAGTCCTGTCATGGAACAGTATGTCATTTTCCCTGTTGTCGACCAGGTCTTTGTCTCTGGGAATATCCCGCGCTACAGAAGGATGCAAGTTGACAATATAGACCTCAAGTTCAGGAATGTCTGCAAAATGCCCTGGCTTGACTTGACGGTTGTTGTTTTTCTTATTATGATATTCGCGCCAGTACTTCCGGTGCGACCCCAACAGCTCTCGCAGGGGCGTGTTGCTCAAGTAACCTCCGTCCCAGAGTTCGCGCTTTGTCTTAGTGGCGGCATCGAAAATAGTGGGATGGTTTATGGAGTACTTGCCAAGTGCACTGGCCAGAACTTGGTCCGGCCCGATACCCTGATAAAACACTACGTGTGGGTTCTGCGTTGAGCCGTATTCGGAGAACCAGTTGCCATCTTCTCTGTGCACTTCCTGTTCGGCGGTCTCGCTCCCGTCCTCTCCTTGAGGTGCCGGGTGCAACTTTTCATAGCTGTCAAATACAACCGGGGATGTGTAATCCTGCACATCTACGCTTGTCAAGAGGAGCCGGGGCTGCCCTTTCTCAAAAGAAGTCTTTATAGGAAAATCCACAAAACTTGATAGGTATTCTCTTAGCGGCTCATAGTCATACTTCCACCAGGGCAAGAAGTCTGTAAATGGGTTAAAGTACTTGGAACCCCACTGTGGGACAGGACGGTACATGTGCGGTACCCCCATGGTCGTAAAGGAAAACTCAAAAATTGACCAGAACCTTCTGGTGGTTTCCGCGTCGGCAATGCCCGGGTTGATTGAATGAAGGTAGTCCCACCAACTCCTTAGAAATGGGTTCTCGCTGATAAGCGAGTCTGCAACCGTGGGAGTCTCGAGTCCTTGCCAGAATTCTAGAAGCGTTTTCTCCGAGCCTTCCCAGCTGTTGCCGTTCTTCAAGAAGTGCCCTACAAGGACTGTAGAGTTTATGGCTCCTATAGAAGTGCCTGCGATGATGTCAAACAGCCTGCTGTCTGACTGCTGCTGCCGCTTGGCCTGCTTGTAGATCTCTTGGTAGCAACCGACCTCATAGGCGCCCAAGGCTCCGCCACCTTGCAGGACGAGCGCCGTCTGCTTTTGATCTTCGTGCAAATCCCCTTTCTTCATGCCGCTGCAGTACCCCCTGCGCTCTGCTGTGGTTTTAGAAGTGCTGCTGCCCTCTGTCTGAAAATGAGAATCAGCACTGCTTGCGCGAGCGCTACCAGAAAGGCAACCAGAAAAATCAAGTTAAATGCCATTGGGCTAGGATAGTACCGCACTTGCTCTCCTATTTCATATGGAACCACAAATAACGACATTATAGTACCCGCTATCAGCGGCCCTATTGCGCCCCCGATGACCCTGAGATCAGTAGTTGTCGATGAAATCACTCCGGTGTATTCCATCGGGTTAGAAGTGATCATCAAGTAGTTCCCAGCCGTCACCACAAGCGTAAACCCGATGCCAAAGATGGCTAATGCTATGCTAGTACCGGCAAATGTTGCATGGAATGCGGCAAGCAGACCAACAGAGACCAAGCCAATTGCGAGGCCGGGCAGCAGCAGCTTGAGAGGTCCCCTTTTTGATATGAATACGCCTGCCACGAGACCGAAGACAATAACCATGGCAGCATATGGAAGTTGTATCAATCCCGAGGCCGCTACAGGCAATCCGAATCCCGAGGTGGCCGGCGCGGTCGCTAGCGTTGGGGTGGCCTGGAAAATTACGTATTCCACCACGCCGGCAAAGAGAAATATCATGTTACCGGCCACCATCAGCCTCCCAAACATTATCTTGAGGTTTATCAGCGGGTATCTGCTGCGCTTCTCCAGCATGAAAAAGACTACTATTGAAACTATTCCCGCCGCTAGAAATAGAGCAAATTCAGCAAGCGTTGCGGGCAGAGTTCCTGCAAATGTTATGGCTAGGAGAAAGCTGGTAAGGGAAACAGCAAGAGCAACCGCGCCTCTGACATCGATCTCCTGCCTTCTGCTCTTGACCGGGGCTGCTTCTTGAGCTCCTGCATCTTGCCGCTCGTCTGGCCGCCCCGGAACTGGGGCAGGTTCCTGCTCTGCAGCATATGGTGATACCCGCCCTTGAGGCTTGGCCCTGCCGACGTAGCGCCACGCTATCACGAGGAGAGCTAATGCAATTGGCGCTGAAATGAAGAATACTTCGCGCCAGCCAAGCGTGCCGACGATCTGTGCGCCAAGTACCAGGCCGACTACCATTCCCCCTGAAAATGAGGCAACGATTATGCTGGCACCGATTGAAAATTTTTCTTTCGGAAACTGCTCCCTGACAATCTTGAGGGCCAGGGGCGTGTTGGCCACAGCTATCCCCTGAAGCGCCCTGATTATGAGCAGCGTGTAAAAGTCCTGAGAGAATCCTGCAAGGCCAGTTCCCACCGCAAAGCATCCGAGCTCAACAAGGAGCATTTTTCGTGAGCCAAAGATATCTGCAAGCCGACCAATTATTATCGTCATGACGGCTCCGGAAATCATGTAAGCAGTAAGCGCCCATGATGCCAACGTGTAGGATATGTCGAATTCGTTGACAAACAGAGGCAGGGCAGGAGACAAAGAGGTATGCACAAACAACACGAGGATGACCGAAGAGGCGAGAAAAATGCAGGTTCTCCATGCAAACCCCGGAACCTTTACTAGATCGACCTTCTGTTGTCTCTCGTCTGGTTTTTTTCGTGAACCGAACAACCTTATTCTGAACCTTCTTTGTCTGAGTCAGGGCGCCTTGCAATCATGCGTGTGCCATACAGAGATCAAATTTAAGAAATGCGATCGCTTGTCTGGTAATTGAATTTTCGACAGATTTTCTAATAGGAAACAACTTGCGATTGATTTTGAAATATGCATTCGTTTGTTCCCTTCATAATAATAAATCGCTGTTAGGAACTGAAATGTTCAGTTCTAAGTAAGTTTTCGAAGCCTTAAGTGCTACTTCTTGTACAGGGCTCTATGTCTTCTGTTAGAACTAAGAGCGTGAAATCTCCGTCATGGATAAGGGCTTTACAGATCGGCATAGGCGCGGTGGCAATAGGGCTATCAATTTCAGCAATAATCTATCCTATTATTACAACCGTGGCGGTATTTTATGCCGCGGCAATAATCTTGTTCCTGTTTGGCATAGAGCAGGTGGTAACGGGGATCTTCCTGTACAAGGAATCGCGGCTTGCGCATATCGGCCTTGGAGCATTGGTAATAATTCTCTCAAGTCTTGTCATGGCATACCCGCTCGCTACTGCCACGGTAGTAGTATGGCTGTCAGCCCTTGCGCTGCTATTTGGTGGCATAGCCAGCATAATATCTGGTGTCTGGTCCAGAAAGAGAAGGGTATACTACGCTGCAGATAGGAGAGAGGCATACTATGTTGCTGGCAAAGGTTCAAGGGCACTGAGCATAGCAGCAGGCGCGCTAGCTATTGCCCTGTCTGTTGCAATAATGGTATTTCCGATGTTTGGAGTCAGTCTTGCAGGCCTCTTGATTGGGATTGCGCTCTTGTTTTACGGCATCAGGCTGGTCATCAGCGGCGCATATGGGCGGGGGGAGGCTACAGCCTCAGCCGCCACGTCAACTGATACGACGGCGGCATAACAAGCATGACGGTGAGTCCAAGCGGACGAGCATCTGCTGCTCAGGAAACACCGCGATGGCTGTGGCCAATTCAAATTGCAGTTGGGATCGGGAGCATCCTGCTATCAATTTTCATAGCCCTTTCGCCCCAGATCGGATCTTATGCATTCTTGATATTGGCAGGAATTGGTCTGATGATTCTAGGTGGAGAAAGGATTGCAGCAGGGTTATCTGCCCGGCATGTCCGGCGATCCTCGCGCGCTATCAATATTGGGATTGGGGCGGGCATCATCGTCTGGATTGGGTCTGGTTTCTTTTTCCCGGAAATTGCTCTCAAGTACCTTGTACTATTTCTTGGATTTGGCCTGCTGGCAAACGGATCTGTGAGAATATTTGGAGACCTTGGGAAGAGAAGAAGTAGAGAATCGTCAGATTTGCTTCCTCTCGGCGCTGGCATATTGAGCGTAGGTATCGCGGTGCTGATACTCGTTTACCCTCCAGTCGGTCTTGCATTGCTCTTGATAATGACCGTCATAGCGCTAGCGGCAAGCGGCGTACAGGTCGTTATGGCAGGGATCAGAGGCCGTCACCGCGCTCCTCCAGCCGCTGACCGCTCCCTGCTGCACTACGATTCCGATGATCAAAGCCTGCTAGCTCATGATGGAATATGGAAAAGGGGTTCATGGTTTAGCGACGGCGAGGGGAGATACCTGCTTTTCAGAGGAGTAAATTTCGGCTCCCGGACCAAGTTGCCCCCTTATCTGCCAATAGCTCCTCTCTCAATCACGAAACTATCACAGCTTGATTTGAGCAAAGAGATCCAGTCAGTAAAGAACGAGTTGGATCTTATGAAAGATCTCGGGTTCAACGTTGTCCGCCTCTTGATTTCGTGGAAGGCGTTAGAGCCCCGCCCAAACCCGGATCTGACAGAACTTTTGCCTGAGGGCAGGGAATATCTGACTTTCGTAAGAAAAATTATTGACGAGCTATACTCGAGAAATCTCTACGTTATCCTGGACTTTCATCAAGATCTTGCTCACGAAGTATACGGAGGAGATGGCTTTCCCGATTGGGCGTTGGCAATTGACCAAGAACACGGCAGTCCAGAGCCCTCCGACCTGAAAGACAAGAAGTGGCAAGTAAAGTACGTTGTCAACAAGTCTCTAAAGCACACACTCCGATCATTTTGGCAAAATGACCTGACCAACATGGCCAGCGGCCTCGAAAACTTTCCAGTGAGAACGCATCTGGAAAAAACAATTGGCCAGGCAACAAAATTTTTGCTTCCTGACGGTGCCACGAGTCACCCGGCAATTCTGGGAATCGAACCCTTCAATGAGCCACATCCGGCAGGCTTGCCAAAAGAGCAGTTTGAACAAAAGATGCTTTTCAGCTACTACCAAAATGTGAATTCCGAGCTCATGCACATCGCTCCCGATCTATTCGTACTCCTAGAGCCGAGAGTAGACTGGACGGTACCCAAACAGGGCGACGATGAAGGGGGAGGTGTGCTAGGATCGACTCCCTTTTCTGCTAAAAGTGCCTTCCACATGGGGCTGGTAAGAGACGTGATGCTGGAAGGAAGGATGGATTCCAAAAAGATACAAACTTACCTGCCAAAGGACTTGCACTCTACATTTGGACGAAACGGCGTCCTGTCTTTTCACTTCTATGACATGATGTCGGTGGCCAGCTCACTATTCGGAATCCCTGAAAGCATGTACACTTACAGGCGAGAGTGGCCCGCAATCTTTGACCAGCTAGTCCGAACTGCCGCAGAGCTTAGGCTTATTCCCTTTCTAACAGAGTTTGGAGGATTTCAAGGAGCAGAGCAAGTGCGAGATTACCTGAATCTCCAGTTTGAGCAAATAGAAACCCACCTTCTCAATTCAACATGCTGGAACTATGACCTTTACAGCACCAAAGAGGGTAAGGACAACTGGAACCTCGAGGATTATTCGCTGCTTGGACCCGATAGAACTCCGCGGAACGTGGACGTCGTGGCCCGCCCATATCCGATGCGCAGTTCCGCCGAACCGGCGTTGGTATTCTTTGATATCGCATCCAAATATGCGACGATAATTCTGAGAGGCAAAGTGGTAGATGCAGCCACGGTCATATACGTCCCCTTCAAGATCCACTACAAACCCGAGTTTTCGGTATGGGCAACGGGAGACGGGCTAGAGTGGGACAGTGAGAACCAGCTTTTGTATTGGCATCCTTCAAGGGAAAGGGATGATAATCAAATAATCATTAGCAAGAGCAGGCAGTTAGTCGTTGATGCGCTTCCAGAATCTGCAAGGAGAGTCCGGGGATATTTCACCCTGATGCGCACATTCGCCTAGCGCCCAAAATAGTTGAGTCATGATTTTCTAGCGCCACATCCTCTGAGCTATTGCAGCACACGCGGTACACATATTGTAAATACCGAAGGTTTCAGACTGACGCTGTTTAGACTATGCCCTTCAGATCCCGATTATGCTACAATACAGCACAATCCGTAAATCGCAATGACATTCAAGTCATCTTCGTGATATGTTCTCATGCGACAAGAGTCCATTAAGGCTCCAAAATATGTGCGCACGATAGACGTGATACTTGGTGCAATAAGCCTAATACTTGCCGGGGTTGTTTTTGCCTTGCCAGCCTTCGCTGCGGCGCTACTGGTGCTTGTTATTTCGCTTTCATTGATATTTGCAGGGGTTGAGGGGGTCATCGTAGGTGCTACGGGAAGAGGTCTGTCTGGTTCTCAGAGGGCGCTGCGCCTGATACTTGGGATAATTGCAGTTGGCATTGCGATAGCCGTCATTGCATTTCCCGGAGCAGCGGTGCTGAGCTCGGTAGTTCTGCTCTCCCTTGGACTGCTCGCCCTGGGTGCTTCTGCCATTGGAAAGGGAGTGACAGAGAAATTCATGCCTGGGTGGGCTAGAGCCATGTATGTAATAGTGGGCGGCCTGGTCGTTGGACTTTCAATTCCTGTTATTGTCTATCCAGTATTTGGACTATTGACGCTCTACTACATGATAACGACCGTGCTGATAATAAACGGGATAGGCTACATAATTGCAGGAATAACCGGGGCAGTATACGTGCCCATAGGGACACGCATTGTCAGAGACGGCAGCAAGTGGGAATCAGACGCCGCCTGAGGTGAGAAGTACGGAAGAAGGCTTCTCCTAGGGCTGGCCAAGAAATACACCGCAGCAGTACTCGGCCCACCCAAAAAAAGGGAATCGGCATTGGTGGCCTTTTGCTCGCACCCTTGCTTAAAAGCCCACATCTCCTTTTGTGTCATGAACTGCGAGCGTGAACACAGGCGACGGGCAGTATCCCCTGCAATCGCAACAATAGCGCTCATAGGGCTTGCGATTGTGACCGCGGGCGCCGTAGGCACTTTTGTCATGGACCAGTCGTCAACTCTGAAGCAGGAGCTCAGCGCGGACATTCTAGAAGCACACCTTGTCCAGCTGAGAAAGAATGCGAACGACTGGAACGCAGGAATCTCGTTCAAGAACACCGGGACTGTCGATATTACAAATGTAAGAATAGATATTCGCCGAGATGACGGCACCGTCTGGACGATATCCGGCGCACCGACCGGCGGCAGCGCATCGCCGGGTGAAACAAACCGGATTGATAATACTGCAAGCACAGCCCAGATCTCGCCTGGACGAAGCTACACCTTTTCCATCGCAATAACTGCCAGCGTTGCGGGTGACACGTACACAAGGACATACATCCGCACGGTGATCGCAGAAGGGCTGTAGTAGCATGCGCACTCTTCCTCACATTTTCTCTTCTACACACTTGGCCCTGTTGTGTATGTCCCCTTCCTGCTTATGTTGAACCGCGCAGTTCGTGGATCATCAGGCAGGGCAATGATGTTTGCAAGCTCAATGTCTGACAACACACAAAAATGACTGGCAAAAAACATCGGTTTCTTTCCCACCTCTATCCTGTACGTAGAGTCCCTCTCCATAACAGATATGGAAAACCCGTCGCCGTCAAAGGAGAGGAGCTTGATCAGCGATTTTGCAATGTCGACGCTTTCGGCACCGATAGCAATGCTGCAATGAAAGTGCCTCAGCCTCTGCTTTTCCTTTGCCATGTCTGCCCTGGTTTGCCGTGCGACTGATGTGACCTTCCTTGCCTGCCTGCTACCGTTGCCGCCAGCACCGCTGCCAATAAACATCCCCAGTATTTCGCCAGCAAGCGACGGCTTTGCGTACAGCTGCTTTTCCACATACTGTGCTATGGAATATGATTCGTTGTGGTACCTCGCCGTGACCGCGATGAAGCATGGCCTGACCATCCTTTCCATCGTAGAATAAAGAAGCAGCGGGCGCTGTTGCAGCTCGTGAAAGATCGGGAGCGCATAATGCCTCTTCATTTTAAGGTACGAGATCGTAGGTGCAGAGAATACCTTTGGATGTGTCCGTTCGGCGACAGCATTTCGAAGTATACCAGGTACAATGTCTGCGTCTGTAGACAGGGGCATGTGGAGGAAGAACCGGGTCATGTCGTCCTTGCCTCGGGCAATAAACTGGGAAAACTCTCGTACCTTCATGACAAGCTCGTGCATGTCATTGTACTTTTCATCGGCAGGCTCAAAGAACGGCCTGACCTCGTACCAATTTGACATGGTCAAAAAAAGCCAGGCGAACTTTTAAGGCAAGTTTTTTTCTGACAGAGAGGATGTGAAAAAGGTGTTGGTCGAGAAGAAGGAGCTATTGACCATCGTCCCTTTCATCAACATATCCGAATTCTGCTCCCTTCTCGGGGTTGCTGGGTAGGGGTATTTGCACAAAGATTTCTCTACTCTCAATAGATGCTCAAATCTGGTTACGGATGGAAATAAAAACAGTCAATTTCTTCTATGCAAGAGTGTTTTTATATGCATAATGCACTGGATATCATATGCGTTATGCATACGGAATCCATAAGCATTAGAGATAGGATAACTCGTAAGCTGGAGCTACTAACTGAACATAGGATAGTCTCAGCTGAAGAAGATGTCCGAATTTCTAATATTGGAACTATAGATTTTGTATTTAAGGACGATCATGGAAATCGCTATTTTGCTGAGGTCAAACGGGGACGAATCACTGCTTTTGATGTAGGGCGTATTGTGAGGTCTGCAGAGCGCACTTACGACATGTTTCCCTCATCAAAATTCTTCGTCTTTGTAGACAAAATCGATCCAACTAGCAAAAAAGTGCTAGACAAGATGAAAATAAATGTCGTCGTGTTGAAACGTCTGCCACAGTTATCTAACGAGAGGAGATCGTCCTCAACAGTACAAGTCAAGAGTGGCAAACTGCAACTTTCTCCAAGAGAACAGGAAGCATACTTTCTTCTCCAACGAAGGGGTATCAAAGTTGCTACCCCCGAAACTTTAGCAGAGGAATTGAAAATTTCTGCAGTATACGCAAGGAATCTACTTGCGAGTCTTGCAAGAAGTGGCGTATTATCAAGATTCGGTAGAGGAAAGTATGTGGTACTATCTGCTGACATCGTATATCATCACAGAGGATATACAACAGACCCGCTTTCGATACTGGATCAGTTGTTCGGAGACGAACCATATTATGCTGCTTACGCCACCGCACTATACATTCATGGGCTTTCGCACCAAATTCCCTTTCAAACTCAGGTAGCAACTATTAGACAAAAAAGGTCGATGCGAGTGGGAAACTCTCTCATAAAGTTTGTAAAGATTAGTCCATTGGAATTGTTCGGATACGAGGAACGACGATATCTAGACTCATTCGTAAAAGTATCAGATATTGAAAAGACCATCATAGACTGCATACAACGTCCGGATTTGTGCGGTGGCATTAGCGAAGTAACGCGAAGCATGGCAGAAGCACTAGGTAGGATAGACGTCGACAAATTCCTCTCCTATATTTCCAAGATTGCAAATGAGGCAGCAATTCAAAGGCTGGGCTTTATCCTTGCTAAATTAAGATTTGAGAAATATGAAGTAGATTCGAGACTTCTTAAAGAACTGAAAAATAGGAAATTCCGTCATCGTCATCTTTTGGATTTTACACAGCCAAAGAAAGGGAAGTTTTCAAAAGAGTGGAAGATAATAGAAAATGTCAATTGCATGAGTTGGAAGTATGATTAAGATTACACCCACCTTATTGCGGGATTGGGCAGATAATATTGGTATTGGTAGTCTAATTCTAGCGGAACATGACTATAGAATCAGTCACCTCTTAGATTTGATATATTCCGACCCTTATCTCAAAGAGGTTCTGGTTCTGAAAGGGGGAACCGCAATAAACAAGCTACATCTAGGAAGGACCCGCCGATTGTCAGTAGATCTCGATTTTAACCAAATTGGAACGAAACAAGAGGTCTTGAAGAATGCAAAATTAGTCCGTGAGAAGCTCGTCGAATTATCTAAGAAGCAGGATCCCGACTATAAAATTGCACACGACCCATCATATAACCAGACAACAGTAAGGTTAAAGTATTCTGCCTTGGCGGGAACTGCTCTTCAACCCATAAAGCTAGAAATCTCTCATGTGGAACGATTTCCAATTCTTCCAACTGAAAATAAACAACTTGCATTGCATGATTTGCGCGAGTCTGTTGTCATACGAACTTACAAAATAGAAGAACTACTGGCCACGAAGCTGCGGGCACTACATGATCGCATGAAGGGGAGGGATCTATACGACCTAAATTTGGCATACGATCCAATAACAGATCAGGATTCTCTTAGAAAGGTGTTTCTATATTATTTTTATCGTGATAGGAAGGTTTTCAATCCTAAAAGATACTTCGAAAAATATCTAACAATCAGTATGACGATGATGTTACGAACTTTATTCGGCCAGACATTAAATTCGATCTTAAAGATGCCAAGGTCAAAGTAATTCAAAAATATGGTTTTCTAAAGAATCTTGACGCGGCAGATGAAAAGTTCCTCAGTTTGGCTAGGCATTTGCTTGGAGATGCAATAAAGAAGGAGATAGGGCCTGAAATTGCTGCCATACAGAAACCCTTCCGGATATTATTTGATGGAAGCAAAAAGATTGACGAAAGAATTTTGGACATAGAGACCGAGGAAATTAAGCCATACAAAAAGCCCGCAAGACGACGGTAAGGAAAAACCCCCTAGAGTCTGTCCCCGTCATGCCTCGATTTTTATTTCCTGCAGCATTGTTCACTGTTATCTGCCTGAGTGGGACGCTGCTAGTAGTTATTGAGCGGCTTGAACCATTATTCCAAATCGTTCCTTACGTGGAATCTGAACGGATTTGGCAGAGTTGCCACTGAAAAAAATGTGGCACTGGTAACAATCTGTTCTACCTCGCACTCACTGTCACACTGAACGTATCAGTCGCAGTCCCGCCGTCCGAGCCGGTGTATGTAGCAGTGCCAACAAGTACTGTCCCTGTAACGTTATCTCCCATGTTTACAGCGGAGATACTTGCACTCCCTGACTTGGTCTGACCTGGTGCTATGTCGTTGATAGTGATAGTCGCGCCGGTTACACTCGGGATGCTAATAGACGCCGAATTGATGTGTATGCCCCCGTTGTTCTTTACAGTGGTAACAAAGGTACCTGCGCCTGCGCTGTCCCTGATGAGCTCTATGTTTTCAATGGCAGCCCTTATCCCTCCCTGCGCACTGCTTGAGGTATTGAACGCATAGGAACCTGTCACGGCGGCTATGACGACAGCCACTGCTATCAGTGCTATGGTCGTTATTCCACCTGCTATCGCTCTCTTGTTATTTGTAGCCGCTGCTTTTCGTCCTTTGCGATTGGGTTGTGTGGATTTGGTGTTGTTATCCATGCAGGGCAATGTTGCATGTGCTTTTAAGCGACTGTTTCATTTCTTCCTGTGCCTGTATCATTCCATCCCCCTTCTGATGTTTCTTCTAATCTTGATGTAATAGCAGACGACAAAAATGTTGGCCTGCGAGAGCTTGCCCAGTATGCCATAGGAGAAGCGCAGATAGCAATCTATGGAGACTACAGGCGTGGCATAGGCAGGTATGTTGTGAAAGAGCCAGAGCTCACAGAACAGGGAAAAATAGCCTACCGCATGCTGCTCGACGAGCTCCAGTCCTCGCCTTCAGTCACCAGCGATGCCATGACCATCGACATGTTGGAAAAGGAGGTCGGTGCAGCTGCGGCCACTCTGGGCATAACCGGGGCGGTGAACAGCGAGCGCGACGCGATACTGTACAAAT
>JBIQJB010000024.1:0-32109 GCA_044507735.1 Nitrosopumilales archaeon
ATGGCTCGTTCCAGTAGTGGATGAACCTGCCATGGAGCGTCCTGTTGTTCCTGATAAACTCTTTAATCTCTACCTTGAACTGGCTTTTCTTGAACGGGTTGGCCATGTCAAACTCGCCGGCAATGAGGGCGTCAAAGAACGCGCCTGCTGCTCCGTCTATCTCCGGTCCAATGCCTCCAAGCTCGCCTTCCAAGATGCCATACAGGTCGTATTCCTCGATCTTGGCTGGGTCATAGTTGTACTGCCAAGTGCCTGATGCGCCGACGACCACCTTGGCCTTGCTTCCAGTTCTTTTCTTGGCGGCGATTATCCTGTGGTGAAGGTCGCGGTTGTAAAACTCGTCGTAAGACATGTTCTTGCGACCGTAGGTGAATGTCATGGTGACAGGGCCCATGCCCAGCGGGTCCATCTCATAGGTTCCGACCACCTGGGTCTCAGGACCGATGAACTTCTCGATGTGATCAGGATGCGCCACCACCACGTCTTCTCTGCTGTAGCCGTCTCTCAGTAGAGCGGCCTCGACTTTTCTCAGTCCATAAGGCGCATAGTTGGCATACCCGTTGGTATGATCAATCGGGTTGCAGATAAAGTCAAAGAGGACTTTTGGAGTGACTTGGTTGCGCAGCACGAAATACCAGAAGGAATTGCGATCTCTGTTAAAGTCGAGAGCCGGTGCACATCCAAAGAAAGATGCAAGCGAAATCCCCCTGTACGGAGACATCAAAGTGCGATCTGCGGTAAGAACAACCTTAGGAGACCTTCCCAACGCTCTAAATCCCTATTTACAAGAAAATGATTACAGGTGCAATTAAAGGTTTCCAATGTCTTCTTTTAGCGAATGCTGGCATCCCGCCTTTCTATAAAGTCCTGCAAGGTGGTAGCAGCCTCACTGCTTAGCTTTTTCTTCAAGACCTCGTGTATATCTCTCACCAGCCCAAAGCCATAGAAAGTCAGGGCGGTATATAATGAGACGAGCGTGGCACCCTTCTCATATGCCTTCCAGGCATCCTCTCCTGAAAATATTCCGCCGCATGCTATTATCGCGAGGTCCGGAAATGCCCGGTGCACATCCTCTACCAATCTCAGCATATACGGAAAGAGCGGCCTGCCGCTCTCGCCGGCGACTCCTCTTGTAAAATTCCTCGTAATCTTGGTGGATTTGGTATCGATTGGCCGGGTGTTGCCTATCGTAACGAGCTGGCCGCCATTTTCGTAAAAAACCTTGATCGATTTGATCTTGGCCTCCCTTTCGTCATCCGATGGAGGCAGTTGGCTGTATGGCGATATCTTTGACGCCTTGATCTTGCCAGGTGCATGCGTATTCATCAGATCAATCATCTTCTTTGTAAACTCAGGTGTCTGCAACACCTTGTTAAAGTCGGTGTTTGGTGATGTCCTGTTCTCCTCGAATCCAAAGTCTACGAACGGTGCAGCCCTGACCAGGATCTCTTTGCACGAGTCCAGCACCGCATCTTCTGTATATACGTCAGTAATACCAGAAAAGTTGAGCAGGATCTTGGCGCGCCCTCTTGGCCCTTCGCTGAACCTTTTCAGGTTTTTGATCGTGTAATCAATGCCCTTGTGTGGGTACCCTTGTGCATTGATTATGGCCTCCCTTTCGTCATCCACGACAATCCTTACGGTTCCGTCAGTCTTTGGACGCTGTGGATTGCCAACGCGCGGGTTTTTCAGCACGCTCCCAGGGTTAAGAAATCCAAAGACATATGACAAAGGCTCAAGCACCTCGCAATTCTTGTCAAATCCTGCAGCGATTCCAACTGGGCCCGCCAATTTCTGATCACAAATTGCCACCGCCAGCTGCTCTCCAGGATCAAAATATGAAGCGTTTTGCCTGAACTTGTCTGTCATCTTGCGCAGACGTTCCTTTGCTTTCTCATGCACCACTTCTGCCAGCGCGAGCTCGTCTGTTGCTTTGTGCCGAGAGTATAGATACCTGCGGTAAAGCCGAAAGAGGGACGGATCCAAGCTTGCCTTGAATGTGTCTACAAGCTGCACTTTATGCTGTCGCTATTCTACTTTCCTATATAGGCTTAATGCTGGCTATCCTTGACAAACTGCCACAGGTTCGCCAAGAGGCGGTCAAAGCTGTGGCTGTTTGAAATTTCGTACTTGAGCGCGTTACCGTATTCGTTCGTGAGTTCTAGCACAGGTACTCCAGATTCCAAGGTTATCGTGATGTTCTTCTTGTCCAGGCTAATGGATAGCCCTTCGCTCTCTTTGCCCTTTACTATCTTGGGTTCTACCAAAGCAATATTATTGTTCGATGCGAAGGATATATTTCAAAGCTAGGCAGCCGCTATGCGGGTCTTGGTGACTGGCACCCTCTGGTAGTCGTCCTCGATGCGGACAATGTCACCTTCTTCAAACTTGCCGTACGCGATTTCAAGTATCACGCAATCGCGGTCAAGTGCACCCAGTCTGTGCTTTGCTTTGCGCGGGATCATTAGGGTTTCACCTTCGGTTAGAAGTATGGACTTGCCGTCCAGCTCGACTGCTGCAATCCCCTTAACGACCCTCCACAATTCAGAGCGCTTATTGTGATACTGCAGGCTGAGCCTAGAATTAGCATTGACATGGATCAGTTTTACGGTGCAGGGTTTGTTTTCATGAAACTTTACAAACCTTCCCCACGGCCTGCTTTCAGAATAGATCTCCATGAAACAAAAGGGGCAGAAAATGATTTAAAAATTTCCATTTAAAATAAATACGGTTTCGTCAAAAGTATCAGGCGTGTCCAAGTCGGACGACTGCATTAACAGCGAACATGGTGCATGCAAAGGAGTGATCATAGAGAATATCAATTCTTCCACGATAACAAAAATGTGCACGTGTCAGTGCCACGACAGCATGTATCAGCTCATCAGGAACACCATTGCCGTGATAAATCAGAGCCAAAGGAACAACCCTTACCAGTTCACGCACGACGACGGATTCTAGGCTATCCTTGCAGGCTTTTTTCGAAAAGCAAATTTCATGTAAAGAAGGGCCACATTGAACGAAGTCGCAGTCGCGTTTGCGCTTATTATCACCCAGTCGGCCTTGAATATGCCATAAACCATCCACAAAACAGTACCAGTGGCAAAAAAGCTCATCAGGTAACTAGACACATCTTGCATGCTCTTAGTCCTATAGGCCTTGATTATCTGTGGCAAAAAGCTAGAAGTTGTAAGGGTTGCTGCAGCAACTCCGATTAATGACATAATCAGATCTGACGATATGTCGGGTGATGCCTGACCCAACTGAGGAGAAAACATTACTATTTTTGGTTTCCCGGCAATTGCTATTAAAACTCTGCTATGCACGTTCATGTTCTCAATTCGAGATATCCATCCCTTGACAGTCATGCATCATGATGCAGATATTGCTCACGATCGCAAGGATTCGTGCCCGGTCTATTTTCCAGCAAGTCTGCATGAGACATTACTGCTCACTTGCCAGTGGGCTGACGAGTTCATTTTTGGCGGCACATCTGCAGCCTCGTTTCAGTCCTTTTTCCCATTTTTCTTGACCTTATGGGATGCGTGTTTCCTCTTGCTGTTGATACGGACTGGACACCTTATTGCATGTTCCTGTGTCGGTTGTTGACAGTCAAGTATGGGTCCTTGATGTGGCAAGGCCCTCGTTTGGCCTGCCAGAGTTATTATATATAGTCAGACCAGCATAGCACCAGCCATGGCGCACCTGAAGGACCTTGTAGACGGCACGGTAGTGGGGTCGGGTTCTGATTATATCGTCATCCAGAAAGGCAAAAAGAGGCTCTTGGTAGAGTTTCAGAACTTCAGGATACAGGAGCTGAAAAACGCTACTACGCCGTATGGCTCTCAGATAGACTAGATTTGTCAATTGAGTCAAGAATTTTGTCGTAAAAAGTTAAATTGAGTTAGCGAAAATAGTCCCATCGTCTTTGACGCAGAAGCCTACTGTCGAGGTTGCAGCTGTTGCTCAGCAAAAGTCAGTGAAAGGGAAGGTCAAATATGACAAGAAGGCAGAATCAGAATTCTTTGTTGACAACTCTGCTCTAGCAGGCTTTACTACAGAGCGCATTCTATACATGGCTGTCAGGGAGCTCATCGAAAATTCGCTTGATTCTTGCGAGACGGGCCACATCCTTCCCAAGATATCGCTGTCGCTCAAAATGCTCGATCAGGCAAACGATCTCTGGATAATAACCTGCGAAGACAACGGAATCGGTGTTCCGTCTGACAAAGTTCCTGTCGCAGTATGCTCGTTCTTGACATCGGGCAAGTATGTCGAAAAGCAGCAGCGCGGCCTTTTTGGCGTCGGTCTGAAGATGATTGCTGCCTTTTCAACAAAGGATACGATTCATCCAATCAAGGTCTGGTCGAAATCACAGGACGAAGGTGTCGAATACTACTTTGAACTCCGCACAGACATCAGCACGAACAGGCCCATCCAGCTTGCTAAGAAGGTGCTCAAAGGAGAAGATTGCAAGATCACCGGTGACTCTGGTTTCAGGGTTGAGGCTATACTTCATGCAAAACTATCCCCTATTACAAGGAACAACATAAAGAGTAAGATCAACGAGTATATCAGCCAGACAAGCGTCGTAAACCCTTACGCCATTATTGAATACGAGACCGATGAGGGAAGAGTCACATTTGAGAGAAGGACAGAGGTAATGCCGCAGCCCGCAAGAGAAGTCCTTCCGCATCCCGCAGACATGGATCTCCAGACTCTCAAGAAGGCGATAATGAATTTCATGAACCAAAAGACGACGCTTCAGGGCGTCCTGTCGGCGTCCTTCCAAAAGATGTCAAGCGAAAAGGCAAAGGACATTATTGCCAAGGCCGGTGTTGAAAACAAGCCAGCTGACAAATATACTGAGAACGAGCTTATCGAAATTGTAAAGGTGTGTAAGCACACACCATTCCAGCAGGCAAACACAGACCACTTGAGCCCCATAGGTGAGGAGATCCTAACCACTGGAATGACTTCTGAATATACGATTGTAACAACAAGAGAAGCCAGTCAGTCGTCATCATCAACTGCTGAAGGCGGCGGTGGCGCTCCAGAAGTCCAGAAACCCCAGCTTACAGTCAAGATATTGAAGCCGGCATTGACAGCCTATTCTTCCCGCACATGTGTCATTAACAATCGGCCGACCATAGTAGAGTGCGGCATTGCGTATGGTGGCGACATCCCTTCATTCAAGCTCTATAGGTTTGCAAATAAGATTCCTCTGCTGTATGACGAGGGATCCGATGTTGCCAGGGAAGTCGTGTCCGAAGTGGAGATTAACAAGATGGGCATCACGAAAAAGGAAGCAAAGGAGCAGTTTGCCAACGTCGGAGCGAAATCCGACAGGGCAGTGGAGCTCTTGCCGTTGCACATATTCTTCCACATATGCTCCACAAAGATACCCTACAAGACTGCGGGCAAAGAAAGCATAGCTTCTGAAGGCGAGCTGAAAAGGTACATGAAGTCTTGCCTGTCAGAGTTATACAGGAAGGTGAGTGCGCAGATTAGAAAGGAGCTGCGCATGAAGGACGCTGTCAACAGACTCAACCTATACAAATACTACATCCCTCTAGTTGTAAGCGCGATTTCCGAATCAATCAAGGTTGACCCAGACAAACTGGAACAGGCGTTCACCGAGCTCGCAGAGAAGCACGTAAAGGTAGAACAGCTGGCAATCGCCCCAGTTGAGAAGAAAGAAGACAAGATCACCAGTGAGCGCATCAAGGAAGAGACAGAGGGAGAAGGAGAGGTTCAGGAAATAGTGATTGACGACGAGGTTATCCGGCCGGACAAAGAGCAGATCGCAATCAACGCTGCACGGAAAAAAGGCAAGACTTCTAAGCCAAAGAACAACAAGAAGAAGGACGGGGAAGCAGCCCCAAGGACCCTCAATGAAAACAGCAAGCAGCAAACTCTGGATGCAATGATCGAAGACAAGCCGAAAGAAAGGAGAAGAAAGTAGGTAGATGCCAGCAACCGACAAACGCCATCAAGAAGTAATTAGAAAGATCAAACAGATAATGAAGGACGTCAGCGTCGATCTGATGGTGCAAAAGACAATGCCCGTTCTGAACGTCCCAAAGGTCGGCTCTGATAATACAATGTGGTCTGACGAAAAGAGAATGCTTACGATTGGTGACAAGACGGTCGCCATAAGCCCAGACAGCACGAAAAAGATTCCCACGTTCACACAGTATCTTGTTATGGCCAACGCCGTCCGCAAACTACTGGACGAGGAGATGGAGAGCACCATTAGAGGGATGTATTATGCAACGCTCAGCACTGTGGGCGATGAAAAGAACAAGCAAAAATTCTGGGCGAGCCAAGAAAATTCCGACGATGCCATCAAGGCAATTGAACTGTTGACAGGAGTCCCCAGGGAAGAGTTTTCCGTCACTTCAAAACCAAAGGGGATGATTTCCGGCCCTATCACTCTACGAGTTGGAGGAGATGTCATCGACTGTAACCTTGGGAGCAGGGCGACTTCTCAGCTGATACCGACCAACATCCGCGACGTCGAGATAGTGAAGGTAAAGGCTGACTTTGTGATGGTTGTTGAGAAGGACACCGTCCTCAACAATATCCGCAAGTCTGGCTTTATCCAAAAGTACAACGCGATTCTGATGACAGGCTCAGGAGAACCGGACAGGGCGACTAGGATGATGGTCAAGACTCTCAATGAAGAGTGGAAAAAACCGGTGGTGATATTTACTGACGCGGACCCATGGGGTCTTGGTATTGCACTCCGCTACAAGATCGGCAGTGAGTCTTTGAGCTACGACAGTGACAGGCTGGTTACACCTGATGCCAAAGTACTTGGCATGACATTCTCTGACATCTATGACTACAACATCCCGGAGGTTGCGAGGCTTGCCGCGTCGGAAGAAGATTTGAACAGGGCAAGCGACATGAAGAAAAAGCCATGGTTCCAAGACAAGCAATGGCAGAAAGAGCTTGACCTGTTCTTGAAGAAGAAGGAAAAGTGCGAGCTGGATGCATTCTTCAAGCACGGATTCAAGTACCTGGCAGATGTCTACTTGCCGCAAAAGCTGCGCGCAGCTGGCGTAATATAGTATTATCACCACCAATTTCTCTAGTCTTTTGATACTATGAGGAGCTACAAATTTTTCCAAACGTTTATAATTGATCCGGGGATGGCTGGCTGCGGAGCTTGTAATGGAGCAGGTTCATTCATTCTGTCTCATGAATGAAGAGGACGATGGCGGATATCCTGAGCTGTATGACAAGATCACTCATTATGCTTCGCAGAATTACGCTGTAATCTATGCAGTGGAAAACGACACGATGCAAACGGTGAGACACATGCGCCGACAGGGCGCTGACGTCGAAACGCTTGTCGAGTCTGGAGCCCTAACAATAGTCGGCAGAAACAGAGTGTACTCGGTTGAAGAAACCGATCTCGATGCCCATGCCCTCTTGAATACATGGCACGATCTAATATTGAAGATAAGGAACCGCTCTGATTTCGATGGCATACTCGCCATTGGCACTGCTGAAGTGTTCTTTGAGCATGCCATCGATCCGTGCAAGCTCATCAAGTACGAGAGGATGGTGGGCCAGAAATTTGCGATCCCGCTTGAAGCGATCTGCTGCTATAGCGAGGACAGCATTTCAAAGCTGTCTCTTGCTGAGGTAATTGCCATTCTGGATGCACATCACTCAACGATCCACCGCGGATCCCAATATAGGAAATGGCATCCTCAGAAGATCGTCTCGTTGGCGCGCAGTGGGCTGGAGAGGCACCTTGGCGCCGAGTTATCAAATTTGATCTTCAAGACTATGAAACTCTGCTACAAAATCGGGGATGACGAGATCATTTCCAATCCCGCGATCTTGGAATCAATGTTGAAAAGAATAATTGGAAAACGCATGGCAGAGGCTACAATTGCGCAGATAAAGGAAGAAATCAGAAAATCTATTTTGTTCTGATTATGTCGTTTTCTTATTCGTCAGGCAGAGGCTCGTCCCTGTCAACCCTGTACTTGAACACATCCTGATAATTCATACCAAGTATTACATTCCGGCCTACAGCAATTATCTCTGACTTGGGTACGTCGAACCTGTAATCATAGTGCCCCCAGATCACAATCTTGTCGTCAGTCTCTTTCACCACGTGGCCGACATGCTCTTCGTCCTGTGTCCTAACTCCCTTGTTAAAGAGCGACTTTGGATATTCTCGTTCGTATGTGGCCAAGTCTATGTTGTCTGGCTTTGTCCACGGATCCCTTACAGCTTTTCCAGCAGGCAGCGGTTCTTCTCTGCTCACCTTGTACTTTTTGACAATTTCATAAAGGGGCATGTCAATAAGGACATTCCCAGCTGTAAACTTGATCTCTGATTTTGGAATATCATACCTATCATCGCCTCCACCAAATACGACTATCTTGTCATCAGTTTCCCTTACCACATGGCCTATGTGCGGTGAATCGAGTGCCTTGACGCCTTTGTTAAAATACTTGCCGGATGTCATAATAATCTATAGTCCCATCCTTTATTTTATTAACATATCTATGTGGACTAGCATAATTGCGCTATCGCGCGCCGCGCACCGCAGCAGATATTTCGACATGTCCGGTTTTAAGCCCCTGTCCGGAAGCGATGGGCGATGGCAGATCATGTCCAGCAGGCAAGGTGCAGATGGTGCCTTGAAAATAACAGATCGTAATTGATAGCATATTCTTCAGCAGCGCCAAAATGGGGCGAGCCTTTTGATAGATATGTTGTACTTGATCATGATCATCCCTTCTATTCTTCTCCAAGAGGTTCTCCTGCATTTTCGTTGATTAATTCTAGTACATGTGCTCCGTTCCAGAATAGCGCCTAGTCGCCATTGACGATTTGCTATTGGGCTATCTAGCTAAATAGATGGTGCATAAAGCCATCTGAAAAAAATGGGTTTACATTACTCCTAGAAATAGCACCAAACTTTCAATCTGATAGACCTAGATTAAAGATGATCTTACAATAGACTTTGACTTTGGGGCATTAGGAAGCACCCGTTCTGCGGATTCTAGATGCAAGAGTGTCCGCTAAATTGCACAATGAAAAGATGGGAGAGATCAGCCTTTCTTGCAAAAATTCTTTAACACCCCCAAAGCTGAATATACGGTTGTTGTCAATCAGCCTTGCTGACGGTGCGATCACTATTGGTGTTCGCACAAGCAAGAGGTCGAAAAGGCTCCGGCTTGTCTCCAATATCAACGGCGTAGAAGCAATTGTTCCAATAGACTACAGCACAGAAGAGTTGGAAAAATTTGTTTCATCAAAGCGCGACTGGATAATCAAGACATCTCGCTATTATGCAAAGCTGAAGGAGCGCTGCGGCGTGCCAGAGCCGGAAACGATCTATTTCCTTGGCAGCAAATACAGGTATCGAGTGATAAAAGACAGGAACGTGTCGGCAGTCGTTTCTGAAACAATGAAGCTCATAACATTCCATGTGACAGACATGCGAAAGAAGAAACAACATATCCAAGAATGGTACAAGGAGCAGACCGGAAAGATAATAGCCGAGCGCCTGCCCGCGCTTGCTGCCAAACTGGGCCTGAAATACAACAAGGTATCAATAAAGAGCCAGAAGTCAAGGTGGGCTAGCTGCTCAAAAAAAGGAAACTTGAACTTTAATCTGCTTTTGTCTGCTGCTCCGCTAGAAGTCATTGATTATGTCATAATCCATGAATTAATACATTTAATACAGCTTGATCACTCGCCAAGATTCTGGCAGTTAGTAAGAGATGCGGATCCGGATTACAAGAAGCACAGAGAGTGGCTCCTCAGCTACGCTCCAGTGATAAGAGTATAGGACAGAGGCTAGACACCCTGTGTTGTTCTTGGTCTATCGGTCTCTCCCATGTCTACATTTGTTTGCACTGTGACGCTATCAGGGTCCATTCGTTGGGGCTCTGGCTCGGCTGCCCTCTTGAATCGCGGAGCGTCCCTTGCAAGGGACCGGAGCTCCTCTATGTCAGGTTCTGACTCCCGCTCAAACTTTGACCTGACCAAGCCGCTTGGCGCGTCTATCCATAGCTGGCTGCCGTCATAATCGCGGATGTATGCCTTGGGCACGTAATAGATATGCGCATCCGATACTCCTTCCCTCACTACCACAAATTCGTTCCCTATCCTCTCGACATATCCTATTTCTACGTTGTCAGTGGTCCGGACATGCTTGTGGATAAGCTGGTCCCAGGGTATTTTGTAGGTCGTGCCCGAATAGTCTACAGGAATTTCCGTAGAGGGCTCCTTTGCCATCCATGGGACACCGTGCACAAACTGTGGATGGTTTGCATCTGCATCGCGCATCTGCTCCCGATATGTCTCACTCTGCAACTCTGAAGGGGACGGCGGGCTATCCCGTTCAAAGCGGTCCTTGACTTCGTCCTTTGTAAGGGAGGCGTAGAGATTGTCGCCGTCGTAGCCCCGGATGAAGTGTTTGGGGATGAAGTAGTGCTTCTTGCTTAACATGCCTTCCTTAACTTCAATGTAATCGCGGGAAATACTTTCCACGTCGCCAAGATCTTTCTTATCACTGGATTTCACTTTATTTCCAATTATCTTGTCCCATGGCATTTGCACCATGCCCGCGGGGATGCTTGATGCAAACTCGGGGTACTGTTGCATGACTGCGGTCCTACGCTCCTTGTACTCTGGTGTTTCAAGCTCTGCAAGATCTGGTTCTTTTTCTTTCTCAAATCTTGACTTTACTTCATCTTTTGTCAGCGAAACCCATAGATTGTCGCCGTCGTAGCCGCTCAGGTGGTATTTTGGTATGAAGTAATAGTTCTTCGAGACTGTGCCTTCTTTTGTCTGTATGTAGTCGTGGGTTATGCTCTGTACCTTGCCAAGGTCCTTGTCGTCACTTGACTTGACCTTTCTGCCAATAGCCTTGTCCCATGAGATAATGTCATTCATATGATATATTCAAGACTTTTGTGCATGCAATTTATCAGTTGCAGACTAATCTTACATAGTATTTGTGACAAAGCGAACAGCCTTCACAGTAGATCAGAGTTCTGTTATCTTGCAGCGTGCAAAACCCTTTTCGTTTCCGAGTCTATGTATGTGGATATACGGAGATTCTTTTTCACGGCCACAACAAATGCTCTAGGAAGTTGGAGAGAATAGTTGGAAGGCACTCATATGCCGCTATCTCATAGTTTTCAGTCACTGCAGGTTTGTGCCTCTGCTGCCTTCTTGTGGCACGTAACTGGACACAGCTGGAAGGTATTCAAGTCGTGGAATATGGTCATCAAGACAGATCTTGTACTGTCCAGAGCTGAGAGGAGTCAATCAACAACTCATGAACGCCTCAGCCGCGCGACTACTATGCCCGCGACTATTCCGGAAGCCATAACTGCGGCTACTGTTGGGAATTCTGGCACAATCGTGGCTGAAAATGAAACCGAGTCCACCATATCTTCTGCAGTGGCAGTGTCACCACCCACATCCCAGCCGGGCCGTATGTCGGTAATGTTGACAGTAACAGGACCGGTATAGTTGTTCTCTCCAAGGTCGATCCTCTGTGTTCCCCTGCCGCCAAGACCAGGTTGATCCATTTGCTCCCACAACAGGTTACCCGCTTGATCGTAAATCGCGATATCATAACTTTCTATGGGAACGGTGGTCTCGATCAGAGTGGAACCGGTATAGTTGGCCCCCTCAGGCGTATCTGTAAAGCCGCTTGCGCCGACAGTGCTCTGACCTGTTTCATTTGTTTCTGTCTGTGGAAAGTTTGTTGCATTTGGTCTTGGAGAACTGCCATTGAGGAACACTATTTCTATCTGCCACGCGCCCTGCTCATCCAGAGTCACCTGAGGCCACCGGAGCTGCACCAAATAGGTCCCCTTTTCTGACATTTGCTCAAGCACAGGCAAATCTGTGCCAGACGCGTTGAGCTGCGGATCATCCTCGGTCGCATTCCCCAATGTTGCGCGGGGCTCTATCTCTTGCGCCCCAAATACAGGCGAAAACAAGATGGGCAACACCATTGTCATTGACGTGGCGAATGCAAGATAAGAATACCTTGTTGACACGACTAGTATCGACAAAAATACAATATAAAGAACGGCGATGATTGTTCAATGGGTTAGATACAAGGTTTATAGAACTGACGGCCCGGCATTCCATACAAGAGAAGCATATGGATGTTGAAGAGCGCATTGCACTAGTGACGCGCGAGCCGACCGAGGAGGTCATTACCGCAGACGAACTACGGGCACTACTTGAGACAAAGGCCCACCCAAAGCACTACATTGGGCTTGAAATATCAGGAGTGTTGCATCTCGGCAGCCTGGTTCTGACAGGATTCAAGATAAACGACTTTATCAAGGCAGGCATCAATACGACGGTCTTTCTTGCCGACTGGCACACCTACATCAACGACAAGCTGGGTGGGGATTGGAACAGGATAAAAAAGATCTCACAATACTATGCAGAAGCGTTCAAGTTCTTTTGTCCTGGCGTAAGCGTCGTCCTCGGCAGCGACCTTTACAGGCAGACAGAGAACTATTGGGAGGACTTTGTGCGCTTCTCAAAGCACATGACGCTTGCAAGGACCATGCGGTCGCTCACCATAATGGGCAGGAGCGAGACGGACAAGAACCTCGACCTCTCGCAGCTGCTGTACCCTCCAATGCAGTCAGTGGACATCAAGGCGCTTGACCTTGACATAGTGCATGCTGGCATGGACCAGCGCAAGATACACATGCTGGTGAGGGAGATATTTCCCAAGCTTGGCTGGAAAGTGCCGGTGGTTGTCCACCATCACCTGCTGCCAGGTCTTTCAGAGCCAGTAACAATGGGCCTTGACGAGAATGCCGCAGAAGATGCCAGGATATCTAGCAAGATGAGCAAGAGCAAGCCGGGAAGCGGAATACTGATCCATGATGATGAAAAGACGATCAGGGACAAGATTTCGAAGGCGTTCTGCCCTGTGGGAGTGGCCGCAGGTAACCCCATACTGGAGCTGGTACGCTATGTCATCTTCCACGAATTTAGCGAGTTTGTAATAGAGCGGCCTGCGAAATATGGAGGCAACGTAACGTACGCAAGCTACAAGGATATAGAGCGCGATTTTGTTGAGAAAAAGATACACCCTATGGACCTAAAGAATGCCACCGCTACCTACATCAACAAGATAATCGAGCCGGTGCAGAGGCATTTTAAAGGAAAGGAACCGGAGCTCTAGATCGCTTTCTTGGCCGCCGCGATGATCTTGGCGACTTCATCTGCAGGCGTTTCCTTCTCCATCGTGATGTAGTAAAAGTACTCTTCGCTTGAAATGGTCAGTATCTTGACCTTCTCGTTTTCTGTAAAAGTATATTCGGTCTTGCCAATGGAATCTTCAAAGTTCTTGCGAAGCTGGTTCCTCGTCGCCTCGATAAAGTATTCGTTTCGGGCCTCGTCCGGCTTTAGCAGAGGCACGACTCCCTTCCGGAGGCCGCCGGCTAGTGTGCGGCCAAACTTGTTCATGATGCCAGCGTAGCGTATTCGCGGAGATATTCCAAGGATGCTGTTGCATTTCTCCTTGTATTTCTGCGTGTTTGGATCTGCCTGAGGCTTGGACATCAGATTATATTAGAAAGTGGGTGATATATGAACTACCTTACGCAAGGTTTGCAATCGACATCTTGCCAATCTGCCGCTTCAGATATATCGACAAAATTATTGATACGACTGACAATAATGCAGCAGTCAGGAAAATGACGCTAAATGCCTGCGTTGAGGGGAAAGACATTGCTCTGCCGGCTACCTCTACAGTTGACTGGTACATCTGCATGTAGACGCCCGCAAGTGCCGGTCCTATGGAGCTTCCCACGATCCTGAGTAGAGTATTCATCCCAAGCGATATGCCTGTAAATTCTGCGGGTGTGGCAAGCAGCGTCACGTTTAGGGCACCGACATTAGTGAGGGATAACCCTGTAGACAGTATTGCAAGGTTGGCTGCAACTGCCATCCAACTGCCATGGAATGCAAGAAGAAAGAAGAACCCTGTAGCTGTTATGGAAGTGCCAATGATTATCGGCTTGATAGAACCCATCCTGTGCACAATGAACCCGGAAGTGGGCCCGAAGATCAAGAGCACTATTGCAAACGGGAGTTGCACATAGCCGGCCGTCGCTGCGTCGCCTCCAAATCCCAGCGGCTCAGGGTTCCGCACTAGCACAGGCACTGTCTGGAACACCATGAACATGGAGAACCCTACCGTCATGATGATCAGGTTAGCAGGCAGGATCGCCCTGTGCGACATTAGCTTAAAGTCCACAAGTGGAAGTTTTTCTCGCCGCTCGATCATGACAAAAAGCCAGAGTGCAGTAGCCCCAATTGCTGCAAAGATTGCTATCTGACCCGTCATCACAGACTGACCAGAATCGGTTTCAAGTAGCGTGAGTGCCAACAAGAACGACGTGACAAAGGCTGCAAGCGTCATTGCACCCTTGATGTCAATTCCCCGAGAAGTGGCCGGGGCAGCCTTAGAGGCCACATGTTTGGGCGCCGCCTCTTCCCACGGCTCAAGCTTGCGCTCGTAGTTGAAGCGCCAGATCAGCACAAATAGAAAGATCGCGATTGGAATGGTAGAGAAGAACGTCGCTTGCCATCCATAGTTGCTGATTATTATTCCGCCGGCCGCAAGTCCGATGACTGCTCCTGAAGCGAACATGGACGATATCACGCCTTGTCCTATTGAGATCTTTTCCCTTGGAAACTGGTCGCGAATTATCCCAAATGCAATAACAAACATTGCCATCCCTATTCCCTGTATTGCCCTGGCGGCAAAGAGAAAGTAGATGTTTGATGAGAATCCTGCAATGCTGATCCCTGCGATATAGATCGCCAGTATAATTAGCAGAATCTTCTTCTTGCCATAGATGTCTGACAGTTTGCCGGCTATAGGAGTCATGACCGCGCCGGGAATTAGATAGGCCGTTAGAATCCATGATGACATGCTATATGAGACATTGAATTCTCTGACGAGGTCAGGTATTGCCGGAATAAGCATCGTTTCTGCGTACATGACCATCGTTGCGATGCTGCTAAGGACTGCAAGCACTTTCCATGCAGAAGCAGGAATCTTGGCAGGGTTTGCAGCTTTGTCTTCTTTAAATGTACCCAAATCTTGCGGTTCAACAGGTTTAATGCACTTTACCTATTAAAAGCTGAGCGGAGAGAAAGAAGAAAGATTTCTCTCTAGCCTTCCAGTGCTGTGCGCTCTTCTTCTTACAGCATGTGTGTAACGCAGAGGAAGGTAACTACTCCCGGACTGCAGCGGATTTGCCAGTTTCGGTTCTCATTTGTGCATGACCCTGAAATGTTGTTTTCGCTGTTCATGACCATTCTTGCCATCTTCTGCTCTTTCACCATCATCCCCATGCCAGAAGCAAGAGGAAAGATATGCCAGTGGCAGGAGCATCAGCCGCCGGCAGCATGCATGCAGTCAATCAGTGCTGTAGATATCTAGTCAAGGCAACATTTGTGCGCAGGCTGACAATCTTGCAAGTGTCAATGCTGCAACCACATCCGTCGGCAGTGCGGCACCATCCTCAATGCAGACATGATGCCAAATCTCTTGTGAGCTATCAGAAAAAAGGATGCGACATATCGCAAGGTCGAAAATTGCTCAGAAAATGAGAAAATGAGATGGTGCAAAGGAGCAATGTGAGATGTTGATAGAAAACGAAGCAGGAAAAAAACTAGCGCATCGTCTTTAGTATGATTACAGTATTGGTGTCTGATACGCCCTCTATCTTGCGTATGTCATCTATACACTTGTTGATCTCCGCTATCGCCGGTGCTGCAATAATTGCGGCAATGTCGTATTGGCCAGTTATTTCGTAGACCACTTCGACTCCCCCAAGTTTCATCAGCCTGCCAGAGACTGCGGAGGTGTCCGCGGTCGATGTTACAGAGATCAGCGTTATAGCACTGGTCTTGTCACTTGCACCGAGTTCGATGGTAAAGCGCTTAATGATCCCGGTGTCTACAAGGTTCTTGACCCTGCGCCTTACGGCCGATTCTGAAAGGCCTATGTCGTTAGCGATCTCCACAAACGCCTTGCGCGAATCTGCCTGCAGTATGCGGATTATCTTTTCGTCTGTTTCATCAATGTTAGCTGACATTCCGTCTCTTTTCCTCGTTAGTCAATACATTGTCCATTATATCAATTGCGCGGGAAACCGTCGTTTCATCCATTACGAGTGGCGGAAGAAGTCTTATGATGTTTCTTCCCGAATATAGCATCAGCAGTCCATTGCGAATTCCGTCAAAGAGCACATCCTTCACCTCGAAGCGGAGCTCCACACCCAGCATCATACCGAGGCCTCTCACTTCTCGAATTATCTTGTGCTTCTCCTTTAGCCTGTTCAGACCCTCTTTCCAGTGCTTTCCTACCTTGGCCGCGTTTTCAACCAGCTTGTCTTCGGTCAGAGCTTCAAGCGTAGCGGTACCTGCTGCGCAAGCTATTGGGCTTCCGCCAAACGTTGACGAATGCTCGCCCAGCTTTGTTGCTTCAATTATCGCTGGTTTTGCAAGTATCAGCCCCATCGGGATGCCCCCTGCGATTCCCTTTGCAAGGCACATGATGTCCGGCGTGGTGTTCCAGTTCTGCCCAGCCCACATCTTGCCCGTCCTGCCAAGGCCCGCTTGTATTTCGTCGAATATCAGCACAAGGTTGCGCCTGTCACAGATCTCCCTTATCTTTGGCAGGAGGTCGTCCGGTGGCACTATGATTCCCGTCTCTCCCTGAATCGGCTCCAGGATCACAGTCCCAACTGCATCGTCGATGGCCTCTTCCAGCTTGGACGGGTCGCTGTATGGGACGAACTTGACTCCATCCAAAAGCGGCATGAACGATTTTCGGTATTTTTCGTTATATGTTACTGAAAGTGCGCCGAACGTTTTGCCATGGTACGCGCCGTTCATAGCTATCACGCCGTGCTTGCCAGTGTATTTGCGGGCGAACTTGAGAGCACCTTCGACAGATTCAGCGCCACTGTTTGTAAAGAACATCTTGCTCAAACCCGGCGGAGCAATGGTCGACATTTTTTCCATGAACTTGAGCCGAGTGTCGTTGTAGACTGACATGTGCGCAGTTATCAGTGTGTCTGCCTGCCTTTTGATTGCAGCCACAACCCGGTCGTTGCAGTGGCCGACCAATGCAACGCCATAGCCTCCCATACAGTCGATGTATTCCTTGCCGCTCGTGTCCCAAACCCTTGCGCCCTTGCCCCGGGCAAGGTTCACAGGAAACCGCTGGTAAAGCGCTGCCAGGTACTGGTCTTCTGTATTCATTTTGGAGTTATCACCGTGCAGTTATTGTGAGCAATCGCGGAGGAAATTGGGTTCTCGACTTGACCGGATGCGATGATCGCTTCCTTGACTCCCATCTCAAGGGCCTCGGTGCAGGCAAGCACCTTCTTCTCCATCCCAAATCCTATCTTTGGCAGCGCGGCCTTGGCCTGCTCCAGCGTCATCGAGGTAACCAGCTTTTCGTTGAGCATGAGCCCGTTGACATTTGTGATGAATATAACCTTGTCTGCCTTTACCCCACCTGCGACATATGCAGCCGCCCTGTCTCCGTCAACATTGAGAAAATCATATTCTTCGCTCAGTGCAATTGGTGACACCACTGGCACATAGCCACTGTCAACCAGATTGTTCAGAAGTGTGGGATCAACTGCGTTTATCTTGCCGGTGTAGCCGCCGTCAATCATCATTTTTCTCCCCTTTTCGTTTATTATCAACAGTTTCTTCTTGCGTTCCGCCTTTAGTATGCCCCCGTCAATCCCTGCAATCCCCACAGCCTTGATACCCTGCCGGAGCAGCATGCCGGTGATGGCCTTGTTTATCTTGCCCGACATTACCATCGTGTAGATTTCCGCGGTTTCCTTGTCAGTGTATCTGCTGCGCACCCCACCGGGGGAGACAATGAATTTCTGTTCCTTGCCCAGCTTTGTGGCGGTAGCTGTAACTTCTTTGCCACCACCATGCACAAAGACAAGCTTGTCCTTTCCAGCTATTGCCTTGATATCTGTCAGAGTAGAGGGGTGTAGCCCGTCTACTACGCTTCCGCCTATCTTGATGACTATCATACCGGTGTCAGCGGGGTGTATTTCAGACCATCGGTCTCATCGTAGCCGGCCATAACGTTCATGACCTGTATCGCAGATCCGGCTGCTCCCTTCATCAGGTTGTCTGACGCAGAAAGTGCCACTATCCTCTGGTTATATTCGTCTATGTCAAAGCCCACGTCGCAAAAGTTCGATCCTACCACAAACTTGGGATCGGGGAACTTGTAGAGGCCCTTCTTGTCTCGTATCAGCCTGACAAAAGGCTCATTCTTGTACGAGTTGCGATACATCTTCCAAAGTTCAAGCTCTTCTACCTGTCTCTTTAGGAAAGTGTGGTTGGTCGTCAGTATGCCCCTGACAATGTTGACTGCATGTGGACTCATGCTCACCTTGATCTGCTTTTTCGCTATCGCTGAAAGCTCTTGCTCGATTTCCCCTGTATGCCTGTGCTTTGCGGGCTTGTATGGCCTAACTACACCATAGCGCATTGCATGGTGGGTGCCAGCATTGGCCTTCTGCCCCGCGCCTGACGAGCCGATCTTGCTGTCTACCACCACGTGATCGGTGTCTATCAGGTTGTTTTCAATGAGCGGCTTTAGTGCAAGCAGCGAAGTGACTGCCATGCAGCCAGGGCATGACACCAGCTGAGCGTTCTTGATCTCCTCGCGGTGAAGCTCCGGCACGCCATAGACAGACTTGCTCAACATATCAGGGAATGGGTGCTCCCAACCGTACCATCTGACATAGTCCTTGGGGTTTTTGAGACGGAAATCAGCCGACAGGTCGATTACTTTCATGCCCCTGTCGTACAGATCTTTGACTATCTTGTTCGCTTTGCCGTGTGGCACCGATGTGAACACTAGATCGCAATTGTTTGCCATCTTTTCAGTATCCATTGGCGAGAAAGTGATGTCAATGAATCCCTTCAGGCTCGGGTGGACGCGGTGCACATATTCACCGGCTTTTTGGCGCGATGTAACCATGCTTACTTCCACTTTTGGGTGTGTTACCAGTAGGCGGAGCAACTCGCCGCCCACATATCCAGAAGCTCCAACGACTCCGACTTTCATTAGCAATTCTTCTCCCTTATTGCAGCAGAATTGTGCATGTTATAGAAAAGTCGCGTCAAAAATCCTCATTTATATTTTTTGGTCAGATATGACCTAATGCAGGTCAATGGTGACCAGAATTGGTCACCATCACTTCCTTGCGACCGTGACTGCATAATCTATCATTGCGCCAGGGATATCGGTCTTTGATACGCTGGCGGCGCCGTGGAACTCTACGGTGTTGTTGACTTCGTGTACTATCAGCCCACGCTTCTTGTCCTCCATCATGTCGACGCCCACAATACCTCCGCCGACTGCGTTGGCAGCTTTAATCGCCAAATCCTCAAGCTCTTTTGTAATCGGTGCAAGTTCCGCTTTGCCGCCACGGGCCACATTTGTGCGCCACTCTTTTTCTGCAGAGTAGCGATAAATGGCAGTTACAACGCTGTTACCTACTACGATGCACCTTATGTCGCGTGGCGGCCTGTCAATCATTTCCTGAACGTAATAGATACGTGCAAATGGACTGTCGTCTTCTTCTCTCATTTCCACTATCATGCTAGCGGTCTCCGCGTCGCGCAGCGGGAAGACTCCCCTACCCCATGACCCAACGATTGGTTTGAGCACTAGCGGAAATCCGGTCTTCTGTATCGTTTCTAGTGCGCTCTCCGCGCTGAAGGCAAACTGTGTTCGGGGCGTCGGGATGTTGTTCTGTGCCAGCACAAGCGAGGTTATCAGCTTGTTGCCACAGGTCTCGGCCGCCTTGAACTTGTTTATCACGCTGAATCCCAGGTGTTCAAGACAGGCTGTGAGATAGAGCCCGCGGTAGTGGCTCACGCTCCTCTGCAGTATCACGTCGCCAAAAGAAAAGTCGTTCTTTTTGCTGTCGGTGCTGACAACAACAGTTTTTGCGTCCACTATCTGCGCTTTTATGCCCTTGCTCTGCGCCTTTTCATAAAGGGCCTTCTCTTCAAAGCGCACCTTGTCATAAATGATAGAGAGCTCTACCATTATTGTCCCCAGTCTTCGCCTACTGTTTCTGCCGGCTTCAGCTCAACCTTGTCCCCACTCCTTGAGGCGATTTCATAATCGCCTCCACAGTCGGGGCACGTAATGATCTCCCCGACGACCGAGTCTTCTGGAACGCTGATGTCGGCTCCACATTCTTGGCATTCAACTTTTGATCCCATTATTTTTTTCCTCCTTCTTGTTTTTTGTCTGAAATCGCATCTGCAGCCACCGAGTTTGCGATGATGGACTGCAGGCCCCAAAGCTCAACGAATCCCTTTGCCAGACTCTGGTCAAAGGTAGACCCAGCGGCATAAGTCGCCAGATCGTTCTTGTACAGGGAATATTTCGATTCCCTTCCAACCACCCGGAGAGATCCCTTTTGCATCTTCAGCCTTACTTTTCCGGAGACTCGCACCTGAGTCGCATCTATAAACTTATCCAAGTCATTGCGCAACGGGTCTTGCCACAATCCGGCATATGCTAGCCAGCTCCACTGATCGTCAACCATGCGCTTGAATGCAAGCTCGTGTTTTGTCAGCACCATCTTTTCCAGATCCTTGTGCGCTTCAATTATAGTAACTGCGGCAGGCGCTTCATACACCTCTCTTGACTTGATGCCCACCATTCTGTCTTCAATGTGATCTACAATCCCAACTCCATGTGCCCCGGCCCTGTCATTCACATATTGAATAAGGTCAATGAGAGGCATGTGCTTGCCGTCAACGGCTATGGGCACACCCTTCTCAAACTCAATCTCGATATATCCAGCCTTGTCATTCTGGAAGTTGATATACTGAAATGCTTCCTCTGGCGGTTCAAAATTAGCATCTTCGATGTTGCCGCCCTCAACTGCCCGGCCCCAAAGGTTAAGGTCGATGCTATATTTCTTGGCCTCTGCGCTTATTGGGATGTTTTGCTCTTTTGCAAACGTCATTTCCACGTCTCGGGTTAGATTCATGTCCCTGATGGGCGCAATGATCTTTAACTTTGGATTTAGCGCGCGCATCGTTACATCGAACCGGATTTGGTCGTTCCCCTTGCCAGTGCAACCATGTGCTATAGAGATCGCGCCCTCTTTGTTTGCGACTTCAACTGCCTTTGCAGCAATCAGGGGCCGTGCCAATGCAGTTGCAAGCGGATACTTGCCCTGATACAGGCCGTTTGCCTTGATGCTAGGAACGACGTAGTCAAGAGCAAACTCTTCTCGGGCGTCAACATAGACGTGTTTTATTGCTCCGATCGCTTTGGCCTTTCGCTCGATCTCCTTAAAGTCGTCTTCCTGTCCGCAGTCAACGGTAACAGTTATGACATCCAGCTTGTGCAGCACCTGCAGGTATCTTATGCATACCGAAGTGTCCAAGCCTCCCGAGTAGGCCAAAACGACCTTGCCATTACTCATGAATATATCGGTGCCGACCAAGCTCTACATTTATATTTTTTGGTCAAGAATGACCTAAATCAGGGTGATACTGACCGATGCTGGTCAATAATGAAAAATCGATAACAAACGCAGTGAAGGAGGTCGTCAACAACGACCTGTCGTTCCAAGATTCGCTTCAGCGCGATTATTGCAACATAAGCGCTCTTGCACGTATAATCAAGCCTCAGGTGGACCAGTTGCTTGGTGGCAAGAACACGAGCATAGAGAGCATCGTCACTGCGTTAAAGAGGTCAAGACGCGACTATGACGTGCCAGAAAAGCCGATAGCATCCATACTTGCAGGAAGCACCATTAGCGTCAAGACAGACGTAGCCAAGGTCTCTGCAAAAAAGAGCAAGAAGACAATTGAAAAGGTTGCCAGAGCGATGACGCAGAACGTTGGCAACTTTATCAGCGTGTCAGAGAGCATCATGTCTATCACGCTCGTCTTTGACGACGCACTTCTTGACGAAGTCAAGGGGATGTTTGCGCATGACGACATACTGGAAATTGAAGATGACCTGGCTGCAATAATCGTCCATAGCCCCGAAGAGATAATCAAGACGCCAGGATGCGCGATAGCTTTTTACAACCAGCTAGCGCGTCGGCACATCAACATAGAAGACACGGTCAGCTGCTACACAGACACGATAGTACTTGTAAGGATGGATCAGGTGGGCAAGGCATTTAACGCGTTGACAGACCTCATATCCGGCTCAAGGAAGATGCCCAAGAAAAAGCACAGATAAGGCCGCTGCCGCTCTCCCTCGCAGCCATTTGTACCGATATAGGAAGCTTGACTATGACCATAGCTAAAGCAAGCGAGCCCATGATGGCCAAGCCCCGAATTTATCTACATCACCTTGATGCCACCACGAGCAGCAGCCATTCTGCCTTGTATTTGATATGTCGTACCAGCCCGCGGACAAGACTCAACATGGTGTATATACATTCACGAACATTTTGTATTGGCTTGGAGGTAGCGAAATCTTCTTCCAGTACGCTTCAAGAAACCATGCAAAGTTTATTTCATGCAGCTTGGGAAAAGCCCTTGTGTACCGGCGTTACACGCTAGACGAGGTAAAGCGCAAGATAGTCGATGTTTTGCAGAGCGCCGGAACCGGCCTGTCTGGAATCGAGCTCGCAGACAAGACAGGCATCAACAGGATGACCATAACCAAATACCTGGACGTCATGCATGCTATGGGTCTGGTCAAAAAGAAGAAGACGGGCAACGTCAACGTGTGGTTCCTCGAAACAGGGGTCGCGGATATCGAGTTTCCAGTCAACTATGTCCAGGTGCAGCAAAAGCTGATAAGTGCAATTCTGGCAGGAGAAGAAGAGCAAGCGCGCAGGATCCTGCTGAGTGTCCTAAATTCTAATGTTGACCAAGTAAAGGTGCTGACTGACGTGGTCATGCCAGTAGTAAACACTGTTGGTGAGCTCTACAGCAGGGGCAGGCTTGACAAGACCGAGAGGGCGTTCCTCCTCAACCTCATCATGGAGCTAATAGATCTTGTAAAATTTAATGTCAGGCCCACGGAGCAGAAAGCAAATGCCAATGTGCTTGTTGTCGCCGGCTCTGGAGACAAAGTCCATGCAGCCAAGAGTGCAGCCGTAGCGTTTTCTGTGCTTGGGTGGGATTCGATCTACATCGGAGATGTTGAGGAACAGATTGATCCCTTCTTTGATATCGACTTTCAGCGCTACATTTCCCGCGTCTGGAGCAACAAGCGCGGCCTGATGGTTATTTGCATATTTTCGTCTGGCGAAGGATCGCTCAGGTTCCTCTCATCTACAGCCAAGGCAATGAAGGGCAGGATTAGAGGAGAGCTTCGTATCGCTGTGGTTGCCATCCCGGAGCTGCAGGCTATAGCCGAAGAGAACTCGGACTATGTCGCAAAGGACCTGCTGTCGTTGGTAGAATGGGCTGAGCGTCAGTACAACATTGTGAAGTAGCCATGGCCATCATACCTGTTGGAGAGGGATCGGAGTTATCGGCGGGGCGCCCGGAACTATTGCTTGCGTAACTAGAGTGATTATTACGCCAATGATAGCAAACACGATTATTGCAAGTATCGCTATTGCTAACGCCCGAATCCATCCGGTATCAAAGCCCTTCTTGAACACACCTATCCATGCAATGAACGCAATGATGAAGGCAATGATACCAGGTATTGTGGTCTGATCACCGAATGCAACTGTCAGTGCTGCTACTGAGATAAAGAACACGATCGCGTATACGATCGGACCAAACGCTGTAACCAACATTGCTCGCGTGAACCGTGCCTTGCCAAGGGTAAGAATCTTGGCGGAAATCCACACAGGAATTGCGACTATTATCCATACCGCGATGAGACCTATGATTACCGCGGCCACGACTGCAACAGTTTCAGCGACCTGCATCAGAAGATTTTGGAGCAATGGCATTCTGTAGTATATGCATCAGGATTTAAGGTCTGTGGCTCAATGCTCTACCCCAAACGACAACTTGACAGTGGTCTTGAACCTCGCTATCTTGCCAGATTCGTCCACATCTGCAGTCATATCTTGGACTTTTATGCCCTTGATCCCGTGTACGGTCTTTTTCGCTTCAGTTATCGCTATCTGTGCAGCGTCCTCCCACCCTTTGCTTGAAACGCCGATCACTTCAATGATTTTGGCTACTGATGATGACATACGAGAGCAATGACACGGTTCTTTATTTAGGCACTATCGAAAAAACGAATAGAAATAGAAATCGTTATGCTTCTTCCTGTGAAAGAGATGATATTTGCTGGGATTTCTTGGGCCCAACATCGCCATCATCATTAGTGGCATCCATCAGGTCCCTTATAAAATCAAGACCTGATTTTGTCGCATGTTCGTAGCCCCTATCTCCAATATTGGGCTCAAAGCTGATGTACCCATCGTAGCAGGTTTCTTGCAGGCATCGAATGATAGTGGCAAAGTCGATATGGCCAAACCCGGGCATCTTTCTATTGTTGTCAGCAAAGTGCATGTGCTTTAGGTACTCGCCGGCAGTGCGTATGGCGTCTTCAAATGAATCCTCTTCTATGTTCATGTGAAAGGTATCCAGCAACATTCCAAGAGAATCGTGGTTCACCTGCCTGACTATTGCTAATGCGTCCTTTGCGGTTGAGCAATGTGGCGTGCTGTAGCGGTTGAGAGGTTCAAGAACGAGCTTGACGCCATAATCGGACGCAAACTTGGACAGATCTGCCAGAACTGGTACAGCCTTGCGGGCAAGCCGCTCTTTGTCATTTTGGGAAAAAACATTGTGTGTCCTGTCAAAAAAGCTGGACGAGTCGTCTGCAAATAGGCAGATATTCATCTCCTCTCCGTCCAGCAAGTTGCACAATTTGACGCAATCGTGCACGTACTGTATCGAGCTCTGAACCAGACCTTCGTCAGAACTCAAGAGCTTGCGTTTCCAGCCTTCTTCGCTGCTCCTGCCCCACATCCCGGTTATCCCGCAAACAGGCATACCAAACATCCCAAGGACATCCTCTAGTTTTCGAACATCTACCTCTTTTGGCTCGCCAAACATCTCCACAGCGTCGAACCCCTGCAAGGTCAGCTTTGAGAGCGTCGATTCGATCGGTTCTATCTTTCTAAAAGATGCAAGCGATATGGAATACTTTGGCATCTATGGACTCCCTAGGCTGCAAGACAGTGCACGATGTCAGTACATTTGGCAATGCCCGACTTTGCAATGCCATGCTTTTCGCTTGAACCATAAAATGCGAGCCCTTCTCCGGTGGCAGGGTCTGGGGGTCTGCCATGCGAGCCTTTCACCAAGCGTGCGTCAAGTGGTATTGATTTTGTCTTTGGATCAAAGAAGAGCTCGACAGGATCGTATCCGGGTTTTCTATGGATGTCCACTCTACGTGCAAAATCAGGAGCCAAGTTCTCGTCATGCCACCAGTAGTAACTGAACCAGGCGTCCTGCTTGGCAATCGCAACTAGTTCTCCGCTCCTTTCATGATCTATACCCAGCTTTTTCTTGCCCTCGCGATCAAGCACAATGTCAACACCAGCCGCCGTCTCGATCACTTTTCTTGCTTCATGCTCAAATCCATCCTTGACAAACACGTGGGCCATTTGATGATCGACCATGGCAAACGCCTTGCTGTATTCAAAATCAAGATATTCCTTTCCGTGTATTGCGCGTACTGAGAGCAGGCCGGCATCTCGCAGAACTAGATTCAGAGGTGTCGCGTTCTTCACATTGTTAAATCCATATTCTGACAGGACTATGAACTGCGCCTGGTCCTTGGGCACCGTCTTTGAGACCTTGTCTACCAGGCGTCCCACAATTTCGTCTGCTTTCTTTATATCTTCTCTCACTTGCGGCGCGTCCTTTCCAAATCGCTGCGCAGAATAGTCGACATGGGGGATGTAGACAAATAGCAGCTCGGGCCGTTCGCTTTCAAAGGTATATTCAGCAGCATTTGCAATCCATTCACTTGACTTGACAGAGGCAAGCGGCCCCCAATAGCTTGCAAGATCGAATTCGCCAAATTTCTCCTTCAGTCTTTCATAATAACCTACAGGCTTTGAATAGCACCACATCAGCATTTTTTCGTCAAGATGGATAGGCCTCGGTGTCACAACAATATCCGAATTGGCATACATGGTGTTCTGCCAAAAGAGCACGGCGGTTTTCGCACCGTTGCGTTTGGCCATGTCCCACACCCTCTCTGTCTTGACGAGAGAGCTTGGTTGCTCCCAGAAAGATACGCTAAATGTGTCTCTGTCATAGAGGCCGTTTGCAATTATGCCGTGCTCTCTAGGATGCTTGCCCGAGAGAATGCTTGCTTGAACTGTGCAGGTGACTGCAGGGAATACTGGCTCCAGGGGAGCTGCTTCGCCGCCTTCTACAAGCTTGGAGATGTTTGGAGCAAGCCCCGAATCAAGGTGCTTCTGTTCCAACCCGACAACATCAATAACTATAGAATGCTTCTTCTTCATCATCATCTGACTTGGCTGCTCGTCAATATTCTACTATTGTTTAAATGAGTTAGCGTCAGGTCATGTATAGCTTTTTTGCTGTCACTACTGCCGGGATGATGAACAACAAAGTAGCCAATCCATAAGATAACCCAGCGGTTCCACTAATGAACACTGAATCGAAGATTATTATAGAGACTATCATGTTTCTTATCGCTTTTTGGACAGCCTGCGATGTGTCTTTTCCTCTGACATATTGCCTGAAGGTGATCGATATGACGGCGGCAAATATCGTCAAACTGACCAGAAACTCCCACTTCAGGGCAAGCAACAACCCAATCGCGGCTATGCCAGCAACAAGAACAAAGATCATGTAGAATGGGAGCATGCCGGGCTTTTCTCCTCCAACCTCCTTCTTGCTAAGCAGCGATATTGCGACGACATACACAAACAAAGATGCAGCTGCAAAGATGGCCGTTTCTGATTTCAGCGGGACACCGCCAACCAATGCAGCAGATATCGCGGGACTTGCACCCAAGATCACATTGAGAAACCGGGTTCCACCCATTGCGAAGGGACCGGCAGTAGTAGCACGTTTCAACCGGTAGTCATATGCAATAATCGCGGCAGTCAAGGCAAGGCTCACAGCAAGGGCAATAGGACCAATGGTCGTTAGAACTATTGTGTTGGCAGCAATCATTGCGATCAGGGCTATGACCACTGCATGTTTACCAGGAACCCTTCCTGAAGGCAGAGGACGAGAGGGGCGCTCCTTTCTGTCCGTCTCGATATCAAAGTAGTCGTTCAGAGCAATGCCGGCGATGTATAACAACCCCGAAGAGACCATTAATGATATGAGATGCAGACCATTTGCCTCTGCCAGTGGCGTAGTCGCAAAATAGCCAGCCAGTATGTTGGAGGGCGTCGTGAATACATTTGGCAGCCTGATCAAGAGCAGGTACTGATGCAGGCGCGAACTTACATGATCTTGCAAAGATAGTCGTATGCCTCCCTGGCCGCTTGGACAGGGTTATCTTGGTAGGGATAGAGCTCGACCGTCACAAACCCATCATATCCAATATCGTCCATGGCATCAAATATTGGCCTGAAATCAATTGAACCCATACCCGGAATCAGATGGTTATGTACCCTGTTGCTTGCAATGTCGGCAAGATGAAAGTGCGAGATATAGCCTGACAGCTCGCATACAAGCTTGGCAGGCTCTTCATTTACGCAGTAGAAATGCCCGATGTCAAAGTTGAGCCCTATATGAGTAGAATCAATTTTTTCCATAAAGCGCATGAACTGGCGTGAGTTTTCGATTAGAAGGCCAGGTTCGGGCTCGACTAGCAGCTTAACATCTTGCTCCTCCGCAACATCTGCAGCTCTCGCAAGGCCTGTCAAGAATATTTCGAGCTTGTGAGGGTCTAAATCGTCTAAAGGCACCATCACAGGTCCTCCAGGCTCTGTTGAGAGGTGCTTTGCACCAAGCTCTTTGGCAAGCTGTATGCAGTCGATTGTGTGCCGTATGCGCAAGTCGCGAGCGTGTGCGTCGTCCTCTATCCAAGAAGGGTGGTAAACGTCTCCTAGAGCATACAATGTAAATGCATTGAGATTTGAAATCTGTAATCCGCATGATTCAAGAGTGTTCCTAAGTGATTTGATCTGTCCGTTTCCAAAATTTGGCGGATACGCGTGTGGCACATCACACAGGATCTCGGCTGCGCTGTAGCCTATCTTTGCAATCTCGCGCACCGAGTCTTCCAGCGAATACCGCTTGAATGCATTTGTGCTGAATGCGAGTTGTTGCTTCCCCAACGTCATGGCTTCCAAGTAAACTTTGGAGACTGCCTGAAGAATTCATATGCATTGTAGAACGTCACTCGCTCGATCTCATTGGTGCTGAACCCGGCCTTCCTCATCTCTCTTGCCACAAGTGGTACGCTTAGCGGATCAGACGGACCCCAGTCAGCTGCGCTATGCACCATTATCCTTTCGGTGCCATATTTCCGGATAATGTTCATGGCCCGCTCGGGCGATAGCTTTGAAACAGGATAGACAGAGAGTCCTGCCCACATGCCAAGCTCAAGCGTCTTCTCTATGGTTTCTTCCACGTTGTGATCCACCAGTATCTTCCTCCGATTGTATCGCCTGCCCTTTTCGCTGTTCAAAATCGCTTCCATCCTTTCCATCCCTGCTGGCTTGTTGTTATGCGGCAGATGGACTGTCATGAGCATGTCCCTTTCCAGTGCAATGTCCATCTGTTTTACCATGACCTCTTCTTCCAGATCATTTATCAGGTTGAAACCGATCTCTCCTACTGCGACGACCCTTTCTCTATCAAGATACTTTTTCATTGCTTCTATAGCATCTAGCGCAAGCGGGCGCTCTGTGGCTTCCTTTGGGTTTACCGAGATGCATACAAAATGCTCAATCCCGTAGTCCTTTGCCCTCTTTGTCTCAAAAGTTATCATGTGCTCCCAGTAGTCCTCAAACGTGGCGACGGCGGTGCGCGGACTGCCCAACCAAAATGAGGGCTGCACCACGACTTCTATTCCAGCCTTGGACATTGCATCATAATCGTCCGTTGTCCGGGAATACATGTGGATATGTGGTTCAAATAGCCTTGTCATGCACGATGATAAACTAGTTGTAACTCTTTTTAGGTTGTAGAACAAACACCATTGAACAAACTTACAGAAGGGCAGCGGGACTCCCTTATTATTATTATAGATAAAAGACGTATCGTGCTTGCAGCGGTATTCCATGGTCCAAACAACATAGCAGTTAGCGAAGTTCCCATGGTCGCCACTACCAACAATAACAACAATCATCATGCGATTCTAAAGGTGAATGCTTGCGCGGTGTGTGGGTATGATGCTCGAGTTTTTAGAAACGGCCACAGGAAGGTCAGGCCTCCTGTGATTCTGGGGCATGAGCTCTGCGGCGAGATTCAGAAGACTGTCAGGACGCAAGATGGCACCACAATAAGTGCAGGCACAAGAGTGGCAATATGCCCACTGATCCCATGCCTCAGCTGTCACTACTGCCGCAATGGACACTATAATCTATGTACAGAGCTAAATGAGATCGGCTCAAGCCTCGACGGTGGCTTTGCACAGTATGTCAGCATACCCGACCAGATAATTAAGATCGGAGGACTCGTGCCGGTGCCGGACAGCCTGAGCGACGAGGAAGCCGCACTGCTTGAACCCCTGGCTTGCTGCCTTAACGGCCTGTCGCGGACAGGACTGCCTGCAAAGGAAACACCAGTGGTCATAATAGGCGACGGTCCGATTGGGCTCTTGCACCTGCAGCTGTTCAAAAGGGTGGCGGGTGCCAAGGTGGCAATCGTAGGCAGGGTTCCAGCAAGGCTGCAGAAGGCAAGCGCAATGGGCGCCGATTCAGTGTTTGTCTCCCGCCAGGAATCCGGCCGCGAGGATGCAATTCTTCACGACATAATCGATTTCACGGGCAGGGATGGCGCGGGTATTACAGTAGTGGCGACGAGCAACCCTTCGGCGTTTGAGCTTGCAACAAAGGTTGCGGGCAAGAATTCTGTGATTAACTTGTTTGCAGGCATGCAAGGGGATCAAGAGTTTTCGCTCGACCCCAACTGGTTGCACTATAACCAGATCTCTGTCACCGGCACTTTCAGCTCCAACCCCTCCATGCTTCAAGACGCGGCCAGAATCGCAGCAGAAAGAACGGTAGACCTGGCAGAGATCGTAACGCACAGGTACGCTCTCGAAGAAATCGAAAAGGCCATGCAGGCGACAGAGAAATACTATGGTTTGAGAGCAGTAATAAACAGGTTCTGATAAAGAAGACTATTATAGCATTGCTGGCAACCAATCAGCAATGGGCTTTATCAAGAAGCTAAAGGAGACTGCGGAAAAGGGAGCAGAAAAAGCTGCGGAACTTGGCAAGCAGGGCATCGAGAAGGGCGCGGAACTTGGAACCAAGGGAGTTATCGAGGCCAAAGATGCGGCCAAGAGAGGATATGACAAGGCAAAGCAGGATCTAGAAGAGCACGATTAGAGTCGAATGGGCCGTAAGGGATTTGAACCCTCGACCTTTCGATTATCAGTCGAACGCTCCACCAAGCTGAGCTAACGGCCCGTTCAATTCAAAATTGATAGCGTTATTTAAGCGTGTGCACAGGCAGGGTTTCGACTCCCATGTCCCACAGTAGTCCCAGTCCAAAAAATAGGGTTCTTCCCCGCCACTTTTCGATCCCCTGTCCATCGCGACTGGATGTGAGCATCCTCCGATTTGCGCCCAAAAGATCACTGCGGCTTTACGCGAGCCTCTGACCTAACCTAGCAGCAGAGATTCAAGAATCCAGTAGGCCGCGTTCCCTATTCGTTGTTCAAACATCTGACAACATAGCTGCATGATGGCCCCTGATTGTATTCGTACAATATTTGGGAGCTCTTGCTTTCACCTCTTATGCCAGAGTGGCGGCAGTGGATTTTCTGACTCTGCCCTTCGAACATATCGCGGGTCAACTCTTTCTCCAAAAAGTCATTCGCCATCTGCCTTAACGTTTCTATGAGTTGCAGTAATTGCTTGACCGAACACGGCTGCTTGACTCTCTTTCTGTTGCCAACAATAAGAAAATCAGACTACAAGTGCCCAATGAAGCAGATGAGCCGACAATCTGAGAGAATCAGCAGACCAGTACACTTTTAACCCTATTGCTCAAAAATAGCTCTGATCTAAAATAGGCAAGAAAAAGGTACTTTCTGAGTCGGAGTTGAAGGAAATGGTCCTGCCTCAAGAGGGCGAGCTGCTGGGCCGCGTCATCAAGCTGGTCGGCGGCGACAACATAATTGTAAAGTGCACTGACGGCAAGGTAAGGACCTGCCGGATCAGAGGAAAGATAAAGAGAAGGATGTGGATAAGGGACGGCGATTTGGTCCTTGTTGCGCCTTGGGACTTTCAGTCAGACAGAGCTGATATCATCTGGCGATACATTTCTGCCCACGCTGAGAAGATGAAGGCAGACGGGCTGCTGCAAGGCCTCGACTAGGCTGATTGGTTTTTCCTACAGTTAAAGGGTAACGCAAATATCCATATAGAGCTGTCTGCAACCACACACACGCTTGGTCAGGATAGCAAAGAGGCTTGTACGCTACAATATCGCGGAAGGCAAGTCTTCTGAAGTCAGAAGGCGCATGCAGTACTCCTGCGAAAAATGCGGCAAGAGGTTTGACGCTTGGAAACACCTGCGCCAGCACAAGGTTGAAAGTCATTCTTATTGAACATTTAAATTGTCAACAAATGGGCTAAAGTTTGTGGGCCGGTAGTTTAGTCCGGTAGAATACCTGCCTTGCACGTAGGTGGTCGTGGGTTCAAATCCCACCCGGTCCACCATCTTACTTTGTCCAAAGGAGCAGAATCCTTGCTCTTTTAGGGCAAACAAGCACGAATAACCGACATCCGTTTTTTGCGGCAACGCACAATACAGACCGCCGTTCGAACTCCATTTTCCGCCTTAAGTACCTAGGAGGGTCTAGTGTATGATGGCTGTACATGGCAAAGACTATTGTGTAAAAGCCGTACTGACAGCTTTGGCAGACGGCAG
>JBIQJB010000025.1:0-27731 GCA_044507735.1 Nitrosopumilales archaeon
ACGGCTAGTCAAGCCGAACAACACCCCGCGAATTTGCAACAGAACTGTAGAGGGACAGAAGTATAAAGTGTCCTTACACCACCTCTGATGAAATGGACGGCGTGTGTGGAAGATCGGGAGTTGACAAGGTCATCCGGTGAACGACAAGTTGTGCCGTTTCCGCCCATCACTGCATTGCCCCCTAATCGTAACATCCACAGCTGAAAAGATACATGGAATGCTTAGGCTCAAGAGGAGAAAGACACTGACTGCAATCACTGCAAAGATGCCAAGAATGGCAAGAGCCTTCACCGAAAAGTTTCAGCCAAATTGATGACACATTCTTCTTGCAATTGCAGCATCATGATATTAATTGAGGGACAAGGATATTCGATGAAAGGAAAAAAATGGTTCTTGAAAATATTCCAACAGGGTACGAGCTAAGATTTCTTGTTGGGATTGGAATTGCCCTTGCTGCAGGGTTTGCCATAGGCGCGGAAAGAGAGTCCAGAGGCAAGCCTGCTGGCATAAGCACACACTGCCTCGTGATAGGCGGATCGGCAATCTTCACTTTCCTTTCGTCAGTGGTTGATCCGGATTCATCATCAAGGATCGCCGCACAGATAGTGACAGGAGTGGGCTTTATTGGCGCAGGAATCATACTGAAGAGCGAGTCAGAAAGGAGGATTACAAACCTGACCACGGCTGCGGCTATCTGGTATGCCGCAGCGCTTGGAATGGCCATCGGCTATGAGTACTATTTCATGGCTGCTGTGGCCACTGCCTTTGCAGTCGGAGTCCCAAGGATACCGCACATATCCAAGTTTGTGAGAAAAGGTGAAGAGGAATAGGGGACAGCGGCTGCTGCTCACGTGCAGATCCCTAGCTCAATCGTTCCCATTCATGAAATTGGTGAGTGGGAAAACCTGCAGGCGATGCAGTTTGGTTCCTTCTTCAGATCCATGATGCTTTTTCCAGGCTTCCCGCTGTCCACGTGCATGCGACAAGAAGGGCCATAGACTGAACAGAGTGGCGGAGGAAAAGTGTGAGGCACATCTAGTAACCCCATTGGCTATACCAGATTATGGGTTGGTCAGGCGCCGGAACAGACGAGGTACGTGATACACGCTTGCGCATGCACATTCAGAAAACTAAGGGTGGCCCCGGCGCCATATATGCTGACAAAATTAGGGTCCGGTGTTTATAACTGAGGCATTTGAACATGGGGGCGTCAGGGGCAGACTTCCAATATCTTTTATAATGGGAACAACTAATGATCCCTGTGCCAGAATCGCAAGTACCAGACCTAAAGCAAATGCACTGGGACATTGCAAAGTTGTTAGAGATGGGTGTGGATGCCAATTTTCTCCAAGAGAGCAACGTCACACCCGAGCAGGCACGGGACCTGGTCAAGGGCCTATTGTACCTGCGGGAAAGGTTCGGTAGGGAAGAAGAAGAATAACAATAGTAGTAGCGATACCAAGATTCGCTGTTATTATGATTTCAGGGCCATGATAGGCGTTCAGCCCCGTTTAGTAAACACCAGCTACGAGCTTGTTACGACTCGATGCCAGCATATTGGCAGGCAGACTTGATCGGTTCAGCAGCAGCAACTCCCTCAAATATCGCAGCCTCTTCACAAAGATTTTCCCTGACATTATCCTTTGCCGATCAGCCTTTTCTCTACCTGCCCCAGCCCAACCTTATTGCATTCCAAGATCATTGATCGTATTCCAGTGCATGGACTCTATAGCGCTCCCGCGTCTTGAGCAGACTTGTCAATTAGACAATCAACGCTTATTCTCGACATCAAGCATTTTTATAAACCAGCTCTTAACCTAGTGAAGTGGCGACAGAGCAGCTATTCGTTAGCATCGTCATAATACTAGTCGCCGCGAGGGTGCTTGGCGAACTCTTCCAGCGGTTCAGGCAGCCGCCCCTGGTCGGCGAGCTCTTGGCAGGAGTCATCATAGGCCCTTCCATACTGGGGCTGGTGTTGCCCAACCCGGATCTCCATGTTCTATCCGACCTCGCAGTGTTCTTTCTGATGTTCCTTGCAGGCCTTGAAATGGATCCAAGAGAGATCCGTCGTGCTGGAAAGGCCGCAGTAGTTATCTCCACAGTTGCATTCTTTGCACCACTTCTTTCAGGTACGGGAGTCTCGATGCTATTTGGCCTAACAACCGTGCAGTCTCTGTTCATGGGACTTCTCCTTTCGATCACCGCAGTCCCTGTGAGTGCGATGGTGTTGATGCAGTTTGGCATATTGAACAGCAGGCTGGGCAACACGGTCATGACTGCGGCAGTGATTAACGATATTTTGTCATTGATCGTTCTTTCGATTATCCTTCAAATAGCTGCTACTGAAGGTACAGACGCAGAAGTCGACTTTAGCAACGTTGCATGGTCCGGCGCAAAAATCGCGGCATTCCTTGGCGGCATCTTCTTGTTTGACATATTATTCCGCAAGTCCGCCTCATGGCTCCCAAGCAAAGTCGAGCCGTTCTTTCAGAAATACCTGCAGACAAAGGAAGCAGCGTTTGGGATATTGCTCATAACCACAATAGCCATATCACTCATTGCGCAAGACATCGGGCTTCATTTCATCATTGGCACCTTCTTTTCTGGCCTGATCGTTTACAAGGAAGTAATTGGTCGGCAGAACTTTAACAGAGTGTACGGGATAATTTCTGCAATAACTTTCGGATTCTTTGCACCGATGTTCTTTGCCATCATTGGCATAGAGTTCAACGTTCAGGCACTCGTGAACGCAATTCCACTCTTCCTGGCTCTCCTGAGCGTGGCTATCTTGACCAAGATTGCGTCCGGTTATGCTGGCGCCAAGGTTGCAGGATTTGATAAGGACATAAGCATGGCGATAGGCTTTCTCATGAATGGAAGAGGGATGGTTGAGCTCGTCATTGCATCGATAGGCTTTACTGCGGGCATTATCGACGCGACCCTCTTTTCTATCGCCATTGCCATAGGACTGATCACAAGCATAGTCGCGCCGATCACTTCGCGCCCGCTGATCAGCAAGGCCAAGGAAAGGGGAAGCGAGGCACTCAAGGCTACAGGCGAGCCTGCACACGAGGCTCACTCAGAGCCGTTCTAGAACTTCTTTTGCAGGCATGGCCTGATGCCACAGCGTATCAAACACATGGCGTTGCTGCACCACAAGCTCCCTCACGTCGCTATGCACCAGACTTGTAAGGGTGTTGCCATGCTTTTCGCCAGCCACATATTCGCTGTCACTGACCGCAAAGTTCCCCCGGACACCACCCAGGTGGCGAAGCTCGGTAACAACTTCCATTATCTCCCTGCAGTGCTTCAGGTTGTCCTTTGTTATCTCCGTTATGTACAGTATTTTGACGCCGCGGCTTTTTGCATCTACGTACCCCTGCTTTACTTTGCCTACAGAAAACTCGGGAAGCGAAGAGTCCACGCATGCTCCCCAGAAAGTCCTTGTGTTGGCTTGGAACTTTTCGATCGCCTGTACTATTTTCTCAGGGTCTGTCAGAACGTTTACCTGCGGGGGCAAGTTGCTCATATTGAATGGCACCACCTTATAATTTCTGTCGGAAAGGTGACCGGATACTCAAGCCTTAAATAAACTGGAACAGTTCTGCAAGAGGCATGCAAGGGCGAATAATGGCCATAGATGACGAGCCGGACATCCTAAAGATAGTGGAATTGTCGCTGTCAAGATGGGGATACTCAATTGACACGTTTACCGATCCTGTGCAGGCCCTTGACTCGTTTCGCAAAAGCCCACAGCAATATTCGCTAATCCTCACGGATGTTAACATGCCTGGGATGAGTGGATCGGAACTTGTCATTCGTGCAAGAAATGCAAGGCCAGACATCAAGGTGATGGTGATGACGGCGTTTGATGTCGACAGGGATCTGAAGAAGGCCCTTCCGGCCCTCGAGGGGGACGGGTTTCTGCAAAAGCCTTTCAGCGTGGCCGACGTGTGCGTTGCAGTCAGAAGGCACATGACTGAAGCGTCTACGCAGGGCGGCTAACAAAGGTATAATTAGTCAAGAAGACACTTCCATAACCAACCACTTTTTGGAAAGATCTGTAGTTTTCAGCGAGGCTAGAAAGGCAGCTTGGGTCTCAATATGGACACTTGTAGGGATCGGCGTGGCCGAGATCCTTGTGTCCGTGTTCACGGGCAGCCTCGCGCTCTTGGCCGATGGCCTCGACTCGATGGCCGACGCTCTCGTCTCGTTCATCGTTTGGTTTGGTATCAGGATGCTGCAAAAGCCAAAGAGCAGGCTATTCCACTTTGGCTATGCCAAGATAGAGAGTCTGGCAGCGTTTATCGCGGCTGTGGTCATACTGGTGCTGGCCACCTTCATCATCTATCACGCATACGAGCGTATTGTGCACCCCGTGGAGGTGCAGAACCCGGAGATAGCCATGGCGACTCTGGCGGCCGCAGGCAGCATCTCGCTTCACAGGGCGTTCAAGGTACGCAGCGTAGCCAGAAAATACAATCTTGTATCTCTCAACCTGGACGCCAAGAACTCGATAAAGGACGGATCGGCTTCATTCGTGGGGCTTGCCAGCATCGTGGTTGGATACTTTGGCATTCCATACATGGACGCGGTAGGCAGCATAATCATTGCCGTCTACATCTACTTCGTGGCGGCCGCTGCATTCAAGGAATCGACCCTTATTTTGATAGACGGAGTAAAGCACCCCGAACTTGGGCAGCAGATATCAAATCACATTGAAAACAAGTTCAACGTCAAGGTGGAAAAGATCCTTCTCAGGCCGCTTGGCCACAACTTTTCAGCGCAGGTGCATGTGGAGCTGGACCGGAACCTGACACTGGAAAAGGCGCATGAAACCATGACGCTAATCCGCCAGTCTGTCCTGGAGGACTTTAAGGCAGAGGATGCAGTCATAATACCCAAGCCAATATAGCCGCAAACAATATAGGAACTGGATCGAGCATTGCGGGAAATCATGATGGTGGAAATTAGATACGGGGCTGCAGACAAATGAAGCCGGCGAACCTGCGATTGAACAAAATCAATTCGTGTCGAGAATACCCATGGCCTTTGTTGGCAGGACACCAGAATTAGGCCCGTATTGAAACTCGATAGATAAGCAAGCCTTTTTGTGCGTTCATAAGCAGGACACTTTGATACGCTGAGAGTACAGAGTCTTGTCTGCGCACAAGAGGGGATCAGTTTAACGGCATACCAGTAGCCCCATACGACTCGCGTCTGCCGACCCTTTGGAGTAGAATCGCGCGCGGCTGGGTCTTGCAATTGCTCCCTTTCAGTTTGCCGCCATTAGAATCAAACCGGGATGCAAAGTGTCAGGAATTCGCGTAATCTCATGACGGAATATGTCACAAAGGCAATTCTATGATTCCTTGCACAATCTGACTCTACTAGTACCTAGCACCGTTATTTTTTAATTATAAAGCCTCGAAAATGAGTCGAAATGCGTTCCCAGAACATACTTGTCAAAGACTACAACAAATTGCAATTGCAGTTTGCGATATGCGATTCGTGCTGCTGGTGCGCGACCTGCTTTGGTTATGTCCCGAGCAGGTGTCCATTGTGTCAGTCGCGGCTGAACTCCATGAACTTGGGACCAAGGAGGCAGGTTACAAGATGAACATTGCAGGCGGGGACGATCAGATAGTCGAGGCCCGAACGTGCGGCGACCAGAAGAAGCGAGTGGCGTACAAGTTCATGGATGGCTTCCACAGCCTGTGCCTTGACAAGCGAGACATCATGCTCAGAGAGATAGTCGCATGCGAAACGCTCCTGCGCGTCTGCCGCGACGAAGAGGATCGCAGGGCAGTCGAGAAGGAAATTGCCGAGCTCAAGATGGCCCTTGACCTGATGCCTTGACGGTATATTCACGTCACATGAAATAATCCTTATTCTCTGCAATATATGGCAAAATCTTTTTGTTGATTATCGAGTCTGCTTCTGCGTCAACATCAAACGACATGAGCAGCAGAAGCTTGTTCTTCCCGGACGATTTGATCGGAATCGTGGCTCTCACGAGCCTGCCATACCGGCTTATGGAAAACTGCAGCTCTCCCATCTTTGTCTCGAATGTTTCTCTGGTTGCGGTGCGTATGGCGGCCTGAACTGCATAACGTGATGTCTCCTCTTCAGTAATGAGCGGGACAAGACCCTCTCTGTATGCCATGGCCATCAGGTGCCCGAGATGATTGGATATGCCTGCAGACTGTATAAAATGATCCTTCTGGAGCACGTGTTTGCAAAAGTCGTCCAAAAAGTCGTCCTTACGACTGTCTTCTATGACACGCATCTCTGCGTCTAGTTGAACGACACTTGTCTATATCCTTACTGGCCACAGAGGCGATGGTCATGGTATATTCTCATGGACCATGACTTCACAGAGTATTTTAGGTAACGTTGCGCAATAATACTCGAATGCATGAGTTCCTCTCACCGCTGGAACCAAGATACAGACAGTGCAGGTGGTGCGACAAGAGATCACCTCACATTTGCTCCAGGTGCGGGTCTTGCTACTCGTGCCATCCGAAGGTTGAGAGCGTTGAGAGAAAGAGGGTGCCTGCAAACATCAGCATGGACCAGCTGACCGACATTGAGAACCTCCCCCTCTCGGACTAGAGCCGCAGTGGTTATATCAAGGCGCGCGAAGCTTGGCGATGTTTGAAGTATTTTGTGGGTTGCTCAGGCTGGAGGTATGGAAGCTGGGTGCCTGCATTTTATCCAAGCACTCTGCTGCCGCAAGATTACCTTTCTTACTATTCGCGCATATTTGACATGGCAGCTGTCAGCATCCAGATGCGACCTGGCAACAAAAATATGCTCAAACGGTGGGCGAAGGAGACACCCGAGGCCTTCAGGTTCATAGTCAGGATACCACACCAAGCGGCTACCGAGCCCAGGATACTTGGACAATTTCTGGAGGCCCTGGCGCCTATAGAGGAAAAGACACTTGCAGTGGTGGTGCCGGTGCGGCCACAGCTGACTCTGCTGGAAGGCAGAGAGTGGCTGGAAGAGATTCTTGCCACATGTGTATACCATGGATATTCTGCAGTGGTAGAGTTTGCCAGCAGAAACTGGTCGCAGGACATCACCTACAACATCCTGCGCAGGCACGGAGCGGCAGTCTTGTGGTCAAACAGGTACTATTCTGATCCAGTAATTACTTCTGACTTTGCCTGTCTTCACCTGTCTTCCAGAGGCAATGACAACAACAACTATGACGATGAAGCATGGATTGGAAAAATAAAAGAGCTGGCAGATGGACGAGAGAACCTGGAATTCGCTAGCATAATAGTGGACAGTCCGGATAGGGCGAACAGAGTGCTAAAGATGCTTGGCATGCAGGAAAGGAAATATGCCTTTCCAACACCGACGCCGTTTTTTTCATCGGAGGAAAAATGGTCCGGCAGGGTCGTCATGTGCGTGGACCTTAACGCCTTCTACCCATCATGCGAGGAACTTCGAGAGCCGGCCCTGGCAGGCAAGCCGCACGCAGTGATAATGACTGACCAGAAGGACAAGATAACAAAGGGCGTTGTCTCTTCCTGCTCGTACGAGGCAAGAAAGTTTGGGGTCCAGTCGGCCATGCCTCTAGCAAGGGCCCTTGCTCTATGCCCACACCTCATCCTACGCCCGGTGGACATGCCGTACTACCAGCAAGTGTCGGCAAAAGTGATGGGAGTGCTTGAGCAGTTTGCAGACGTGCTGGAGCAGGCAAGCATCGACGAGGCTTTCCTGGACTGCACAAGCGCGGGGGCGGCAGACCCCTTTGGACATGCGGCCCAGATAAAGGCCGCAGTAAGGGAGCAGTGCGGCCTCAAAGTATCTGTTGGCGTGGCGGGATCAAAATCGATAGCAAAAATTGCGTGTGATTACAAGAAGCCAGATGGGCTCACAGTAGTGCACCCACTGAAGATGCGCGACTTTCTCGCCGGACTTGAAGTCTGGAGGATATCAGGTATCGGCCCCAAGACGCAGCAGAATCTGAAAAAGATCGGTGTTGAGACCATAGGGCAGCTTGCAGCGTGCGACGTGCAAAAGCTGAAGGACATGTTTGGGAAAAAGGGGCTCTGGATGTGGAAGGTCGCAAACGGCTCAGACGACGAGTCGGTCGAGCCCAGGGAAGACCACGTCTCGCTCAGTACCGAGCATACCCTGGATGAACCTACGAAGGACAGAGACAGAATACTTGAGGGTCTAAACGATCTGGTGGAAGACATTCATGACAGGGTTGTCCGAAACGGCTACATGTTTCGGACCGTCGGCATCAAGCTCATGAGGTCCGACTTTTCGATAGAGACTAGAGAGACATCGTTCCCCGAGCCGCAAACAGGGCTCCAAGCCATCGCGTCGATGATCGAGCCTCTGCTCAACAAGTTTTCCCTTGATGACCGCGCGCTGGCCATAAGGAAGGTCGGCCTGCGGGTTGCAAATCTATCATCCTTGAATAAAGAGGAAGCGAGCCGCCAGCCCAGTGCACAAAAAACCATCCTGGACTATTTACCATCATCCGTGCCCATGCGCGATCTGAGTTCACAGGACCCCTGACCCACATCTTCCTGTCCTGTTTCATCACCACATGGTGGGAGGAGAGCGATGATTCCTGCACCCCCTGCTTCAGATCAACGTGTCGCCCATGAGGCACCCGTTCCATGACAGAAGCAGCGATGACGATAATAGAGTCGGCAACCTGTTGATTTAATAATGATGGCATGATATTTTAAATCGCGTTAAATGCGCTGCGATTTTTGCGACAACGACGAGGTCATCCCATTCAAATGCCGGTACTGCGAAGGAACATTTTGCTCATCCCACAGGCTTCCACCAAACCACAGCTGCATATTTCTGGATGATTTTTTGAAGCAGCCTGCAAGAGACAAAGAATTTCTCAGACACATTCAGGAGAGAGCGGGCATGCCACACGAGCGCGTAAAATCTGCAATCTACGACGTCATATACCTCAGGTTCTCAAAGGTAGAAGTCCTCCACCTCGCCGTGGCGACCGCTCTAGTGGCTGCAGTCGGCCTGTCGTTCACAGGATACAATCTCCGGTGGGGCACTCTTGCGATATTTGTTAGCGCATTTCTGGTGCACGAACTTGCCCACAAGTTCCTAGCACAATTCTACAAGGCGTGGTCGGAGTTTAGGCTTCTGCTCTACGGCGCGGTGCTTACTGCATTTTCGGCCCTGCCTATCCTCCCACTAAAGTTCATTGCGCCCGGTGTAGTCTGGCACAGCGGCAACCTGAGCATGGGACGCAGCGGAAGAGTCTCATGGATTGGGCCGCTCTCCAACTTGGCGATGGGCAGCGGCTTTCTCCTTGCCTATCTTGTGCTTGCAGCACTCGATTCGCAAAACCCAATCCTGCTCACAGGCGTATGGTTCAACGGGTTCATTGCTTTCTTCAACATGATACCTTTCATGGGACTGGACGGCCAAAAGATCTTTGCATGGAACAAGTTGGTGTGGATCCTGACCTTTGCGGCTGCTATCGGGCTTTTCGTGGGTGGGGACCTCATCGGTGGAGGAACCAGGTTTGGATTTTTCCGCAGGTTCTTTTAGACGCGGTTAAGGTGCCCTGCATGCGCCCGCATAGTGTAATATAGCATGTTGTGCACAGAGAGATCCCGTGAATAACGGACAAGGGTTGGGTTTCGGCTCAACACCTGCCCGGAGTTCACGGGACTCTAGTCTTACTTTTTTATCCTGTACAGATTCCTTCTCGATACCACAACCAGCTTGTTGTCCCTGGCCCGCGTTATCTCAAAGTCGACCGCAAGTATCCCATACCCTTTGTCTTCCTTTTTGTCTGATATAGTGTATTTCACCTCAAGGTCTTCTCCTGCATAGACCTCGCCCAAGAATCTGGTGTTTCTGTTGTTCCAGTTAGAGTCCCCATCCATCCCATACAGAAGCATTATGCAATCAGAAAACGCCGGCAGACGTGTCATTTCACCTTCTGCCCGGGCTATTATTGATCTGCCAGGCAGCATGATTCCCCGGATACCTTCCTTTTCTGCAATCTCGGGGTTTTCATGCAGGATGTTTCTGGTGCGAGCAAATGATATGTAATTGGCAAAATCTTCACGGGTTATCTTTGTCGACGCGGAAAAGGTCTGTCCGACCTTAAAATCCTCAAAGTTCATGCCGCTCAAGCTGACAGGCTGACTTTTATACCTACGTGGGCCAAATTTTGGCACATGTCCTACGTGAATCTGTCGCAGATGGACTTTGAGCTTTCGTCTGCCCAGCGCGAGTTTCTGAAAAAAGTGGACCAAACATGCAGGTACATACGTCCATACGAGGAGCGATCATACCTTGAAGAAAGGCTCAACGACAGAGTTGTGCCGGCCTTTGGAAAAATTGGCATGCTCGGCTGCCCGATTTCAAGAAGGTATGGCGGCCTCGGATACGACATGCTCACGTACGCCCTTGCGATAGAGCGGATAGGTGAGGAAGGAGCTTCTCTCCGAACCTTCTTTTCGGCCCACACCTCCATAGGCCAGCTGGTTCTGCAGGGATGGGGAAGCGAGGAGCAAAAAAGGGAATACCTGCCAGATACAACGACCGGCAAGAGCATAATGGCGTTTGCACTGACCGAACCCGCTGCAGGAAGCGACCCATCTTCGATGGTCACGAAATTTGAGACTAAAGGAGACCACTATGTGCTGAAAGGGAAAAAACATTGGATCGGAAACGGCACCTTTGCAAACGTTATGACAACCTACGCAAAAGATGTCGACACCGGAAAGATTTCTGCATTCATTGTTGAACGCGATTCCCCGGGCTTGCGCACAGAGGAGATGAAGAACAAGATGGGCCTGCTCACGGTAAAGAACGCGGAAATATACTTTGACAACTGCATTATTCCGAGAAAGAACCTAATAGGCAAGAAGGGTCAGGGCCTCAGCATTGCATATAGTGCGCTAATAGACGGCAGGCTCAGCGTGGCTGCAGGTGCAATAGGCATCATGAAAGACTGCTTGCAAGAGTGCATTTCGCATTCAAAGGAAAGAAAGCTGCATGGCTCTGTCCTTGCAAAAAAGCAGCTGATCCAGGACCATATTGCGAGAATTGCCATTGGAATAGCAAGTTCCCGCTGGTTAGTCTACAGGGCGGCCGCAGCGAGGCAGAGATTGCATGAATATGTCGAGAGGGTCAGCGCGTCTGACAGGCCGTCAAAATTGAATAGAAGCAACAAAGAATACTCTGTCTTGAGAAACGAGGCAGATTCGCTTGCAGCCATGGCCAAGTTCCTTGCGACCAACTGCGCTTTTGAAGCCGCGAACAGCTCGGTTCAGGTGTTTGGGTCTTTTGGCTATCGCAAGACTGCAAGAGTTGCGAGGCACTTTCTTGACACCAGGGCGACAATAATCTACGAGGGCGCAAATGAAGTTCTCAAGCTAAAGATAGCGTCGCAGGTGTTGGGCGACGATTACAGGGCGTACTGACAACCACAACATTGCTTTTTGCTCTCGGCGGGGTTGTTGCAAGCAATATTGTAGCATTGCAGAAGGGATCATGCCTGATTGCAAAAAAAAAGACCGCATTAGAGGAACAGATCAAAATGACAATAACGAATATTCTTTTTCTCAGGAAAAAAGCCCGGTGACAGAAGTATGATCGGTAAATCGCTCTGTCTGTAAACGCCTACAGACAAATTCAAAGATCCCAGCTCGTAGACGTTACTGCAACAGTGGACGAGATAAAAGCAGACTACCAGTGCCTTTGCATCACGGACGTCCAAGTTAAGATGCTCTTGCCAGACGGCAACTCTGAGGATCCCGAAAAAAAGATTCCTTGCTTTAGTGGTTCAATAGTACGGTGGCGGCCACTAGCTGGCAACTACTTGGCGCATCAGCTGGAGCCCTTCGTCCAATTCCTCCGGGGTGATAGTGAGAGGCGGTATGAACCGCATGGCTTTCTGACCGGCCGGCAGCAACAGAAGCCCTTTCCTGAATGCCCGCAAAAGATTCTCATCACGGCGCTTCTTGTTGTCAAATTCGATTCCCACCATCAGGCCAATCCCCCTTACATCCATTACGCCGCCTTTTCCGACAAGTTCCTCCAGCCCCTTCTTGAGCTTGTCGCCCATAACCGCGGCGTTATCAAGCAGCCTATCTTTTTTTATCACTTCGATTATCCTGGCACCGACTGCCATATCGATCCTGCTCCCGCCTCCCCACGTACTTGACATGGCACCCTGCTCGCCGGGGTCAAGTGCATTGTCATACGCTGCCATTCCCACCTGCAAAGCCTTGGCTGCACACATAATGTCGGGCCTGATTCCATGGTGCTCAAACGCCCACCACTTGCCAGTGCGCCCCATGCCGGATTGAACTTCATCCAGTACAAGCGGCACGCCATACTGGTCTGCAAACTTGCGGAGGTTCTGGATGAACTTGCTGCTGGCAACGTTGTATCCGCCCTCTCCCTGTACGACTTCACTCAGTATGAAAGCGACTTTGTTTTCAGCGAGCAGTTTCTCGGCTGCATCGATCTCAGGGTCAGAGTCGGATGTGCAGAACTTAATCCGCAGAACAGGAAGCTCGGGGTATCCCTTTTTCTGAACTGGTTTGCTGAACGTGAACGATAGCGCTCCAAGTGTCCTGCCATGGAAGGCGTTGACGCACGACACACCTGGAAGTGTTGAAGGTGTGGTTGTCGACATCTTGCGGTACGCGATCTTGATGGCGTTTTCAACAGCCTCCGCTCCGCTGTTTACAAAAAATGTTTTGAACTCATTTGGGATTATCGAAGCAACGTGCTCTGACAGTTCGGCATGTTCTCTGCAGTAAAAGTCCTGCCCAGCGATCTTGTGTGCGCCACTCTTTGACATCTCTGCTAGGACTTTCATTATTTCAGGATGAGAATAGCCAAGCGGACAAGATCCGATGTTGGATGTAAAGTCAAGAAATGTGTTGCCATCTACGTCTTGGAGAAACGAGCCTGTGCCGTCTGCTATCACTAAAGGGTAAGTAAAAGTCGAGTCGTAACAATTCCGCCTCATCGTGTCTATTACTTGCCTTGCGGCTGGGCCGGGCGGCTCGACTACAATCTTGCTCTTCATAGGAATAATTGCCAAGTGATCGTATTAACTTTGACTACCACCACAACCACACATTATGCAGGTGTGCAGATTGAATTTGCCAGGATTGAGCATGATTTTGCAAGAGCTTGCAAGTACCGGAGGAATTCTGCAAGAACCCGATGCCAGGGAGCATCCTGACGCTAGCAACAAATAGCCAAGTTAGATAGTTTGATTGTGAATAGCAGACGCGCAGGCGTAATAGGAGGCGTGGCAGTTGCATCGGCAACCATCATCTTCCTGTCTTACTATTTCTTGATGACTGCTTGGGCTTACGTCGAAGTAGGCCCGGGCGGGCATGACGCAGAGATTGTAAACCTTACAGATGGCGACATGCAGCGTTACCCGACGTTGCAGCGCCTCGTAGTTGAGGCTGACGAGTCCCGGGGTATTGTGCCGTCACGCGCACTTGAACAAATTCCAAGAACTCAAGCCGATGAAATAGCCGACCTTCTCAAATTACGCAATGAGGGGCCTCAGGCCGCAGGAGCATTTGCCTACAATGATACAACTTATGGAATTTACATTTTCTATCAATACAACCCACCGCTCTTGCAGTAGCTGAGTCGTCTGTGCAGGACAGGCATTGCACAAATCGGAGATCCGGTCCTCATATCTACAGCTTAGCTGATCAAAATTCTGCCATTGTGCGGGGTGCCAAGGCCGCTCGCCGACTCGGAATGGAGTCGTGTATGCATTTGCCAATAAGAGATGGCGCAGCCGGCACGCCAACACTTAAAAAGCGGAAAAAATCAATCCTAGGCTCGTATATGGCTGCCCGCAAGAACACTTCACGCAAGAAGCGTTTACTGAAGCGCACGAGGCAAAACCGTCCGGTGCCCACCTGGGTAGTCATCAGGACGAACAGGAAGGTCAGGACCAACCCCAAGCGCAGGCTTTGGCGCAGGTCTGACGTCAATGTAGGATGATGTGATATAAAAAATGGCAACAGTTGAAGAAAACCTTACACGTGTTTACACTATCAACCTTGGAAGGGCGTGGCTCACTCCAGAGCACAAGCGTACTGACAGGGCCGTCAACATGATTCGCGAGTTTGCAACAAAGCACATGAAGAGCGACGAAGTGAAGCTGGAACAAGACCTCAATCGCCAGATGTGGGCCAGAGGCAAGACAAACCCACCGAGAAAGGTCAGGGTAAAGATGGTCAAGGACGAAGATGGTGTCGTGACAGTCTCACTTTACGAGGACGCGCCAGCAGCATCAACAGCTTCCACAGAGGTCCCTGCTGCAGAAGAAAAGCCAGAAGCAACAAAGGCAGCAGAAGACGCGCCCCCAGCTGAAACAGCCTCGCAATCAGAGCAAAAAGCATAGGGACAGGCGTCCAAGAAGCAGGCCCAAGTGTGTTATCCTTACACCCTCGCCTGCAGCAATTTTGCCTACCCACAGGGTAATGACACTTTACGCGAGAATGTGCCTGCCAGGGCAGGGAAGGGGGTCAAGATTTGATCTTGTTCACAAATACATGCATGCTGCAGCGCGATAGCACCGCCAACATTTTTGGCTAGAGAAGAGCGAATGGCAAGGTGCTCACAACGCTGTGTATTTGTCAATATGCATACAGCGCATCATGGACACCAGGTAAATGGCTCAGGGACAAGCGGTCACACATCGTCAGGATCGTCGCAACTGCAATCGTTAAACTCGCCAACAGGCAACAAAGATAGCCAGAGTTTGTTATCACTCTGTGCGAATACGATGGCCAGCCTAATCCGTTATTTTCTCAAAACCCTGGCATGGGCAAATCCCCACCATGCACTTGTACCTGCCATTGATATGATAGTCTTTTTGGTGGCCGCAAGCGCACTTGCCAGATCGCAGCAGCAGCCTTCCCAAGACTGCAGACATTTTTGATCGATCTGCGCGGCGCATATTCCCAGTAAGTTGATTTTCGGCAATATATAACCAACTGTGCAAATCAGCGTCACAGTAGCTAAGCTTTTAACCCTTCCAGCTCTCAAAGGATCGGATGATTGAAGTCTGTCCTGTCTGCTACAAATTTTTTCAGACCATCTATGACAAGAAAAAGATGAAAGAAGTCAAGATGGTTGAAGGCCAGCCATGCAAGAGCATGTACCACAAGAAATTGACGGACAGGTAGCGGTCAAATTCAATTAAGGAAACTTGCAGATCTCGCACTTGGAATACGTCTCGCCGTCAAGGTGGTTGAAATGAGTGCCGCATGATTTGCATGTGTGGTGTATATCGTCATAGCCGTCCGGCGCAACAAAAGAATGGCTTGTTAGCTGCTGGCTCTTACATACAATGCATCGGCAGCCGCATGTGATCATTTCTTACGGCATCTCTGCTTCATGCTTGTAATAAAACCCATTCGATTGCGAATATTGTTGTTCCGAGCAAGAAAGAAAGGATGCGGGCAACCCCGAATCAACAGCTGTCATCACCAATTCCCAGCAGGAAAGCGGTTCGCTTCCCACCTAGGGTGATACCAGAAAGGATAATTCTAATATAAGAATTAGCCAAATGTCGACTACTACTTTTAAATTAGGTAGCCGCGGTAAGTAGCGGTACTGCAGCGATTTTGAGAACTAGCGACTTGAACACCAACAACCGGCTGATACCGGCGTCAGAGCTAAAGACTGCCATACTTAACTTGCAGGGCATCATCGGCAGGCCATTTGCTGAAACTCTTTTGGACGCGCTGGAAGAATCTGGAATCGACCTTTATGGTTCTGAGCGATATTCGCTGCACCAAATCAAGATCGAGCTAGCCGGTATCTTTGGAAACGAGGTGGCAGAATTGCTGATGCCAAAGATAAGAAAAAATTTGGCAGAGGAACAGGCCAATTAATCGATCAACACCGACTCGATGCATTCTTGCACATCTAGCTTACGATAGGGCATCCAACCAAAAATAGACAAAATGAGAATAGAAAGAAGCGGACTTAATCGATTGCAGGTATGGCGAGCTGGATGTCCGGAGCGGAGTCAGGCTCGTCCCAGTCAAGTACGTCAGGGATAATATCACCCAGCGGGTCATACCGGTCGAACCTAGTCTTTTGCGGGGCGGATGCCAAGAGATGCACGCGTACACCGTCGCTCGCGGCCACCGAGGACATCGCCACTTCGGTCGTGCCCTCCTCCTTGAATATGCCTTGCACCAGGCCAACAATCCTGTTCAAGTCACCGACAGGAACCCTGTTGCCCCCCATGACATACACCATGGCCCTCTTGACTGTCTCGGCTTCAGGGACTGAATCATACAGCATAGCCACAGAGTCTCGGAGCGACGACTCCGAGCTAGCGCTGGGCTTGCTCGTGCACAGTATGTTCATCTGAGACCTCACTGTGCCAGTAGCGATAGACGATACGACCTCGACGATGGCACTATTTGTTATTGAAAAGCATTCTTCTTGAGAGAGTTCAGGGTTGTTTTCCAGAAACGCGTCATTATCCATCACGATGGTAGAATCAGAAGATTCCCTCACTCGCCTGAGGGCAGTGCCAGAGTTGAAAATGCGGTCCTTCTCAAACTTGAACGGCATGATTGCTATCGAGATTACGGCTGCGTCACCAGACTCCTTCGCCAGCCTGCATACCAGAGGAGCCATGGCAGTGCCAGAGCGGCCCGCCAGATTTGAGACGACGATTATTGTTGAATAGCCTTCGAGAGCGGCCTTCATTTCACGCTTGTGTGCTTCCACAAAAGATCGCAGTTTGAGGCTTGATGGGTTGATCCATTGCCCAGAATCGACAAAGATTGCCATGCATCTCTTATTGTGCACCAAGTCCTTCTTGTCATTGCTAATCAAGAGGCACTTGCATCCAAGAGCGGTGCTTGCCGAAGCGGCGATCTTACTTCCTGCGCCGCCTATGCCCACTAGCAGCATTGGATTCTTGACTAAAAGATCGGTCATTGATGATAAACCCCCGAGCTCCCCCTACACAAATACAGGGGTCATGTTAAAAAGCTTTGGTGATTAACCGGTAGCTATAACCGGTGTAATAAAGTTGAGCTCTAAAAAATTATCCTAGCCTTTAGAGAAAAGCTGGAAAAATCATAAACCTTTACGCGTTTTTTGTCGCCAAGTGGGATCTGATCCGGGTTTGGCACCAATACCACAGGCTTGTATGCATAGTTCCTCCCCTGCACAACTTTACCAATCTCGTCGACAATGATCTCGCCCTCCCAGCCCTTCCAGCGAGAATTGCGCTTCTTTGCAATCCTTTTTGCAAGACTATGGAGCGCTTCTGATCTCTCTTTGGCTACTTGAGAGCGAACCCGCATGCCTTTCCATTTTGCCGCTTCGGTACCCGGCCGTGCACCATAGCGGGAAATGTTGACAACATCTGGCTCGGCCTTCTCGACAAGTTCGAGCGTCTGTTTGAAATCGTCTTCTGTCTCTGAAGGGAATCCTACGATAACGTCAGTTGAGATTGTCATTTCTGGGATCTTGTTCCTGAATGCCCGTACTGTCTCAAGAAACGTCCTTGCAGTATGACCTCGCTTCATCTTTCTCAATATCTTGTCGCTTCCGCTCTCGACAGGAATGTGCAAGAATTTGAACAGCTTGTCGTTTTGCTGGAAGGTGGCAACGATCCGGTCCAGCATTTCTGGCATATACATTGGATTCATCATTCCAAGTCTGATCTTAAAGTCGCCTTCCACAGAACAGCACGCATTGAGAAGCTCCACCAGGTCGGTATCCATGTCCTTGCCGTAGCAGCCGTTATCGGTTGATGTAAGCCACACCTCTTTGCAGCCGGCTTCAACATCATCCCTGACCTGCCTTGCGATATCACCTATTCTATAGCTCCGCAGCCACCCTTTGGCGAGCTTTGTCTGGCAGAATGTGCACTCGCTCATGCAGCCACTTGCTATCTCAACTATGCTGATTGCAGGATTGATTCTAACTCTTGGGATGTTGACTTTATCAGCAGGAGAATCCTCGAGCGCAACCAGGCGGGATCCAGAAAGTGCTGAAGCCACCACGGCTGGCGCTCTATCAATCGAGTGGGGCCCAAGCAGGCTTGCCGAAGAGCTCAGTGCTTCGACCTTTTCCCTGTCTGCCTTTGGCAGGCAGCCAGCGACCACAAGAGGCTTGCCCGATTTGCTCATTGCCTTGATCCTGCTGACCATCCTGTGCTCCGTTGTGTCCTTGACGGAACACGTGACTATGAGGTTTAGCGCACTTTCGCTCTGCTTGCTTGCAATTTCATAGCCAGCGCCCTTCAAAAGTCCACTTATCATTTCCGAGTCTGCCATGCTTGCCGAACACCCGTATGCTTCCACCCACACTTTCGGCTTTGATCTCTTGTGAAGCATTGGGATCGACTCTATCAACGCGGGCTTGAGCGACCTCTTGGCAAACATCATTGTTGCAGGAGAGCAGTTAGATTAGATCCACTTAAAAAGCCTGCCGTCAGAGGCTCTTACTGATTTTACCAATATAGTGGTGAAAAAAGCTCCCCGCCGCGCGCTACCCTGACTTGAAAGGAGATCGGGATTTTGCCAAGGATCTGCACAGTGCCACTTCCACATGGCTCAATACTGGACATCCTAGATCCAGAAGAAGAGCGAAGGAAATTTCCCAGAGGGGGAACTAGGAATGCCACGTTGCGGCAGATCGCACGCTCGCCTCGTTACATATCCAGCTCACTTCCCCAGCTGTTTGGTGACCACGTATCAGAACGAGCAGCACTCGTATTTGCAGACGACGCATGCATTCGCACAATCAAAAGCTAGTCAAGGTCTTGCCACCCGCAGAATGGCAAGATTTCGATAGGCAGCGGGATGCCGAGATTTTGCATTCGATATCACAGGGTTGCCTAGTCGATCTTTAAGCGATGCCATCTGACTAGGAAAGCCGCGAACTTGTCGTTCAGAATTCATCAACCTCGAAACTCTCTAGGTCGCAAGCAGCTATACTATTCGGACTTGTGACGGTTCTGAGACCAGATCTCACTCAAGACTGCCACATAAGTAGTGACGAGCTCGCCACTTTCCATGCCTTCCCGGTTCTTCTCCAAGTCGTTTCCAATCGCCATAACAAGTTGCCGAGGCACCTTCAGGTGTTCGTTCATGTATATCAGGAGCGAATAGTACATCAGCTTCATGGTCTCTTCTCTTCGGCTGTCTGTGATCTTCATGTTTGACATGACGTTAGAGGCTATGAGCGAAAACTGTGGAGAAAGCAATGCTTTGTCCTGAGAGTCGCCAAGCCTGATCACCCCCATGTAGATAAGGTCCTCGATAGCAGATGCGGTCTGTTCAAGCCTCTGGTGTTCTTCCGACATTAATGCTCTAGCTTGGCATACAAAGGTTATTTTAGATTGCCTTCATCACGGAGCGATAGGACGCGACAAATTCGGGATCCACGATCCCTTGCACCACGTAGGGCTTGCCGTCGGACAGTCGGATGTCCATTGCCACTGCACTATATGGAATATCAAACTGATCCACCTTTTCCTGCTCGCTCACTTCAAAGAACTTGGTGCATTTGCCCAAGTCGCACGAGAATCCATAGATCTTTTCTATGCGCCGATGACCTGAACCTGCTGCCCTTCCTCCAGCAGAGCCCCGTGATTCCTCGACCATGAGGATAAAGATCTCGTTCTTGGCCTGCTTGTCGTCCAAATATACATCGTTTTGGGCCACCACTAGCTTGCGTTGCGGTAGCTGCAAAATGTCATCGATTGAATCCGACATCTGTGAATGTTAGTCGGATTGCACACTATTTGTAACTATTGATTTGGCTGGTCAACGACGGCATGGAATATGGACTGCTTGATGTCCATGACGGAAAGCAGCTTCTTCTTGACAATGGGGATGCGCTTAACACTCTTGACTGACGGAAGGCTCTGATATATCGCCACATACTCGTGCATAAAGTTGTGTGGCGCTATTTGCTTTGGCTTATTATTTTCATAATAATCGACGTTTACAACGTGCATCCTCGAAAAGCTGACTAGCTTTGACACAACCTGATCGATTTCGCTTGGCAGTATATGAAGGAGAACTGATACCGCTATCACCAAGTCGTACTTCTTGTCAAGCTGAAGCGACTGTATGTCAGACTCCCTGAAGCGTATTTTGTCCGAATTTACATATCGCCGGGCATTTTCAAGCTGATCTGGCGAAATGTCCACTGCCAGGTATTCTTGTACGCCCGGAAAATTTGACAAGATTAGCTTTGAAATCCTTCCAAAGCCGCATCCCACCTCAAGGATAGTTTGAAAAGGAGGATCAATGGTCTTCAGATAATCAATAAGTGCCTCTTCCTGCAGCTGTTTTTCCGGGTCGTGCTTGAATTGATCCTTGTACACCTTGCCTCGGGCAAGCCAATATTCTCGCGGGTTGTAGCTATAAGTCACGCCAAAGTACGGCTAGACTCCATCTGTCTGGTTGATATGAATTTAGAATGCAAATTCCGGTAGAATGCATTCTAGCATAATCTACATTAATTCATAAAAGGAGCAAAGTCGGCTGCATTCTCGTATCGCCACATGCAGACAGATTCCTCTACGGACGAATATGCTACGGAACCAGCAGTAGTGAAGCCGGTCTTTATCATCGGGGCGCCGGGCTCTGGAACCACACTGATGTACAACACACTGTGCACACACAGAGACTTGGCGTATCTGACGCTTAACATGCTCAGGGCAGGCATTCACAAGCATGGCAGGCTTGTCGGCGATAGGAGAGCTGCGTTATACAAGATCAACAACTTCTTACACAAGGACAAGGCATCCACGGTGCCACACGAGGCAAACGCGTTCTGGATCAGATATTTTGGGACCTATGACTACAAGACAGAGGACGACTATACGCCAGAGATGAAGGCGCAACTGAGAAAGAACGTTGCTGCAGTGCAGAACCTCTGGAAGAGGCCCCGATTCATAAACAAGAACCTGCAACACTGTGTCAGGGTGAGGATACTTGATCGCATCTTTCCCGATGCAAAGTTTGTACACGTGATCAGGGATGGCAGGGCAGTCGCTTACTCAATCCTCAACAAAAAGGGCGAGGCAAATCCGACAATGTTCCTGCTCAGCTTGAAGAAGATTCTTGGAGACAAGTACAGGGCGGACCGTTCGGAGCTGTTCAACTATGGCCAGGCATGGGCTGAACTTATCAGCAGGGCCAGAGAGGCAAGGGCATTTGGACCCGGCAGATACTGCGAGGTTCGCTACGAGGACCTGATAGCCAACCCCCGCGACGAATTCAACAGGGTCGTAAGCTTTTGCGAACTTGATTGGTATGGCGAATTTGAGAAGAACATCCCAAAAACGAGCAACATGAACACGAAATGGATGCAGAAGGCCAGTGACGACCAGAAAAGAGACCTTGAAGAATCAACTCAAGAACTCAGGAAGATCCTCGGAATGTCCTAGCGCAGGTCCTCCACGTTCCACTGTTTCCTTGCCTTGTTTCTCCATAGCCTCTTTATCGACCACGGTAGCCCAAATGTGAGGGGGATGAACAGGAAGAAGAAGTAGATCCCATAGAAAGCAAGGACAATAGTGGCCAATATTGACCCTGCAGAGAGGATGACGATCAGAATTGGTAAGAGCCTTCTGTCTTTGCTCTGCATGACAATGGCAGCGACTATAACTCACAGATATCTTATAACGCTAACTCCTTTCTTGAGAATTCGCAATAGATATTTAATATCATTGAGTTCGATAGTAAAATCATGGTCAAGACAGAATCGTCACCTCAAGTTCTGAAAACGGGTAGCATGGCTCCTGATTTCACTTTAAAGGGAGTAGACGGCAAGATGCATTCCCTGCAAGATTACAAGAACAGCAAAACGACATTGGTGGTGTTCATCTGCAACCACTGTCCATATGTAAAGGCCAGAATTGGCGACATTGTAGAGCTGCAGAGCAAGTTCAAGCCTTCTGAACTTCAGGTGATTGGCATCAACAGCAACGACCCAAGCTACAAAGACGAAGGCTTTGACAACATGGTGAAATTTGCAAAGGATTACAACCTCAACTTCCCATACCTGATTGACGAGACCCAGGATGTTGCGCGCGCCTATGGTGCGGTATGCACTCCAGACCCATTCTTGTTTGTAGATGGCAAGCTGGCGTTCCACGGCCGGATAAATGACGCCCTGGACCCCGAAGCAAAGCCTACTGTTCCGGTAATGGAGAACAATGTCCGCAAACTCCTGAGAGGAGAAAAGCTCGAAAAGGACTTTGATCCTTCGATTGGCTGCTCGATAAAGTGGAAGAACTAGCTGGTCGAGGATGGGGCAGGATATACCCACCTTTCATTTTTGGCGGTAGCGACTGCGATTTATGGGCACAAGGCCGGCCCTTTGGGAGGGGGTTAGCTTGCCGCTAACAGACCAGTCCGTAAGGCGGACCAAATTTTCATTCAAGATTGAAAAAAACCCGCCTTCTCTTTCTGTACACTGGTACCCGCAGAACGCTGCAATTGTTGCGTGCCTCTGCTGTCCGTATCACCATATACATATGCTGTTTTTGTCGGTCTATCACCATCGCCCCAACTGTGAGGACTTGCAGAGTGTGGCAAAATCCAAACATCTGTTAGCTACACATGATCTGGAGCCGCCAGCGACAGGAACAGCCAATGATAGTGAAGAAAGGCGCGGATTTGTTCAGAGTTAGTTAGCCATACTGGTATACGATCCCTTTTTCTCCCCTCGGATGGCGCCAGTCCGTGTCCCTGGCGCACGTGCCACACTCGATGCACGCCTCGTGTTGGAGTGTCACATTGCCTTCTCCTTCTTCCACGCTGTAGCACTTTGTCGGGCAGAGGGTCACCATCTTTTTCATAAAGTCGGATTTTGGGTGGAGCACCTTGATGTGCGAGAGCCTGTCGTCATCGTATTTCAGCCGGGCGATGCGTTTGGCCACCGTCGGAAGTGTCGGCTCGTACGTTGCGTTCACTGTACGGCCCATCTTTTCCGCCAGTTCCACAGGAACATGCACATATGTCTCCTCTGACTCCACAAGCGGCAGCAGTTTGTCGTAGCCCAGGATGTTCGCGACGCCAACCGCCAGGCCTCTCAGGGTGCCGCTCGACATCAACCGAAACACCATGCCATAGCGCTGACCGACGATGTCCTTTGGAACATCCTTCGCAGCGTCGAGGAATATTTTCAAGTAGTCCTTGTCTATCTCCCTCATGTCACGAGTATAGGGACTCTCTTCCACCAATTGGGAATAGTATTCGCCCAGGTATTGTTGGTCAAAGTTATTCCTGTCGATTGCCCTTGCGACTGCGTTGGCAGCCCTCACAGCATCGTCAATGCCTACATTCAGCCCCTCGATCCTTGGCCCGATAAAGACGCCCCTTCCAGCCGCGTCTCCGATAAACAACACATTCTTGTAGTACGGCTTTTTCATTGCGCAGCGCTTGCCATCAGGCACTAGCTTTGCAGAATATTCCAGTTCGACATAGTCAGTGACAAACTTGGTCCCGTACTTGCTTTCAAGTTCGTTTCGCACAAAATCCAGCCTTGATTTGATTTCTTCCTCGGTCTTGTACTTGCCACCTTCAACCAGCTTTTTGCGGCCTGATTTAGAATACCAGGCATCTCGAAGCTCCGTCCAGTTCTTTATCAGCTTGCTACTTGCAAACTTTCTCCTAAGTTGCTCTTCCTTGGGCAAGTCCTTGTTGATCTCTTCCTTGATTGCCACTTCGTCCTTTACAAATTCAGCCACCATCGGGTTCTTCAGCAGCGCATTGACAAGTGCAGAAGGCTCTGCAGGCCGCGCCATCAATGAGTCATAGTGATAGACGGCCCCCACAGAGAGCGTGTCGCGGTTCGTATACACAAATCCCCCACCGATATGGTTGAGCGTGACATCGCCGGCAAACAAATGCGCTGCTCCCTCTTCAGGGCCGATGCCAAACCTCTGTTCTATGATTTCTTCTGGGACCTTGACTACCACCTTGACTCCCTGGTACAGCTGCTCAGGCGTGAATTTTGGCCGCGCCCCGGTCATCTCTGCCACTTCAGAGTTGACGCCATCAGCAGCGATCACTGCTTTTGCCTCGAATGGGTCAAGCTCGTCAGTTTCAATTACAGTCTTGTTGTTGTTGTTTTTCTGCCACTGCACAGAGCGGACGTGCACGCCGGACACGATGCCTCCGCCCTGCTTTTCGGCGCTTTCGCCGGCGTTCCGGGCAAACCATGTGTTTAGCCTATTGAGCAGGACAGAACATCCAAAATTTGCCTGATATTCATGAGCAGCCGTCAGGTTCATGGTAAAGACCTTGTTTCCAGAAGTCGCATGCAACATGTATTGTGTTATCTTGCGTTCAATGGGCGCCTCTTGGAGGAATTCAGGATAAACATCTTCAACATTGTACGAACGGCCATGTTTGGGTTTTTTTGAATACAGTATTCCACCTGAAACGTTCTTGGTGCCAACCTGTCTTCCGGCCTCAAGAAGCACCGCCTGCTTGCCAAGGGTCGACAGCTGCTTCAGTGCTGCAAGGCCGGCTGATCCGCCGCCGATTATGGCAACGTCATAACTTTCCAATGCTATTTCCTCACCTCTATCGCAGGCTTCTTTTTTTCAAGTTCCTCAAGCAAAAGTGGTATCACTTCTTCAATCCTGCCTTTTATGAAAATGTCGCACTCGTCCTTTATTGGCGATTCCTCATCGGGGTTGATTGCTACTACAAAACCGGACTCCCTCATGCCTGCGATGTGCTGCACGGCGCCGCTGATTCCTGCTGCAATGTACAGCAATGGGGCCACCTTGCGCCCACTTGTCCCGATGACTCTGTCTGGGATCATGTATGTAGACCTTGTCCCCTCGCTCACTGCAAATGGCGTTTTGGATATCGGTAGGGAAATGCCGACCTCGGCATCCAGTTGCTTGGCGAGCTCGACCACGAGCTTGATGTTTTCTTCGGGCGCATCCTTGACTCCGCGTCCAAAGCTCACTATGGCCTTCCTGCTATCAAAGTCGACTGCGCTCTTGACAATCTTTCTGCCGAGTATCTTCACCCGCAGATCGCGCTCATCAAACGTTGGCACATAGCTCACCACCACCCCTTTCCTTGTTTCGTCGCGCTCGATTGGGGCAAATACGCCAGGGATTATGCTGCATGCCTGGGGATGGTATTCCCGCTCAATCGCAGGGTTGCGGTTGTCAAGGCACAGAATTGTAGTCCACAAAAATCCAGAAAAGTCTGGCCTGTACATTTCAAGCGTCCTCTCATACTTGATGGTTTGGCCCTTTGTCTTGTGCTCGTGTTTTATCTCCAGATCCTCGATTACGAGCTTGTTAATGTCAGATGCAAGTCCTGATTCCAGTTCTGCGAGGACCGTTGCTGACAGCTGCCTGCCAATGTTGTCTGCTGCAAAGAACATGTAGCGGGGCTTGACAAACTCGGGAGCATCAGAGAATTTGTTTGCCAAATCTCTGTTAGTCGCTATCTGGCTTATGACCTTCGTATCGACCAAGTTTCTATGATGTGCCAGCTCTGGGCTGTCCGCATAGATCACTGCGTCGGCACCATAGAATATCAGCTCTTCACACAGCTTGTGCACGTTGTGCCCCAGCACCACTGCCACCACCTTTTCGCTGGCAGAGTATCTCTTGTTGTACCCGTCCATCAGGCGTCGTGCTTCTCCAAGCATCTCGAGGCTGACAGGAATCGGCTTGCCTTCCTCATGCTCTATTACAACGTAAAGGTGCTGGTACTTGCTGTTCACTTGATTACCAAGCCTCCCAGCACTTCGTACATTTTCTCTGCGACCTTTGCAATCTGCTCGCGGCTTGTGCCGTCAATGACGTCGGCCCTTCGACTGGCCTTTGCCTTTGGAATCTTTTCTACCTTGTAGACTATTGTTGGCGATCCGGGAAGTCCTACCTGCTTGGGATCGACGCCCAGTTGCTGGGCATTGAACACCTTCAGATACTGCTTGTAGTTTTGAGCACGCGTCCTTGCTTCTTTTTGATACCTTGCAAATGCAAGCCTCTGCGACACGGTGGTGTATGAAGCCTTGTAAGACGGATCAATTGCTATGAACACGGGTAGTGGCGCCTCCACTTCCTCAATGACATCATAGAACCCTTGAAGCGATATCAGGCGCTTTGCGCGGACAGTTCGGTTCTCCATGTCGACGCTGTAATCAATGACGTGTCCAAGGAAAGTAAACCCCAGCTTCCACGCCGTCTGGGGGCCTGTCTGGCCAGTTTCACCATCAGAAGCCCTGTGACCAGAAAAAACAATGTCCACCTTGCTAGAATCCAGTTTTGAAATCCCTGTCTTGAGCACTTCCGCCGTCGCAAGTGTATCTGCTCCAGCGAACATCCTGTCGCTGTACAGGTGGAGCTCGTCAGCGTCGGAGAGCAATTGTGCCTGCTGCAGCGCCGCGTCGGCTATGGGAGGCCCCATGGTCGTTATCGCAACACGAGCGCCATATCGAACCTTGGCGTAAAAGGCGGCACTTGATGCGATGGCGCTGTGCGGGCCGAGGATACTCTTTGTTTCTGCCCTGTTTAGCGTGCCGTCGGCGTTGTAGCTCACGTTGCCTTCCGAGAAATCAGGCTCCAATTTCACAATGACCGCCACGTTGAGATTAGCCAATTTACGGTTTCCTCCCTTTATCTCCATTTATTACCTTTAAATGGTTTGTGAAGAAGCGTCATGCGGTAACGAGCTTCTTGGCAGCAACTCCCTTTAGGTCCTCATATGCCGCCCTGAGTCCATCATAGAATTCAGGCATCTTTGGTGGAAGCATCGCGTATGCGAGGTAAAAGTCCTCTGCCTCGCGCATGTATCTCCTTATCTTGTCATGACCAGGCACGTTCAGGATGAACCGCATGTTATTGAGCCTGTCAGCCAGTTTGATCGCCTTGACGTCATAGTCAGACTCACGCAATGTATCGCAGTATGCGTAGAATCGGGCCAGCTGGCGTTCTTGGTCGTCGGAGCCGGCAAAGTTTTCCAGGGGCTTTATCTTTAGCTCGGTAGCAATGTCGCTAATCCTGTTGCCAAACCGGTATGCAATATAGGCTTCAAACCCGTATGACTTTGATTCGTGCAGGTTCAATATCCGCTCGTCGTCTTCCATGATGTCATGCAGTATTGCTGCCGCAATTTCGACGCTAGTGATGTTGCGGTTGACGGTGCGGTAGTGCTGGACGACATCCATTGTCACAGGCCAAGTATGGGTTTCAAGAAAAGGTGAGGCCCCGTCCTCGCGCACAAGCCCTGAATGAACTCTTTCTGCAACTTCCATGGCACCTTCAATGTAATCGTCGACGCGCACGTTGCCTTTTTCTTCCAGAAAAGCAACAAACTCGTGCTTGCTTACTCTGGGGATATCGAGCTTGCCCATGCCATTATAGCACAAGGGTTGAACAAAAGACTTGCTGTGGCTCCTGTTGCCTACGCTGCCCGAGCCTCGCGGTACTCCTGATATTGTTGCATCGTATCTCGATATCTTGCATGTCTATGGTTGTGGCGCCTGCGAGTCTGCATAATCTGGGCAAGAAAGACAAGCCCTGCAATACCAAATGCCAGGCTGATAACGCTTCCGACAATGTTGCCTACAATAGCAAAGTATGCTGCAATCAGGAAGGAGATTCCCATGAACAAGGCCATAATTAGCACCAGATTCTTGCCAACGGTCAGCCCTATTTCTATCAGCCAAATCATCCGTTC
>JBIQJB010000025.1:27831-31855 GCA_044507735.1 Nitrosopumilales archaeon
GCACCAGATTCTTGCCAACGGTCAGCCCTATTTCTATCAGCCAAATCATCCGTTCCATTTTATCTAGATCTTGGACGTTCACATTGACTATGTGTGCAACAGCATTTTTAACGATAGCACCCTTTTTTCATGCAAGCCTCTGCTAGACCATATGTCGGGCTGCGCAGGACACGGGTCCAGGCACTGGCTGCGTGGCGGTGATTTTAATGTCTGGGAGCAGGCGGAGAACCAATACAAAGGATAGCACAGTGGTACGCAGCTGAGATGGCCTAGCCGCGGCGTCGCCCTGACAATGGACGGATGGAGGGCGCGGGATTGAAGAGGCGTGCGTGCCCTCCCCCTCCAAACAGGCATTTGTTGGGCGATAGCTCGCATTTCCACGGGGATTGTGCAGAGTTGAGGGCTTTTGAGCAAGATGCAGACGCAGTGCAGGAGGCCCGGCGATGCCTATCTTCTAGGCAGTTCCCAAGGTCGAGGCAGTGCGCCTGAGCTGTTGTCTGCTTCTGATGGCAAAGTACGCGCTGGCAGCTGCGACTCCGATTGAGAGGATAACTGCTGCTATGGTAAACGATTCTGATGGAGGAACGGCGCTCTCCTCTTCACCAGCGGTCGTGTCCGCAGGAGGCGTTTCTTCTGCAGGCTGCTCGTGTCCCGAATGGCTTTCGTCACCGGAGGCCGAAGGTGCAGCGACCAGGGTTTCTTCGAAGCTGTGGTTAAGATCGTATGCGTCAGTCCGCTGCACGATCAAGTCCATCTTCCACGTACCCGGCTGGCTAAGGAATGCTCCAGTAGCAGAGAATGAACCGTCACCAATCTTGTCTAGTGTTACTATGATGGGACCTACCCTTGCCTCTGTATTTGTCAACCTCATGAACGCAGCCTGAAGATTGGCAGGGGCCTGCCCATCAGGGTTTCTGAGTGAAACCTCGAATCTGTTCACCCCTACCTGGAATGGCGATATTTTAACAGTGATGTCGACGTTGTCAACCGTTGCAGTTTCTACAATACCGGAGACAGGACCGGTTGTTTCATGGTGATGCTCCTGAGCGGGGGGTGACGTAATGGTGAGGAACGAAGCGGCGAGCAGCACTCCAACACCGATGATGGATTCAATCCTAACGGTCCGGGTAAACTTTAGGGCCACATTCTCCCTGCTTCTTTCACTCTTGGCACTTGCATCAGAGGGCCGCGGGCCGGACGCTGCCAGCAAGACCATGTTCTTGTGCAAGATGATCTGGTGATATGCACCCAACGCGACCATCGGGGCCGCGGTTAAGAGTTTGATTATCAGGTTTGTGCCGTAGGTGGTGCCAAACAGCAGCTCAAAGTCACGAATGTGTATCCATGCCATGTAGATGCCGGTGATTGCAATTATTCCCAAAGATATTGTGGCCACAATAGAGAATCTCGGGATGACAATTGACAGCCGCCTGTGTTGCTCAATGGTATTGCCACTCAGGCCCCTGATCGCCTCTGCCCCCACTGTTGAAAAGTAAAACAGACCTCCGACCCAGACAGACACGGCCATGAAATGCAGCCAATCAGAAAAGATGGCGACCCCTGGCAGGAAGAGTGAAGCGGAGTTGTGGCTGAGCATGCTGTTTGAAAACATGCTGACTGCGCCGGCGACAAGGATCGCGGCTAGAAACGGCAAGGATCCCAAGTTCGCACTTCTTTTTGCCACTACATAGTAACCAATCGAAATGGCGATTATCGCAGCAGATGTTGCAATGCGAAGCACCCATACGAGGCCGGCAGGCGAGCCAGATACAAGCGACTGGAATATTGCCAGGTAGTCCGAATTCTCGGTGGTTGCAAGATAGCTTGCCTGCATAAAGACAACGGCAGTTCCAAATGCAGCTATTGCCGCAGCGCTGGCGATAAAGATCAATGCGAGCTTCCTTTCCAAGACACCAGTTTTCTGAATCTCTTTGAAGGTTTGCGAATCACTACTCCTTTGCGGCGCGGGTTTTTTCCAAAGGTACAGGTGTGCAAGGGCGCCACCAACCACCGCGGTTTGCGCCACAATGAGTGGCCACCTCAATAGTGCATCAGCAGTCGATGTTACATAGCGTGTCTGTTCCGAAGTTGCTCCTTCCACAGAGGAGATATCTCCTATATTGCCGACTCCGAAAACGAATGCCCCTTCCGTGATGTGCCCATCATCAAGAGAGAAGGTGCGCCATGAAACGCTGTATATCGAGTCATTCTCGAGCTTTGATGTGTCAAGGGTGACAGTTGCTTCCCTTCCATTTTGGCTCGTTATGCTAAAATCATTATTGTCAATCCGCTCATTTCGGGAATTGAGCACGTGTATATAGCTGGTCCGGGGATCGGGACGTTCTGAAAACGACATGACAAGGCTGGTCGGCACAGAGGATGGATCTTCAAAGACCGCATTTGGCTCGATGGAGTAACTGACTGGGGCAGCGTGGCCATATGCAGCTATCCCGCCAGATGCGCATAGGACAAGCACGATTGCTGCAAGCGGAATGATAGAAAACCCGCGTCTTTGCAGGTTGGGAAGAACACTGCTCCTCTTTGAACTGCGTTGGTGCATGACCATATTCAACTACTATTCCCTTTGCTCCAAGCGGATGTTGTTGAGAAAATGAAAAAGGAGAAGACGGCTTTCAGAGCTTCCATTTTGCGCCCTCAAGCTGCCTTCTTTCTCGACATCGCTATCGCTGCAGCTGCGATTCCAATTCCTGCGATACCTGCGCCAAGCCCAGCCCATGCGATTCCAGAGTCAGATGTTGTTGTGGCTCCAGTTCCTACGTTTGACTTGATCGAGGAAACGTCGGCCTTTATCTGTTGCAGTGCAGTTGCCATTTCGGTATTTGACATGTATGGTTCAGGGAATCCTGCATCCGACCGTGCCATTGGGCATCCAAATCCTCCAGCAATTCCCTTCCGGACAACGCCATCAGAGATTTGCTCTACTTCGTTGCTTGGGGCGGCTCCTGCTTCGCCTACAGGTGTGCAACTGAAGGACAGGTCAACTGGAGTATCGTTGATGGTGCCGAAAATCCTATAGGTCAGCGTAGTTGCGACAGTAGGATAAAATGCAGTTTCATAAAGTCCTGGTTCACCAAATGCCGGTTCTATTTCCTGAATCAACTTTTTGCCTCCTGCCTGCAGTTCTACTTGGAGTGTTTCTTCTAGTCCTTCCACCGGTGTCGCACCTGGAGCTCTAGTGTTCATAGGGTCGTTTGGATCCGCCCTCAGCACCCGAAGGTCCAACCCTGATTTGTCGTCAACAAAGACGGGCTCGTTGAGCGAACCAATGACAATCAGATAATCCTGTCCTCCTATAGTGAACAGCTGTCGCTGATGCGCGAACGCCGGTTCGATTACCGTTCCCGCAGTCAACAAAATCGTGACAGCGAACGATGTTGAACCGATTATTGCCAAATTGGCAAATGTACTTCGCATACCAACATAGCTTGCAGCCACCACCTTATATTCAATATAGTACATTTGGCGAATGTACCAGTCACACTCGATTGCGTACGTCGGCGAACAGTAAATCAAAAAATTTCCCTGATGATATCCATCTCATAGCTTTCTGGACGTCTATGCAGTGATACAAAAAACCAGAGATTTGCAAATGAGGCCAAACAATACGAGATAAATGAATACTCGACCCCACATACCATCCCCGTCTCCCCCCTTCATGTACGTGTGCCTTTTCGCTAGCTTGCCACACAATGCGACTTTCACAGGATGTGCCCTGTTCTCCATATTGTTGAAAGGGCATCCTCATTATCGAGAGTGCCGGCTGACAAGCGCGTGGACGAGATCGCGTGCAGCAACAAAGACATTCGTGCTCCACGCGTTGTTATTGTCGTCTTTCGCACAGTCAGACCACAAACTCAAAGCCAAAGTTCGAAGAAGAATTATGAAAGAAACCTAGTCCTTGCACCCATTTCACCAATAAATTACAGCAGAGATAGCCCCTCAAGAAAGAATAATGCCTATTTCGGTAACTGTACTAGAACACTAATTAAATACAATATACCAT
>JBIQJB010000053.1:0-4292 GCA_044507735.1 Nitrosopumilales archaeon
AGGATGCGGTTCACATTATTTCTGGCTAGGGATGGAGGCTAAGTTAACAGCGCCGATCACGAACATAGAAGTATCCTCTTATGGTCAGTCTATTAGCAAGACTGAAAATTCAGCATGAAGGCCTGTTAATTTCAAGCAACTAACACAGGATTGGTATCCCAATAATCATCACATTATGTGGTGGAATCTAGTATCTGTTAAAATTAAGGACAAAAAAATCGATACGCATTTTTAGTGCGTATGAATGATATGTATCATCTATACGGAATAGTTATATCTATTCTGAATAGTGTTTTCCCTTTAGTGGAGAAACTAACTGCAACAGACCTAAAACGGGCCGGTGTCCTTGCGGCAATAATTGGGGCGACTGTTTCTTTACCAATGATTGCAGTGGGGATCGACCATAGGGCATTTGCAGCAGGTGAACATTTTGAGAAAAAATTGGGGACCACCGCAAGCGTCGTAGGAACAACATACACAGGAATATCAGGTATTTCCATAACTGGGATATCAAGCCGTAATGCCGATGAACTCTCCACAATAGATTTCAAGTACTTTGCTTCAACACCCACAGGATGTACAAACGAATTCTGGGCAAGAGAAGTTTATGTAGCCAATAGCGCCAAATTCTTCATGACGGAGATAAATGGTGTGGCGGCAGGACAAACGCAAAACGGCTCAGTGTCAGCTTCAACATCACCTTCGCTATCAGTGATATCGCACGACTATTGGCTAGAGATAAAGAATACATGCTCGGGTGGTTCGGCAACAGTCTATGCTGGTTCAATGCAGAATCTGCTTTCGATATTTGAGTAAGGAGATGAGCAAGTTGTTGGGAAACAAAAAGATTGTATCTCTGGTGGCAGGTGTTGGAGTGCTATCGATATTGGCATTTAGCCTGCTAGCACAGAATCATAACACCATAGGAAATGTAGAAGCCCAGCAAGTCACTGGAAAATACACAGGGGATCCCACTACAAAGCCGGCTATATCACCTCCTTTCCAAAAAGTAAAAGTCTACATATTCCCAAGGGACGTGCACAAATTCCAAGTTCCTGACGAGCTTGCTGCAGACATAAGACAAATAGCTGGAATAAGACTGGCTATGGATGCAGGACCAGATTCTGGTGCATCAAAACAAGGGATATACGACAGGGACGGCAACCTTATAATACGCAACGCCACTGCCACAGAATTCTACATCAGCCCGGATCTGAAAAAGCCTGACGGTAGTGCAGTAACCGTCGATGATCTCATCGATAGCATGAGCTATGGAAATGGCTTGGCTATTGCCGACATTGCAATTAAGCCAAAGAATGTAGGTGATGACCACATATCAATTCCTGCTATATGGTTCGTGGTTGGCGAGCCTGATGTTCCCACTGCCGATGCAAAAATAGGTCTGATAAAGGCAACCATCGAGAATCACATATCATCAGAAGCAGCACACAGAGCGCTCTATGGATAACGGACAATTCCAGAGCCTCCTATACTTTTTTCTAGTTTTAATGAAATGATTAGATACGTAATTGTCTACAGCATTTACCTTGGTCAACCAATTAATATGTCGATTTTGTATTATATAACAAATGCAGTCAGATAGGAGTAATAGTTTAATCAAAATGAAGCAATGAAAGATGTTATGCAATCTGTGCATGTATATGCATTATTATTGCTGAAAAAGAAGTAAAAGCTCTAGGTAGCCACATTAATACAGAAAGGTGACCACTAAAACAAGTCCAATTTATAACTTAAGCTTGGCTAAAGAAGAAGAAATGATACCAGCAGTGGTACCAGCAGAAAATGTACACGAAAACATAATGCGGGGGAGAATTTTTGGTACCAGCGGCAACATCATTAGCATATGGCAGCAAAACAAGAGCATGAATTTTACAGCGTTGGCACCACTGGTGCCACTTTTTGATACCAGTGGTACCAAAATAGGCCGTACAAAGCATCATTTTTGGCACCAGAGCCATGATCTGGTACCAGTGGTACCACTTTTTTGGCACCACTGGTGCCACGAGCTAAAGTCTGGTGCCAAAAGAAGCTGTTTGGACTTGTGCAAACCCGTCGCAATTTTCCTGCCTTAAATTCGTACAGTGCTGTAGTAGTATTTGGAGGTGAACGATGCAACCACAGAGGAAACGCAAATTGCAGGTAAGTCGCAAGCCAGAATCAGAATCAATACCGAAATAGAAGGAGAGCCGGCAAAGATACTGCTTGAGCTAAAGAAAAGAGGTCTTGTCTCAGACAACACCGATGCCGTCAATCAAGGCCTGCTTGTACTGTATGACAGGATGCTCAAGCGTGACATGGCTAGACTTCAGCTGCAGCGGTTGAAAGAGATCCGATAGGTGCGGCCCATTCCCCTTTTTCTTTCCCCTTGCTTCCTTCTTTGTCATTTGCTTCAAGTTCTTCTTCAAACTTGTACACGCTACTATTGGTCTTCATGGCATTTTCCACAACGTCTTTAGCCCCTTCCGGTTTGTCCCAAACTGTATCCAGCATCCTTCGGACATCACGCTCGTCCCTTGCTGCCTTGCATATCTTTTGTACAGTTATGTCTTTTGGCACTCCTCTGTCACGTAATTTCGTGTTAAAATCAGAAGCCCTTAGCGGCTGGACATTCAACCTCTCAGCATACTGAGCCAGCGTAATAGCAGTGCCATTGTTGCCGTTTACCATCTTTACGTGAACATCTTCAAATGCACCGCCGGCAAACACCCCGACAACACCATTCTTTACCTGCCTTCCTTCAGGAGTATCTACGCCAAAGTCGGTGCTCCATTTCAGCACGTTGAAAAAGTCGTCAAGGTCCCTCCTGCTGACGATTCCCCACTTGCATTCAAGCACATATGTCACAGGCTTGGCAAATACTGAAGGTGTTACAGTCCATACCCTGTCAACTTCTGCGCTCTGCCTTCTGTCTCCCACGCTCTTTATCAAATGGAGCGTGATTCTTCTAGGATCCATCCTTCTGCCGCCACCTTTACCGTTCTGTCTGTGATTCTGTGTCCGAAATTCAGCTCCTATAGTAAACTTGTCAATGAACCATTCAACGCAGGCTTCCCAGTTGTGGCCTATGCGGTTTGCCCTCCCCTTGCTTATTCTGATATAGTTTTTTGCCATTTCAAGGGAAGCGTTCAACACTTCAATGTTCATTGATTCGTGATAGTAGTAGCGATAAGCGTTGAAGAGCTTTACCTCTCGGATTGACGGGTACAGCTGCATGGCTCGCATGATGGCGGATTCGGCTTCCGTGTCTGTTGCCGCCTTTAGCATATCCTTAATCTGATTCACGCTTGTGATTCTTCCCAACTCCGTTTCACTCACTACCAAGTTTCTTATTGCCAGCACCCGTTGTACCAGCGGGTTGGTAGATGCATTATCCTTCAGTGCTTCGTTTGTACGCATGACAGCTTGCTTTAATGCGTTAAGGTCGCTGCTGCCGTCTTGCTCAATCCATGTAATCAAATAGCCTTCCTGAAAAGGTGACTGTGAGTCATGAGTCTGGTATCCTCTTACGTACAACAACCCTTTCCTTTCGTACCTTCTGGCAGTAGTCATAATATCTGGCATTGTTACCCCTTTCTCTTTCAATGCATTGAATATTTCAGTCGAATAGAACGCCCTGTCTGAATGTTCTTTGAGGAAATTCAAGACAAGCTGAGCCTTGCTTTTGCTGCCCCTGTTGCCGCGCTTGTCAGAGTATTCAGGGCTGAATTGAACGAATGTGTGGCCATCAAGGAAAATGGGGTTATTGTTTGTAGTTTCTCCGCCTGTGTTTTCTTCCCCTTGCCCTATTTGGTCATTGATGATATACAGGTGGTACATCCTCGTATTGCTCTTGAATCCAGCTCTGCCCTTGAACTGCTTGCTGTACTCAAACAGCGGCTTGTCTGTCCTTAGAATGAGATGCTTCCTCCACAGGTTTGATAGCAGGTGAGATATTGCCTTTTCATCAATGCGGGTAGTACTGACAATTTCTTTAGCTGATTTTGGCTTGCCGTCTGCCAAAGCTGTCAGTATAGCTTTTACACAATATTCTCTGCCGCCATGTATATCAGCCATCATATACTACACTCTCCTGCAGATTTAAGGCGGAGATCGGGGTTCGAACGGCTGGTCTGTATTGTACTGCATAGCAAAAAATCGATGTCGGTTATTCTTGCTTGTTTGCCAAAACAGAGCAATATTCTTGCTCCTTTTGGTAAAGTTAGATGGTGCGGGGGGTGGGATTTGAACCCACGAATCCCTAAGGAATGAGGTGTCCCAGTCATCAGACTGTT
>JBIQJB010000026.1:0-29169 GCA_044507735.1 Nitrosopumilales archaeon
GTATATGAAATAGGTGTTCTGAAGATACCACTCCCAGTAAGAATTCGAAGTGATATCTGCGTACTCGAATGGGTCGGTGCGGAGGTTGAAGAGCTTTGGGATACGAAGGGGGACAAAGGGTTCAGCCCATACCTCCAATGTCCCCTGGCTACGTTGTTCCATGAACACCATCTTCCAATTGTCGAAGCGTATGCCTAGCATATCCCCATCGTCGCTGAAATAGAAATAGATATTGCGGGGACTTTGTTCTACCTCGCCGGTCAAGTATGGCAGGAGGTTAAAACCGTCTATATGATTCTTGTAGGTTCGCCCAATGGCCTTGTAACCTGTCTTCAATTGCTCCGCTACTTCTGTATCTCCTGCCATGGCGAGAAAAGTTGGCAACCAATCATGATGTTGAACGATGTCATTTGAAATCGAACCGGCCTTGATCTTGCCTGGCCAGCGCACTAGCAGCGGAACACGGAACGCTCCTTCCCAATTAGTATTCTTTTCGCTGCGAAATGGGGTTGTAGCTCCATCAGGCCATGAATTGCGGTGAGGCCCGTTATCAGTGGAATACATGACGAATGTGTCTTCGGCAATTCCAAGCTCGTCAAGCAGATCAAGCATTTCTCCAACATTCTTGTCGTGGTCAATCATCGTATCGTGATAGTGAGACTGCCAGCGGCCTGCCTGTCCCTTGCTTGAAGCTTTGGTATGCGTAAAAAGGTGCATGTGGGTCGTATTGAGCCATACGAAAAATGGTTTTCCCGCCTCGTGTTGTCGCTTTATGAAATCTTTGGCCGCCGAAACAAATTCGTCATCACAGGTTTCCATCCGCTTCCTGTTCAGCGGTCCAGTATCCTCAATTTTTTGCCTACCAACTTTTCCCCACCTCCGCATTACCGTAGGATCATCCTCATCTGCGGCCCAGGAATGGATAACGCCACGGGGGCCAAATGTTTCGTAGAATTGGGGAAATTCTTTTTTTGAGGGATAGTTGTCCCTTTCGGGTTCCTCTTCCGCGTTGAGGTGGTAAAGATTGCCAAAGAACTCGTCGAATCCATGGTTGGTCGGCAGCATTTGATTAAGATCGCCTAGATGGTTCTTGCCGAACTGCCCTGTAGCATATCCTTGTTCCTTGAGCAACGCAGCGATCGTCACGATCTTTTCGCTCATCCCAATCGGTGCTCCGGGCATGCCCACCTTGGACAGGCCGGTGCGGTAGACGCTCTGGCCCGTGATGAAGGCGGCGCGACCGGCTGTACAGGATTGTTCGCCATAAGCGTCTGTAAATATCATGCCTTCTTTAGCAATTCGATCGATGTTGGGCGTATGATAACCCATCAACCCATGTGAATAGCAGCTGAGGTTGGTTATTCCAATGTCATCGCCCCAGATCACAAGAATATTTGGCTGCTTTTGTTTTGATTTTGCCATATCGTTTACCGTCGTTTGGAGCTGCTACATTACTTTTAACAGGTCACGAAGATGGTGTTTAAGAGGGATTATTGAACAAGAATGTGGGAAGATGACCTTGATTGCTGTAATTTGAACGGAAGAACATTCGAATCATCATTTGATCTCATCTGAGATGATGCTCAATAGCTGGAGCATGATACCAGAATCTTTTCGTCAAATTTGCCATTTGTCTCTACAAGTTACCGTTACCCGAGCTTCAATTCTACTGATGGTACTGCTGAAAAATCGGGTGCTTTTCTAACATTGATGCACCCGGTGGTCAGGTGCTGCGTTAGGGTGAATAGTCTACAGCCCTTTCGCACGCTAGCACTGTGTCAAGTATTCCAGAAGATTCTTTCAGGGTGATACGCCCATTTGCTGGTTTTTCGCTCTTCTGTAGTGTACTTCCAACATGGAATTGGAAGGTGGGGAAGGGATTCGAACCCTTATAAATTCGCTAACCGCCGATGCGGACTGCAGGCGAACGCATGGCCGCTCTGCCACCCCACCACACCTCTTAATTTTAGAAGTTCTAATTTAAAGCATTGGCATGCGCCCGGGCTGCAATCTTGGCTACCCTTATGGGCTCTGGCACCGACCCCTGCAGGGTAAATGAATTCAAGATTGCGATGGCTCTTCTCTGGTTTATCCCCCAGCAACGTATGAACAGGTTCTTGCCCGTTTTCAATGTCACCTTCTCCCGCTCTCCGAGTTTTTGGTATTGTTTGAGCTTGTCCTTCCAATCCTTGAAATGATGCATTATGCTTTTCTCAAGGCCCTTTGAATCCTCAAACGTAATGGCAAGGACTGGGAGCCCTGTTTCCCCTGCCACTCTCTCGCCATCAATGATATTGTACATACTGATCACAAGGCCGTCGAGCAATATGCAGTTGATATCGTCTCTTGCCAGGGACCTGTAAATTGAAATGATGCTATCAGTAGCGTCATCACCTTCTATCGTTGCGCTGCCAAACGCCATGCCGTCTATCACCAAATCGCGCCGCATCACTATGCCAGCCAGAGTCGACTTTGTACCGGACTTCTTGAAACTTTCCGCAACTCCGAGTATTCTTATTCCCTTTTTCTCTGGATGGACTCGGCGCGCCGCCGGCAAACTACTGTATCGACCCTTTTCCCACGATCCTGGTTCCCTGGCTGTCCGGCTTGAGCAAGACAATGGTCTGTCCAGGCGTGTACACAAGTGGCTTTTCAGGGGTGACCAGAAGGGTTGTCTCGCCTTCGAGCCTTATCTTGGCAGTCTTTACCTGCAAACCTGCAGAGATCATGTATGTATGGTTCTCTGGCAGGTCTCCCTTGAAGAAGGGGCTTTTTTCGAACCTGATGGAAATTGTGCCTGACGAGACGTTCACTGCGTCTGCCGCGCATATTACATCGCCTCTGGAAATGTCGTCGACCCCTGGACCCTTGATCGCAAGCCCGACTCTTGCAGGGCTTGAAGAGCTTTCTACGGGATCGTCGTGCATCTGTATCGACTTTACAAGCACGTTCTTTCTGCTAGGCAAGAGCACGAGCTCGTCGTACACTTTGACGCTGCCCTGCTTGATCACTCCAAGTGCGACGGTGCCCACGCCCTTTACGTCAAACGCATGATCAACAGGTATCGCAAGAGGTCCGTCAGCTCCCTTGGGCTTGAGCTTGCCAATTTCCTGCTTTAGCTGGTCGGCAGAATCAACAAACTGGTAATTGGCCAGAGATGTTCCCTTGAGCAGTGTCCTCAGCCTTTCTCTGTCGACTTCGTACGAATGCATCACGAATCCGTCCGATGGCCCTACAGAGTCAAGCGCCATCACCTGCTCACCCAGGAACTTGTCAAGCTTGGTGACGTTTAGGATCGCATATTCTGCCATGTTGACCGCCTGCAGAAGTGACTGTATCTTGTCCGGAAACGTGACAGGTGCTGTCCAAGTGTAGACTGTGTCTGGAGTCTTGCGATCATAGATTACAATGTCAGTCGCAGTTCCCTTCTTCCCAAGCTGTGAAGCGACGCTTGCGTCGCCGAGAACTACGAAATTGATGCTGTTCAACAATATGCATTATTAGTGGCGCAGTACCGATAAAATCGTTTGTATAGAACAATGTTATGCAAAATCACTGCTTGCAATTTTTATAATGGTTGGTCTCTAATATATGAAGATGAAGTACAGAAGCAGAACTGACATTGTTTCGCAGATTCTTGAGGCTGCGAATGGTGGCGCTACAAAGACAAAGATCATGTACAAGGCTTACCTATCATACGCTCAGCTAAAGGAGTATCTCTTGGTGCTTGTGGAAAACGGGCTGCTTGAATTCGAGAAGGGAACCCAGACATACAAGACGACGTCAAAGGGACACCAGTTCCTAAAGACCTATAGTCAGATCGGCGGCCTTATCATCCCTGACACTGCTGAAAAATAGTGCGCTAGTGGCTATTGTTTCTTGGTAACCGTTGTCGCCTTCTCGCCAAGGTCGTCTAGCGTGAAGACGAAGCGAGAGCCCTCATAATCCTGAGTTCCGACTCTCTCCCAATTGATCCTATATTCGCGTGTGAGCTGCTTGCCTACTATCTTGATCTTCTTTGGCAGCTCTGACCACAGTTTCTCGACTTTTTCGGGGTTCTTTGTCATCAAGAGAGATCTACGCCTCTTCATCAGGTACTTCACAGCAACGTTTCTGTGCACTTGGCCTTCTACTGGTATCTGCTCTTTCCCTGTGTCTATTGTGAACTGACGCTTAGCCAATGCAATTATTGCAAAATAATGTATAGAAAAGCTTTTTGGTAGTGCAAGGAAAAAAGGAAAAGAAAAGGAGGAGCTAGTGCTCCGCCATCATGGTTTCTTCCATGGACATTACGTACGTTCCTTCAGGGTGGTCGTTGTCGGTTGCATCGTTGGTTGCGAGAACAGCGAATGCTCCACCCTTCAGTACATGTGCCATGTTGTGGTCGACACCGACATAGACGCCTTCTTCTGGGAACACGGCCTCTATGACACTGCCGGAGCCTACTGGAATCCACCATGTTTCTTCATTCATTACCACTGTGCCGTACCTGTTCTTTATTGAGCCGTCCTTGACATCCAACTGTCCGGAAATGAAGTGGAACGAGACTCCTTCGTTTGGTCCTGGTGCCAGAATGTACCATCTTGTTAGCTCACCTGGCTTGACCTTGAACAGCTCCGCATCTGGGTTCAGCACAACCTTGGCCTGTTCTCCTATCGATGGCACGTACTTGTGAGCCATACCATTGGTCAGAATAAGGTCTGGGCTTTCTGCAAGCAACTTGTTGACATCGAATGAACCGACTGTGCCGTTTGTGCCTTGGTATATTCCCTTGTCAGCGTTGTTATAGATTTCACCAAAGGCTATATAGAATTCCTTTGCTGGCTTTTCGTTGTGTGGGTGCACTACAAGTCCGCCATACATGCCATTGGCAATGTGTTCCCATACGCCGAGCAGACCATCAGCACCACAGTGGTACATGAAGAATCCTGCATTAGGAACTTGGAACGTCCAAGTCTTGCTTTCACCAGCTGCAACATTGCCTGATAACACTTGACTCGGGCCAATTGCTGCATGGAAATCGACACTGTGAATCACTTGGCCTTGATTTATCAAAGTCATTTCTACTGTGTCTCCTTGATGCACCGAAATTACAGGACCTGGTATTGTACCATTGAAGACCATTGCCCTATATGTAATTCCACCTGGATGTAGCGCATTGCTTGGTGCTACCTGAACATCCATCTCATCTGCAATCAAGGTGACATGCTTTGTTTTGCCAGTACCTTGGGCCTGTGCTGTGGACAGTGGAAATCCTGTGAACAATGGACTAAAAATAAGTCCCACTACCAGAACACCGGCAGCCAAGCCTGCAACGATTGCCTTGTTCATTAGCTTTAGGCATACAGACGTGAGATATATAAGACTTATTACACATATAGTTACAGATTATTTTTTTGGGCTCTTTGAATGAGCATGATTTTGAAAAGTGATTCAGTGTTTATTGATATCGATATTTTTTGGTCGCAATATCTTTAACGGGGTGGGTCGAACTAGGATTGTTGCCGTTTTTGAACACTAGGGGAAAGCCACGCTCTGCGCGCCGTGCGAGAAAGCCGCTACAGGACAACTGGCAAAAGGTACCTCGGGGGAAGTGGCTAAAATGCACATATCACAAGTGCGGCAACGAGTGGATGTACTTTGGTGGACGCAACTGGGCTGAATGCCCTGCATGCCACACGACAATCAAGGTGGCAGTCGCGCAGAGAAACTATCGGACCCGGTAGCTAACTGCTGACAAAGAATGAATTTTCATCAAGCGCAATGGAAAGATCAACTGCATTACGGTTTTTGTCGTGGACGACCAAGAGCCCTTTTTCGATCTGGTACTTTTTCGTAAGCGTCTGCAGATGAAAGTTGAGCGTGTAAAGATCTGTAAATGATTCTGACTCTAGCAGTACAAGGTTATCTGTGTAAAGGCTTAGCTTAAAGTGGTCAGATGACTTTTCAATTAGCGCTACATTCACGGGAATCAGAGAGTATCGTGGGAGATTTTAAATGCTGCCTTATTGATTCTCGCCAGAATTACTATCCCACCAGTAACTGCCGCCAATGCAAGTATCGCAAATGGGAATTCCGGTACATTCCTGACGCCCTGTATCTGCACATGGTGTTCACCCTTTGGCACGAAGAATTCAATTGAAAGCGTCTTGCCATCGCGGCTAATTTTGGCCTCGTGCAGGTTCCCGTCCAACATCACCGCTATTGTCTGATTCTCTGAAAGCTGGGGTATTTGCATGCTCAAGGGTGTCCCGTCAGGCGGATATGGTCGGACTCCAAAGGTTATGCTGTCTGTTGTGTCATTGTATCTCATGCTACTAATCTGCGCCGCAGCAATGAGACTATACGAGACAAAGGTGCCTCCACTGCCTCTTAGAGTTGTTATGGGGTTGTCATAGTCCAGACCGGCACAGCTATAGTAGAACATATCAGACCTTATTGCAGGGTCTGGTAGGGCCTTAAACTCTACCTCTTCTCCGGCTTTGATTACTTGTATGACGTTGCTTCGGACACTATCGAGCTGCAATTTGTGATCAGGACTATGGATTCCGGCAAACACACTTACGTTGTATACATCAAACGGGCCAGTGTTCTTTATGGTCCCTACAAACGCCCTTTCTTCTCCTACTGCCATACTGCTGTAGTTCAACACAAGCATTGCGTTATAGTTTGGAGTATCCTCCACTTCTCTAACTTCTTTTATGAAAGGCTCTCCCGCTCCAACTCCATTTTCAAGCACAATCTTGAAAGGTGCATCGGTAAGTGGCCAAATCGTCCTGCCATAAGTTGGCGCCTCCTGAATCTTACCCTCTGTTGTTTGCACACCGACGATAACCTGCACTGGCAGTTCCCCAAAGTTTCTTACTGTGCCAACAATTGTCTGCCTGCCCTCAGAATCGACAAAGGATGACTTTAGAATTATCTCCGGACCGTCAAAGGCGTAGACGATGTTAGACAATGAGGGTAATGATGCAAGGATAACAAGTGGAAGTGCGTATAGACCCAATATCTGCCGCATGCGGACTGTAATGTCTATTGTGCGGAATGGCAATTTAAGTTAGCCGCCCGCGACTTCCCCGCTGAACCTGAGGCTATCTTGGTAAACATCGATCAGCTCGTTGATGACGTCATCATGGTTGATGTCCCGCTTTTTTGAATGCATCATGTCGTTCATTATAGAAGCCAGTCGGCGATAGGTTTGATCATCAATGTTCAGCGTTTTCATTGCCTTGCATGCAATACCTGTGGTATATTATTTTTAATTCTTCAAATAAGTAACGTGGTCAGATACATTATCAGCATTCCGGCCGCAAGGCCGCCGACTATAGACCCATTGAGGAACTTGCCTCCGCTAGTCCGCCCAACAAGCCTCATTATTACTACGACTACCTGAAATACAGCTCCCGCTCCTACCGCAAGAAAGACTATTGATGCAGTTGGAGAAGCCACAAACCCGCCTATCCAAGTTCCTATGATTGCTGGTGCACCAGCAATCATGCCAAGAGCGATCAAGTACAAAATTCTTGGTTTTTCCTTTGCAATCGGTGCTACTATTGCGATCCCTTCTGTGGTATTGTGAAGCGTAAAGCCTACAATCAGAAATGTGCCAAGTGCGACTTCTCCAAGCACCATCGCTCCACCTATTGCGAGTCCTTCTCCCAGGTTGTGCAGACCAATTCCTATCGCGACCATAAAAGCTATCGCAAAAGACCCTTTGATCATTCGCTGGTCTTTTGTGTTATCCACCAGCTTGTCAGAAACATACATCAGCGCGAGGAATGACACTATTGCCGCAGTTGCAATCAACAGCTGACCGCGGAATGAGCCAGCTACATTTTCAAGCGCTATCTCGTTTGATTCCACGAGGGCATCAATGCCAAGGAATACCAGGAGACCTACAGTGAGGCTGAGGAAAAAGCTGTACTTTGGTTGAGATAGCTTCTTGATGAATGGATACCATAAGAGTCCTATCAGTACGGGTATGATTCCTACATAGGTTCCGAGGAGGGCAAAGAGAGAGATTCTGCCTACGTCGGGCTGTGGTGTTGGCGCAGCAGCAGCCACTGCTTTTGCAAATCTTGTGCCATCTGACGTAGTTACCCCTATTTCATAGGGCTGCCCTTCTATCCATTGGAAGGGGATAACGACCCTTGCTTCTTCAAACCTCTGAAGCGATTTTGAGGGCTCAATCGCGGCTGGAATTATCCTGTCGTTAATGTCTGCCTGCGCCACCTCTATAGGCTGGGGGCCGGTGTTCCTAATATGTGCGACCACAACACCGTCCAGAAATTCGATCCTTTCAATCGTTACATCTGGCAGAGGTACGCCGACAAAGAGCAAGTTGCTACCTGGCCATAGAAGGAATGCCACCATGGCACCAAGCACTATGATTGGTGTAACCGCACTTGCAACCATCTTGGCAGAACGCTTTTCCTTTACTGGTTCTTCCATCCTGAATATCTCACTCCTTGACGAGGAACATGCCTGTCCAGCCCTTCTCTGCAAACTCTGTCTTGTGCGCGTGGAACATGTACTGACCGGGGTACTTGTAGCTAAATTCCAGAATGGCTCTTTCACCTTGGCTCATCGTGATCATATCTGTCAATTCATCGGGTTCTAGGCTGGTTCCGCTGCGGTATAGATTATAGAGATTTCCATGGAGGTGGAAGTTGTTTATCTGGTCAAATTCAAGCATGTTGACCAAGTATACCCTAACGAGCTTGTTCTTTTCAATCTCTATGGGATGATGCATGTAGTAGAACGGCACTCCGTTTACTGTGTAAAAGTTGTTTTCAGCGTCAAAGTCTGTGTCGTAGCCGTTCATTATCATCACCATTTCATCTGCAGGAGGCCTTGGAGTTTTGGGGTCGACAATATAGACTCCGTACAGACCGTGGGCTATGTGTTCTTCAAGGGGCATTACGTGGCAGTGGTAGGGATATACACCAAACTTTTCTGCATAAAATTCATAGATGAACCTGCCGCCTGGGTTGATTATTTCAAAGACTCCATCCATCTCTGCTTTGTGTATGCCATGAGTGTGGATTGTGTGCGGCTTTGTTCCATTGTTGATAAAATGAATTCTAATTAGGTCGCCCTCTGTGGCCCTGAGGGTGGGACCTGGGACCGTTCCATTAAAGGTCCAGACGTTATAGTATACTCCCGGAGATATTTCCATAGTCTGCCTATCGTCTGCAACAAGTGTAAACTCGCGCAGCACGGTTCCATTTTCAAATGTGGAGACCCTGCCATAGTTGAAGGTTCGCAAGTATTCCATTGGATCCATTCCCGTATTTGCCGTTCCGTCTGCTGTCCCTACCGGGTCAAGCACATCGCCGGTAGTCTCGTAGTAGCCGAGCCCATGGCCGCCATTCACGATTTTTGGGCGATAGTTGTTGCTATTCTGTGCACTCGCATAGAATGAGGAGACAGCCAGGGTGCTCCCCACAAGAGCAACTGCTATGGCTAGTATCAGCAATAACTTTGGGCTTGACAACGGATAAAGTATAATTTGTTAGCCTATGTAATAAATGTTAGCCTTGGCTAACATTATTAGCCCATTCTAATTTTCGCGAAGTTTATTTTGGTTTGTGCTGCATTGGCTGATATGCAGCGGTTTATGGTGCATCTGCAGAATGGCAGGGGATATACCCCAAAAGATGCAACCAGTCTGCTTTACAAGGCGCAGGAGCTAGCTGGGAGTGATGTCATAATTCGGGATGCAAGGGTGTCGAAAAAGTACATCGAGCTTGACGCTAGCTTGCCTGACAATGTGCCCATTGATGACCTTGTGTCCCGGCTTGCTTCAATATCATCGCTGGCAAGCTACGAGCGCATCGTCGAACGGCTCATGGAAAAAGATGAGGCAATCAAAAGAGCCATTGAACTATTCAATGATGAAAAATACTGGAATGCACATGAAGCCCTTGAAGGAGTCTGGAAAGGAGCGAGTGGGGAAGAGAAGAGCATCCTGAACGCTATAATCCTTGTTGCAGCAGCATTTGTCCATGACGAAAAGGATGAACCAGAAATCTGTCTTTCGATTCTGCAGCGAGCAAGAAAAAAGCTGGAAGGAACTGGCGGCAGTTATCACGGCATTGATGTGGATATGATTGCCGACCGAGTTTCAAACATAATCAATTCTGGTAGAATAGAGCGGTTTACGATTTGATCACCAATCTGGCTATCGCAACGACTACAGTGCTGATTGTAGTCAAAACTAGAAGTGAAGTACCGATCATCATTGAAACTTCGATCGCTGTTAGTTGAGCAAGTACTATCGCGATAATGCTCGCAACCCAAGCATATTTGAGGATAGCCGTTGCCTTTGACATATCCCAGCGCCTTCTCCTGCCCGAAATGCCAATCGCTGCTCCTAGTGGGGCAAAGTAGGCGATGCTGATAAGCGAGCTTGCAGTTGTCCCAGCGGCAACTATGCCTAACTCCTTGTTGAATGTCATCGAATCATAGACATGAGTGCTAATTGTCAGTATTCCTAACAATGGATGGATGAGCGCCTTCACGGTATTTTGGAGCCATGTATTCTGCCGTTCGTAATCTGCTACTGTTGGGCTGAATGAATAGTACCATGCGTTGAACACGTTCATGAAACTGCTTCCTGCATATGTCTTGAGCACAATTTCGTCTCTGAACAACCGCAACTGTTGTACCTGCGGCGTGAGTTCACTTCCAAAGGCAGCCGTCGCTATTAGACATCCACTTGGCTGCTCCTCGCTACTGTTATCTTGGGAGCGAACACCCGGACTTGATGCCTGCAATACGACCTTTTCAGATATGTAGCGGTCAGAATCTACCACGAGTGAATATTGGACAGTCTTGTATGTCTGTAGCCTATCTGTCACCACGATGCCAAACGGTGCCTCCGAGCCGGCGGTTATATTCGAACTCCCTCTGCCCGCCTCGGCAAGAGCCCTTCCGATGGCGATCACTCTGCCATCCTTATCATATAAGGTCGCTATCATCATGGCATTGCTTGCCTCACTATCACCGTTGTTTCTTGCAGCCGCATTGATGTAGTATGTCCCTAGGATATCAAGCCGCGAATTTGAAGATAATATTTCCAACTGGGTTTCCTTAAGATCGGTATCTTGTCCTTGAGCAGTCATTGTAAAATTCGCAACTCTTTCAACAGAATTTGAGTCCAAGTACAATATTTCAAACGGAGAAGATTGCCCTGGATTTATCACTTGCAACACTGGAGTCCTTTGATATTGGTCAAGCAGATTGCCTTCTTTGTCATAAAACGAGATCTTGATCTGAACATTCTTCATTGCAGAGTCTGAATCATTCTTGATTTCTCCAAGAATGTGCATGATCTTGGTTTCATCAACGTATGAAAACTGATTGTGAAATGAAAAATCAGCATATGCCTGCTGTGCTACTAGCAGGACCAAAGTGATAGCGAACACCGCCAATATGTCCAAGAGTCGCACAGGTTGTTTGGGACGGCAATGGCTATTTAAAAACACCGGCGAAAGTTGATCACTTGCAGGTTCTGACGTCACTCCGTAGGAAAGACCCGTTGAAGGAGTATGATCATTGGAACGTACAGATTGTTATTCATGGCATTTTCCCTCAGAAAAATATCCGTAGGCGGTTGAGTGCGATGCAAATCACAGATTTCAAATATGGTGAAAGTTGTCTCGAACTGCTCTGTCGCGTTGAAGACCCGTCTTTGGAAGTACAATCAGCTCTATGCTACAATTTCGTTCTGACATACTTGTTGAATCGGGTTACTTGAAGAGCTATTCTTTTACCATTTCTCGTAGATCCCAGTAGTGCATTTACACAAAACACTTTTTGGTGATTGACAAAGCACTGACACACGCAGATTCTGGAATCCTTATTTTTGCCCTGTCCTCGCGGCTTATGCTAGCTTTCCATTTCCTAAGATCATGCAGCTAGTGCAGTAGTGGTACTTCTAGCTTCATTGGAACTCATTGGTGGATTTTCTGGGACGAGTTTCTCATCTCCGCCATGGTCGCGCCTTGAATACCGTTATCATCAAGAATGCTAGAAATTCTGCTCTGGATACTGCTATATGCATGCAATTATCGGAACGACTACTTGGATGGAGTCATCGGCTTTGTCCGTCTTTTCATGCCTATCCTGCTAGTTACCAGAGGTGACGACAAGGTCAAGCATATCGTAATCTCTCTTCACACATCGGACTCAAAATGTGTTTTGATGGCAGCAGTTGCCCGCAAGAGTCCATGCCAGAGAGCCAAAATAAATGAAGCTTTATCAATGATCCATGAAACACGAGTCTGTTTTGCAACAACATATGTCAAACGTTATAGATATTAGTATGTCATACCCCGTCAGAACCATTGCCAGACATATCGTTGATAGCGGGGCCGGCATCTGCTGATCTCGCAGAGAAAGTCGCACAGCGCCTTGGGTCTAAGCTGGTGTCTGCGGAGCTTAGAGTATTTGCGGATGGCGAGAGCAAGATCAAGATGCCTAAGGCCGGCAAGAACTGCGTCATAGTCCAGTCGACCTATCCTCCGCCTGATTCTCATATCATGCAGACATTGATGATGGCTAGAAAGTGTGCTGTTGATGGTGCTCGTGACATATGTGCTGTGATACCATACCTTGCTTATGCCCGGCAGGACAGAGTTTTTCTTGACGGAGAGGTGGTGAGCATAGCTCTTGTTGCAAAGTTACTCGAAGCCGCTGGAGTAAAACATGTGGTCACGGTTGACATACACAGTCAGCTTGCAATGTCGCATTTTGGCAGCATCGAGAATGTTTCATCAATACCTCTTTTGGCTGATCACGCTTCAAGAATGAGCCTCCGCAGGCCACTGGCCGTGTCGCCTGATGCAGGCGGAGCAGACAGGGCAAACGAATTTGCGAAGTTGCTAAAAATAGATGCGATTGCATTGAAAAAGTCCCGAGATAGGACAACCGGTGAGGTAGCCATCGACGAAGAGCTAGACATTGATGTCTCTGGCAGGGACGCCATACTTGTGGACGATATGATAAGCAGCGGAGGCAGCATAGTCAAGGCTGCGCAGGTGTTGCGCAAGAATCACTGCGGAAGGGTGTATGCAATGTGCGCCCATGCGCTCCTGATAGGTGATGCCGCTCAGAAGATAAGGTCTGCAGGCGTTGAGGACATTATTGCGACAAACTCTGTTCCTGGAGAATACTCCAAGGTGGATCTTAGCCCTGCGATAGCGGAAGCGCTCGAGTCGCGATATAGTTCAGCATAAATTTGGCAGGCACACATCGTATCACCACCATACTGCCATGGCAAATATGCAACTTGTTTTCCTGGGCACGTCATCTGCAGCCCCTACTGCTGAGCGTGGGCTATCCTCCTTAGCTATCCTGAGAGGGGGCGAGCTACTGCTCTTTGACGCTGGCGAAGGAATGCAGCGAAATTTCATCAAGGCTGGCCTTGGCATGAATAGAAAGATGAAAGTCTTCATCAGCCACATGCACGCCGACCATTGCGTAGGTCTCCTTGGACTCTTGCAAACAATGGCGCTACAAGGCAGGGAGAGGAGCGTCGATATTTACGGACAGCCAAGAGTCAAGGAGTTTCTACAGGAAAATATGCGAATAATCAATTTTGGCTTGACTTTTGATGTCAACATCCATGTGATCAACAAGGGAGGTCTAGTGGTTAAGGAGGATGAGTACCAAGTAACTTGTTGCGAAGCATTGCATTCTGTTCCGTCCTATGCTTATTGTCTTGAGGAATTTGATAGACCCGGCAAGTTTAACGTCGTAGAGGCAAAGAGGCTGGGCATACCAGAGGGTGAACTATACGGCAAGCTCCAGAAGGGACAAGAAATTGTGTACAAGGGTAAAAAGATAAGCCCAAGCCAGGTCCTCGGGCCGCCTCGCAAGGGAAGAAAGGTGGGAATATCTGGCGACACGAGGCCGACCGACAAGCTTGTGGAATTCTTCAAGGGTTGCGATGTGCTTGTCTTTGAATCGACCTATGGCCATGACCGACACGAAAAGGCAGTGGAGAACTGGCACTCTACTGCAACAGAGGCGGCCACTGTAGCCAAAAAGGCCAGCGCGCTCAAGCTCTTCCTGACCCACTTTAGCGCGCGCTATGATGAAACTTCCTCCCTTGTAAGAGAGGCGAGTGCCATTCATCCAATTGTCGAAGCGGCAGAAGACCTAAAAACAGTGGAGATCCCGTACAGGTAATTCAAGCAAAAATCCTGCTCAAAGTAAATCAAAGCTGATAAGCAGACTACTTCATCTCGCATGAATGCGCCAGAACATGCGAAATTAAGATTGATGAAGAGAAGGCTGTCGTTTGATCCTTTATATCATGGCGCCTTCAGCATCTGTTGATTCTTTCAGCATGTGCCGCCGGGATCGCCATTTCGCGACAAAGTTGTCCTATTTTTATTACTCTCTATGTATCATTTTTTTTCGATGACTGCTGTTCATCGGGTTGTCAACGCGCGGCCTGTCCGAAAAGACAACGGCAGCCGAAGGCATACTTCCAAACCATGCATTAGCAGAAGCTACAATTTCTCCAGCTCTCACAATCGAGCCCTTTTCAGGTTTGCGGGAGGTAGCTCCTGTGAAACGCAATACGGACGCCGAGATGTGATGCTGCCTGAGGAATGGATCGCCTAGGCTATGGGATGGGTTGGTGCCCAAACTTCACGGCGCCTTCAAAGTGGTACTTTTTTTGAGCATATCATCCACCGTGTCCCTTGAGACGAACCTGAAGAATCTATGTCTGACGGATGTTTCAAATGATTTTGGCGCCACCTACTTGTTTATGACGTAAAAGTCATAGACAGGCATTTTCTCAGGCTCCTTTTGCTTCTTGAGGAAGTACTCTATCGTAGCCCAGAACCCTGGGAACGTCTCTACTATGCCGATTACGGGACACAGGACTAGAGTCTGCAAGTGGAACATTAGCCTCTTGATCCATCCTATCTTTGAATACCGTAGGTTCAGGTATAGCCCGAGCTGGTACGAGGAGAGCCATACTAGGGAAGTGAAGAGCAAAATCGCGGCAGTTCCAAACTCGACAAAGGCATTTCCTGCAGCAGACTGGGACATTGAGTTGATGGCAGAAAGAATCGGGATGTTGCTTGGAATGGATGTGATTACCGAACTTATCATACTTGCGTCAATACCTGATAGCGAAAAGAGCGGTAGCACGTAGGCATTGATCGAAAGCGCAGTTGATGCCATTGCAGAGGCAAAACCTAGAAAGAGGGTCACTGATTTGAACATCAGCTTGTACCTGTGCCATCGAGGGAATTTTCGCAGGTTCTGAAGAGTGCCGAGGAACCATCTGCGTCTTTGTAGAAAGTGGTCTTTGAGGTTGAGCGGGGGTTGTTCCAGAAGTATGCCGCCATGCCACCCCATCGAGCCCGGTCCGTACTTTTCATAGAGCTTATATCCAAACATCTGGTCTTCTGCCAAGAGCGGCCCAAAGTTCCAGCCTACAGTATCCTCGACATCGGATCTTATCAGCAAGTTGCTGCCATGCATGTGAAGAGGTGGCGGATGCGTCATCTGAGAAACGCAGTCATAGCATGCAAACGGTCTTATCGATTCCGCTATTGCCGTCAAACGATTTGCCGATTCGAATTTGAATGGGTAAAAGATCGGTCCTTCGGATGCTACGCCCTTTCCTTCCCTGATGAATTTCAGTAAGGCAAGCAGCGTCTGAGGCATAACGCAGCTCTCTTCGTCCATGTGAAAGACCCAGTACTTGCTGGAATTCTTGCCATGGAATCTCCGGTGCTCCACTGCATACTGCAGCGCGCGACCTTTTTTTATGGCGTTAGTGTGATAGTCCTTTCTGACTAGGACCACTTCGCACTTTTCGCTTTCTAGTGTTGTCCTATCCATCGGATCGTCTGTCACCACTGCTATCTGGTAGTTGCTAAAGTTGATGCGGCGTGCCGAGTCTAATATCGAATGTATGCCGCGCCTGACCACCGGTGTCTTGGTCGCAGAGCGTGTCGTTATTTGGAATATTATGGCAGGATCATTGTGCACCCTGTGAAGATCTTTTTCAACGAACACCCGCCTGTTTTTCAATATTTGAAAAACTGACACCACAGCAATCGGAACGTATGAAAGCCAGAAAAACATGGCCACCACTAGAAAAGGGTTTTCCAACACAAGAGCCCTATATCTTTAATTGTTTAATAACGGACGCATTCTAGAATCACTTTACAGCATTCTCTTGTTGCAGATGATGAATATAGAAGAATGTTGTCTAGGAGTCTAAACTCTACAGAATATCAATATGTTTTCTCTTGTAGAATCGCCAGATAATACGGCATTTTCTGATTTCTAGAAAAACTAGAGATAATAAAAGAGATTGCCACCTAGTTGCGATGGAATCAGCTGAACAACAAATACATTCTAATGATAATCCAACATATTGCAAGCAATGCGAAAGCGAGAATGTTATATTTGACATGATCTCAAGTGAGTTTGTCTGCAGCTCTTGTGGCTGCGTTGCTGACGATCGGATTTTCCACGCCGACGGGGCGTCTGGTACAGTCAACCCCTCGGAATACAGCGACAGGGCGAGGACTGGGATGCCAGAATCCCTTGCGATACATCACAAGGGGCTGTCAACTCTAATAGGGCTAGATGATACGGACGCGAGGGGTAAGACGCTTGAGCCAGCACAAAAGATGAAAATGCAGAGACTCCGCACGTGGAACAACAGGTCTCAGCTTAATGACTCTATTTCTAGAAATTTGGAAAAGGCCTTGAAATTCCTGAACAACTTCGGCGACAAGCTTTACCTCAGCCAGGCAGTGATGGAAAGCGCAGCCTATATCTATCGAAAGGCTGCCCTCAAAAAACTGGCCAAAGGCAGATCTACTTTGGGGCTTGTAGGCGCGGCGCTCTATGCTGCATGCAGGGAGACTGCGACTCCTAAAACAGTGGCAGATGTAGCAGCAGTCTGCAACCTCTCGAGCAAAGATGTGATGGCTCACTACAAGCTGATCCTGAGAGAGCTTTCCCTCCAGATGCCGGTGCTGCACGGCCCCGACTATGTTACTCTGATTGCAAACAGGCTTGATCTGAGCGAGCGCACTAAGAGAGAGGCGCTCCGGATATATGCGCTGGTACAGCAAAACCGCATTTCGTTGGGGAAGAACCCGAGAGCGCTTGCAGGGGCAGTTATTTACTTAGCTTCTCAGAACTGCAACGAGTTCCTGCGGCAGGTCGAAATCTGCCAAGTAGCTGACATTTCGACTGTGTCTCTGAGGAAGAGGTGCAAAGAGATCAAGGCTACTCTAGGAATCTGACGTACTGTGTCAAATCCTCTGCAGTGTTGACTGAAGCAAGCTCGTCGGGCCTTAGCAACAGGTATGCCGCCTTGAATCCTGGATATGCTTCAGCACAAGAGAAGAGCGTCATGACAGTACCATTGTGATCCAGCTTGAATCCTTGGCAGGGTTCATGACCTCTTACTATTGCCCTCGTGTTCGATAGGTCCAGCCACCTGCGCGAAATAGCACTGCCAAAATGCCTGCCAAAGCCTCTTCTTGACTGCTCCCAACCCGGCTCGCCGTTGATTTTCCGCGGATCGTTCCACAACAGTTCTTCAAGTGTTCTATTTCTTAGGTGATTCTCGCTAGCGAAGGCTATTGATTGTAAGGTCGTAGATTCTTCCGTAGGGAGCCCGCCGTGCACAAGTAGTAGTTTTTGCTTGATTATTGTAGCAAGCGAAAGCTGGGAAAACATTGACAGCATCTTGCGATAGACCTTCTTGCCGTTGTTCCCAAACCGCTCCTCGACTCTATATGGCAGGTCATGCGAACCGAACGGAAATTGTGCGGGTGCTTCATGGTTTCCTCTCATCAAGACTACGGAGTTAGGATGTCTGTATTTCAGATGACAGATGGAGTATATCACCCCGACAGAGTCACTGCCTCTGTCTACATAGTCCCCAAGAAACACCATTTTGTTCATGGGGTTTGACAGAAATTTTTCGTAGTTCATTTCAGACAGGATCTTGTAAAGAGACTTTGAATCACCATGTAAGTCACTTATGACCACAAGGTTTTCCAGCACGTCTATCTGCACGAGTCCTCCATTTACCCTGCCCCCAGCCAGACCTCCCTGCTGCCTTTCAGCCTGCAAGGCTGTCGCAGCTTGGTCTAGCTTTGTCATGATGCTTGACGCGTCTGCCGCAGCAGAGTCTTGTTCTAATTGCAACAGACTCCAATTGCGTATCGAGGGTTAAATGTATTGCATGTGGAAGGTGATCCTGCGGAAAATGAATCATTGTCAAGGCAAATAGATCAGAGGTCCTATGTGCTCCGATGAATGCAAGCGTACTCTTGAATTTGGTTGGGAGCATAATTGCCCAAGGGGAGATAAAGTCTCTCTGGCTAGCAGGAGGAAGAAGATATTCAATAATCCCAGCCGAGCTGAGCCCTATGGTAGCCTGTCTTCATAGATGCGAAAAGGGCATTTTGATCCATCATGCATCCGCTGCTGATGACTATGTCGAAAGCATAATCAGTGTGGGCCGCGATAAAGATGTCAAAGCAGTTGTCCATGGATCTGGCGATGAATTATTCGATCTGCTGCCAGTGCAAAGGAGGTAATTGAATGCAAACAGCGAGTACGAAAGAAAGATCATGCCGCCCTTGTTGCACAGGGCAGAGAAGATAATTTCCAACAGTCAGTTGATAGTCGATTGCTGTCTGAGATCTTTAAGATGAAAGTAGCGCCACGCAGGATTCGACGACCGACAAACATTGCAGAAGAGATCAGGAATCTGACCACCATTTCACCCTGCTCTATTGGCTATGTGGTCAACTTTGGTATGGCAAGGATCGAGCAGGTGTGATGCAACCACCGCGTCAGCAATGGCAGCTTGAGAATGCAACTGGAATCTGGGTATAGAACGAATCTTCTATTTGCTTGTTGGACTAGAAAGTTCGTTTATCATTAAATCCAATAGCAATAGAGGTTCTATAGAAATTGCCACTAAATGCAGCAGGTTGGAGTAACAGAGGATGGCTAGAGATAATAGAGTTCATCCTCCTAATGTGTGAGAACGGCGCAAGAAAAACGCATGTGATGTACCGCTGCAACCTGAACTCGAAGCAAATAAACCAGTACCTCGACTTTCTGTTGGATAGCGGTATGCTAGAGATGATACAGGAGCGTCCGAGCTCGAAGCGATACATCTACAAGACTACAGATCTTGGCAAAAAGTTCATTTCGCACTACAAGCAACTGGCATCTCTCTTCACAAAGGCCCCGCCACAATCACTGACGTGAACGAAATTTCTATCCAATAGTTCCACTCTAATTATATGAAATGTATGTTGTATTTGAAGGGGCTTAATAAATGAAGAACCGCAGTCGCTACGAGGTAATAGCAGCTATATTAAAGTCGGTGACAAAAGAGGAAACGCGTACAAAGATAATGTACAAGGCGATGTTGAGTAACGACCAATGCAAGTTGTACCTTGACTCGCTAATAAAGACAGGTCTAGTACATGAAGTTAGCAATGGTGACAAGACGCTTTATCGGATAACACCAAAGGGCACCAAATTCCTTTCATACTATGACCAGATGAAGGAGCTCTTGCCCGTTGGGATAGAGGAAAACCTTGCTGACGAATATTATCACCTGAGCACATAAGCGAAGACGGAGGCGATGCTGACGCAACTATACGACTGGCTCGAGCGTGATCTCATGCCTGTCTGGAACCACTGCATATAGTGTGGTGGCAGGGACAAGCGACTGCAGGAAAAGCGTGTCGCTTATCATCAGCAGACGCAGATGCACGTCGGAGACTTCTGAAAGGTATTCCAGCACATCGTGCTGCGAGTGGCTGATGATAATGGAGAGATCTGCATTTGATTTCATGTCTGCCATCATATTTTCCAATACATTTTTTATTTCTCTTTGTCCGTAAAACTTCTGAAGTATGTCCGTCCCCATAATATTCAGCAGCAGCTTGTTGTGATATTTTTTCCGCAATTTGCTGAGTGCAAGTACAGATGGATTGGTTCCATCTTGCTGCTTCTTCTTATTGACTGTGAAGACATTTTTCTTGATCGCCGTCATACTCTCCCCCACTCTGCCAGTCCAGAGTATCTTGAAAAGATCTTTCTTGGATGGGGGTATTGACGGCCCAACATAGCTCATTACAGTTTGCGGATCCATCCAGTCAAAAGGCTGGAACATCACCGGGTTACCAGCTGAGACAAAGTTCGAGACCATCCTCTCAATGAATGCCATTGCGACTACTGTGTTCACGTGCGAATCCAGTTCAAGCAGGACAACACCTTTTCTTGGAAAGCCGCCGCCAAGAGATGCATCTAGAGTTGGATATCCGCTCCTTATGTGGTCTGAGGATGCAATGCCATCGCTGAAGGATCTTGTGACTTTCTTACGGGACTCTGGTTGAAACTTGATGGGCCTGTATGGGGCAAAGCTCCGGAATACATTGTTGTCAAGAGTGTAGATATATGAAGATCGTTCTATTCTCACACCTCGCAATTTTAGCAAAAGGATCTCGCGCACGCGCACACTTTCCATGTAGCTCTGTCTTAGCTCCACGATCCCGTCTACAAGGAAATCAAGCGTGGTATCATCGGGATGCTCACTAATGAATATCAATTTGGCACCTGCCCTCTCCCTCCAAGTTTGGAGCACCCTCTCATTATTCAGTCGCGCCTCTTTGTCCATAAAGGATGCGATCGCATCCCAGCTATCGATAATAATTATTGGCGATGCGATATCCATCAACTGGTTGGTGATGCGCTCAAAGAGTGACTCAGGTTCATCTAGCCTCGCATCTTCAAAGCTTGGCGTGAGGTTGTATTCTTGTGCCTCTGCCGGATTGGAGGGCTTTGGCAGCTCGACAAATTTGCTCAACCAAGGGTAGTATTGGAATAGCTGCTTTGGTGAAATCCTGGTAGAAATGTAGAAAAAGTTGTTCCTGCTCCCAAGGGTCTTCAGAATGGTGAGAGCAAGCGTAGTCTTTCCGGTGCCTGCAAAACCCTTGATGAGAAGCGAATACGTGTCGCGCTCTATAAAGCGCATTAGCTCATCAGGCAAGTTTATCGGGCCGCCATTTTCCCTCTCCGCATTGGTTGATGAAGATGAAGATGATGATTCTGCCACGCAATATTCACCACAAGACCACGAGACGCCTCTTGAACCGTTGGTTATCATGATGCGTTCCTTATTAAATATTGAGCTATTAGTCACGATTTGTTAAAACAATATAAAATACTCTGGCCAACCAAAAATTGTCGTTGGATTTTGATGATGCCTGGCTCGAAGTAAGGTCGTGTGATGATGGTAGTATTCCGGCAACAGAAGCCGATAGTAGCGGCATACTCAAGGTACCTGCAATATCTGAGGCACTAGAGGCCGCTGCAGTTGCCAACAGATACCCGTCCGCGGGCATGTGGGACTTTTCACGCAGGCTGGTCCTGGACGAGGTTGTAGTCATACGTAACACGCTAGAACAAGCCAAGGTGACAGAAGATACCAGGTCTAGATCACATTCTATCAACGTGTCCTACAAGGGCTCATGCTATACCCTCACGCTTTTCGAAGTCAAGAAAACACTGCTAACCTGAACCAGTCCCTATTCATACGTGGGCGGCCGTTGACCTGTTGCTCTTGTCGTCATCGACGGCGTCATTTACCTGCCACAGAAATCCTTGTTAGCACGAATCGAATGGGCATGTGTGGTTTGAGGCTCAACGACGCTGAGTGGACATAGAATCTGCATTCTGTCGGGGCGACTTGGGGTGAACCCTTCTTGTGGATTGCAAAAACAAGAACTAGCCGTGGATGACAACACCGGGTACGGCGCGCTAGATATTGTACGACCTGTGCCAGCTGCTTTCATCAAGTTCTAACTGAAGGGGGACAGGCGAGACGAGGAGGATGAAATGACTGTAAGATGAATGGGATTAAATCAACTAGCATGATAACCCACTTTAGTCATACACAATTCTTCGGGACAGTCTCAAGACTACAGACATTTCACTCTCGCGGACGCCGGAGGCAGCATAAGACCATGCCCTCAAGATGTTTTTTGGGATCACATGCTGATGCCTGCAGATCCACTCTCCACCATAGTTCCAATTAACCCGGAAGCGAGCACACAGGAGCGACTGCTGAAAGGATCAGAACAAATCTCAAACTTGGTGAGTACTTGTTCACACAGATTTTTACTTCGGCTTGATGGAAATCAGACAGTCTTGGCAACTCAAAGGGAGATGATCATAATTTTGCGGAGGAAATATGTCGATCTCCCTTGAAGTCATACCAGAACCGTGCCGGCTCTTGCTACTTCTAGCTTGGGGGTCCCAAAACCTCTTTTCCTCATACTCTCGCAGATTATCTTTGTAAGTATGGGAAAAGAAAGAATTGTCACAATAATGATTCCAATTGGACTATTTGGAGGCCTAGTGGGAGGGCCAATAGCCAGCTTGGCGGATTATCACGCTCCTCCAGAGAGGAGGTTCTGGCTCTTTATTATCCCAGAGTTCATCGGTTTTGCTTGTCTCGTATTGATAGTAATCTACGGAAAATCAAGAAAGAAGATCTCAAATGAATCTTGAACGGAATGTTCCGCTTTTGTCACCTTGGCACAATTTTGCTATTCAAAATATGAATACCGTTGCAATGTTCCAGAATTGGACCCGAGCGTGTTTGTTTGCTGATTTCCTATGACCTGTAGATTCCATTGCAGAGAAGCTTTAAATCCACTCCAAAAAGAAAGCCTGTTATTGTCGCAGAAACTTGCCTTGATAAAGCTGGGAGGCTCTGTCGTCACATTCAAGGACAAGCCGCTTGAGGCCAATACTATTGCAATTGATAGCATTTCACGTGTTCTTGCGCAGCTTGCTGTGCCATCGATAATCGTACATGGTGGCGGCTCATTCGGCCACTATTGGTCCGTAAAATATGACATGCACACCAAGCCTGCTGAATACGATCCACATGGTGTGTCGGTGGTACATGAGTCGATGATCGCGCTCAACCAGACAATCATCAACTCGATGATTGGGGCAGGGTTAAACCCCTACGGCATCCCTCCCTCTGTTTTCACATCAGGTCACAAGCCAATTTCAACCAAGATAAAGCAAATTCATGTAATGTCTCGATCAAAGGTCACCCCGGTGACATTTGGCGATGTCGTACACATGCAAGGCGCAAAATATTCGATCCTGTCCGGCGACGCGCTCATGACGATTCTAGCCCGGGAACTGCGACCTTCGAAGGTAATCTTTGCTACAAACGTTGACGGGATCTATAAAGACATGAAGAGTAAGGAGTTGGTCGCTGAAATAAGAGCTACAGGCAAAAGGTCCATTACCTTCTCAAAAGAGTCAGTGGCCGATGTCACAGGCGGAATGCAGAGAAAAGTCACAGAAGCATTTAAGATTGCATCATACGGGATGGATGTATTGATGGTAAACGGGCTTGTACCGGAACGAATCAGAGAGGCTATTGAGAACAGGCTGCAAGTAGGTACTGTGGTAAGAGGGAGCAGGAGATAGTTACTTGCCGGATCCAAATGACGCGCCTTCGGAAATTGACATCATAAAGCAGCGAAAGAAGGATGGAATAGATATACCGCTCCATAAAAATGTGCAGGCGAGATCTGCATCAACATATCTAGAGTATGTCAAACTGGTGCACAATGCACTGCCCGAACTAGACTATGACGATATTGACACCTCGACAACATTTCTTCGACGAAAATTCTCCGCACCACTCATAATTGACTCGATGACGGGCGGAACGGATGAAGCCACAGTTATCAACGGTAGGCTTGGGGAGCTTGCAGAAAAGTACGGCCTTGGGATGGGGCTTGGTAGTCAGAGGGCCGGTTTGAAGAGTGAGGAGCTTGCAGCTACCTATTCCATAGCAAGAAAGAATGCCCCAAACGCCTTCTTGATTGCAAACATCGGTGGTGCACAACTCGCCAAGGGAATGACGACGGACGAAGTACGAAAGATCGTGAAAATGATCAATGCAAATGCACTAGTCGTACATTTGAACCCTCTGCAGGAGCTTGTCCAACCAGAGGGGGAGCCTCGATACAAGGGGGTACTTGGCAGGATTTCTGAACTGGCAAAGACGATAGATGTTCCTGTAATTGTTAAGGAAGTGGGTGCCGGAATTTCAAGAGAAGTGGCGATAAAACTAGAGATGTCAGGCGTTTCGGCGGTCAATGTTGCCGGCGCTGGTGGTACAAGCTGGGCCGGTGTGGAGAAACTGCGGGCTGAAGCAATGAAGGACGACCTCAAGCGCCACCTTGGAGAAATATTCTGGGACTGGGGCATACCAACTGCTGCAAGCCTGATTGAAGTAAGAAGGGCCGTAAAATTGCCCCTAATCGCGTCAGGTGGCCTACGAAATGGGGTTGAAGTCGCAAAGTGCATTGCGCTTGGTGCGAACATGGCTGCAATGGCGTATCCATTCCTGCGCGCTGCGGCGCAGTCACGTGAAGCACTGTTTGCGTTTGCAGACATGGTCCTTGCAGAACTCAAAAGCACGATGTTCCTCGTTGGTGCAAGAAACATCCCCGCGCTTGCGAGCTCAAGATATATATTGACAGGAGCGCTAGCACAGGAGGTTAGTAGCCGTACATGAAGGCAAGCAGCATCAAGAGCGAGCTGGAATCATCCGCTTCTGCCGTAAATGAGTTCATACTTTCGTTCCTTGAGGGCAAACCAAGAGAACTATATCAGGCCTCGTCCCACCTGATACGTACAGGGGGCAAGCGACTGCGCCCGTTCATGGTCATAAAAGGCTGTGAAATGCTTGGTGGGACCGTAAAGAGGGCCCTTCCAGCAGCCGCAGCAGTAGAACTGGTACACAATTTTACCCTGGTGCATGACGACATTATGGACAATGACGAAATGCGTCACGGCACAGAGACTGTGCATCGTTACTATGGGATGCCGCTTGCCATACTGGCAGGAGATATCCTATTTTCAAAATCATTTGAGCTTATTACTTTTAACGGCCGAAAAGTTGGCATTGCTGACAAGGATATTACCAATATGGTTGCCCTACTCTCGAGGGCATGCACCGAGATTTGTGAGGGTCAAGCCACGGACATTGGGTTCGCGTCAAGCAGCAAGTTCCCAAAAGAGCAAGATTATATCAAGATGATAGGCAAGAAGACAGCTGCGCTCTTTGAAGTTTCATGTGCGCTAGGTGCACTCGCAGCGCCAAGTCACACTGAAAGCGATGTCGATAACCTCTCTTCGTTTGGAAGAAACATTGGCATTGCATTCCAGCTTGTTGACGATCTGATAGGTGTGATAGGCGATCCCAAGTTGACTGGCAAGGCTGCAGGAAATGACATTAGGGAAGGCAAAAAGACATATCCGATACTCCTTGCCCTGAGCAATGCAAAGGACAAGGATCGAGACAAGATCCTGAAAGTCTTTGGATCAAAAACAGCATCAAGCAATGACATCAAGGAGGCTGTCAGGGTGATTTCTGACATTGGCATAGAAAGGGATGTGCGGAACTCGGCAAGGAAGTACATGAATGATGCGCTGAAGGCGATTGATGGATATGGTGACTCTGACGCCAAGAGGTCACTCGAGTTCTCAGCCGATTTTGTAGTGGGCAGGAGTCTGTGACAAGTGCCACTGGACGCGGAAACTGAGAAATTCATCAAAGTCAATGCGCTCAAGAACGCAGTCGAGCACGGTGGGAAGTCGCAACCTGATGTGGTGGTAAGCAGGCTCGCAGGGTCAAGACCCGATCTTCGCAGTCAGCTAAAATCGCTGATCCCCGAAATCAAGGCAATCGTTCAGCAGATAAACGCTATGACACTCTCAGAGCAGAAACGATTGCTGGATGAACTTGCGCCAGGCGAGTCTGTTCCCAAGAAACCGGCAGGAGAACAGCAATCGATGCAACTACCGCCGCTTGAAGGTGCTGTGCACGGGAAAGTCGTCACTCGCTTTCCGCCGGAGCCAAATGGCTATCCTCACATAGGTCATGCCAAGGCTGCAATAATTGACGAAGAATACGCCCGCATGTATGACGGTAAGCTGATACTGCGTTTCGATGATACTAACCCCCTAAAGGAGAAGCTAGAATATTATCATGCTATTGCAGAAGGGTTGGAGTGGCTCGGAATAAAGCCAGATCTTGTCAAGAACACTTCCGACGACATTGAGTTATTGCATGATTTTGGAAGGAAATTGATCGAGGTTGGTGGAGCATACGTGTGCACCTGCAGCCAGGATCGAATTCATGATCTTCGCGGGAAGGGGCTACCGTGCGAATGCAGGCAGGATCCTGAGATGGCGATTGAACGGATGCCCAAAATGTTCGGTGGCTCATATGGACCAAATGACGCCATCGTGCGTTTCAAGGGCGACATGGCCGACCAAAATACTGCAATGCGTGACCCTACGCTGTTTAGGATAATTGAAGGCGAGCATCCGTTGCTTGGAAGCAAGGTGCGCGTCTGGCCGACATATGATTTTGCTGCTCCCATTGAAGACAGCCTTGATGGCGTGACACACGCCATGCGAACTAAGGAATACGAACTCAGAAACCCTCTTTATTACGCAATACTCGAAAGACTGCAATTGCGCAAGCCGATAATGATCGAGTTTTCAAGACTAGAGTTTGAAGGAATGCCTGTTTCTAAGAGAAAGATAAAGCCCCTCATAGACAACGGCATTGTAGAGAGCTGGGACGACCCGCGCCTACCAACGCTAGCGGGCTTGAAAAGAAGGGGATTTGTGCCTGATGCTATCCGCAAGTTCGTCCTATCGCTCGGGTTTACTCTTGCAGAAACAAAGCCCCCATTTGAAGCACTAGAAGCCTTCAACAGGAAAATAGTTGACCCTGTATCACCCCGGTTGTTTTTCGTTAGAGACCCTGTAGAGCTATTCGTCAAAGGCGCCAAGGAAGCCGAAGTGGTTCTAAAGAACCACCCGACAGATGCACGCCTTGGGACGAGAAAGGTCAGGGTTGGAGATAGGTTCTATATCGCTAATGAGGACGCTACTCGACTCAAGGTCGGAGATGAGATAAGACTGATTGAACTTTACAACGTCAAGATAACTGGCATCACTAAGAACCTTATAACGGCGGAAATTGGGAGCGACGAAATCCGCCAGTCAATGCCCAAGATTCAGTGGATTGCAAAGAATGATATAGTTGAGTACAAGGTATTGATTCCCAAGGCACTGTACGCGGGTGAAGAATATAATACGAACAGCCTCGAAATTGCGCGAGGTTTTGCAGAATCTTTCGTGTCTGGCCTTAGGTCAGATGCACGGGTCCAGTTCGTGAGATTTGGATTCTGCAGGATAGATGATAGCCAAACCGCAATAATGACGCACAGGTAAAAGCAAAATGAAGGTAGCAAGAATAAAGGACAGCAGGGTCAAAGAGACCTACGGCATCATTTCTGATGACGGCAAGTCTATTGTAACAAAGGCAGAGATACAACAACAAACGGGAATCCCTGTTCCTCCGAACATCAAAGATTTCATGTTTAGGGGCTGGCTTGATGAAATCAGGCAGCATAAGGGAAAGCTAAAGTACACACACAGTGTGGCAGACGTCGAACTGCTTGTACCGATACCCAATCCTCCAAAAATAATCTGTCTTGCGTTCAACTACTTTGATCACGCCCGTGACGCGGGGCTCACCCCCTCTGACGAGCCAGTAATATTCTTGAAGCCTCGCACCGCGCTCAATGAGCCCTATAAAGACGTCATCTGTCCATCCTTTGTGACTCGTCTTGACTATGAGGCAGAACTAGCAGTAATTATCGGAAAAGAAACCAAGAAAGTTGCAGAGGAAAGCGCTCTCGAGAATGTCTTTGGATATATGATATTCCATGACGTTTCAGCACGCGACATTCAATTCAAGGACAAGCAATTCACGCGTGGTAAAGGAATCGATACATTTGCTCCTTGCGGGCCATGGATAACCACCAAGGATGAAATCCCCGATCCTCAGAAGCTCCAGATAACGACAAAGGTAAATGGCGAGATCCGACAGAATTCGTCAAGTTCCAACATGGTAATTCCTGTCAAGAGAATAATATCGGAGCTGAGCAGAACCATGACGCTAGAACCTGGCGATATCATCTCGACAGGCACGCCAGCAGGAGTGGCCATGTCCATGAAGGAACCCAAATATCTCAAGGACGGCGATGTGGTCGAGATAACTATCGAAAAGCTAGGCACGATAAGGAATCGAATAGTATTCCAGTAACTTTTATACAAAGTCAAGCTGATCACATCGCTACTACTGCCTTGACGAGGATGATCTCCGCAAGAACTTTTTTTGCCCGCATGAATGAGGGCCGCCGGAACTGGCTGACTGAAGGTCAGTTGGTGAAAGGGTGCGAGGAATTCCTTAGAGCAAACGGCTACGACCAGATCGAAAAAGATAAGGTCTTTGATCAAGGCGACAAGGTATTCAATTCGCTTCTGGTAGGGACAAAACAAGGTTACTCTGGACAGGAAACAATTGCCTCATACTTCAAGCCTCGTATAGACAGGTATGATATTGGCTCATTCGGCTCCGTGGAAGCGATCCTCTATGACCTCCTTGATAACTACGAAAATACCAATCTCATGCTTGTCACCGACTCTTTATCATATACCCCGATGACAAAGATAGAGGAATTGAGCGTGACTCTTGAAAATTTGATGAATGAGGGTCTGTTTGTGCTCTTTATGAATGATAGATCGGGCTATGCACTCTTTGACGAATTCAAGAAGCTGACGGCACCGATCCCTGTTTTGGATTAAGATTTCTTTTCCTGACCTCTACTTAGTCTGATTATCTCACGCTCTAACATTCTTGCATAGTATTCGTATGATTCGGCCAGCTTTCCCCTGACGTTTGCCAGCTGCATGGACAGGTTGAGCGCGTCAAGGCAAGTTTCAAGAGATCTATCGGCCGCAAAGTCGTTCATTGCCTTGTTGAACTGGGACACGAGCCTTCTCTGTTCATCGCTGTGCTCATTTATCGTCTTTGTCAACTGGTCAATCTCGTCACCGGAATTTCCAAAACCTGAGGTTTTAAACCAGTTCACCATGTGGAATTTTTGCTGTCGAAATCACATTAAAACCTGCCTATTAGATCATTACTGTTACACATCAACAATTAACAATGTATTT
>JBIQJB010000001.1:0-284578 GCA_044507735.1 Nitrosopumilales archaeon
CAGGATGCGGTTCACATTATTTCTGGCTAGGGATGGAGGCTAAGTTAACAGCGCCATAAACTCTAACACGTCAGACCATTTTGAGAGGTCTGATTAAATATGCTCTCTCAATTTTCAAAATAAAATCAACATTGCACACAATAAATTGCGAATACTTATATATGCTCTCCGGATTTCCGTAAATTTGGATTTGATGTTTTCTCTCGAGCAAAAGCTATTTTCATGTTTGGAGGTGCCTATTGCCATTGTCTGAAAAGAAAGTCATCAAGATAACAAACCATGCTTACCAGCCAAAGCACGAAATACTGCCGAAGAAGGAAGCAGAGGAAATTTTGAAAAAGTACAACGCCAAGCCGAGTCAGCTACCTTATATCATGATAAGTGACAAGGCATTGGAAGATCTTGACGTCCGGCCAGGCGACATCATCAAGATCACGAGAAAGAGCCCGACTGCGGGTGAAAGTGTATATTACCGATATGTCGTAGAGGGTTGAGTACGTACAATGATAGAGAATTCTATTGAAATGTGGCCGATTATCAACGACATTTTGCGAAGGGAAGGCGTTGCAAGGCAGCACCTGAACTCTTATAATGAATTCATGGAGCGCGGGCTCCAAAGCATTATTGATGAAGTAGGCGAGATCGAGATAGAAACCGCTGAATATCCTTACAAGATCAAACTGGGCAAGATCAAGCTCCAACAACCAAGGATAATGGAGCTTGATGGCTCCATTACACACGTGGCTCCGATGGAAGGCAGGCTACGCAACCTCACATATGCTTCTCCTGTGATGCTAGAGTGCAGCGTGGTGGAGGACGGCAAGATCTTGGAATCGCGCTTTATACACATCGGCGACATGCCAGTCATGGTCAAATCGAATACTTGCATTTTACACAATCTGCCAGAAAGCAAACTCATTGAGTTTGGGGAGGACCCTCGAGACCCTGGAGGATATTTCATTATCAATGGCTCTGAGCGCGTCATTGTAGGTTTGGAGGACTTGTCTTACAACAAGATCATCGTGGACGCTGAAGAAACAACTGGCACCTTGCTCTACAAGGCCAAGGTGTACTCTTCAATCGTGGGCTACAGGGCAAAGCTGGAGTTGATAATGCGCCCTGATGGCTCGATAGTGACAAAAATTCCTGGTTCTCCTGTAGACATACCACTCATCACTCTTATTCGCGGACTTGGCTTGGAATCTGACAAGGACATTGCAGACTCTGTTTCCCTGAACGAGACAATTCAGGACGAGCTGGAGCCCTCGTTTGAAAAGGCTGGAGACGTCAAGAGCAGCAGGGATGCCATAGTTTACATTTCAAAAAGAATCGCACCCGGTATGCTAGAAGAATTCCAGATCAAGAGGGCAGAGACTCTGCTTGACTGGGGCCTCTTGCCGCACATTGGCAAGAACCCTGATAACAGACACGAAAAGGCTCTTTTCCTGGGCGAAGCTGCATGCAAACTGATCGAGCTGAAGCTGGGATGGATAGACGCCGACGACAAGGATCACTATGGAAACAAGGTGATCAAGTTTGCCGGCCAGATGCTTGCAGACCTCTTCAGGACCGCCTTCCGCAATCTGATAAGGGACATGAAGTACCAGCTGGAGCGCTCTGGGCAAAAGCGCGGCATCAACGCAGTGGCCGCTGCTGTCAGACCCGGCATCGTATCTGACAAGCTGAACAATGCAATTGCAACAGGAAACTGGGGCAGGGGCAGAGTAGGAGTCACACAATTGCTTGACAGAACCAACTACATGTCCACGATTTCGCACCTGCGCAGGATCCAGTCACCTCTCAGCAGAAGCCAGCCTAACTTTGAGGCAAGAGATCTCCATGCGACGCACTTTGGTAGGATCTGCCCTGCCGAAACACCTGAAGGTTCTAACTGTGGACTTGTCAAGAACCTTGCATTATCTGCAATAATCTCGGTCAATGTCCCGAGTGCCGAAGTCACGGAAAAGCTGTACGAACTTGGAGTGCAGAACGTGGAAGAAGCCAACGAAAGCCTCCGAGAAGCAGGCACACGGGTATTCGTAGACGGCAGGCTAATTGGATATGTCGAGAGGGGTGATAACCTCGCCGACACGCTAAGGTCAATGAGAAGATCTGGCAAGATCCACCCACACGTGGGCATTTACCTTTACAGCTCGCAGAACGAAAAGGCCACAAAGCGACTTTACATTAGCTGCAACGCCGGCCGCGTACTTCGACCACTTGCAGTAGTCAGGGATAGCAAGCCAGTAGTGACTCCTGAAATAATTGAAAAGGTCTCGAAAAAGTTCCTCTCTTGGAATGACCTTCTCTACATGGGAGTGATAGAGCTGGTGGACGCAAACGAAGAGGAGAACTGCTATGTTGCCATTGATCCAAAGAAAATAGAGCCAAAGCACACGCACCTGGAGATATTCCCTTCAGCGATCCTGGGCGTAGGCGCCTCGATAATTCCATATCCGGAGCACAACCAGTCGCCGAGAAACACCTACGAAAGCGCCATGGCAAAGCAGAGTCTGGGATTTTCAACTCCGCTGATGAATGCAAGCACCTATGTGAGACAGCATTTCATGCTCTATCCTCAAACTCCTGTGGTGAGCACAAAGGCGATAAATCTGCTTGGGCTTGAAGACCGCCCGACCGGCCAGAACGCCGTGGTGGCGGTGCTTCCATTTGAAGGCTACAACATTGAAGACGCTGTGGTGTTCAACAAGTCATCAGTCGACAGAGGGCTTGGCAGGACGTTCTTTTACAGAATCTATGAAGCCGAAGCAAAGCAGTACCCCGGCGGCATGAAAGATAATTTTGAGCTGCCTCAGCCAGACGCCAACATCCGCGGCTACAGGGGCGAAAAAGCCTACCGCCTGCTTGAGCAGGACGGCGCCATAATGCATGAGGCCGTTGTTAACGGAGGAGACATCCTGATCGGCAGGACGTCGCCGCCAAGGTTCATGGAGGAGTACAAAGAGTTTGAAGTCAAGGGTCCGTATCGCCGCGATACTTCCGTTGGAGTGAGGCCCTCTGAAAATGGGGTCGTCGATACTGTAATAGTAACGCAATCAGTCGAGGGCGGCAAGATGTACAAGATCAGGGTCAGGGACATGCGAATTCCTGAGATCGGCGACAAGTTTGCATCACGACACGGTCAGAAAGGCGTAATTGGAATGCTTGTCAACCAGGAAGACGTGCCGTATACAGAAGACGGCGTTGTTCCAGACATCATGATCAATCCACATGCGTTCCCTTCAAGGATGACCGTCGGACAGTTCATGGAATCGCTTGGGGGCAAGGCCGCCTCTCTTCGCGGCAGAATAGTCGACGGATCTGCGTTCCTTGGAGAGAAGGGAGACGATATCAAGGCAGCAATGGAGCAATATGGTTTCAAGTATACTGGCAAGGAAGCCATGTACGACGGCAGGACGGGGCGCAAGTTCCCAGCGGATGTCTACATCGGTGTTGTCTATTATCAAAAACTGCACCACATGGTCGCTGACAAGATCCACAGTCGCGCAAGAGGACAAGTTCAGATGCTGACGAAGCAACCAACCGAGGGCCGTGCGCGTGGCGGTGGGCTCAGGTTTGGAGAGATGGAGCGTGACTGCCTTATCGCATACGGTGCGTCTATGATGCTGAAGGACAGACTGCTCGAAGAATCCGACAAGGCCGAAGTCAATGTTTGCGAGCGCTGCGGGCTGCTTGCTTACTATGACGTGAAGCAGCGCCGCTACGTTTGCCGCGTCTGTGGAGAAAAGGCCAAGATTTCGTCAGTAGTTATCGCCTATGCGTTCAAGCTGCTGTTGCAGGAGATGATGAGTCTTAACGTCGCTCCCAGGCTGCTTGTAAAGGAGAAAGTCTAAGGAGGTAGATATTGAGATGATGGAAGAATCTGCAAAAATTTTGGGTGGAATAAAGTTCAGCGTTTGGTCGCCTACCGAGGTCCGCAAGTTCTCGGTAGCCGAGATCACTGCACCGGAGACATACGACGAGGACGGCATGCCCGTTCAGGGTGGCCTTATGGACAACAGGCTGGGCACGCTGGAGCCGGGTCAGAAGTGTGCCAGCTGCGGCAACACTTCTGCAAAATGCCCCGGACACTTTGGGCACATTGAGCTGGCCGAACCTGTGCTCCACATCGCGTTTGTAGACGACATCCACAAGCTTTTGCTCATCTGCTGCAGGTCGTGTAGCAGGATCAAGCTCGAGCCGGAGGAGCTTACGCACTACAAGCAGATCCGCGACACAAAGGCTGCGTATGCTGTCATAACTCTTGAAAATATCAAGGACGAAATAATCGAACGGGCCAAGAAAGTCAAGATCTGCCCACACTGTGGCAAGGAACAGTACGACCTGATATTCACCAAGCCGACAATTTTCGTTGAAAAGACTGACGCCGGTGAAAACAGGCTCTTGCCAATCACAATACGTGAAAGGCTGAGCCACGTTCCGGACGATGACCTGACTTTGCTTGGATACGATCCCAAGACCGCAAGGCCAGAATGGTTCGTTCTCCAAGTGCTTCCGGTTCCGCCCGTGACGGTAAGGCCATCAATCATACTTGAAACAGGCATAAGATCAGAGGACGACCTGACACACAAGCTGGTAGACATTATCAGAGTCAACCAGCGGCTCAAGGAGAGCAAAGAGGCAGGCACTCCGCCACTGATCGTTCAAGATCTCGTGGACCTCCTGCAGTATCACGTTACAACATACTTTGACAACGAGGTGTCTGGCATCCCGCAGGCCCACCACAGATCAGGCAGACCTCTCAAGACTCTGACCCAGAGGCTCAAGGGCAAGGAGGGCAGGTTCAGGGGATCGCTTTCGGGCAAGCGTGTGGACTTTTCAAGCAGGACCGTGATTTCTCCTGACCCCAATCTGAGAATTTCCGACGTTGGCGTGCCTATAGACGTAGCCAAGAAGCTCACCATACCTGAAACAGTTTCACAGTGGAACATTGAACGGCTCAAGGCGCTTGTGGTAAACGGTCCCAACACTTATCCAGGCGCCAACTATATCATCAGGCCCGACGGAGTCAAGATCAGGCTTGATTACGTCACCGACAGAAACGCAATAGCCGACTCGCTCGCTTCAGGCTACATCGTCGAACGCCACCTTGCGGACGGCGACATTGTGATCTTTAACAGGCAGCCGTCGCTGCACAGGATGTCCATAATGGCACATAGCGTAAGGGTGCTCCCCTACAGGACGTTCCGCCTGCACCCTGCAGTATGTCCGCCATACAACGCAGACTTTGATGGAGACGAAATGAACCTACACGTGCCGCAGAGTGAAGAGGCCCGGGCTGAAGCAACTCTTCTCATGAGGGTTCAGGACCAGCTGATCTCACCAAGGTATGGTGGCCCGATCATTGGCGGCATTAGGGACTTTATCACGGGTGCATTCATGTTGACGCGCGACGGCTCGACGCTGACGAGAGACGAGTTTGCAAATCTGGCAATGATTGGCGGCTACAATGGGCCACTGCCGGAGCCGTCGATAACGACAAAGGACGGCCAAAGGCTCTACACCGGAAAGCAACTCTTCTCGCTATTTCTGCCAAAGGACTTTAACTTTATCATCACGTCAAAATGGAACAAGGCGGCAAAGGGAGAGGGGAAGGATGTCGTCATAAAGAACGGCCAGCTCCAGAGCGGCGTGATCGACAAGGCATCGATTGGGGCAGAAGAGCCGGACAGCGTGCTACACAGGATCGCCAAGGACTATGGCACCGAGGCCGCAAGAAAGTTCCTGGATTCTATTCTGACCATGCTCAAGACGTACATTACACATAGGGGATTCACGTACGGCTACTCTGACCTTTGGCTTTCACCAGAAACAAGGCAGGAAATCAGTGACATTATCCAGAAAACCTATGAAAAGGTCTACGAGTTGATACAACAATACAACGAAGGGACACTGCCGCTGACAAGAGGCCTTTCAGCCGAAGAGGCGCTCGAATTGTACGTAGTCAACGAGCTGTCTAGGGCCCGCGACCGTGCAGGCAGGACTGCCGACAGGGCTTTTCCAGATGAAAACTCTGGCGTCATTATGGCGTCCACAGGTGCTAGGGGCTCGACCCTTAACATCGGCCAGATGACCGCAGCGCTTGGACAGCAGTCGATCAGAGGCAAGAGGATCATGAAGGGCTACCACAACAGGGCACTATCACATTTCAAGCCAAATGATGCGAACCCTGATGCAAAGGGATTTGTCAAGTCAAACTACCGCGACGGGCTGTCGCCTCTGGAGTTCTTCTTCCATGCCATGGGTGGTAGGGAAGGTCTGGTAGATACGGCAGTCAGAACACAGCAATCTGGATACATGCAGAGAAGGCTCATCAACGCGCTTGAACACTTGAAGATTGAATATGACCAGACAGTGCGCGACCCGCACGGCAATATCGTTCAGTTCCTATACGGAGAAGACGGCATCGACCCCGCCAAGAGCGATCATGGCGAGGCTGTCAACATTTCCAGGCTCATTGAAGCTGAATCCATTGTCGACGAGGGCAGAAAGGCTACTGAAGATGTCATCAAGGGCATCATCGCCAAGTACGCCGAGAACCTTAACCCGAGGATGAAGGCCAACCTAGAAAAGGCACTGCTCGAAAACAGGCTAAGCAAAGAAGGTGTCGAGAAAGTGATGAAGAAGGTGCTCGACCTGATCGACAAGGCACTTGCCGAGCCCGGAGAAGCGGTCGGAGTTGTGACTGCACAGTCCATTGGCGAGCCGGGAACCCAGATGACTCTCAGGACGTTCCACTTCGCAGGCGTAAAAGAGAGGAACGTTACGCTCGGCCTTCCGAGGCTAATTGAGCTCGTGGACGCGCGCAAGAAACCCGTGACCCCTACGATGGACATCTACCTCGACGAGGAGCACAGGGTGTCTCGGGAGAAGGCACTTGAAGTCGCAAGAGAAATCCTGTTCACTCAGATAGGCGACCTCGTAGAGAGGACTGAGACCGACTATAGTGGCGTGCTGACGTTCTACCTGTCTGAAGCGAAAATGACGGAAAGAGGATGCACCTTTAATGACGTTACGGCAGTGCTTGAAAGTGCCAAGAAGAAATACACCATCAAGGCCAATGAGAACAAGCTCTCCATAAAGATCACAGTGCCTGACGAGCCTGACGCACAGACACTGCTGACCCTCAAGAGCAAGCTGCTCAACACAAGGGTAAAGGGCGTGCCAGATATTGAGCGCGTAACAATAGTCAAGCAGAACGATGAATGGGTGATCCAGACTGCAGGGTCGAACCTTGCAAAGGTGGTTGCGGTAGATGGCATTGATCTGACAAGGATCACCACCAACAACGTCTACGAGATATGGCAGACACTTGGCATCGAAGCTGCAAGAACTGCACTGATCAAAGAGATCACCAATACACTAGAAGAACAGGGTCTTGAAGTAGACACACGTCACATCATGCTTGTTGCAGACCTCATGACGTCGAAGGGATATCTGCAACAGATAGGCAGGCACGGTATTGCGGGAACAAAGACGTCGGTGCTTGCTAGGGCTGCATTCGAAATCACAGTACCGACAATTGCAAAAGCATCGCTTGAAGGCCAGGTAGAGACGCTGAAAGGAGTAACAGAAAACGTTATAGTGGGTGCCACTGTACCGGTCGGCACTGGAATGGTGGACCTATACATGAAGGTGAAGGATAACAACAATGAAAGCGCTGGAAAAAGTGATTAAGGAAGCAATAGCCTCAGACAAGTACAAGAGCGGCGTCAGGGAAGTACTACATTCAGTCAAGGGCTCGAAGCTGATTATCGTCAGCAAATCCATAGACTCTGCAGACCGAGTCAAGCTCGAAGAGCAGGCCAAGGCCTCTAACGTTGCCGTATACGAATACTCTGGGACTTCTGTCCAGCTGGGCAAGCTATGCAACAAGCCGTACAGGATCACTGCAATAGCGATCAAGAGTGGCACTGCCGCCGAGATCGAAGCGATAATATCTGAAGGGGCTGCGGCGACGTCCAAGTAGACTTAAATTGAACAAGAGTTGAAAGCATGATTTGTTGACATCGCCGTCGTTGTTTGCACCGCACGCCATCACAGGGACGCTGTAGAAATGGAAATCAAGCTGACTTCTGACGAACTTAGGCTCTTATCTCTTTTCCAGAGCATAACCAGTGCCACTGCGAGGGATTGCATAGTTGATGAGAAAATGGATCGCGTCATTTTCGTGGTCAACAAGGGGCAGATGGGTCTTGCCATCGGCAAGGGTGGCTCTACGATCAAGCAGTTGCAGAACGTGGTCGCAAAAAAGATAGAGCTTGTCGAATACTCTGACGATCCTGCCGAGTTTATCCGCAATATGCTCAACGCAGACATGGTGAATGAAGTTAGAATATCTGACAGGCCAGACGGTACTAAACAGGCGGTTGTTATGGTCGACCAGAGGAAGAAGGGTGCCGTGGTGGGCAGGGAGGGCAGGAATGCCGAGAAGGCGAGGCTCCTTGCAAAGCGATACTTCCAAATAACCAATGTGCAGATAGTAAGCCCTGAACAACAGGGTAGTAATAGTAATAGGGTGAATATGGTAGATGGGTAAATCTCCGTTAGGTCTGTTCGCAGGCAGGGTTCTCAAGTCTAAGAAGAGCCGTGCCAGGTGGGCAGATAAGTACTACAAGAGAAGGATGCTCATGCTTGACAAGAAGGCAAACCCTCTAGAAGGGGCGCCTCAGGCAAGGGGCATAGTGCTGGAAAAAGTTGGCATCGAGTCGAAACAGCCCAACTCTGCCGTGCGTAAGTGCGTCAGGGTTCAGCTTATAAAGAATGGCAAGTCGGTAACTGCCTTCCTTCCAAGGGACGGCGCTCTGAATTTTGTTGATGAGCACGACGAAGTTATTATTGGCGGCATTGGCGGCTCGATGGGTGGCGCAATGGGTGATATCCCCGGCGTCAGATGGCAGGTATTCAAGGTCAACGGCGTTTCGCTGAATGAGCTGGTGCGTGGAAGAAAGGAGAAGCCGAGAAGATGAGCGGGAAAGAACAAGTACACATACAGCTGTTCCACAAGTGGGATCCTAGTGGCATCACGATAAACGATCCTGGCTTGAAGAATGTTATCAGCCTAAAGCCGGCTGTAATCCCTGTGACTTTTGGAAGACACGAACACCAGCGACTAAAGAAAGCAGAAGTCAACATCGTGGAGCGCCTGGCAAACAAGATGATGCACTTTGGAAAGAAATACGCCAAGAACACCGGCAGAATGGGCGGCAAGAAGGCAAGGATGCTCACCATAATCAAGACTGCGTTTGAGATCATCTATCTGGAAACTGGAAAGAACCCAATAGAGCTGCTTGTAAGAGCAATCGAGAACTCTTCACCAAACGAGGACACGACCCGCATTGTGTATGGTGGGGTTGTCTACCATGTCTCGGTTGATGTTGCTCCGCTGCGCAGGGTCGACCTTGCGCTGCGCTTTATCGCGGAAGGAGTGAGGGAATCAACCTATAGCAATCCACAGACGATCGAAGAGGCACTTGCCAAGGAGATCATCCTGGCTGCCAACAACGATATGGCAAGCCATGCTGTAAAGAAGAAGAACGAGCAAGAAAGAATCGCAATGGCTTCTAGGTAAAAAAGCCAACCTTTTTTCCTTCCTTTATTTCTCTATATTCTGATTTCATAATTATTAAAAGCGATTGCTGCTTCACCCTCTTTCAAAGGGGGCTAGGCTGAGCGGGTGACGCAGGGGGGTGGGGGGAAAGCTCCCCTAGCCTCGCAGTGACATTTCTTATGAAAACTCACGTGGTTTGCTGTCGATATAAAATTTGTCGCTGCACAGAATGCCAGATTTTTTTCTCTCAGATTCTCAATCTGCTGTGTATATGCGTATAGCGACAGCAAGAGGCAATGGAAGAATCTCAATACCAGCAGCAAAATTCTTGAACTTGCTGTATATGGTGGCGATTCCAGTCGACGAGACTACTCTCGGAGTCCTGACCGTCCGCCCTGTGCCCTGCGAAACACATTCATGCCCAGATTGTAATTCTCAAAGAGCGACTGCAGAGTTTCTAGCTCGGTAGAAAGCATCGCAATCTCGCCCCGGTTCTCTTCGGGCTTTTTCATAAGCTCTTCAAGCTTCGCCTTTTTCTCGGCCAAAAGCTTGCCTACGTTGTGCTCGTATTCGCTTGACACGTAGGAGGCTGTCAGTCATTCAAATTTTAACGTTTAGGCTGCCTGTGCTTCTTGGCGCCCAACAATGGGCCCAATTAATCTGTGAACGCTTGCGATTCAGAGGTCTTAATGAACGGTCCAATTCCTTCCCGCCCGAATTCTCTTGTTTGCCTTTCCGCTGGATATGTTGCCGTGATCCTAGCATTCTCATCGTTTTGAGCATGAAATTTCCGGGAGGTGACAAGAGCAGAACAATACAATGTGCATGTCTGGGTCTGGATCCAAATTGGCCGAATTAATCCCGTCAGTTAACATTGTTAATCTAGCTTAATTAGATAAGGTGACTACATAGTAGTCGAGTATGCTCGTGGTAAGACATATCGCTAGTATCGAGAGGGTGTGAATTTGAAGGCCAAGGTATTTCAGAAATGCTATCTAGGTCTGTCTGCAGATGGTACCTTTGACACTCCCAAAGATACAATCTGTTATCATGGAGTAGCGATATGAAAAATTCGTATTATGGGTTTTGCATCAGTACTCTGATTGCCCTGTTGCTTTTGGGCGCCACCACTATTTTCGCAGGCAATGCCATAAGCAATGTTGCTATTTCAAAGGCATTTGCAGCTGATGATAATTGGTACGTAGGAGAAGGCGCCAAGCAGGATATGTATGTTACATACAGAATCGAGGACCATGATACCAATAATGGTGCTCCTTATACGATGACTATCTACTTTGAAGAACAGGATGAAGATGGTGACTGGATCGCGCCTGCCTTCATAGTTGACAATGGAAATGTGATAAATGGAACGCTCGAGCTGAGCTCGCTTGACATGTCAGTCTTGGGCAGCGGGACACAGATTCCTGACGATATGATTCCTTATGTCAGCGGCTACAAGGATTCGCTGCAATGGCTATCTGCATATGCACCAGCGCCAGGTCAGTCCCTGAGTAAAGCTTCGTGGGGCAAGATAGCAGCCATAGGCGGTTCGGAGATAAAGCCAAGTGGAACTGAGAAGATATCTGTAGAAGGTGGGACGTTTGATACGACGAAGATATCATACCACAAATCTGTAGACAACACCATATGGGTGGCAGACGGATTCCCATTTCCAATAAAAGCAGAGACATACGCAGATGTGACTACGGGACAGCCTCCTCTGCAATACGCATTCGAACTGGTAGCCACGGGGACTGGCAGGCCGCCAGAACCAACCAGTACCACGGAAATACCGCAACCTCCGCTTGAGCAGAGGACTGCTAGGGGAACATATTACATAGACCTGAACTGGACTCCTGCCGAGATAAAGCCCGGCACCAATGTCACTTTCGCTGTCAGCTTTTCTGACGACAAGCACCAGCCAGTTCAAGATGTTGCATACAACTTCAAGGTGACAGATTCCAAAGGAAATGTCTTGGCAGATCTCAAGAACCAGCTTGCAAGGGGTGCAGTGGGGGAGCAGACAGTCAAATTCACCGAATCAAATGTAGGGTCCGTAAAGGTGGATGTCGATATAGTGGCAGTTGGTTCTAGGGATCCCGGAGCCTTCATAGAAGAAGCGACCTTCAACGTTGTGGCGGTGCCAGAGTTTCCAGCAAACATTGCGATTCTTTTGACAGCCGGGCTTGTAGCCTTCATTCTCGTGACATCACGTCTACGCGGCACCAGAACAAATCTGCCACCCTCGCATTCCGGTTTCTGACCTCTCTCGCCGAGCTGTCTGCAACAGATTCGTCAATGAAGGCGCTACTGTCACAAATTTTTGTCGGACGCGCCAAGTTGAGGTAAAGCATGATCCGGGGATAGCGTGACAGTAAGTTATCGGACAAGAAACTTGATCCACTCTAATGTCTAATCACCAACTTCGGAACGAAGCTATCGACATTATGACACTCAACCCGTAAATAACCAATTTTCGATTTGGCGGGTATACATGGTTGAAAATACTGCATATCAACAAGTTGAACAACTCTGCAATTGCAATTGTCAAATTCTCCGGAAGAATCATGATTGTGAGGTGTTCTTCCTCTGACTAGCAACGTAACAAGAGCTTCTTTGGACCAGAATTCTGGGCAAAGGAATGCCAGCAAGGACGGATCGCGAAATATTGTACTCGTCCACGGCTTGTGGGCAGATGGATCCTCCTGGAACAAGGTAATTCCAATATTGGAGAAGGCAGGGCACAGGGTTATTGCTGTGCAACTGCCTTTGCATTCACTGGAAGAAGATGTAGCTACAGTAAAGCGTGCAGTTTCACTGATCGGCGAACCAACAATACTTGTAGGGCACTCATTCGGTGGGTTCATAATTACGAATGCCGGCTATGAGAATGAAAACGTAACAGGGCTTGTATACGTTTCAGCCTTTGCTCCTGACGAGGGAGAAAGTACCGTAGACTTTGTCCCTGTCGCTTCCCTGCCACCGGGATTGTTGGTCTCCGATGGCGGAGGATTTACTTACTTGAACCCAAAGATGTTCCACGAAGCGTTTGTTCAAGATGTTGACCGGGACGAAGCTCAAATCTTGGCCGATGTCCAGAAGCCAGCTCATCAATCGCTCTTTGCTGAACCGTCAGGCCCTCCTGCTTGGAAGCATTTATCCACATGGTTTGAGGTGTCCGAGGGCGACCGCATTATCCCTCCTGATGTCCAGCGCCAATTCGCAAAGCGAATGAACGCTACAACCATCTCGCTTAACTCAAGCCATGCTTCACCGGTCTCTCATCCAAACGAGATTGCTGAATTTATCTTGGAAGCTGCGAAAGAGACTTCAAGGTGATGATATGTGACCCGGGAATCGCGTGCTTATCACACACTGGAGCTAAAGACCAAAGCCTTTCTGGAAGACCTCCAGAGTCAGAATGGCCCTCCAATCTACACTCTGTCACCAAAAGATGCCCGCACAGTTCTTTCCAACCTTCAGGCATCAGTTCCTGTTGAAATGCCTCCTGCCCATATCGAGGACCGTACCATCCCAGGGTATTCAGATGATGGTCTATCGATCAGTATTGTCAGACCTCAAGAGAGCAGCGAGAAGACGCTCCCTGTTGTAGTATACATTCACGGCGGAGGATGGGTGCTAGGAGGCTTTGATACACATGAGAGGATTGTCAGAGAGATTGCAAACATGGCGAACGTGGCCATTCTTTTTGTCAACTACACCCCAGCTCCTGAGGCTCAGTATCCAGTCCAAATAGAACAGGCCTATGCAGCCATGAAATGGGTTGCGGAAAACGGTAGGTCCATTAACGTCGATCCGTCGCGTCTTGCTGTTGTTGGCGACAGCGTCGGTGGCAACATGGCTGCTTCAATTACCTTACTTGCAAAAGAGCGTGGCGGGCCCCGGATTGCTTTCCAAGAACTCTTTTATCCGGTAACAGATGCTAATTTCGACACTACATCGTACAAGGAATTTCAAGATGGCTACTGGCTTACACGCGAGGCCATGAAATGGTTCTGGAACAACTATGCACCAGACAACGCTACTAGGAAAAAGCCAACCGCATCGCCATTGCAGGCTTCAATCGATCAGCTAGAAGGACTTCCCCCGGCGCTTGTGATTGTGGATGAGCACGACGTGCTACGCGATGAGGGCGAGGCCTATGCCCACAAGCTGATGCAAGCAGGGGTTCACGTCACAGCAACTCGAATGCTTGGAACCATACACGACTTTATGATGCTAAATCCAATATCTACCACCGCGCCAGTGCGCGGGGCTATAGATCAAGCTTCGGATATGCTGGCAAAGGTCTTGTCATCATCGCCATAGTCGTCGGCGTCAAGACCAAAATCCTCACAGCTTATTGAGGAAGCCTTGGTTGTGCGTTCGGATACGACCGGTCTCGCTACATCACTTTCTTCTTTCTTGCAGGTTCATCTTAGAAGTCACAAACAACCAGCTCCGAGTTCTAAATCGGCGATTTTCTTAGCAAGGTCACTCTCCTGACTCCCTGAAACCCCTTGCTGGTTACAGCTCCACACAGCCTCTATTGTTATCAATAACGGCTGTGTCGCTTGCTATCGAAAAAGCATAGCGCCCTATTCTAGGCTATTTGGATCAGGCATCTTGGCGTCAAGAAGCCACCGAGTCAGAAATCGAGGATTTTTGACCAGAGACTCCGTAGTCTGAGGCAAGCTCGTTCTGTATTTCCTGAGCAGCACGTCTTGCGCTTGCGAGTGACGCGTTTGACAACAATCCTTCCGAACCGACCCAGTCTCCCACTATGTACAATCCGTCATCGATTCTTGGGGCGGGTCGCCCTGACAGTCCGCCGCTTGATGCAACAGGCAAGGCGTTTGTAACCGCCATACTGGGCAGAGGTCTTTTCTTTACAACTACTTCCCTCCAGCCGGGCTGCAGCAAATCAAGCAGTTCTTCCAGCTCCTTTCCGTCCTCTCTTGGATTTGGTTTGATCGATGTACCCAGGTATTTCGCCACATGGATAAGTGCTCCATTCGGGGGAGCGAGTTCTGCGCTTGCTGAATGCACTGAAAAGTATAGTGGAGAATCGATGCCAAGGGCAAACATCATGTCCTTTTGTGGGAGGCTACTAAGTGCTACGTCCAAGCACACCATGCGTACGGGCTTGGACTCGTTAACTGCCTTTGACAACGCTTCAGGCTTTTCGCCCTCTCTAAACAGCGCTTCTGCCTCATGAGGGCCACCTACTGCAATTACAAGAACCTTTGCCGATATCTGGCTATTGTCAGATAAAGCAACTAGCCAGCCAGACCCGCTCTTTTGCACCTTGGACGCCTTCTTTCCCACATCAATTCTTGCGCCGGCGTTCTTTGCAGCTTCGACAAGTCCTGCCACTAGGGTCTGCCATCCTCTATCTAGATACATGACCCCGCCTTGATTGTAAACGTGGAACTGGTGCAAGGCAGAACCTGCGCTCTGGATGTCGGGATCATTGGCGTATGTTGTCAGGCGGATTAGTGCCTTCATCAATTCGATTGAGTCAGAATCATGAAAATTCTTATCAATCCATTCCTGCACGCTGACGCGCTCCAGTTCTGCGAAATCAGACTTGTTTAGTAGACCGGTGAGCTGAGCAAAGACCTTCCCCGGACCAGATTCGCTCGCTTGAGTCGTAGAGTCCGAGCTGCCATTCACCAACAGCCGATGGTTCTTGACATCTCTTATCTCAAAGCTTGTAGCTGAGGGTATTCCGCCGGTATATGAGATCCCTAACTCTTGCAAGAGTCTAGCCCCTGCATCAGCGAGGAATAATGCATGTGGTCCTTGATTGAAAAAATATCCATCATGAACTAGAGTTCTTGCACGACCCCCTATTTCATTTGACGATTGTTCATACAACGCTACAGATTTTCCGGAGCGAGCAACTAATGCTGCAGTAGCCAGACCCGCAAGCCCTCCGCCAATAACTACCATATCGACACTGTCAATCGTCTTTTCCATAAACTCCCATGCCTCGTAGACATTGGTTTTAAGGATTGAATCCCAATAATTCACTATTAGGACTTCTCTAATTCTAGCCAGCCAGCATTGGTCTTTGAAGGGGCTTTCTTGTGTTATTTGTAGAGCTTGGTACCCCTCTTCTACTACATCATGGGCATCAGCAATCAGGTACTGTCAAACCTCTGTCAGATGAATTATCCCGAGATAAGGGTCAATCGGACGATAACTTGACATGGGATCTGTCGCCGCTGCATATGACGACCCGGCGATCCACAAGAGAACGCACGGATTCTTGTAGGTTGACCGAACGATGTTTTGCATCCTCATTTGCACTAATTGTAATTGCTCAGATTAGTACATTCGTCGAATGCACCAGTCCTCTTTAATTGTTTTTTGTCATTTACTAAATAATGCGAAACAATTTTGCAAGACTAAAATTACTTGCTATCGTCGCAGGCATTAGCGCCATAGTTGGAGTGGTGGCTTACAACAACTCTGTGTTTGCAAGCCACAGCTTTGAACTGGGCGTTACCGGCGAAATGGTGCCAGATAACACGCTCATACGACTCGACGGTCTGACGCTGCCACCTACCGCTGCAATGCCTCTGTATGACGCAAGCCCTAACTTTGTTTCCGGCCACTTTTTGATGAGAGCCCCATGTGACCCCGATACCAAAGTCCCCGAAGTAACCGTCATTGCAGGACACATTGATGAAAGTGCAAGCAGTACCCGCGTAGACAAGGTTCCGCTGTATTACATAGAACATGCATCTACTGCCGGCAGCTGCGTGTACCATGCACACATTCCAGACCCGCTCAACGGAGGTGCTCCACGGGTAACTGATATAGCCTTGATCAACCTCTCAGGTCGGGATATTACCTTCAACCCTGGAGATATTGTAGATATTAACATCCAGAGAACCTTGGGCAAGATTTCAGACATGCCCTATGAAGGAGACGAAGTACAGCTGCCTGCAGAACTGACACATGGAAACCCAGTATTCGATCTCAACGATGACAACCCAGACAATGACGGCGTAGGATTCCACCATGAGGAGGCTGAAGAATAATGACAGGACGAAATAGAAGATCCTCTGCATTCATCATCGCTGCAGCGATAGTGGCGACAGGGTTGTTGGCACCTTCTATCGTCGGCACTGCATTTGCACACCCGCACCTCGTCCTGACCCCTGACAAGTCCGACCATGATCAGATGAATGCCAATCCCGTAGTTCTGACATTGGGGCACAGCAACGAACCTTCGTTTGGGGCAAAACCCGGAATACATGATGGAAGGCATGATTTTGAGCTCAGCATAGAAGATGCTGCGACTACGCTTCCACTGGCTGGCGCAAATCTTACTCTGGATAGATACTATTTCGAGGACATCGACGCTTTTAATAGCGCGTCTTCGCCACAAAATGCTACTGAAGTTGAGACCGGAATACAGCTGCGCGGGGTATTTGGAGAGCCAGGCGTATATTCAGTTAGGCAGATAGTGAAGGAAGGCATTTACGGGTACAGAGTCTACGGCACAATCGACTACTTTGGAGTAGCTCAGATTTCAATAGACAGCACTGTGTTCTGCACAACTCCATCCGGAAACACATCGAAGTTCAACAGCCCTGGATGGGTGGGCAGCTTCGGCTGTGTTGACGACATAGACAGCCTGCTGTTCCCAGAGAATAACAGCGAGGTTCGCCTAACAGTAGCAGACAGTGACGGCGAGCAGACCGCGCAGGTAGGTACAGTATCCGACTCTACGAGCTACATGCTCGCAGCCGGCATACCCGCAACCGCAGTTGCTGTCCTATTTGGCGTAAGGACGCTCAGATCCCGCAACTCAATGAAGGATGGCCCAATCTAGCGGGCACTTGCATCCTTTTTTTCTTCTCTTATCTTGGTGGATTGCTAATATTTCGTTCCGAGAACCAACATCCTACTCGCCAGCAGCAGCCCCTTCAACAACATTAAATCCCAAGTCAACGCTTTCCACCTTCCTGCCTGCGCTGTCAGTAACGATCAAATCAAAAGTATGTCTACCCGGAGTATCAAAACTACGGGTCACATTTTGGCCAGTCAAGGTGACGCCGTCGTCGAACTTTATCTCAAACGTATACGGCGGCGTTCCGCCCCTGGCGCTGGATTCAAAATAGCCTTCCTCGCCGACGACCAATGATGTCTTGTACTTCACTATAGGCCTCAGATTTTGGTTAAAATTCTGCAGGAAGTTCGGGTCGTCAAAGGGGTCTTGCCCTCTGCTCTCACCTATTCCTCGCTGGAAGAGGAATCCTTCAGTTTGATAGTCCACCACAAATAGCGTTACACCTATTGCAATTGCTATCCCTACCGCGCCAAAGACGATTGCAAGTTTTGTGCTCCTTGGAAGCGAGGTCATGGCATATGGCGGTCATGTATTTACCATTTCTGATATACAAAGCTATATCGCAAGCTGCGGATTTGACCGCAGGGGAAAAAGCCCGTTCCATATCGAATTTGAAGACTCTATTGTGCACAGACTACTGTGTGCCCGCCCATGCCACCCACATTTAATTACCAGAATAGTCGTTGAATGCCCGTGCATAGTCAACGTGATTTCGGTTTCTACCATCAGCCCCGCTTTTAAGCAAGGTTATCTTATCCAAAGGTGTATAAACCATTCAAATTTTGGCTTTTACCTTGCGTGCTTTTTCGATAAAGGCCTGCTGGTAGTTTGCATATGCCTGCCGATCCTCTAGGCACTGGTTGCATATGCATGCCTGTGACACTGTCTGCCTGTCACAGTCTGCTTCAAAACCACACTCGGCGCAACCAGCTGACCTGCCGCAGATAAAGCATTCAAGCTCTGGAACTTGTTGTTGTTGTGGCGGTTTTTCTCCTTTTTTCTCTCCCTCTTTCTTCCCCTCCTCTTGCGCTGCTTCGCACTTTTCGTGCTTGATCGCCTTGCTGCTCTTTGACCACAGCGCGTATTCTCCCGGCTGTATCTCCTTGCCGCACCCGACACATTTCCCCTTGAACTTTACCATCAGCCTTATCCAATCACTCATTTCCTTTTCGCCTTCTCGATCTCCTTTGCTATCGACTCCCCAACTGATTCATCGCCAAAGTTGTCCACTGAAAATTCAATCGGGTCAATTTTTTCCTCGATCAACAGCCTTATGAAATATGGCAATGCAAATGATCCTGCAGAGCTCTTCGAAGTGTGAAGCGCAGGAGCAAGCTCTGCCAGAATCTTTCTTGTCGATTGCGATCGGGCAAATATTGGACCCATGACTGGCCAAGGCATGGCGTATTGTGTATACTTGATGGCCTTTTTCCGCGACCTTTCATAAAGCCCTGCTGCAATTATACTGTTCACATATTTCAGCAGGCGCCATTCTCTCCTTGCGTTTGCCCTGCCCACCATCATGTCGGCCTTTGAAAGCACATCGAGCATGTGCGCGAGATCTTCCTGTCCTATTTTCGAAGAAACGATGCTTGAGAACAATGCGGCGATCATGTCCTTGCGCCGGTCTTCCGGTGATGCACCATACCTCGGATCAGGGTACGACGCGTCCGCGTTCGCAATAAATTGCGTCGCCTGTTCTACTGTCTCCGCATTAAAGTAGCCATTGACTGCATCGGCGATGTCAATGTCCACGATGTCTTTGTTTGATACTGTGGCATAGCCTGAAACCCGGGACTGCGCACTGTTGAGCATAGAGCGGATATCTCCTCGGCTGTTATTGACTATTGAAATCTTGTCCCCCGGACCGAGTTTCACATTTTCACTCTGAAGCACATGGTCAAGAAACAGCATCAAAAGGCGCGGTGGGACTGGCGAAAACTCTTGTGTCTTGCATACCTTTGCAAGGTCCTTTATCTTGGTAGACTTGGCATTTGCTGCCATTATTACCGGTACGGTGGGCTCCTTCATGAGGTCGATCAGCACATCCAATCCTCCCGAGTCTTCCCTGCCTGAGATGCCATCCACCTCATCAAGGAAGAGCATTATTTTTCTCCCGAGGAGGTTTGCAGTGTTTTGAAAGACGGGCGTTATCCTGGCCAGCAAGGTTTCCTTGTTGCGAGCGTCGCTTGCGTTCATTTCCACCAAGTCAAAGTCAAAATGCCTCGCAAGGGTATGGGCAAGCGTGGTCTTGCCGGTTCCCGGTGGGCCGACTAGCAAAAGTGGTTTGCTTCCGCTCACCCAGCCAGTCAGCCACTTGAGGGCTGCAAGTCTGGCGCTTTCGTTGCCCACCATTTCCTGCACGGTCTTTGGCCTGTACTTCTCAGACCACATCATTTGGCAACAGCTTCTTGCATCTTCCGTTGGAACTCTGAAAACGGCGCCCGCTTGAGAAGATCGTTGTACCAGTATTGATTGTAGTGCCTTACCGTCAGAAACAGAAACTCGAGGAATGGTCTTAAATGAAAGCTGTCTGGGAGCATGTCTAGCGCAATCTTGGCCTCGTCCAAGTACAGCTCGCTCTTGGCCATCGTGAGCTCAAAGCCACGCCTGACATCTTCTGTATTGAGGGCATAGTAGAGAGGCCATGACGGCACCTTGATTGCATTGTTCTTGATCGCATCCTCAATCTCGTTGCCACAGCCTACGCACTCGCCTGCCTTGGCCATGCCAAGGTGAAAAATGTCAGATAGTGGTCTGCGATTGAGTGCCATGTTCCTGCCTGCAGTGCCCATCACTGCCCGGTATTTCTTGTAGCACTCGGTCATATTCTCGTCATTTATTGATGCTGGGTTCATCTTCAGCTTGACATCGATGTACTGACCGATGCGCGCGTCTTTGAAGCCATCTTCAAAAGCCTTCAGGACCGTGTCGCCTCCCTGAGCGATCTTGCTTCGCGCTATTCCGAGGATATATGGGTTCATGAACCGGTAATCGTCCAGATATTCCAAATCCTCGTCCTTGTCTACGATCCTATCCATCGGCTCTGATAGGTCAATTGCAATAATGTGTCCATCGATTACCGCATTTCTCTTTTCTTCCGAAGGTTCGTCGCCGAAATATTCTGAAGCGCCGTCATACAGCGCGTTGAAAACGGGAAAAGTCATCTTGACAAAATTGGAATTCAGTATGCGCTTGACTCTGTCAGCCAGGATATCCAGGTCTGACAGCCTGGTCTTGATGTCAGCCACGCTTGAATCGGGTAGGGTTAGCTCTTGAGAACCAACATCCTCTGCAAACTTGCGGATGGTGCCCGCAGGGTTTTCATCTGCGGATATTGCCTTATGCAGTGACATGACAAACCTCTGGGCAAATCCAGAAAATTCCTGCTCGGTTTTTTCTTTGTACTGGTTGAATTGTTTGTAACCCTTGCTCCTTAGCAGTCCCTGTTTCATTATGTCCTTTCCGGCCTGCGTGCTCCGGAGCGCCTCCATTGAAAAGATTGATTCGTCTTTGCTACTCATTCTTTGCTATGTTTTGTGTAGATAGCCATTGATAAGCGTTGACTACTGCTAGTGCTGAACGGTAGGTCAAGATTCCTGCAATACATATCGAACCTCCCGCAGCTTTCTGTTGCCGATATATACGCACGCAGATTGAGAAGCCGAGAGGGAAGGTCTGGTACTCTGCAAAGTGACCTCTACTCAAGAAAACTTTTCAAGTTCTTGCTCTGCTGCAAGTTCTTCTTTTGTTCTTCCTTTGGCAGTATATGAGTGGAATTTGCAATTGAAGATCCTGATAATGATCAAGGTGATTGAACGATGGTGTGGGTGCATGCTCATCGTTTATTCAACAAGAAAAGCTGGTGATTCGTCCACCGGACACACATTCTTCTCAACGTCTTTTCTATCAAACGAACATGAAAGTAGTTTCAAGTATAATCTTCGAGTATCCTTCAAGATTATCAAGAGGAGAGAACGATCTGCATCCGTCTGCAAGCTTGCTCAGCAAAAAATATCATGAATGTATCGAGTGCATGTGGGGGTGGGAAAGCGAAATAACGATAATTGCCGCGTTATTCCAAGGGGCGCATATGGCAGTGGCGTCGCCTGTGTGGCATCAGAAGCACGGGCGATGTTGAAATCACCCAATAAGGAAAATTCCTCTCCCTCCCTAATGAAATAATCATCAGGACTGCAAGAAAAACAAACACGCATGCGTATGACTTAGCTCTTTTCGCTAATAATGAATTTATATGACGACTTGCTCGCTTTAACTACATCCCGATGCACGAAGACAAAATCAAGCGCCTGTCTACAATGAAAAAGTCCGCCGAGAACGGCGGAGGCAATGACAAGATTGAAGCGCAGCATTCGAAGGGCAAATTGACCGCTCGTGAAAGGATTGCGCTTTTGCTCGACGAAGGGACATTTGTGGAGCTGGACAAGTATGTAACTCACAGAAGCGACGATCCCACTCTGCCAAAGTATTATGGCGATGGGGCTGTTACCGGCTTTGGTACGATTGCCGGCAGGCAGGTTTTCGTATTCTCTTATGATTTCACGGTCCTAGGAGGCTCGCTTGGCGAGATGACCGGTAAGAAGATCGTCAAAGCAATGGACCATGCCATGAAGGTCGGCTGCCCAATAATTGGAATAATCGACTCTGGAGGAGCCCGTATCCAGGAAGGCGTCATGAGCCTGGATGGCTATGGGGATGTCTTCTTCCGCAACACTATGGCTTCTGGCGTGATACCACAGATCACCGCAAGCATCGGGCCATGCGCAGGAGGCGCGGTATATTCTCCGGCGATGACGGATTTTGTGGTGATGGTGGAGAACATTGGCCAGATGTTCGTAACAGGTCCAGAAGTGGTCAAGGAAGTGCTCAGCCAGGACGTGTCATTTGAAGAGCTGGGTGGCGCACGCGCTCACGCCACCAAGTCCGGAGTTGCTCACTTTATCGCCAAGAATGAGTACGAATGCTTTGACAAGATTAAGAAGCTACTCTCGTTCCTGCCACAGAATAATACTGAGGAGCCGTCAATAGTCGAGACAAATGACGATCCGAATAGGATTGACCCGGACCTCATCAACAAGCTACCGGAGAACCCATACCAGCAGTATGACATGAAAGAGATTATCAAGTCCCTAGTCGACAACGGGGACTTTTTCGAAGTGCACGAGCTCTGGGCGGAGAACATTGTGGTGGGCTTTGCCAGAATGGGTGGCAGGTCGGTTGGCATTGTGGCAAACCAGCCTCAATACCTCGCAGGAGCTCTTGACATTAATTCATCCAACAAGGCTGCCCGCTTTATCCGGTTCTGCGACGCGTTCAACATCCCGATTGTCACGCTGGTGGATACGCCTGGTTATCTGCCTGGGACCGACCAGGAGCACAACGGTATCATCCGCAATGGAAGTAAGCTGCTATTTGCATACTGTGAAGCTACCGTTCCAAAGGTAACATGCATCATAGGCAAGGCGTATGGAGGTGCGTATATCGCCATGGGCAGCAAGAACCTGCGTGCAGACATCAACTATGCATGGCCAAGCGCAGAGATCGCGGTGCTTGGTCCGGAAGCAGCAGTTACGATCATACACCGCAGGGAATTAAAGAACAATCCAAATGCCGCTGAAACAAAGAAAAAGCTTGCAAAGGAATATCGAGACAAGTTTGCAAACCCCTATATCGCAGCGGAAAAGGGCATCATCGACGTAGTCATAGACCCGATGGAGACAAGGCCAATGATAATACAAGCGCTAAACGCCCTTGCAAACAAGAAGGAATCAAGGCCGTGGAAGAAACACGGAAACATCAACCTCTGATGATGATGCCATGGCAAAGAAAATATCCAGCATTCTGATCGCGAACAGGGGAGAAATCGCATTACGCGTGATCCGTGCCTGCAAAGAACTCGGCATAAGATCAATAGCGATCTATTCTGACGAAGACACACGCGCTGTCCACGTCAAGAGAGCCGATGAAGCCTACCACATCGGCCCCGCTCCGCCCGCACAAAGCTATCTTGACATGGCCAAGATCGTCGAGACCGCCAAGTCAGCGGGCGCGGACGCAATCCACCCTGGCTACGGTTTTCTCTCTGAGAATGAGAACTTTCCAGAATTGTGTGAAAAGAATGGCATTACATTCATCGGTCCGACTGCCAAGTCTATGGAAATAACGGGCGACAAGATGAAATGCAAGGCAGTCATGAAAAAGGCCAAGGTCCCAACCGTTCCCGGGAGCGATGGGATTGTTGAAGACGTAGAAAAGGCCGCAAATATCGCGCATGAAGCCGGCTACCCTGTCCTGCTAAAGTCAGCATTTGGTGGAGGAGGACGCGGCATCAGGCTTGCAAACAATGAAAAGCAGTTAAGGCAGGAATTTGAAATGGCATCCGCCGAGTCGCGCGCTGCATTTGGCAAGGCGGCCCTGTTTGTGGAAAAGTACCTTCAAAAGATCAGGCACATCGAATTCCAGCTTATCCGCGACTCGCATGGCAACGGCAGGCACCTCTTTGAGCGCGAGTGCTCTATCCAGAGACGTCACCAAAAGCTAATCGAACTCTCTCCCTCACCAGTTGTGGACCAAAAAACACGCGAGAGGGTTGGGGAGATAGCAGTTAGGGCTGCAGATGCAGTCGATTACCTGAACGCGGGCACTGCCGAGTTCCTGCGTGACCCTGAGGGCAACTTTTACTTTATCGAGATAAACTCCCGCCTTCAAGTCGAACATCCTGTGACCGAGCTTGTGACCGGGCTTGATCTGGTAAAGCTGCAGATAGCAGTAGCCCAAGGCGAAGAGATACCGTTCAAGCAGGAAGACTTGAAGATGCACGGCTGCGCAATCGAATGCAGAATCAATGCCGAAGATCCTTTCTACGAGTTTGCGCCATCGACAGGCTTTGTGCCAAACTGCAATATCCCATATGGGCCTGGGATCAGAGTAGACACCTACCTGTATCCTGGCTGCAACGTGTCTGGGTACTATGACTCACTCACGGCCAAACTGCTAGCATGGGGCAGCGACTTTAACGAGGCACGAGTCAGGATGAAGAACGCGCTAGATGAGTTTACGATTGAGGGCATTAATACCACGATCCCGCTCTACAGGACTATAATGGACGAGCCTAACTTTATCAAAGGCGATCTCTCGACTGATTACCTTGAGCGCTTCAAGGTATTCGACAGGATGATGGAACAGTCAAAGGAGGAGGCCAAGAAGAGAGCTCGGGCTGCCGTTGCCGCAGCGCTACTCCAGTCAGAGTTTGTGAAAAAGGCAAATTCTGTCAGAGCATCGACGACAGCAAAATCAAAATGGAAGATGATGGTTTAGCACAATGGAATACAAAGTCGACGACCTTGCAGAGATGTTAGATGGACAGGTGCTGCGTAGCACCGACAAGAATTCGGTACTCGTCAAGATTGCAGGCAAGCAGCACAACCTGCGTCTACTCAAGACAGGTACAAACGAGTTTGAATTCATACTTGACAACACTTTTCACCATGCCAAGATCCTCCAGTCGGGCAGCTCCGAAGTCAAACTGATGATCGACGGCCAGCCCGTGACCTTGAAGAAACACAGCAAGTTGACAGAAGTGCTTGAAAAGGCCTCTGCAAATGCTGGCGCCGGTGGAGGAGATAGGAACCTGACGAGCCAGATCCCTGGCAGGGTCGTAAACATTGCTGCCAAGCCTGGAACTGAAGTCAAGAAGGGTGACGTGATTGTCGTTCTTGAGTCGATGAAGATGCAGGTCGCAATGAAGGCTCACAAGGATGGCATTTTGAAGGAGATAAAAGTAAAACAGGGAGCCAGCGTATCACGGAACGATGTGCTGGCCGTTATCGAATAGCTAATCTGCTTTTTCCTATTTTGTCTTCTTTAGAGCTTCTTTGATCTCGTCGTAGTTGGGTTCTATCATAGGGTTGTCAGAGATCCACCTATAGATCACCTTGCCATTTTCGTCAAGGATGAACACGGACCTCTTCGCGGCATCATAGCCTTCGAGCGATGCGAGCTTGTTCAGCACGATTCCATATTTTCTAATGACTTCGCGCCTATAGTCTGACAGCACTGGAAAGTTAAGGTGGCGGTTCTGTACAAAGAACTTGTTTGCAAAAGGCCCATCAACCGAAATGCCGACTACATTTGCGCCCAAGTCGCGCAGGGAATCAAGCGAGTCGCGCAGAGCACACATTTCTGCGGTACATACCGGGGACTCGGCCGCTGGGAAGAACGCAAGAATCGTCTTCTTTCCAAGGAATTCGGAGAGTTTGCGCATTTTCATGTCTGGATCAGGCAGTTCAAAGTGCGGTGCTGTATCTCCTATGTTTGGTGGTGCTGAAGAAAGTGATGCACTAGACATGAAAGTACATCTGCGAATCTCACAATAAAAACATTTCAGGAATGATGAGCATACTTGCTCTTGAATGGAGAAAGCTCGCGGAGCTCCTTTACCACGGCGGCCAGCACCGTGACAGTCCTGTCGATCTCATCTTTGGTGTTGTGCATTCCAAGGCTCAGTCGCAGCGAGCCCGTTATCTCTTCATAGGAAAAGCCCATTGCCTTGAGCACGTGGGATGGCTTTTGCTTCTTGACCGAGCATGCTGATCCTGTGGATGCGGCCACGCCGTTTTCATCCAGCTTTATTATCAGGTCCTCGCCGTTCACCCCAAAGAAGGTGAAATGCGCATTGTTTGGAATCCTGCCGTCTCTTGATCCGTTGAGCCTCGAATGTGGTATTTCTCTCAATACTTTTTGAATGAGATAATCTCGCAGTCCTGACACCTGCTCTGTGTACTGACCAATCCTCTTTGTCGCTATCTCGCAGGCCTTGCCAAAGCCGACAATCCCCGGGACATTTTCGGTGCCTGATCGCAATTCCGACTCTTGTCCTCCCCCATGGATTATTGGAGATATTTCCAGCCCTGATCTGACGTAGAGAGCGCCTATGCCCTTTGGCCCGTTTATTTTGTGTGAAGACATGGACATCATATCCACCTTCAGATCTTTGACGTTTATCGGGATCTTGCCTGCGGCCTGTACTGCATCAGTGTGGAACAGCGCGCCAGCCCGGTGCGCTATCTCTACAAGTTCCTTTATTGGCTGTATCGTGCCGACTTCGTTATTTGCGTACATGATGCTGACAAGCGAAACATCGTCTGAAATTGCAGCCTCGAGGTCAGCCGGCCTGACCAGTCCTTCTCGCGTGACCGGCAAGTATGTGACATTAAAGCCCCACCTCTCAAGATCTCTGCATGGTTCGAGCACCGCATCGTGCTCAATGCTGCTAGTGATTATCCTGTTCCTTTCAGGTGATTTGCTCCTGACCTGAACAGCTGCGCCCTTAACTGCAAGGTTGTCCGCTTCGGTGCCGCCAGAGGTGAACGTTATCTCGCGCATCGATGCGCCAATCATTTCCGCTACGCGTTTTCGCGCAAGCTGTATCGCGCGGGTGGTTTCCCTGCCAAACTTGTGTATGGACGAAGGGTTGCCATACTGTTGCTTCATGTATGGAAGCATTTCCGCGATAACTTCGTCGACAACTGGAGTCGACGCCGCGTTGTCAAGGTAAATGTGATGTTCCTCAGTCATTTACTAACCATCACCAGATTGCCTGTCCTGTACCCGCCTGCGTCCAATGTAACAAACTTGTAGCCTATTTCCTTCAGCTTGCGGTCGAGAAAAGTCAGCCTGTCTGTGTCAAACATTTTCTGCAGTTCGTCCTTGCCAACCTCTATCCTTGCAAGCTCGCCGTGGTCTCTGACACGCACCTGACGGACACTGAAAATTGTTTTTACAATGATCTCGGCGCTTTCAATCCTCTGTAACTTCTCGTATGTGACCTTGTCACCTGTGGGGATTCTTGATGCGAGGCAAGCATTTGATGGCTTGTCGTAGACCGAGAGGCCAAAATGCTTGGCAATCTCGCGTATCTCTGGCTTTGTCAGGCCAACCTCGACCATCGGGCTCCTCACTCCGTTCTCCCGGAGCGCCCTGATACCGGGCCGATAATCTGTCAGATCGTCAGCATTCGTGCCGTCAACTACAAGTGCAATTCCTGCCCTTCGCGCTTCCTCAGCAAGGTGCTGCCCAAGCTCTGTCCTACAATGGTAGCAGCGCAAGTGGTCGTTTTTCACAAACTCGGGATTTTCTAGCTCATCATATTCTATAATTCTGTGTTTGATGCCTATCTCCTTTGCGACCCGTCTGGCCGTGTCAAGCTCTTCTTCTGCAAGCGTCTTGTAGTCTGCAGTTATGGCTAATGCATTTTCGCCAAGCGCTTTTTTTGCCGCAAGGGCTACAACAGCGCTGTCAACGCCCCCCGAAAGTGCTACTATTGCACTATGTCCATTCTTGGAAAACCAATCCAGTAGCTTGTTGAACGATTCAGCATTATCATTCATCTACATGACACCCTTGCCTGCCATCCTTTTCATAACTTGTGCACTTACTAGCTCCAAAACCCTCTTGACAGGCATCTGACATCTCGCCGCGATTGTCTTGATGTCTTGAAATTCGGGCTTTGCATACGTCACGTCCCCTGCAGAGTTCTTGACAACTTTTACATGCACGCTAAATGTGGTTCCTTTTACATCAACCGGGATGGTGAGAATGGTCCGTGGGAGGATATACCGTTCTATTTCCTGCACCCTTGCCCCAAGCGTACCCGATTCGCTAAACAGTACCTCAAGCACATTGTTTAGATCTCTGTTTTCTGATATAATCCTAATGAGGTAAGCCGGCCTGCTCTTCTTGGTGATGCAAGGTACAACGGTCACGTCCTTGGCAATTTCTGACAGCCGTTCAGTCAGATTGCCGACAAGCTCGCCAGACACGTCGTCGATATTTGTCTCTATCATGCAGACGCTATCTCTGGTTGTCTCGGTGACAACATGCGAAGTCCCTACAAGAACGCGTACGACATTGGCAAAGCCTTCAAACTCTTTTGTGCCAGCGCCATACCCGATCTTTTCCGGGGAAATGCTTGGGTAGTAGTCGATGCTGCCTTGGGCAAGGTTGACAAGCATGGCTGCGCCTGTTGGCGTCGTGAGCTCGTCCTCTACGAGTCCTCCTGTCAGCACAAATTGCCTGTTCTTGAAAATTTCAAGGATCGCACCCGCAGGGTTGGGAACAGCACCGTGTGAAAATCTCAACAGACCTCCCCCGACTGCCACCTTGGTAGAATATATTTTGCCATCGAACAATTTCAAATCCTGCAGTGCTGTGGCGCACCCTACTAGGTCCACGAGCGTGTCAATACTCGAGGCTTCATGCAGGTGAACGGTATCAAAGTTCTCGCCGTGGATTTTGGCTTCTGCAGAAATTATTGTCCTGAGAGATTCGAGTGCAAACGTCTTGGCTTTTTGTTCCAGCCCAATCGAGTCACAGCAGCGCTCAAGGGAGCGTTGCATCTCTGTGCCCTTGCGCTCGTGTACTCTATCGGTGTATTTTATCTGGAGTTGTGTTGCGGCGAAGCCGTGTGATACTACTCTTGCAAAGTTTGCCTTGGATATCTTGCTTCCATGGAGGAAATCCTGACAAGCAAAGATTGCATCGATGACCTTTGTTTTGCTGGCTCCTGCGTCCACCAGGCTTGACATGAGCATGTCGCCAGCAATGCCGGCTACCTGCGAGTCAATTACCGCAATCCGCTTCGCCATTTATCCTGGAGCCATGTACCCTGCGTTGCTTTATATCGCTTTATACTTTGAGTTCCATGCTGTCTAGTCGTTCGAATTCTGCCCGCAGCTCTTCCTGATCCTCGTCTCCGTAAATGATCAGGATCCTATCATTGTCTCGCAAGACATAGTCCATTATGGAGCTTACTTCATCGCCGTTGACAAAGAACCTGAGCGTCTTGCCGCTGTTGCTATCGTTGCAGAATTGGTTTCCGTTGTTAAGGATAAAACATCCATCGCGAATGTCCATGCCCACGCTGCGCAGGTATTCTCCAATAGGTACCTTGGTGGAGTGCTTGTGGATGGTAGTGCCGTCGCCTCCTTCGAAGTGGATGAACTGGTTACCTGTACTGCTGATTTGGTACTGCCGCTGGCTAAAGTCGACATATTGACCGTCGAGCTTTATCGCAAAGATCGCATGTTCATGAGCGGATCCGAGTGGTCCAAAGTCTGGGCCAGGTGGAGCCAAAACGACTGCCGCCGCGCCTGCAACGACAACTGCAGCTATTATCGGAATGATTATCATCATATATTTTCTGTTCTTGCGCCGGCTTGCAGCAAAGTAGCTGTCGTCGCGCTTTTTCTTTGACAATCTGCTAGTAGATTCATGTCCCCGTCAATTTAAAGTTGTTCCGGCACTCTATCACAATTTATATAAGCAGTCTCGGTTGCACCTTCTCGAGTATGACAATTACAATAATTGGATCCGGCAAAGTGGGCGCATCGGCCGCGCTCAACTGCGGCCTTAGAGAGCTTGACAGGGACATATTGCTTCTTGATATCGTGCAGGGGCTTCCACAGGGAGAGGCAATGGATATCAACCACCAGCTGTCGGAGAGAGGATCTGACTCTGTGGCAAGAGGCTCCAACAACTATGAAGACATGCGGGGCTCTGACTATATCGTGCTCGTGGCAGGCGTGGGCAGAAAGCCGGGCATGACCAGAATGGATCTGCTCAAGACGAATGCCGGAATTGTCAAAGACGTCGCTTCAAAAATTGCGTCTTTTGCAAAAGATGCCACTATTGTTGTAGTCACAAACCCGCTTGATCCGATGACCTATCTTGCGCTCAAGACCGTTGGAGCGAAAAAGAACAAGGTGATGGGGATGGGTGGCATGCTGGATCTTTCAAGGTTCAAGAGCTTTATTCAAGATGCAACCCAACTTTCCAGAGATTCTATCCAGGCGATGGTGATAAGCGAGCATGGAGAAAACATGCTGCCTCTGACGAGGTTCTCATCAATTGGTGGAATCCCGCTGCACGAGTTCATATCAAAGGACAAGGCGATGGAGATCTTTGAAAAGACAAGAAAAGTTGCTGCAGAAGTAATTGCTCTAAAGGGCGCGACAGTGTACGCACCGGGCAACGCTGTAGCAACGATGCTTGAATCTACAATCAAGGACAAAAAGCTGGTCATACCGGTTTCTGCGCTACTTGAAGGAGAATATGGTGTCTCTGACCTCTGCATCGGCGTACCTGCGGTGATTGGCGCGGACGGAGTAGAGCGCATAATCGAGCTAAAGCTTGACAGCTTCGAACAAGACATCTTTAACAAGGGCGTGGCAAGCGTAAAGGAAGCTATCAAGGCGCTGCCGGCCTAGGCAAACAATCCTTTTATTCTCTTTTTGTTGAATAGCAAGCTGGCCAAAAGATATGGCTGACCTGCGCTCGATACTCGACAGGTTTGCAAACGGAACACTGAGCCTCTCAGACGTTGAGAAAGAGATCTCTATTCATGCTATCGAAAAGATTGGAGACATTGCCAAACTGGACATCAACCGGGAGATGCGCAAGGGCATGCCAGAGATAATCTTTACAGAGAACAAGGAATTCAAGGACATCATCAGAATCGCGATTGCAGCGATCCGGAAAAACGGGCAAGTAGTGGTGAGCAGGATAAGAAAGAACGAAGTATCAAAGGTTGCAGCTGCGCTGCGGAGAAAACACATGATAGTGGAGTTGGGGAGAAACAGCACGACGCTTCTTGCTTCTGACAAGTCTTTTGGCAGAAAGATGATAGCCGGCGCCAGTATTGGAATCATGGCAGCGGGCACGTCAGACATCGGGGTCGCAGAAGAAGCGCGCCTTGTGGCAAAGGCCATGGGCTGCGGCGCGGTAGCCAGCTATGACATCGGGATAGCAGGCATGCACAGATTGTTCCCTGCGCTCAAGGAGATGATGTCGCAGCAAGTCGGCGCCATAGTCGTTGTGGCAGGCATGGAAGGCGCTCTCGCATCTGTGGTGGCATCGATGGTCGATGTCCCAGTAGTAGGAGTCCCAACTTCGGTTGGATATGGATTTGGTGGAAACGGCATTGCAGCACTGGCGTCAATGCTCCAGAGCTGCACGCTGGGCCTCGCAGTGATGAACATTGACAATGGCGTTGGGGCTGGCGCATACGCAGCAACGATTGCTAGAAGAACCGCGAAGAGGAATTAGGAGAATCGTAAAACGTTTATAAGTGCTTTACATTTGTTGCTTCTCTAATCGTTGATTGGTGGATAACTGTTGACTTATGTTCGTACACTAAAAAGAATTAGGGACAATAAAACGAATTATCGCAAGAGGGCCGCGATCCTGATCGGCAGGCACTCTTTTGTGACCGTTAAGGTAAGCGACCAGAATGTTGCAGCGCAGGTATTAAAGCCGACACCGACCGGCGACGTTGTCGTGGCTTCTGCACACAGCAGAGAGCTTGAAAAACAAGGCTGGAAGGGTGCGCTCAACAACCTGCCTGCCTGCTATCTTACTGGTATGTTGGTTGCAAAAAAAGCTCTGGATAAGGGAGTAAAGAACGCGGTCCTATACATCGGCAAAGACCACTTTACTTCAAGAGTGGCCGCTTGCATGAAGGGTATTGTTGACGGTGGGGTCTCGATGCCTGTGTCTGAAGAGTCGCTACCTGAAGAGGAGAGGATCAGGGGCGAACACATTGCCGAGTATGCGGAGACTCTGAAGGAAAACCAGGAAGAGTACAATTCTCGCTTTTCAGCAATTTTGAAGAAAGGTCTGAATCCGGAAGATTATCCGTCACACTTTGACGAGATAAAGAGCAAGATCTCTGGCAAGCCGATAGAAAAGCCGGTTGCCGGTGGATCCAAAGAGTCCTCAACAGACGCCTCTGCGGAAGAGGAAAAGAAGGCAACTCCTGCAAAGAAGGAAAAGAAGGAGAGCAAGTCACCAGAAAAAAAGAAAGCAAAAGAAGAAAAGGGGAAAGAAAAGAAGGATACCGCTAAGGGAGGCAAGAGCAAGAAGAAATGAGTCGTTACACGCCAAGTCAACAGCAGCAGGTTGAATGGAAGCCTAGAACCACGCTTGGAAGCATGGTGCTGGCAGGCAAGATAAACTCGATGGACCAGATCTACGAGAATGGCATGAGGATACAGGAAGCCGAAATAGTCAAACACCTCCTGCCGGACATGAAGAGCCAGGTTGTGCACGTTGGTATTGTCCAAAAGCAGACCGACGCGGGCGAAATGACACGCTTCAACGCCCTGGTAGCAGTAGGGAACGAGGCAGGCTGGTTTGGCATAGGAAAGGGCAAGGCCTCTCAGATGAGGGTCGCAATCGACAAGGCAACCAATGCTGCTTTTCTTAATGTAATTCCAGTAAAGCTTGGGTGTGGAAGCTGGGAGTGCAAGTGCAACCAGCTCCATTCTGTCCCGTTCAAGGTGAGGGGTAAAGGCGGTAGCGTTACAATTGAGATCATTCCGGGACCAAGAGGTCTTGGCATAGTGGCGGGTGAGAACATCAAGAGTCTTCTCAAGCTTGCCGGACTGAAGGACTCATGGACAAAGTCATTCGGATCAACAAACACGATGTCATCCACAACTAAGGCGATTTTCAATGCTCTCAGGAGCACATACAGCGTAGGTTGATGGTGAGATTCATGGCATATCTAGTAGTCAGAATAAAGGGCACCGTTAACATCCCACAGTGGGCGCGAAAGACGCTTGACGGGTTAAACCTCGACAAGCGATTCCGCGCTACAATCGTGCCAGAGAACAACGAATACCTCGGAATGCTCAGGACTGTCAAAGATGTTGTCGCTTGGACAAAGGCCGACGCCGGCATTGTCAAGGAACTGCTTGAGAAACGTGGCAGGAAGGCCGGATACAAACCAATAACAACATCTGACATCCCAAAGGAGTACAAGAGCCTCGACGACCTCGCATCGGCGATAGCTGACAACAAGGTCGCGATGAGCAAACTCGAGGGGATCAAGCCCTGGTTTGCACTAAACCCTCCAAGAGGCGGATTCAAGAGAAAGACCAAGACCCAGTACGCGCAGGATGGTGTTCTGGGAGAAGACACAGAGCTTGTCGAGATTGTAAAGAGGATGCTCTAAGTGCAGCAAGACTTAATTAAGGTGCAGTTGGACGTGATAGCAAATAATTCCAGCCCGGTGATGATGTGATTTATGGCTACCAGATTTAGAAAAAGCAGAAGACAGCGCGGCAGCAGGTACTGCGGCTGGGGCCAGATCGGCCAGCACAGACAGGCCGGCGGCAGAGGCGGCGTTGGTGGCGCCGGAAAGCACAAGCACTTTTTCATACGTACAGTAATCGAGGAACCTGACCATTTCGGTCACGATCCATTCAACTCCTTTAACCGCAACCTTGTACACAAGTGGATAAATGTACGCGACCTTGACACCGTTTTTGCAAAGCACGGCAAGGCCGACGAAAATGGAAAGGTTGTCCTCGACCTGACCTCGCTGGGCTACGACAAGCTGCTGGGCGGAGGCTCTATCAGCGGGGCTTATGCGATCAAAGTGGCCAAGGTTTCAGAAAGTGCAAGGAGCAAGATCGAAGCTGCAGGTGGCGAGGTTATAACAGAAGATGAGCAGCACGACGACAAGTGAGCATGGGCTCAGGCGGTTCATAAAGGCCGCATCTGCTTATGTTCCGCAGGTTCCGAAGCCGAAAAAGAAGATCTCGCTGACAGAAAAATTCGTCTGGACAGGAATTGCTCTCTTTGCATACCTTATCATGGCGCAGATCCCTCTCTACGGTGTAACAGATGACCCTGCATTCGACTTTCTCGCTTTTGCACGTGTAATCTTCGCCGCGCAGCAAGGAACTCTGATGGAACTTGGTATCGGGCCAATAGTCACAGCCGGCTTGTTGATGCAGCTTCTCAAGGGCTCCGACCTTATCAAGCTGGACTTCAAGAACCCAGACGACAGGTCGCTCTTTACATCCGCGACCAAGATAGTCACGATAATAGTAATAGTGGCAGAGGGTGCTCTCTATGGCGGTAGCGTATACGGTCCTCTGATGTCGGCCGAGGCTCCTTATGCCATAGGCATACTTGTTGCCCAGCTTATCGGTGCCAGCGTCATTGTCATGCTGCTTGACGAGATGATACAGAAGGGCTGGGGCGTAGGATCTGGTCTCAGTCTGTTCATCATGGCCGGTATTGCGCAGACGATATTGTGGAGTGTGTTTAGTGTCGCACCATCACAAGTGGATGATGGACCGTTAGGTATATTCCCCTTCACTATTGATGCGTTAATCAACGGGAATGGTGGCGATGCAATATTCCGTACCGGACAGCTACCGAACCTCTTTGTACTTGCGCTGACTATTGGAGTCATACTCGCGCTCGTGTATATAGAGGGCATACACGTTGATGTCCCCATAGTGTCTACAAAGTACAGGGGCTTTACTGCAGTTTACCCGATCAAGCTGCTCTATACTTCCGTTATACCTGTAATACTTGCATCTGCACTCCTTGCCAATGCTGTTTTCATGGGTCAGATGCTATGGGCCAACTACAACCCCAACAATACAAACCCTGCCTTCAACTGGCTTGCGCAGTTTGAGCGAAGCGCACAAGGTGGGCAAGCGAATCCGACAGGGGGCCTGCTATACTACATTACTGCTCCAAGGGGGCTTGATGTGGCGGCAGCCGATCCATTGAGAGCATTTGTGTACGTAATATTCTTGACAGGCATTGTGACCGTCTTTTCAAGGCTATGGGTCGAGCTTGGCGGACTATCTGCGAGGACTGCCGCGCGCAATCTGCTTGATGCCGATGTGCAGGTGCCTGGTTTCAGACGATCTGAAGGATCGGTCGAGACGCTACTCAACAGGTACATTCCCTCGCTCACACTGCTGTCCGGAATTATAATCGGACTTCTAGCCGGCATTTCAGACGTGCTTGGAGTTCTTGGTTCTGGAACAGGGATTTTGCTTATGGTAAACATCATGGTCAGCTACTATCAGACGCTGGTCAAAGAGCAGGTGGACACTTACATGCCCGGTCTGGCGGCTCTGCTTGGCAGAAAACAGTAAACGCGCTATAATCGTTGGAATCCCCGGCGTGGGCAAGACCACCGTCATCACCCGCGCAGCAGAGATGCTCAACCAGAAGCGCAAAACAACGGTCATGGTTTTCGGCACTGTCATGTTTGAAGAGGCGCAGAAAATGGGGCTCAAAAGCAGGGATGAGATGCGCAAGATGCCAGTAGATGACCAGCGCCGCTTGCAGGAGATGGCTGCACAGCGGATCGCCGACATGAAGGACGATATCGTTCTGATCGATACCCACCTTTTTATAAACACGTCAGAAGGATACTATCCTGGACTACCAATGAGACTGCTGAACATAATGAAGCCGACCAACCTTGTGATGATAGCGGCAGAAGCAAGAGAGATCGCAGAGCGGCGCAAGACAGACCAGACCCGCCAGCGCGATATTGCCTCTGCTGAAGACATACAGAAAGAACTCGACATTTCGCGGGTTATGGTGGCTTCGTGCTCTATATTGACAGGCGCGCCTTTTGCAATAGTTATGAATACTGATGGCGGCGTGGACAAAGCGGCAGCAAATATAGCGAAGATACTTGCGGGAGATGATGGGACGCCATGAATCTACTAGAGCTTATTATAATGCAGTTGCCTCTTGCCCCGCAGTACACTCAACATCCGATATTCCCAGACTTGCTCTCTGCCACAATAGTTGCACTCCTAATCTCTGTCGGAATGAACTTTGGGTTTGCGATGCTCCGGAAAAAGACCACTGACATTGAAAAGATGAGCCGAGTCATGAAAGAGACAACAGAGTGGCGCAAACAGTACACCGACGCGATCAAGAAGCAAGACAAGGCGCGTATTGAGGAGCTGAAAAAGAAGCAGGCATATGTCAACAAGATGGCGCTAGAGATGCAGCAGCAACAAATGCGCCCAATGTTCATCTATATGATACCATCGTTTATGATCTGGATACTGGTGTTCCCAACAATATTCGGTGGGACGGTTGCACTGTCGCCGATATATTTCCCATGGATTAGCTGCAGCGACGAGAATGTGCATACAGATACACAGCCAAAGCTCAACGAGGACGGCACGACTGCAACAGACGAAAGTGGGAATGTTCTTCTCTCTGGCCCTTGCAGAATACCCGGCAACATGTACTTGTGGGGTTGGTTCCTCATAACCTCGTTCGGGTTCAGCGGCATTATAGCTAAGCTGACCAAGACCAACATGCCGAGCATGACTTAGAATTGACAACATCAGACAATAACAACAATAGCAATAAGAAATTCAGCATTGTCATTTCTGGATGGCCTGCCGTGGGCAAGACCACTATAGCAGGCAAGCTTGCAGAAGAGTTTGGCCTTGTCATGTACAACGGCGGGGACATACTGAAGATGCTTGCATCGGAAAGGGGATACCTGACGGCCCGGGATGATTGGTGGGATACCGACGAAGCGAAAAAGTTCATGGAGGAACGCAAGTCCGACCCTTCTTTTGACAAGAAGGTGGACAAGAAGCTAGAAGAGATTGTAAGAGATGGGGGTGCGGTCATTACCAGCTATACTCTGCCTTGGCTAGTAAAGGAAGAAGAAGGAGGAGAGTCGGTGATAAAGCTATGGCTGCGGGGATCACCGGACAACAGGGCAAAGAGGATGGCAAACCGCGACGACATCAGCTTTGCAGAAGCAAGAAGGATAATCGACATGAGGGATGAAGAGAACAAAAAGATCTATCATCAGTTGTACGGATTTCGCTTTGGCGAGGACCTGACAGTCTTTGATTACGTCCTCAACACTGACAGGCTTCCACTCCCTTCGCTGATCGAGATATCCAAATTAATAGTCAGGCGGCACATAGGTGGATAGGTAATCACGCTTGAAGCTGCCACAGCTCGAGAACCTTGTAAGGGTAGACGATGACGTCACCAATGACAATTATGGCCACTACCCTGACAAGAGACCCATTGAATCACTGCTATATTATGGACTAGTCCTGGTGGACAAACCAGCCGGGCCATCAAGCCACGAAGTCGTGGCCTGGGTCAAGCGCATACTTGAGATTGAAAAGGCAGGGCACAGCGGCACACTGGATCCTGGGGCGACCGGGCTCCTGCCAATCGGTCTCGGGGAGGGTACCAAGGCGCTTTCAGTCCTCTTGCTCGGACCAAAGGAGTACTATGCAATTGCACGGCTCCACTCTCATGTTTCAGACGACAGGCTCAAGCGTGTAATAAGCGAGTTCACGGGAGAAATATACCAGCGGCCGCCCCAACGCTCGTCTGTCCGTCGGGTCACCCGCGTAAGGACGGTATATGAATTTGATCACCTGGAAACTTATGATAGGCTTGTGCTGATGCGGATCCTATGCCAGGCAGGTACGTACATTCGCAAGATCATTTATGACATTGGCGAAGTGCTGTCTCCGGGTGCAACCATGGTTGAACTTCGCAGGACAAGGGTGAGCAACTTGTCGGAGCAGAACAATGGTAGCGGGGGGCTTGTCAGGCTACATGACCTTGCCGACGCATACCAGCGCTACAAGGAAACAAAAGACGACGAAAAGCTGCGCCGGCTGGTAATTCCGATCGAGCACTGCCTTGAAGGGATAAGAGGTGTGATGGTGCGGGACACCGCAGTCGACGCACTATGCCACGGTGCGCCGCTGGCAGTCCCGGGAGTGGTCGCAGTGCCAGAAGACATGAGAGTGGGCGAACTCGTGGGCATCTATACCCTGAAGGGTGAAATTATTGGTCTTGGTCAGGCTGCCATGACAAAGGAGGAGATCGAGCAGAATGCCCGGGGAATTGCGTTTGCCATCCGGCGCATAATCATGAAGCCAAACACCTACCCCAAGGCGTGGCGTTCCAAGGGTGAGCAGGCAGCCGGCGTTAAAGTGCCCTCAGAGGTTGACCTTGATAGGCTGGAGACTGAAAACGCTGACGAACTATGATGATCTAGTTAAATGATTGGCTAGATTATGAATAAGCTGTAATGAAATAGCTGCTTGATACCTTGCCACTATCAACCTGAGAATTTCGGGTGATAAATTGGGATATTGCTGGATTTTCAAGAATAGCGGTGGGGCCTTGATGGAATCTTACCAAGACAGAGACGGCTAGAGTTATGGTTCTATGTGATGACTTGACTGATATCTGAAAGAAAGGAAGTACAACAAGGATGCCATAACGCTAAAGAAAATGGCAAAAGTGTTTGCTTGCATCATCGGCGTGACAAGCTGAACAATGCACCGATCAACACCCAAAAAAGTGTTAGAGGGTTTCGCCTATGCCGGGCCTCTTGCGATCCAGCTTGGCAATATTCTTTGCAAGGTTTTCAATAGTGCCTGGAATGTGGCACTTACACATGCAGTCGTTACAATCAACATGGTTGCCGCCCTTACAATTGTCGGATAATCCTTGAGCAGACAAAATCATTGATGATTGCTGCCTCCCTCAATTTTTAGTTTTGTCTTGGGTACGTGCTATTGTTTTCAACTATTTCCACCTAGAACGACACATAGCATATCATCCGGTGTGTTTCAGGCAGCCTCTGGACTAGTTCCGTCGAAGGAATGGCGCCCTGCAACCCACAATATCGGCTTATGATTAATATACAGACAGGTTTGTCCAAGATGTGGGTGCCGGGATCGCCTAGCCCGGTAGGGCGCAAGCCTGGAATTTGTCAAACCGGCCAGCTTGTGACCCGTGAGGGTCCCGAGGGTTCAAATCCCTCTCCCGGCGCTGTGTTTGGGGAGTCATCAGCGAAGAGCATCGACGAACGCAGCAGCAAAAAACCAAGCTCAACAAGGGTTTTAACTCGGAAGTGCACATCGGTAGACAAGCACCAACCGACTTCCTACCTGACTCGCACCAAGCAGGAAGGAAGAACTCAAAGTTGAAAACGAGAACAGCCCGCAAGGGCAATGGTAACCGGCATAGGCAATCGTCTACTGTTATTTGTAAAAAGACGGAAGCTGCTGGAACGACGGCACTGGAATCGCAGATAGATGCGATAACTCATGCACTGAGACCATATATCGCCTCCGCGTTTAAGGCAATGGCTGCTGGCAACCCTGCAAACGCCAAGGTACTTTGCAGTTATATAATTGCCGAGCAGACAGAGTTCAACATCAAGGATTCCACCAAGGATTGGAAAATTAAAGTCCTGATATGGCTGTCTCAGCATTTTGGTCACGGCAAAGCCTACGCAGACATGGCAAAGGAGGATATTCTGCTCTACTTAAATTCGCTGAGAAAGCAGCCATCCGACGACCCTGACCAAAAGTGGGTGGGCACGTACAACAACCGCATTCTGGCTTTCAGCAAGTTCTTCAGGTGGCTGTACTGCCCTGACGAGCCGGACATTCGCAAGAGGCCTGTCCCTGAATGCATGAGAGGTGTCAGGAGGCTGCCGCCCCGGAAAAAGTCGTCGTACAAGCCATCTGACATGTGGACAGATGAAGAGTCTGCTGTATTTGTGAAGTACTGCCCGTCTGCGCGGGACAGGTGCTTTCACATGATGGCTTCAGATACGTCGGCTCGTCCCCACGAGCTGCTTGCCCTCAAAATCAGAGATGTTCACTTCAAGGCGGCACCGGATACCGGGATTCAGTTCGCGCTGATAACCGTGTCAGGCAAGACTGGCCAGAGGACGTTACCTCTGATAGATTCTATACCATATGTCAAGGAGTGGATTGGACGGCACCCCTATACTGGCAATCCAGACGCTCCTCTGTTCATCGCAATGGCTGACCAGAATTTTGGACAGCAGCTGAGCGTGAACGGGATTCGTGAGCAATACAAGTACCAGTACAGGAAGGTGACGTTCCCAAAGCTTTTGATTGATTCGAGCGTGCCGGAAGAGGACAAGTCCATCGTCCGCAAAATGCTTGAAAAGCCATGGAACCCGTACGTGCTTCGCCACAGCTCGCTGACTGCAAAGTCCAAGGTGCTCAGCGAGCACACGCTGCGCAACCATGCCGGCTGGACGATGACTAGCAAAATGCCCGCAGTGTACGTGCACTACATGGGAGCCGAGTCGGCGCAGCTGATACTGGAGCAGAGAGGAATCCTACAGAGCGGCAGCCAGAAAGGGACGGAGATTCTAAAGCCAAGGACTTGTCCAAATTGCGGCGAACCCAACAGAAATGATTCAAAATTCTGCAGCAAGTGTAAAATGGTTCTGGTCTATGATGCGTACGATGATGCAATCCAGAATGAGAAGGCGGGAAAGGTGCGCATCGACAACTTGGAGCAAGATGTAGCCGAACTTAGAGAACTGCTGAAAGACCCTCGGAAACTAGCCCAAATAGAGGAAGCGGAGGAATAGCAAATTCAGCTGCATTATGTGGTTTCCAGCTGAAAATGCAAGACCCCGATGAAGGTACTGCTAAATTCGTATTCTTGTCCTGCATGGCAGAAAATCATTTCTTTTGCAAAAATATTCTTTCAACAACCTATTTTTTTCACGACCTTGTCTATTGTAAATACGATTCAGACCAAAGGATGAGCTCATGACGATTTTCGATATTCATAGTACTTTTTAACGCATTTTGCAATAGAGTTTCCTGTGAGGTTTACAAAAATAAATCTCGGTAAGTTGCAAGCGAGCGAGGGCCGCGAAACCATTGCTCGCTTGCAACGAGCTGACCACTACAGACCTGATTTTTCCATCAGGAAGGTAGGTAGGAGGTCAGTGCAATGACAAAAGGGGAATTCTCTGATATAAATCTCTCAGAGAATGGGAACGTACCTAGAGTTATCGTAAAGCGCGCATGGGAAGTGGGCCAGCTGACAATCGTGGTCATTGACAAGGCTCTGGCTCAGGCGCTTCACATAGCGGATGGTACGGTGCTGGAGCAGATACCTGCGCAAGAAGGTATACTGCTCCGCATAAAAAAGGAGGTACGCAGAAGTGATTGAGCCAACTGGTAAGATCTGGAGGATAATCTGCCAGCTCTATCCTGATTCCTCTCTCCAAGATAGGTTGGTGATGTATGAAGTGTACTGGGCCGAGTGGGATGGATGCCCATACTACATCGAGGTCGTTGGCAGGATCATGGAGAAATGGTCGCATGCGTTCACGGCTCGTAGACAGGTTCACGACCAGATCCGCAAGCTTGTAGAAGAAGGGTCTGTTCGATGCAGGCTGTGTGCGATCAACGAAACACACGATCCGTTTGAAGTGGACGACTTCCAGCCATGGATTGTCCTGCTGACGAACTTGGAAGTCATGGCAGCTCTGGCCGGCGAGCCTTCAGTTGTGGAGGAGGTTATTCAGATTGGCTGACCAAGCTGCTGAGAGTACCTCTCACAAAAAGGCTCCCCAAGATCATTACTTGGATTGCTGGGGAAATCCAAAAGAAGCAGTCGGCGGCAACGCAGAGATTCCCGTAGAAGGGAACTCTGACCATACTGGCGATTCAAGTGCCGAACAATCTCGGGTGCCAAAACAACAGCCTTCGCCCACCGTTTCACAGTACCCAGAATTACAGAAGGAACCAGCGGATAGCGTACCAGATCTTGTGGAGGTAGAACGCCAAGAGATGTACCGCTACAGGAACTACGACGAGATGTCGGCTGAATTCAGAGAACTCCTTTCCACAGCTGCACGTGCATATGAACTGATACCGCAGATGTACAATCGGCTGACTCTGGTTGAAGGATATGATCACGCAGGCGCTCTGCGGAAAATGTATGAAGACCACCGAGACCTCCGGGGGTTTAGCGTTCGGAACATCCGGCGCTATCTGCCAGATGATAACCCCAAAGTGCCTAGAAGAGTAAGGACATCACGTCCCAAGCAAGACTCAAATCAATCAGACCAAGAATCGAGCATATTTATTGTGGAAACCCGGACTGAGCTAGAAGTTGGGAGTGAAAAACAGCCGTACATAGTCCCACTGATAATTGAAGTGGACACCGTGGCCAGAACAGTGGTAAGCGTTAGGGTTGACCAAGCCAAGTTCGATGAATGGTACTATCCGGAGTTGAGTCAGAGTTGAAAGTCTCAGAGAGCAGTACGCTAAGTGTCCAAATGACAGGGTTAAGCTGGTACCTATCAGATAGGGACATAGATGGCTTAGCAGTATCGCATTTCAGAGATACCGGAAAAGGTATTACTTGGAAGGATGTTTTTCAAGCCAAATACGCCAAGGACAAGAAGAAGGCCCAGGACAAGCTGAAGTACCATGTCAGGAAAGGCGTCCTGTTTACCATAGGCAGGACAAAACCCCAGCAATACTTTCCCACAAGCCTCCAGTCAGAGATAATGAAAAATGCGCTAAGTACACAAATACGACACAACAGGGTAGGTAAAGATGACGACAGCAGCATCCTACCACCTGCGGTACTCTGCAAAGGAATCCAAGGACATGACATGGATGGCAAGACACACGACATGCTGGTTGGGTCTATCCTCCACATGCTACCCAAGCTTCCATTCTTCATACATAAGATGAACTTCAACACGACTGTTCCAACAGAGCTGTACAACCAGCTAGAGCTTCCAGTGCTGGATAAGAACAACCAGGCCAAGCGCTGGGAGAGCAGGGTAGGGTCATTTGTCGTCAACTACTGGCTATATCCAAACGGCACGCTCATGATATACTCTGAGACAAGCGATAGGCCCTTTCGGTTACAGACAGAATCAGACCTATACGAGCTCATGGCTTTCGTGGGCGAGATGCGGCGCTGCATCAGTGTTATGCTCAATGATATTCATGGACGCTTAATACCCCGAACAACATGCTGGTTCATAACGCAATGCGACATCAACAGGGACATACCGGTTGACCATGCCTTTCACACCATAGGGCTGAACGTACGCTGGCCGTATCTTGGAAGGATCTTCCACATTTACATCAAGTGCATGGGCAAGGACACAGTAGCCCGGGTAGAAGAAGAGCTGTCGCCAAATGAACGGTTCTTCCAGTTTCTGGAGAATTGGTTTGACCCTGAATGGGTGGCCAAGCAAAGGCAGGAAGGCGAAGAGGCGGTAAGGACAGAGATGTCCGACCAACAGTCAAGTGCAAAAGATGTTTAGTTTGATCCAAGTGAACACTAACCGGTTCCAAAACTCCACTAAGCAGTTCCAACCGCGAGTTACTCTGATCCAGTCATTTTTGGAACCTACGATTGAGCACAACTAACCGGTTCCAAAATGGGGGTCCGAAATTCGTTTTGAAATATTTTGAAATATTCTCGGGTTTTGCGTTCCCCCCTCCACCCCTAGGGTTGAACCTAAAATAGCCTATCTGGAACCGCTTCTTGAGTGTAGAAAGCAGCGCTTTGGAATTGTTGATACCTTTTGCTTCAGCATGCTAATAAGCAAGCGTGTTTTTCCATTTTATGTTGCCAAAAGAAGATAGCATTGTCGGGGAGATTATCAATTTTCGTGGACTTGTCTACAGCCCGATTAATGAGCAGGGCGTAGTCTTCCTATTTGGTAGACTATTGGATGATCTAAATATGTACATTGAGGAGGTCAGAACCAAATATCCTGATTGTGTAGCAAGGAGGTATACCGGTACCGGATGGAAGAAGGTGTACATTGAATTTGAATATGCTAGCAGTAACTTCCTTCAGCACAAGCATGACCCAAATGACTGTGACATAATTGTGTGTTGGGAGGACGATTTATCTCCTGAAGAGAAGAAGCAACTTTATGGGGTTGAAATTATAGAACTTCAGAATGTCATAAGGGATCCTGCCATAAAGAATGTGGTAATTAAAGCGCCTGCCAAGGAAATTACCCGGAGCGCTTACGATTTTAACCATCACTTCAGAATGAAGGGAACACTTAGGCACGTACAAGAACTATATTTTGAACTCGATAGGCGGATCCGGTCTATTGATAAAGAGATTTTCTCCAAAATATCTGAAACGCGGGTCACTTATTATTCCCCAACCAGAGTTTTCATTTATGTTGGTTTCAGGAAAAACGGTTTTTGGCTAAACATATTTACAAATGCTCAACATGTTGAGGGAGTCAGAAATATCAAGAATCATCAGAACTGGGGAAGAATAATCATCAAGTCCGACAAGGATTTGGACGTTGCGATGAATGCAATTTTGAAGTCACATTCAATCATGAAGGAAGCTGTAAAGAATAACATCAACACCGGCTGGTTTGCATTAACGCCTAGAGACCATCTTGAGGAAGATGAGGAAGACGGTGAAGAGGAACCTGAGAAATGAGACAGGATAGGCTTTATCGCAAATCGTCTGAGTTCAGAAACAGCTAATTGCGTAGCCATCGCTGTCCGAGTGCGATAAGCAATCTAATAAGCAAGCAGCCTTTACCATTTCTACTTGACCAAGGATACCAAAGTCACCTTCTATGGCGGTATCAACGAGATTGGTGGAAACAAGTTCTTGGTTGAAGACAAGGGAACAAAGATCTTCTTGGACTTTGGCATGCAGATGGGCAAGGCCAACGAATACTTTGCTGAGTTCCTAAACCCCAGGACGCTCAACGGCATGGGTGACCTCTTTGAGTTTGGTTTGCTACCACGACTCGGTGGTCTCTACCGAAAGGACTATTCAAAGCACATGGAATATACTGGCTGGGCTGCTGACGATCACCGGCAGGACACTTCGGTCGATGCAGTGCTTTTGACGCACGCGCACGTTGACCATGCTGCATATATTCACTATTTGCGGCCTGAAATCCCGATCTATTGCTCAGAAGCTACAAGACTGATCATGCAGGGCTTGCAGGATACTGGCAGCCGGGAAGAATACATTACGTTCAAGAAAAATTTCCAGATTTACAAAAACACCAAGGGGGAGATGAGTAGAGGCAAGGGCGAAGAATACCAGCAGCCAAGGAAAATAGTCGTCTTTGAAGACCGCAAGAAATTCAAAATTGACTCAATAGAGGTTGAGCCACTGGCAGTTGACCACTCTCTGCCCGGCGTCACGGGCTTTATCCTGCACACTTCAAAGGGGTCAATAGCATACACCGCTGACATTCGATTCCATGGACGCCGGGTGTCTGACAGCCAGCATTTTGTCGAGCAGAGTGCCAAGTCTGACGTGGACATGCTGCTCTGTGAAGGCACCCGCATCAGCGAAACCTTCTCAAAGACAGAGTTTGAGGTTGAACAGGATGTCAAAACAGTCATAAACAAGACAACTAAGTTGGTTATCTGCTCTTATCCAACTCGCGACCTTGACCGGCTTCTGTCGTTTTACAATGCGGCAAAAGAATCCGAGCGTGACTTGGTCATCGACTTGAAACAGGCTTATTTACTGAAACTGTTCCAGACCTCAGAGCATTGGAAAGCGGTCTTTCCTCGCCCAGATGACAAGCGAATAAGGATAAACATACCACGCAAGTCGTGGGGCTTGATCGGAAAGGACATCGAATATTGGACTGCAAACCAGTTGATGCAGGATTATGACAAGTGGGAGCGTGAATTTCCTGACTATGAGAACGCCACGAACTATCAAGAGATAGCGGCGCACCAGAAAGACCTGATATTCTATTGCAGCGACTATCAGCTCCAGCAGCTGATCGACATCCGACCTGAAACAGGATCCGCATACATTCGGTCGCTGACAGAACCGTTTGACGAGGAGATGGAGCTGCAGGAAGAGCGCATAAAGCGGTGGCTGGCGCATTTCGGGCTAATATCGAGCGAAAAAGACTGGACGCATGCCCATGTCTCAGGACACGGCTCGGGCGATCAGATAAGGAAAGTAATAGAAGGAGCCAAGGCGAAAAGCCTGGTTCCAATCCATACCGAGCACCCCGAATATCACAAGAAATGGCATGGCAACGTAACTGAAGTATCTGCGGGTGACTCACTGCAGCTTTGAATAAGAGGCTTATCGCCGGATTATGATTTTGCTGGCGTGACCTTGACCGTGTAATACGTGTTTTCAGCATAGGCTTTTCTGGCTTCAATTGATACTACTTTACAATCATCTTCAATTAGCAATGCTTTGCTGGGGTGCGCATCTTCATCTATGCCATCGAAAATTTCGCTAAGGTACGGGAGCGCATGTTGATGTGCTGGCTGCAAATACTCGCAAATCCCAGCAATGAATGAGTCCAAGTCGCCTACATGATCATGGGAAGACCTGTCTATTACATTGGGAGAGTAAATATCAATTTCAATCTTGACGGGACAATGAAAGCAGTCTTCTAACCCTGCACGTTTTCGTGCTTCAAGGGCTTTCTCTCTTAGCCTGCGAATATCTACTGCTCTCTTTCTAGACCAGCCCGACTTGTCATCAAATTTCTTTGGCGGCTTTCCCTCTACTCTAAACCCGATTTCTAATTCTTTTGCATTGAGGTCAGTCGCCAAGCTTGATGCTAATAGGTGGCTGAACGATAATATACATTTGTAGGAACTTGGGATGACAAAAAAAGAAAGGCGGATATCCACAGCCAACCTGATAGCATCTTATTTTCTGCTTCTACAGTCTTTACACCATGACTGCACTCTGACAAAGCCATCCATGTTCCTGTAGCCGAACAAACGGTTAACCTGCTCTCTGCCATTCGCTTCCTTTTGACAGAGTGGACACTTTGCTTTGACTTCGTTGGATGCGGACATGTCTGCGTGTTTGTTTACAATGAGCCGGACCTCAGAAGGTGAAAACGCCACATCACATGCCCATGTTCCAAACTTGCCTTCATTGTTTACGGCTTTGACCCATTGGTCAAGCGCCTTTCTCTTTGTGCGCTCCTTTTCGGTGTCCTCGCCCTTTATCTCAAGCGCAAGCGTGATGCCATTATTCAGCCTGATCAAAAAGTCTGGATAATACCTGTGGACAATGCCGCCATACGTGTATGAAACGTCAAAGCCAAGATGGTCGTTCTTGACCCATGCTTCCACAGCAGAATTTCGCTCAAGCTCAAAGACTGCATTCTGCTCCCAGCGACTGTCAATTACCGCGTGGCTGATGTGCGACTTTCTTGTATATTCAACAGGCTTGCTCGAATACCACGGCATCATGTCAGCTGTTGACTTGATCGGCTTTTCCTTATCATAAACGATGTTTATCGATTCAGTGTTTTCATAACTGATCTCGTTCCAGATGTGCTGGACGATCTTGCTCATGTTAAGCGAGATAAGCACCCTGCGCCGGAGTTCTTCCCGGAATGTCGTGTTTGCAATGACCAGCTTGTCGCATTGCAAGAATTCTTCCACTATGCCGACAATCTGCATCAGCAGATATTCCGTGTTGCCTTTCCACCCAGGCTGGAACTTCTCATATAGGTCACGGGCAATCTTGAATATTGCAGTCTGAAGCCTAAAGCGCTTGCCCAGCTTTTCGATGTCGATAGTCGATATTTTGTCAACGTGGGGCTTGCCGTCGATGACCGGTGCAAGGTCAACTATCAGGCTATTGTCTTCTGGATTAATGACAAGCTGCTCCACCTTGTCCCAGTTGAGCGTCAGTTTTGGCGTATAAGTCCTGTCGATTCTGATAATGTTTGCCCACGAAATCTGGTATTGCTTCTTTGAAGCATACGGCTCGATACAAGTAGTAGGCTTTGGCGCTGGTGGGACTGTCTGTGAACTTCCTTCCACCGGCAGGAAAGTGAACGGTATCCCAAACACGTTGACGTATTCTGGCTTGAAAAGACCTGTCTCTGGGTCAACGTCGTATGAAGTGCGTCTCAAGCCCCTGCCGACGACCTGCTCGCACAGCAGCTGGCTTGTAAACGCCCTGAGCCCCATGATGTGCGTCACAGTTCTGGCGTCCCAGCCCTCTGACAGCATTGCGACTGCAATAATGTTCTGGATATGCTGACCGGGCTTGCCGACCTTGCCCACCGTATCGACCACTTCGCGCAGATATTCGGCTTTATCCTCACGTGACATTTTCAACTGGGCAACTGCGCCGTTCCCTGCGCCGCTTGTTTCTTCATTATCACCTTCATTGTCGCTATCATCTTGCGATGATTTGCTTGCTGGTGAGGATGCAGCTGTCTCATCAGTGTCCTCTTTGCTTTCGGCTTCTTTCAGAACTTTTGAATCTATATGGAGCATTTTTGCAGCGTTGCCAAGCTCTTGGATTTCAAATCTGTTGTTCTTGAACGAAAATTCAATTCTTGCCGCTGTTTCCGTCCTATTGCAGACAGTAATCATTACTGGCGGCACCGGCGATTTTGCCTTTTCCCAGACCTTCAGAGTTTCGAGCCAGTCGTTGCCAAGCGCAAAATACGCATTCTTGATAAGGTCTGGCAGCTGTTCATCGGGTTTTGCCTTGCGGTTAATGTCGTCCTTTACGTCCGGGTCTGCATAGATATGATAAAACCGAGAATGATAGTCCTTGCCAAACTTGCCGTCGTCGCGCACGGCAATCCTTGGAGTCTTTACCAGCCCAGACTCAATGGCATCGTTTAGCGAAAAATCAGAGACGATCCAGTCATACAGGGTTTCCTCAGAGACTCCCTTGCCTGTCGGGATAAACGGAGTTGCAGAAAAGTCGTGACAGACCAAGACATTTCTCCTTGCATGGATTCTATCGATACCTTCCATCCAGCGCGTCGCTTCTTCTAGCTGTTCGCTCGAAATAGCGACTTTTGCATCAGGTTTTGGACGCCAAGCGTGATGCGCCTCGTCGTTTATCACGATTATGTCTCTGCTTGTGTGGTTGCCGCCAAGAATTCTGCGGGTAAAGGCTTCGTCGCTTTCCTTGCCTTTCTTTACTACGCTCTTTGGGTGCTCCTCAAGCGGCATCAACGTATGCCAGTTGTGGATTGTAACCCTAGCCTGTCGCAGGCTGTCGAATTTCTTTGAAGGGACGATCCTAAAGTCTACATAAACGCTATTCTTTGCAGCTGGGTCAAGCACCTGCAAGCGCTTTTTCACTGTCAGTCCCGGCGCGATGATAAGGAAGTTTTTGGAAAAGCGCGGATCTTCCGGGTATGCGACCTTGTTCAAGGTATGCCAAGCGATGAGCATCCCCATGACGATTGTTTTGCCAGTCCCAGTTGCCATCTTGGAGCATATTCTTTGAAACGGTCCGCCGTCAGATGGTATCTCAATTCCTTGTTTTTCTTTAGATGGTGCCTCCGTCAACCAGATCAGGGTTTCCATCGCTTCTAGCTGGCAGAAGAAGAATCTGTTGTCTCGCTCCTGTGGATTGTGCCAATAATCCAGCAGCTCCTTGGTTGTCCCTGTTACGCCAGAGTAGCCTTTCTCGCGCCAAGCATCGACACGATCGCGAATTGCATTAACTAGCGGAAGATCGTGAAAAATCCCGGGATCGTCAAAGGTCGTGTTCCCTGACGACGCCAGATAACCCGCAGGTCGTCTACCCTTCAGTCGCTCAAAGAATCGTCTCTCTCTCTGTCATAGTGCCAGTGAGAAGTAGGCTTCTCATAGGGGCTACAGATGATGAGATGCTCGATTGTTTTGCTCACTGCGTCATTTCACCTTGAGGATTTTTAACGATTCTATGCCCCTGTCGTCTATGATTTTCACTGCAACGCGTTTGTTTGAACCAAGTTCAAACGGAATGGATACGGTGCCGCGATACTTTTCCAACAGCTCTTCGTCTATCTGAGCCTTGATGCTTTTGCCGATCCTGCTCCAACCATCAGCGTCACCAGCCATAGGGAAGAATACCTGCTGCGGATACAAGCTTCGTCCGTCATAATCGGTGTCAAGCATCCACATGGCAATTCTTGATGAGTCTCCAGATTCGATTTCATGCGTTTGTGTGTTGTAATAATCGAATCCCTCTACTTCGACAACGTATTTGCCGTCCTTTACTTTCTTTATTTCGACATCCGGCTGTCCCATAAGCCAGAACGACTGGCTCTTTGACACCTTCTTCTTCAGGTCTTCGGTCAGCAGGTCGGTGTTCATCTGAACCCGAAGCACGGTGACTCCTGCCCACTTCATCTCATCAATGTCTTTTGCAGCTTCTGGGTCGAACTGAAAAGCTGCAAACAAGACGATTTTTGGACGCGGCACTAAATTCTGAGCTTCTTCAAGTGCGCGTGCGACTTGCTTCTGCTCAAGTGGTGCATAGTCCGGACCGAAAGAAATCACGACTCTTCTCGGTTCTCTCTCCCTAGTTTCAGCATCGGCATGCAACCATTCTGTTCCCACCATCGCCTCAACTCTTGAGAACACTATCTTTTCACTGCCGTGTCCTAGAATCCCGGTTGCAAGAATTTCGTTTCGCCATTGATCTTGACGGGTGGTTTCGCCTTTACGCGCGATGGAATCATCAACCGCGAAATCTTCTTGGAATTCGTCTAATTGTCTAACAACTGGCGCAGGGACTGCTTCCATAGTGAAGGGACCCGAAACTCGGACTTTGGATTTCACAACGATTGGCTTATCATAGAGAAACTCGCGGACTATCGGTTCGTTGTTTGCTATGGCACCTAGAGTAATGTGGGGCACGGTTTCATAAACAAAGCCACTTGATACACCTTCATCGGGACGCGCAAGTTGATAATAATCATACACGCTCGTCATTAAACGCTGTTTTGCTATTGCAGTCGCCACTCTGGAAGTATCGCAAGTTATCCATCTGCGTCCCCAACGTTCTGCTACGAATGCGGTAGTTCCAGATCCGCATGTCGGATCAAAAATCAAGTCGCCAGGATCGGTTGCCATCAGCATACAGCGCTCTATAACTTTGATTGGGGTCTGGACTGCATAAATTTTCTTTTCATCTTTGAGAAAGCCGCCCATAGCCGTATCGACCCAAACATCGCCAAGAATTCTGACAGGGTAGTCATCTAAGAACCGGCGATAGAAAATGTTGTCTCCCTTCCGTTGTATTCGTCCCTGTTCTTGGAGTCTTCGCATTCCTTCTATTGATGTTGACCAGTGCCTGCCAGGTCTAGGACGGTAAACTTCATTATCTAGTTTGAAAGCATACGAACCTTTTTCACTCTCTCCTTGCGAAGTGAGGTCTTTTAGTGCGAACCTTCGACCCGGGGGTATCGGTTCAGAACCCTCCAATTGATGATGCGTTAAGGCGATTGCTTTGTTGTCAGGGGTTAGAACCCAGTCGTATGTCTGAAGCGTCTGACGTTCCTGCTTGATTTTTAACTCTCTGTATTTCATATTACTTAGGTTCTTTGCATACCATAGTATGACATTGTAAACTCTGTCAAGGTATTTCGCTCCCCTCCCTGCTGTTGTTACAAAAACTATTTGACCTGCAAAATTATCCTTGCCGAGAACTTCGTCAAGGATTATCCGTGTCAGGTGGACGTTTTCCATGCCTATCTGGACGAAAACAGAACCACTATCTGTCAAAAGTTCTCTAGACAGCAAGAGCCTATCTCTGAGATAACTTAGGTAAGAATGGATGCCAAGTTCCCAAGTATCTCGGAATGCCTTTATCATCTCAGGCTCCTGCGTCAAGTCCTCGTCCTTGCCGTCCCTCACATCCCTTTTATTGACAAAAGGCTGGAAATTTGAACCATATTTGATGCCGTAGGGAGGGTCGATGTAAATCATCTGGATCTTGTTAGCCATACCCTCCTTCTGTAGCAAGGAGTTCATGACCAACAGCGAATCACCCGCAATCAAACGATTAGACCAGTTTTGATTGTGCTTGTAAAAGTCGATAGCTTCTCGCAGTGGAAGGTTGTTTTCAGGCTGCTCAAAATACCGGAAGAGCGTCTCCTGCACAAATGCTTGTTTCTTGCGTGCCTTTTCGATAATCGTCAATGGGTCGATTCTTTCGTGGACATGCAGCGAAACGGTATCAACTTCAAAGCTGCTGTTCTCCTTTTTGCCCGCCCACTGAAGTTGCGGATCTAGATGCGGGTCATATTCATACCGACGCTTTGGCATATCCTTGTCAGTTTCCGGCGTCACCAAACCCACTGGAGGATTATTAGTGCGCTGTTCATAGTCGTGGACATATTGATCAACGCTTTCTGACGGGATGATAGGAGCGGTCTTGCGGGCCTTTTTCGCTCTCGTAACCTTCCTGCGGGCTTTTGCCATCTTCTATGGCACAATACTGCAATTGATTTAAGGATTCTGCTTCTATATGATTTCTCGCCCTTGACTGCGGCTAACTGACTTATGCGCCGATTCACAGCCTGCCCTGTTTCATCTCTTCCCAAAGAACTTCAGTTAGTCCCTGGATCCTTCTAAAGTCATTCGCAGTGGCGGGACCAAAACCGGCGTAGTGATTATTTGCAGCCACTATCCCAAACTTTACCTCATCATTGACACCCTTCAGTTTCTTCGACCACGTTTCCATCTCTGCTTTCCTATCCTTCTGTATTCTACCAAAGTCCTTCTCATCTATGCTTCTGTCGCCAATGAACCGCAGGTAAAAGAAATCCGTAGTAAGTTCAGCGGGAGTCTGGATCGTGTCAAGCTGGCTCCATGTCAGGCATATGTTGTTATCCGATAGCAGCTTGTAAACGTCCTCGGAGAACCATGACTTGTGCCGGACTTCAATCGCGTAGGAATATTTCTTCCAAAGGTGCGGGATGAGGCGCTCTAGTTTTGGCAGACCCTCATCCTTCTTCAATGAAGGGGGCAGCTGTATGAGCAGGCATAGCAGCTTGCGCTCCAAGGGCTTCATTGCTTCCATGAATTGCTCAAGCGCAGGCAGGCCGCCGCCAAGCCGCGTATCATGCGTCACTACCTGCGGGAACTTTGCGGTAAACCGGAAGTGCTCCGGAGTCATTGCGTCCCAGCGCTTGACCATCTTGAAGTTAGGTGTGCGATAAAATGTTGAATCTATCTCAACATAATCAAAGACTTGGCCGTAGTATTGTAGCCAGCGTGCAGATGGCAGCCTTGCTGGATAAAAGTGACCTAGCCATGCATCGTATGACCAACCTGAGCAGCCTATGTATACTTGCATAAGGACACCCGCTCATCCTTAGTGACCGCCTGTTATAATCATCTTGATTGGGGGTTAGCGTTCGGGTTGAATTTACCAGCCAGGCGGCTGAACGGGACAGGAACCAATTTCCTCTCTGTCTATGTATGACCAAAGTATTTCTCCTGTCCTTGCATCCACCGCATAGATGAAGTGGTTGCGATTCCCGACTGAGGTATCTTGCCAACAACCATCCACGATGTAGGCTAGATGACCCTCTATAGCGTCAGCAAGTTCATTGCCCAACCCACATGAGATAATAGTATCACCAGGGGTACGTATGCAAGTCTTGCCTGTGTTGGGGAAATACTGGGTGCCATCCTCATGGATGAACGTAAGCGTCAATGGATGACCATAATATCTTGGATATAGCACAAACTTGTCAACATGCATGGGGGCAACTTTCTTTTCCATATCCTCCCTAGTGATGTCGGCAGCATCGTCTTCAGTTAGGCTAGGTCGGCTTTCTATCCCGGTTGGCAGCAATATCGGCTGCTGCGACCAGACAACTACGGTTCCATGCTTGTGAGGATGCGGCTCGCTATGGTAGCCGAATGCTCCCGGCTTGGTAAATGTGAACTGAAAGGTATCACCAGGGGCAAGCAAAAGCCTATCGTCGCTACCTTCATCAAGATTAGTTGCTCTCCAAAACTCTGGATCAGACCTGTCATCAGCCCGTATTGAACTAAATGTTGTATCTTCATTAACCCACTTTACGGTGTTGTTTACCCCAAGGATCACATGAATGACTGCTGGTTCAAAGTTGTTATGCTCAGATATTGCTGAGGAGGAGCCCTCTGGAATTGTCACCGTGACCACTCTCGGTCGGTCTGGAACAGCACTTGCTGCGTATAAAAGTGAAAACAAGATGCCAAATACGACAATGACAATCAGAAGCGTCGAACGATAGCTCACTACAACCTGTCTATATCAGCGGAAACATTTGAGCATTTGTCCAAACGTCTTATCGTGCTCAATAGAACCTTTGGCTATAGTCTCTAATCTGTAACGGTTACTGTGATTAGTTGTCCAGAACCCATTCCAGTTCCTCCCGGTTCGCCGGCCCAGCTGGCTTCGACGGTGTATTCATAAGTGCCGTTAGTGGCTGTAGGTGATGCAGTTATGGTTAGAAAGCCGGCATCTGTTATAACCCATCCATATTCATTTAACCTGGCTTTCCCCTGTGCAATATTGTCCTCTGATAATACCACAGTTTCCCTATCAAGTGACAATACAAGCTCGCCAGCAATTTCGCTGCTATCAAATGTATAGGGCATTAGAGAGAGGCTCAAGACTTTCTCTACACTTCCTCTGGTCTCTATTGTAACAGGCACCCTGATTGTTTCTCCTTTCTTTACAACCATATCTCTTTCTGGCAGGGCAACACCAAAGTCTATCTCGATTGTCTGCCCTTCCTCTCCCAGCACGATGGTGCTGTGGACTATTATTTCAGATGTTTCCTGGCTTTCACCGTTGTTGGTAGTGGTAGCAGATGCATATGCAGAGGTTGATGGTAGGATAGTGACCTGTAAAAGCAGAAATGAAATTGACAGCAAAACGATAGATGTTGCCATTCTGAAATCACTCGTCATAATCTTATGTATATAATGTCTGCAAAGTTGCTTTTGAGCCTTTGGTCACTTCCGCTTCCGTAGTGTAAAGTAGGCAGCAATTCCAGCCATCGCAGCTCCTATCCCAACTAGCGCGGGAAGAAAGTCAGTATTTTCATCTGTTGCAGCGCCATTATGTTCCTCGCTACTCGGAGGTGAGGGGTCGGGATACTGCACGTAAGTTATGGAAGCACTATCATCTATCCAAGCCAGATGAAGGCCAGAAAGAGATGCCGCTGCTTTGTAATTGCCTGAAGCGCCGAGGAGTTCAGTCAAATCATATGCCGCATCAAAATCCTCGCCGCCATTGCTGCTGACCAACAACGACATGTGATCACCTTCACCTTCGACTAGCTTAGGGAACAGGATGAAAACATGATCACTTTCTGATAAAATCGAAGGTGTAAAGAACGAGTACGGACTTGCCCGGAGAGTGTTGTTTGTAAGGGTCATCGGTCCTGCAAATGATTTACCGGAGTCTGTGCTTCTTATTAACTGAACGTCCCATATCGGCCAATACATGTATGTTATGTAGACATTGTCAGTATTGCCAGCAGGCAGCGAGATTTCCGGATAACCGAAATCCTTCGTCAAGACTAATGTATCATCGAACGTCCTTCCTGAATCCTGACTTCTTTTGAATGAAATGCCACTATCATCATACCACGTAAGGCAAACCACATTTCCCCTTGAGACAACCTGCGGCTGTGGAGTAGTCCCCTTCTGGGAGAATATCCTACCGCTATCAAAACTTTTTCCGGCATCGTTGCTCTTTGTGAAATGAACGCTTCCTTGTTCATTATTGCCAGTTTTGGATTCGTCGTACTGCTGCCATGCTACGTATACATTATCTCCGGATGCAGACATTTTTACATAGTTCGTATAGACCTGCGGATCGGTAGTAGGTATTTTTGACACATCTTGCGGAGTGCTGAATGTATTTCCACTGTTGGTTGAGCCAACGTAGTAGATTTGACCCCAAGAATAGTCAGACATTATCCAAATGACATGAACCTTGTCACCTGTAGTAGCCGCCAGCCCGAGGTTTGAAAAGTAGACTGCCGGCGAGTCTATCCGGTTGGTGCTCAGATTAACTGGCTTTGAGAAGGAGGCTCCTGCATCCGTACTTTTAGCAAAGAAAACGCCCCGATTGGCAGGATTGTCGTATGCTCCATCAATCCAGGCGACATACACATTCTTTCCAGAAACAGCCATTTGGTATTCAAGAGGAATTTCGATGCCGCTTGCAACCTCTAGTTGCGGGTCAAATGTGCGTCCGTTATCCAAGCTCTTTCTGAGCAGTAATTTTCCTTCGTTTGGCCAAAGAACGTAGATATTATTATCTTCCGCTGCGATCTCTATGTCGCCACCAGCTCGTTCTGCCAAGATAGTCTCGTTTACAAACTTCTGCGTTGAGGCATCATCATTTTCTTGTGCGCCTGCTGCGATGATTCGTAGACCGGTGGTTTGCGAGCCAAAAATGAGCATCGCTATGAGGGTAAAAGAAGCTGCCAGCATTACCGATCGTTGCTTCAATCTTGGTGTTTCTGTCAAATGGTCGATAGATATACTCTTTCCTAGGTTACAGTATCATCTGCTGTTCAGATTAAATACCACGCCAAGGATCTCATTGCTCTCAGCATGGCACAGGAACCTCAGCCGTTGCTTCCGATTATCCTTTCGTCCATCTCAAGATTCTTCAAGCCAAGGCTGCTTACGATCATGATCTTCAGCGCGCTCATCATTATTGCCGGAATCGGCTATTATCAAAGTTCAATCCAGTATGAAATGGGTGATAACAACTATTATCCAACGTTTCTGTACCTGTGGTATGGGTTAGCATGGCCATTGATTATCTTACAACTGGTTGTGTTTGGAGAACATGCTTCGATTCCCTATTGGGCTAGTTACTTGTACATGGGATTTACTACTGTAGCTTACTCGTATGTTGTATCTTGTGTCTTATCCTATGCCGCAAGAAGGGGAAGGGGCGGTTTGAAGACCTACTACAACATTTGAGATAGATAAAAGACTATCTTTTGGACAGGCAAGGACTATTTTCACAAAACTGAAAAAGCCTCAAAAACATGGCTCCAAGAGTACTGTTCAAAATTCGGTTGAAGATCACAATATTTTTCTCCTGAATTTCTTCTTTGTTTCAACCGAATTTGGCATAGTACTAATTGGTGGTAATTGTTGTGATCATGCATCTATTACTTTGAGATCGTGCGAGCCTACTACGCTTAAGACTTCGGGCTGCGTAAGGTTCGAGAGAAGAAATGTCCTGACGTCGTAATCGCCTGCTTCCTCAGGCATCCACGACACACCTACTACGACATCGTCTTTTGGATATATTATGCCAGTTTGCCATGCTATGTAGACTGAAACGCCATCGCTATTCCTGATCTCAAATAGTGCCAGAAATTGCCTAGAACTCTCGATGTTGGCTGTAAAGGACCGCGAAATGGTCACCTGTTTGCCAACGGTTGGCACATCAAGCAAATTGCCCTCGCCGTCTGTGATTGTGGGTGGAGGTATGGTAATGATTGTACTGCTCACAAATTGTGTAGAGTTCAACGAGAGAAGCAGTGTTATTATGATTGCCACGTTAATACAGACGGCATGACTTCTCTTTGACGTATCTGTTCAAGTGATATTGCGAATGCTGGTTTTTCAACTTTGTCTTGGTAGCCAGCTCCAACAAGTCTTTCCATCCTTTAGCTTATGCGCTGCTCCAAGGTGCATGAGGTTTTGCCAGCTCCCTCATTCAAAGATATTTCTGTGACCGTTACTGCATATCCATTCTCCTTTCTTGCCATTAGACCAAAAGTCAAGCTTTACAGTATCTGGTTTTACGTCATGACTACCGCATATCTTACATGGCGGCAAAGATCGGGCATGGTCGATAAAAGACACCATGAGTTTGAGTTACATAAAGTTCGATTTTAAGTATTTGCAAGCTCGCTCTCTGGATATTGGCTCAATATATCTCCAGTCTCTGCGTCTATCAAGCTAATCGTGTTTTTATTTCCATATATGTCCGGCCCAAAAATATCTATGTCCCACAGGTAGCGATTTTCATAGCCATCAAACCTGCCACCTGCAGCTGGAGTATCCTGCAGCGTCTTTTCATCAACCTTTAGGCCAAATCCATTTGGCTGGACATGAACTAAATCAGCCCCTATCTGCATTTCTCCTGTTGACTTTTGTACATCCCATTTATCCCATTCTCCTGCATTGAGGGCTATCTGTACTGCCTCCTCCTTTGATATTAGATCCGGCACAGGTGGCTCTGTAGCTTGTTGATACGCATAGAGTGTCGCAGCTAATGCACCAAGTGAAAATAATGATATTGTGAGTATTCTGACAATGTCTTTCCTTCCACTTCCAAAAAATCTCGAGCCATTGGCAGTTGAGGTCAACTAGTACCGATTACCAGTAAAGTTGCATTTATCGCTTTATTTATCCAAACTAGCCCACACCAGCTCTTGCTACGTGAGTGGCTCTTTGGTCATAAAGAAGAAAAAGCCAGAATTTTAACCTGCCCTCCTACCAGTACAGTTCTAGGTCTTCTTTTGACCAATTTCCATTATCTCTTATGGGCCGAGTCGGGTCTAGACCCGAGCTTCAACTCTCCGTCAAACTAATTGCGATGCAGTCGCTTCAGTTGTAAAGCTACACAAAGAATTAATGTCATGGTGGAAGAAAAATCGCAAAATGGGTCGTAAGCTGTCGGTTGTGGTTGCCGGTGCAGCGGCAGCATTGATTATTGTCGTCGGACTGTTTTATTACCAGACAGGTTCTTTTGCGGTACAAAATCCTGCTCAAGAAACATTTAGAACGATGCAAAATGTCTATCTGGAGCCTAGACAGACTGAGGCTTCTAACCATCCAATAATGGAAGGTCAGGTAGTGGAGATAAGAATTGAGCCCAATTCAGATGAGGCAGCTAGTCCGGATTATGAACTGCTTGTTACAATGGTTGACCCATCCGGCGAGACTATCATCAATAAATTCATCAAAGAACCGTTTTATGCCAAGCTAAGACCTGCTCATCCAGGCTGGCATGCGATAATTGTGACAAATGTCGGCGAGACTGGTATCGCACCTGGAACAAGCATTGTGAATCGTCCATACGATGAAGCCGCAGACAAGGATGTGAAGATGGCATTTTCATGCATCGTTCCGCCATCTATGAGAAATGAAAACAACACACCGTATCCTTGGTGCTGATATGCGAGCCCTCTTGCATGATCAGCTGGTTTATCCTCCACAACAAGAAATCAGCCGGCTTGTAGAAGTACCTAGTTTCTATATGTAGTGGTGGCTTTTGTAGTCAGCTCTGCATACTCTTCCGGCTCTACAACAACTACAGTGCCGTGCATCCATGGATGAATACTGCAATGGTAGCCGTAGGTGCCTTTCTTTGTGAAAGTATATTCAAATACTTCGCCTTGATGCAGAGAGGCGCCGGCAGTCGGGCTGTATGTGCCGCCGTGAAGGTGGGTGGCGTTGAAGAACCCTGAGTCGCTGTTGTCGTCTGCTAAGACGGTGCTTTCTGAATAATCGTCATTAATCCACATGACTTTATTGTTTGAACCGATAACGACAGTGATTTTTGAAGGTTCAAAGTTCTTGGGAGAGTCTGGCTGCGATGCGCCTTGTGAAAGTCTAACAACCGAATAAACATCTTCGACTTCACCTGTGGGTCCATGTGAGTTGCCACCTACCAGTTCTCTAGGAGCGATGTAAAACATGCCAATTATGACACCTACAGCTACAGTTATTCCAACGACATAACCTGTGATGCCCAACGATTGGAAATGTAAGATGATAAGCTGCTTTTGAGCTTTTGGCTACAGTCTCTCCGTAACTGTGGTACTGTTAACTAGCGTCAGTCGCATCATCATGATATTATCTGTGGAGCGAACGTGAGAGACTGGAAGAATATTCTGATAAAACCATATATCTTTGGAAACCCATCTATTCAAGAGGGCATTGGGCAACCTTCGTGCTGTTACGGTATCTTTGATGGCGATGGGCATCGCCGCATCATTGGTTACTGCATCCTCACTCCCATATTCAATGTTGAATAAGGCTGATGCTGATTTTAGTCCTACGATGATGATGGCAACAGAACCGGGGTTATCATCTGAGCATGAGGCAAAAGTGTCAAAAAGCGCCAATAATGAGTTTTACCCTGTAATTTCTGAAAGGTGGGGGCAAAATCCAACCGTAGATAGCGAAGAGGAAGCTTCCTATGTGGCTGGTTTTGATGTCAAGTTCCCACGCATAGAGTCGTACTATGAATTGCAATTGGCTACCATTGATCAAGTACAGAATGATACTACTAGATACTATGTCTGGCTTTTCTATTCTCCAACTCCTATAACTGACAAGATGACTATCAACCAGTTCTGGGAACAGGGCGGAATCACCATCAACTACCACGAGAACCTGGTAAGTGTTCTCAACGATGAGGGCACCAGCGGCCTATCCTACACCGATATGGCGGCTATGGTTGAATCATCCATACAATCAGGGCTGGTCGCCTATGAAGGCGATATCAACGGTCACAGGATGGTCGCCATAGAAGACAAGCACAGGGAGTTTCAAGGATTTGCCATCCATGACCCTGCGCAGGTAGACTTTATCGCTGGAAACACGTATGTGTCACTGCAAGGGTACAAGGCGCTTCCTGACCTAGTACAAATGGCAGAATCTATGCCATTTGATGCTGGACACGAACACCATTAATGCCATCTATGCTTGGCTGCATTTTGGATCATTGTTATCCACTTGTTCTTTCCCTCTATCCTATGCCTGCAACCTTCACAAGTGGTTTTTCGCTGTCAACCATGGGGCGATGGGTAAGAAAATATCATTTGGATTTTAGCTCTATCCTGCCAACAAAATAATCCATAAACGGCGGAAACTCTTCAAGGCTAACCCGCTCCGGTTCAGAAGAGGGATAAACACTTGCATTGCGGTAATAGTAACTTATTTCATACCCCTCAAGTTGGACAGCTTCCATCCGGGGAATGCCCGTAGAATTATCAACGACGGTCATTACTGCATCGTCATCATCACTTCCAGTCGTGGACAGGTAGACTTTTATAAAATCCTCCATTGTGAGCCTTGTAGGCCGCTGATATTCAATATGGATTTGGTTGCCAATATCATCTGTGTGAATCGTCTTTATGCAACCGTCACTCCTTCCAATATTGTCAGGCAAAAGCCTTGGTTTTCCATCAACAACAATCTCTATACGTGGTTTTAGCTGGAAATCATGTTCGTTGTGAGCGGTCAGGCAGGCATCGCGGGTATGAGTATCCGGAAAGGCATTGGGGATGATAATGGCCCACGATGCAACTATGGCAAGGGTGACCCCGATTACGATTCCGACAGGAAATGTTTCTATTCGGATGCTCTTTTCTAATGTGAATTTGCTTATCTATTTTGTGCTTCCGGGTTCTGTCTAGTTATCAGGTGGTTCTCCACCTGTCAAGCGTCGGGTGATCGAAAAGATGCTCTCTTCACTACTTTGCTCTTGATAAGGATATGAATGATATATCCATCAGTGCCAAAATCAAGACTATGATGCCAGTGGCTTCTACTATTGAGCCACCGAGAAAGAGAAAGCCCGAGATATTAGGTGTACAAATAGGTGTTCATGTTTCCATAGATTGCTGGTCGCCATAAAACTCGTCTAGAGAGCCCCTGCTTGCAGTCATGCAATTCTCGTGATCAATCTTGTTCAAAAAGCCAGACAGTAGCAGGATAGCTCCTATACCAATCATGCCCGCACCAATAGCTACTTTGACTTTCTTTTCTTGCATCGCTGTTTGTAGCATAGCAGTTAGTTATGACTTAAGAAATTTTTGGAAGCGTTCTGGATGACTGGCATCCCAACTTTAGATGCACCTGCAGAGCATTCTGCGAGCCTTTCAGGAACGTGCAGCCGCACCTGAGTGGGCAGCAGACCTTGCTGAGTAAAAGTGACCTAGCCAAGCGTCATACGACCAACTAGAGCAGCCTATGTAAAATTGCACTATTGTTATATAGCTCCCCGCACACATCTGCTTTTAGAAAGGAACTTAGATGACTTCGGTAGCTGATAAAGTCACTACTATTATACTACTGGTAGTGGTATGCCTGAACCTTGCCCTTTTAGTTTCAAATACCACAGCCGCAGCAGTTGATGATGACGGGGATTATCCCGCTCTGGTCAATGGAGAGATATCCATAGCATTAGCTACTTCAAGAGGCACCTCTCAAATCGTTGACAACGAACCTATCAGTGCAACCAAGTACTATGAAATACAGTCAAACTTTTTGAATCCAGAAGACTCGCCCAAGAGTCTTTCACGGGTCTACTTTGTTTCGCTAGTAGTCGATCGATATGGTTACACTGATGAAGTAGCCATGAACACTTATGGCGACCGGACAATACCGGCTCAGGATTACTATGATTTTCATAACCCTTGGTTTCCACAAGCCGCCGGCGAGTACAGAATCAGAACGTTCCTTGTGTCCGGACTTGACCCTCCACAAATCCTGACTTCTGCGCTAACAGCTTATGTAACGGTTAGCGAAAGAATTGAGCTGCTAGGAATAGGTGAAAGCAACGAGCGGATAGCAGTTCAAAACATCAATCTGACTGACAACTCTGTAGATGTAAGCGAAACCTACTGCGTCGGTTCTAGCTATCATAAGCAGGTTGAGGCTACACTTCATGCAGGCGAACACGTAACAATCGGTGTAGTCGATGTCTACTTTTTGGGTATAGAGGAGGAAGAGAACAACAACAAAGCCAAGTTTAGATTTGAAGCAAATTCCGGCATGGAAGGTGATGTATGCCTAATCTAGTTATGGCATATCTTCCCTCCCTCTCCGTATGGCATCTTCAAGATTCAGGTTAACGCATGCTTCTTGAGATAGAGTTTTGCCGTCTAGCCCTTCATATCTTTTGAGCCTTTGCCTGCTAGTATTCTTTCAAAGATTCTGCAATAGCCGCTAGTTGCTCCAGTGGAATGTCAGTTGACCGAGCCTGTATCTTTACAATGGTTCCAGTCATGTCGTCAACTACCCACATTGTGGCAGGATGCTCGTTTTCAGACCTGTGGACTATTTCGCCATTTTCGTCTATAGCTATCGATTCAGACAATCCCCTGTCGTATCCGACGGCATGCATCCTTCCATTCTGAAAAACGTAGCTCTTCGCTTCAAGCGCACTTCCCGTAATGCTTGCAACAGCCCTCTGGACATACTCTTCACCAGTTTTTGCGGTGCTTGCTGCGCTCAAGGGAGATTCAACAATTTCAATGAACCCTTCTTCTGGCGATGCCGGGTTATCGGGGTCGCACACTGACCGGGTAAAATACTGCATATACACAGTATCCGGCGGTGCATACTCTACTGACTGCAGAGAATAGCCAGCCGGCAGTGACTTTGGTAGCAGTATTACAAATGAAGCGTTCGCTTTAACGCTCTCGATGCTCTGCCAACAGAGAACTTTGTAGTTCGGCGCGCCACTGACGAATATCGAGAACACCAATACCAGCATAATGCCAACAGCCAAACCGGCAACTACGGGTGCTGTTTCTACAGCCAAACTATCTAATGGAAAAGCAGACGTTTACTTTAGTATTGTGCAGATAACGTCCATATGGGTTCCAAGTGGCTGAGGTCGTGGGTTCAAATCCCACCCGGTCCACTCCTACTACCTATTCTATAACTACTGCATTGAATTGAGCGCGTTTTTGGGATTTGTCCGACACTCAATCTTTGATAAATACGGGGCTGTAATGTTCTTGAGCCATTTCAACTAGCATGGTAGAGCATTGTTACGCAATAGTTTCAGCACATCCTCTTGGTCTATTACCGAGCTGCTGAAGCCGCTTGGGTTTCCCAAATACGATATCCCACATCGAAGCTTCGTCTCCCGGATATTACCATCAAGGTCAATCACAACATGGAGATTAGGGTATTCATATCGAATAAGCGAAGCGCCGCCGTAAACGACTATTGTTCTGGCAGGAGCAACGTATCCAACAGTTATCGCCGGATCCGAGCTTGCAATATTTCCATTTTCGTCATATTCTACAAAAGGCTCTCTATTCACAAGCCCTTCCTTTGCAAAGTAATAGTTTGCAAGAAAAAGCTGCACCGCCTCTAGCTGTCTTGCTTTGTCAATCAGCACTTGCTCTTCCGGAGTTGTGTCCATTAGAAAGCGTGAGGCTGGTGGATTTAGGGCAATGAACAGCACGACGATGAAACCTATGCCTATCGCAAGTCCCGCAACAACCGGTAGCGCAATACCTTCAATCACAAGTGAAATAACGGTCTATTCTCTTTTGAGCTTTTGTCCAATCTTCGTTGTAAGACTGAACCTCTGGATAGTCATAGCTTTTGCAGCCGGCCAAAAAACATTTTGAATTTGACAACTAGAACTATGGCAGCCAGGGATGCGGCCGTAACGATGCCCATGAATACTGGACCAAATTCCGGAACCACAACCGCAGTGAATTGTGCAGACTCCGGGTTGTCAAGGCGATCAAAGGATCCGCCAGCAGCAGCCTCCCTGTTTAAGGCAGTGATTTCGACTGCAATATCAAGTGAGCCTGTCTGATTTGCTACCAAATACTTTACATCAGTCCCGGTGCTTGTATGACCGCTGTATCTCTCAGTAACATGATGGTGCAATGGCGAACCTTTGTATTCGATCTCATAAACGACTGTTGTACTATTGTTGATCAGCTGCCTTGTGGTGGCATTGAAGAAGCTCAATTCAAGCTTGACAACAACTGGCGCCCTGATTTCTTGTGGCATTGTCAGGTTTACCATAATGGGTACAGACCCCGGAGCAGTCACTTGTGTTAGCGTGAGGTTGCCCAAGTTTCGCATGCCAGCCATATCGTCTTTGAATATCCACTCGCCACTATCAGTATCTAGCTCCCAGTATGCCCGGTCTCCGTACGGATCAGATAGCGCAGGTGTGCTATAGCTATATGTTCCACTCAAGTTTGATGCATCGCTTATTGTGTAATTGATGGTGACGACAGCGCCATCTTTGTCCGCACCCGGAGGCGGACCACTGCCTTCACCGCCCCCCACCCCGCGTCTTGTATTGAAAAGGTTAGCTGTGGAAATAATGCAGCTTTCGTTTGGTTCAAGTACCAGGCTGTCTGTAAAGTCAAAAGCTGAGCCTGTTCCTCCAATCCCGAGAGGATTGACTGAGTCTACTTCAATATCAAAGAGCCCTGCTGTTGCAAGCGTCTCATTCTTGATGTTAGTAAGCTCAATCCAGGCATACGCAAAGCCATCCACTTGACTTAGGCTGCCTTCTTCCGCCGGTAGGCACGGCTCTATTTTCTCTTCCAAGCCCCTTAAGGGAGCCCATGGGTCAACCCTTGTGATTATTATTGGCGGATAGGATGATGCATGGGCCGGTGCCGTGCAATCGGCAACTGCGATGATCGCCAACGCAAGGCTGCAAAAAATCAAAATCCGGCTGGCGGCTTCGGCTGAACGGATGCCCATCTGTGTAGAGGATAATATTGTTATCTCCTAGATGAGCCTTTTGCATCCGGCGTCTACACAATCTCCTTTCGAGCCTTTGGCTACAGTTATTCCATCAATGAGTCTGCTATCGTTACCAGCGTTTCCAATGGTGTATCAAGTGACCTTGCATTGATTGCAACGAATGTACCTGTCATGTCGTCCACTGCCACTAGGCGGGCTTTGAGATATGCTTCATCCCAATAGCCTACTGCATGCATCCTTCCGTCTTGCAAAACATAGCTAGTGGCGTTGATGTTGCTTGCTTGATATCTTGCGATCTCCTTCTGTACATATTCTGTTCCGTTCTTGGCATCGTTTTCTTTGCTAAAGGATGCCTCAACAATCTCGATTACGCCCTGCTCAGGTTCATATGGATTGTTTGGATCGCAAAGTGATCTCGTAAAGTACTGCATGTTAACATAGACGTCTGGCACATAGACTACTGATTGAAGAGAATAACCCGCAGGCAATGTCTGTGGCAGCAATACCATAAATGGCGCATTTTCTTTTACACTCTCTATGCTCTGCCCACAAATAGCGGTAGTGCTGCCGCTACCTGTGGCAAGCACTGAAAGCATCACTATAAACGCAATACCTGCAGCCAAACCAATTACAACAGGCAATACTTCTCCACCCATAGCTAATAGTTCTATAGCAATGTAGCACCTACATCAGTATTACGTAGGCAGCATCTATCATTCCTTTTTCTTTCTCAGCTATATCCTATTTCGCCCGCAGCTTTTCTTTCGGGAGCTCAGGATCAAGATGGATGCCATACCCACTGCTGTTACTATAATGGAAAACGAGCCAAATTCGGGTATAACAGATGTACCTATTACATCAATAGATGATGCATTTTGAGGATAGCGAAATTCTAGGCTGCTAATTACCATAATTCCGTTCTGTCTATATTGTCGTTCTGCAAAATCCACCTGTTTCCCGTCTACAAGAACAGTGTAGTTGCCACCTAACAACCTATGAGGTATCGTGATTGAAAAATAGCCCTCATTTGCCATTTCGCTTCTACCTTCAATGTCAGCATGAATTTTCTTTTCTTCTTGGATGAATAAAAGATCGCATTTCATTGCATTGGTTCTTAACCCAACCCTAACCTGCTCTTTCTCACCGTTGCCATACGCACCAGTTACGTTTTGCTCCAATTGCAGTATGAAGGGATGGTCGTGGGGTTCTAGAATATCTCCGGAAGTGAGCTCAAGTCTGTCAGAACCTCTCCAGCCTAGGTCAATACGCAAAGAAATTTGTTCGCACGTTCTTGAGAGTTCCTGAAACTCGGCGACTTCATCGTCAGTAAAGATTGCAGGCTCGTAGTGGTCGGTGAATAAAAGAACGTCGTACAATTCCCTAGGAAATGTCAGATCTAGGTATCCTCCAACGGGATATGTAAATGAGATAACCATGAAAGTGGAATCCTCCACTGTAACGTTTTTGATTGAACCGCTGTAGCTAAAACTGTAAAAGAGTGGATAGGTATTGTCTCCAACTTGAACATCTATGGACTGTAGGCTGCCAGAAGCATGACTCGGAATGACAATAGAAGGGAAAAGCGCAGCCGCAAAACCAAGACTAGATAGAACGATAAGTGTTATTCTAGCCATGAATGTAATAGCTCTTCATTTCTTTTAGCCTTTAGCTGCTTTCAGAATTTCGGGAGATTAACTTTTACATCGTATATATCGAGATCAACGGTGCTGATTCTAAAAACATTGTTGCTCCTTCAAATATCCCAAAACATCATCCGTTACCCGGTATTGACTCCCTATCCCGTCAGGAGTGCAGAAAACTGTAGAGGAAGAGGGCATGCCATATCTGAAAAAGGACAATCCCAAGCGCTTATCTGACATAAGGGACGCCTTTGAACAATACATTTCAATCCTTGGAGAGAGCGCCAAGAACGCAATGATGTATGAACTGACCGTTTATGCCAGGGTATATTTTGATGAGCCCGATCTGTCCATTGTGAAACTGCACGAAGGTCTCAAGCTTCTATATGGACCGGATACTGCTGACATTATCACAGAGGAAGTTATCTTGAGACTAGATAGATTTGCGGAGGAAAGAAAACAAAGACAGCAGCAGTCACTGTGATACACATACCCTAGTATGCATGAGCCTCTTTCTTGTGTTCTTGCAGCTGACCATAGTATGGAAAAACAGCCCTGCATTTATCACAATACCAGTCTAGATTGCGACGCAGCCGAGCCCTCCATAGTCTTAATGGAACCTTTCCCATCATTGCGTTGTGCTTGAATTATTCGATATAACCATTATGCAAATAACTCACCTACAAGGCTTGCACGGTAATAGCTCTGCTGGATTGGGATGATCTCTCTCAATTAACAGCCAGTTCATTTGGGCAATGCAGTAAGTCTCGTCAGAAGTTAACGGGATCAGTGATAATAACCTGGTTTTCTCGGGACAGGCTGGGCAATTCTCAAGTGAACCATGTTCCAAGATCGTGGCACTCCAATAACAAGAGTCGCAGAGTGCAAACTGTCGTTTTGGTTTTGTAACACTTGGTTCCATTTGCAAAGAATAGGTAGTTGTTGACATGGCGGAATATTCGTGTGTCAAACTAGATAATGCTTGTCAAGATTGATTCCGTAGGTTCCCATAATCTATGTAGTGGTAGATGGTGTCATTGATCTACAGCGAATACACTTTTTGGCTCACACTCTTATTCAAATGTCAAGAGGTCATGGAAACTCCGACAACGGATAAACACACACTAACACAGCCATCCCCCATGAAGTTGTGGAGCCACACCATCGCCTCTAAACATTATCACCCGTAACTTAACGTCCACTTTTCCATACCCGAAAACCACCCTTAAGTTAGCGCTCGTCAGAAAACAGGGAAATCTGCAGCCAACTTAACAGTGTCAAAATGATAGCTTACATCGCTAAAAAACTATAATATCATAATAAATTGGCGTAAGGTTGACGAATTTTCTCAAACAGGGAAAATACACGCGATGAATGGCATCTTGATTATTTTGTGCTCCAAGGCTTCCCGTGTGCTCTTAAGCTTTCCTTGCAACTGCCTTTATAGCCCCATAAATCACAATGCCAATACCGACAAGTGATGCTACAGCGGCAAGGGGAATCATTCCTAACAGGGCTTTGCCCAGCGGGTTGTGGACATCGCTGTAATTGGTCAAGAATCCAAATTCGTACGCGACGCTTGTCTGTCCCCTGTGAATCCTGTTGGTTCCGTCTTCAAGGCTAGACAAAGTTGCTGTGTAGGTGCCAAAGTTGCCATCAGGTTTCAAAGAAACAATTATTCTAAGTTCATTAAAGTCATCTTCAAATACAATTTCATTGTCTGGATCTCTGATTTCAAGATGCGCTGGAATTGCGATTGGATTTGAGCCTGAAGGGGAATAGAAAGCTGCTCTAAATGTCAGGTCTTGTCCTACATCCTGTACTACTCTGCATTCTGCCTCAATTACTCTGCCGGGAACAAATGAAGTATTTGTGGGATTACCGCACAAAGCCATGGGAGATAGCAAGCTAGCAGACCCAAAAAACAGCCCTACTCCAAAAGATAGGACAATAGCCCCTACTATCAGAATCTTGTACTTGTGCAGGGGGTTTTGAACAACTGCCATATCACCATCCCTACTGTGCACAAGAGCAATCCCGTGCTTATTAAGATATTAAATGTTGTATGTCTTTTTGCATGTTACACCCAATTTTTCATACAAATGCAATACAAATTCCGAGAAAGGTTAAGTAAATGCGATACATAAAACCGTCTGTAGGCATGGCATACAAAATGCCTATAGAAGGTATTTGATTGTCCGCGCCCAACCCTTCAACAAATGCTACTCCTCGTGTTCACGATTATGAGGCAAGACATCTAGAAGAATGGAGAACTGCAAGAGGTATTTTAGAAAAATTTGATGATCGGATACACGACCTGCGCAAGGTTGGATTCACCTTCATCACGGCACTTCTTGCTGCACAGTCGATCCTTTTTCCGAACGTTGCAACCCTGCTTGCCCCTTCAACCAACGAAGCAATCGATATGCCAGAACCATTGAACGCGCAAAATACAACTTCCGCCAACCAAAATTCATTAGCTGAAACACCTGCACAATCGAATACCGTTTTGCCTGACGGAATCAAGTTTGCCGTCTTGCTAGTTACGCTTTTTCTGATTATTCTTGTGAAGATGATCGAAAGAAACTACAAGCTTTTTCAGCAAGCAACATCGCTGAGGGCGATCGTTCTTGAGCATAGTCTGAATTTAGAGCTGACAGAGACCATAGCTAGCAAGCACCAGAGCCACCGAATGGACTGGTACTCGATGGCAGTCTACTATCTTTTCGAGCTTGCTCTTGTTGTACTTGCGTTTGCCGTCCTACCTGCGAGCCAAGATTTAGCTATGACACTTGCAGTCATTGCGCTAGCTGAGGGAGTCTTTCATTTTGTTATAGAACGTTTGTATTTCTGGAGGAAAAGGGTGATTGACTGGACTATCGACAAGACTAAAGTCTATCCTGCGGAAGAATTCTGTGTGACAGTCACAAACATATCATTATCGGAGAAAACACGAAAGCTGTTTAAAGCAGGTGCGATTGCTTGGCGGCTGGAGCACGCTTCGGGCACAAGTACCTTCGCTTTTAAGTCACCGATTGAACTTGAGCTCGGCAAAATGGCCAAGTTTTCGTGGTCATTTGCATTTCCGCCTGGTGCACCAAAGGGAATCTACTACTTGCGAGTCTTCAAAGGAGATGCTTCCAATGAATTGTTCGGGGCTGAAGGCGAGTCAAAAGTATTGCGTAGGAACGTAGAGCTTGTCCCTTGATTTCGAGTCAAACTGATAGTTCATTTTTTTACCTTATATTGGATTGAAAAAGCTAAATAGCACGCTCTACTGATAACAGGATGCTATGGAAGACATTCTTTCCTCAAAGAAGAATGAACCCTCAAGCACCGCGACGGGTTGCAAATCCCTCTCCCGGCGCTCTTCATGATCATAATAGAGAATGCCACAACGTTGAGGAAAGGAAAAAGCGAGCAACCATTGAATCCGTGGGGGTACAAGACTCTTCGCCTTGGGAATCCGCAACAGTTGCAAAATTTTACTCTGCCATATTGCCCAGTTCTGTTGACGAAAAGCTCCGCCGCAGTTGCGGAGCGGGGCGACTCAGAGCTGAAGGAGGTGCAGAAATGCGTCAGGTAGAACAACAAGGGGTGGACCAGAATCGTATGCACAAGCATGTGCCTGCCCGGAAGCTTGTCACGATTTAACGCTATGGAAGAATGCTCGAAGCAAGACAAACATAGTCTGATCTATTCAAGGTATTATCCAAGGATTGTTGATCTCAAATAGTCGGGCGTATCCGATATTGCAGGACGATGAGGTCTAACCTGAACATGGGGATCTGCCTGTTAAAGAGTAGATGGACCTTCCGCAAGTATTGTAGTCGGCACAATTGGTTATCAACACATTGAAACTTGGCATATTTTTCCTCACGAATCCGGAATGTTCAATCTACGAGCAAGAACGTTGGACCGAGATCACATTCGACTGATCCTAAAGATACTAGACTCCTATTGCATTCCCAGCTTGACGTATAGCGGCCATACAACTCTTCTCTTTTCATTTACCATGTGTTTTCCGCCCCAAGCATCCTCAAGACTATCGATGATATCTCTGACCGGATCATACTTGTTTCTCTCCATGAATTTTTGGACGCTGGACCAGCTGTGAAAATAGTTAACAAGGTCCAGCATACTCCAGTTCAACTCAATCTGAAACTGCGGTGCTGACACCTGTTCAAATGGAAAGGGGATAGTCTCGTATCTGGCTTCAACATATTTTCTCTCTGGAGCCCAGTACTTGTCACCAAGAATATCTTCATACAGATGGAACGAAACTTTGTCAATCTCTGGAGAAATCGAGTGAAGGCCATATGCCCATGCGGCTATAATGCCACCTCTTTCTGATTTCCCCTCCCTTTTCTTCAATACCCTTTTTGCCTCGCTGTAAAACTGGTCAAAATCAAACCAGTGCAGAGCTTGAGCGACAGTAATCAAGTTTACACTATTATCTTCAAGAGGCGTATGTTCGGCAGGAAAAATGCGGTACATGACATTGCTTCTTTGTTGGGCATTTTGTATCTGCTTTGAGCTAATGTCGCTTGCAACAACCTGCTTAAAGTAGTCAGCTAGCGCGACCGCGGCCTGCCCGTTTCCCGTAGCGCAATCCCATGCTAGGTTCCTTTCATCAACCAAACTGACGATATGCTCGAATAACACACGAGGATACTTTGGCCTTGAAATGGCATACTCCTTTGACTGCTTTGAAAACAAGTCTTTCACGGATGGTTCTTGGGGATCCAACCTGTGCGAGTAATTGCTGGTTGACACTTAATGCTTGCTACACATTCTCGGTTATTTTTCATGCAAAAATGATGATGATGACAAGGTCGGCGCAAGAACATCGGGTCATGGTCTCTAGCGGATACCGCTTCGGAACTTCGACTCTATGATAGAATCGAACACACGGAAGGAATCATACCACGAACCGTGGCTCTATGATGATTTGATCGTGATGTCAAAGGTACCTAATTCTGATGCCTTGAAACCCGTGAGCTGCAGGAAGGTGAGGGAGAATATCCTCTCACAGTATTATGGAACTGTATATGAGAACAAATATTTTGTGATACTCCAGTCCAGAGGCTAAGGCTCTGCCTGATCGATATTTGCATGTATAATTGCCTCGCTTACTAGATTGTTAACCAGATAGATGGGAGAGGCGATCTGCCCTAACATGGCCCATGTGACTCCTGATAACCGCGGAGGTTCCAATACATCTTTCGCATATATAGTCTTGATATGGCATATATCGTGAATGGCAGCGAAAGGGTCAAGGCTTAAACATCTTAAAAAATTTGGCCTGATACTTGGCCCTGCTCTGTTTCTTGCAATAATTGCGGTCACGCCGTCTGATGAGACGTTGTCTTTCGGCGCCGTGGTAGTTCTTGCAGCTACTCTCTGGATGGCTACGTGGTGGATAACTGAAGCAATCCCGATCTACGTGACTGCGTTATTGCCCCTGGCAATCTTTCCGTTGCTAGGAGTCACCGACATTCGCGAGACGTCGGCAAGCTATGCAGACCCAATCGTGTTCCTTTTCCTTGGAGGGTTCTTGGTAGCCAAGGCAATCGAGAATTCGGGCCTGCACAAGAGGTTTGCCTTGACAATGCTCCGAATATTTGGCACCAAGCCAAAATACATCGTTGCAGCGTTCATGATAGTAACCGGCTTTATGAGCGCATGGATGAGCAACACTGCCATCACGCTCCTAATGCTGCCAATAGCGGTGGCAGTCATATCGCAGTTTTCCAATTCGCCGATTCTGGATAGCCGGAAAAAGGAGATGTTTGCAACTTGTCTCCTGCTATCTATTGCGTATTCAGCAAGCCTAGGAGGATTAGCCACGCTTATAGGAACACCGCCGAATGCGATCTTTGCCTCACTAGCACAGTCCCTCTCGGATGTCGAAGTCTCTTTTACCCAGTGGATGTTCATGGCCATGCCAATTAGCGCTGTCTCTCTGTTTGTGGCCTGGTGGTACCTGACAAATTTCGGGGCAAAGGTAACCGACATACCTTCTTTGGCCGAGGAAAAAGATCAGATTGTGAGTGAGCTGGCAAAACTGGGAAGAATGGCGAAAAACGAGAAAGCAGTAATGGCAGTGTTTGCTGCTACGGCCACCGCATGGATTACTAGGGGACTTATCTGGAAGGATGCGCTTCCGATGATCGATGATTCTACCATAGCGATCGCCGCGGCCATATCTCTATTCATAATCAGAGTTCCGCATTCAAAGCACCCATTGGAATCAGAAATCGACACCAGCAATGATTTCAACTTGACAGGAAACAATGCTGGTAGTGCGCTCCTAGATTGGAAGACTGCGGTTAAAATTCCGTGGGGCGTACTGATATTGATTGGCGGAGGTCTTGCACTTGCCAATGGATTTGCATCAACCCAACTGGACGACTGGATCGCGGGTCAGCTCGTGTTTCTTGGACAAACTCCCCACCTGATAATTATTATCCTCGCAATAGTCACAGTAACCATATTTTCTGGGGAAATTATCAGCAATACCGCGACCGCGGCGCTGTTCATCCCCATAACCGCTTCACTTGCCGTCTCGCTTGGGATTACGCCAGTTCTCCTTATGGTTCCCGTTGCAGTTGCTGCAAGCTATAGTTTCATAATCCCAATAAGCACCCCACCAAATGCCATAGTGTTTTCCACCGGCCACGTCACGGCCGCCAAGATGGCGCGTGTAGGTCTTCCCATGGCCCTCATTGGGGTGGGACTTGTAACCCTATTTACAAGCATCCTCGTACCGCTGATCTGGGGCTAGACCCGATGGCACTTGTATGAACGAAATCTTTTCGCATCAACACAATTTTGCAATGGCGATAACACCTTCCTGTAGATACCCTAATCCACTTGTCACAACTTTTCAGGATCAGGCAGAGTACCTAGATTACAACGCTGCCTGCGTAAAGAATCGCAAAAATACCTGCAGTATGGAGCAAGTAAGCTAAGATCAGAAATCTTCTTGTACTCAGGCTTTTCACCGACGCCAACAGAGTAATGCCAATCTCAGATGGAAGCGGCGTGGCGATGAGAATACCTCCTGCGGCAATCAACAAATATTTTTTCAGGTTATTCTTAGACTTGTTGTCGTCTTGCCGGAAAATGACAGATCTTGACCTGAGCTTTTCCATCTCGTCAGCGAATGTATTCTTGACAAAGAGGTAGATTATCAAATCACTCAACAATGCGCCTAGCCCTCCAATCAACCCTGCCAAGAAAATGTTCTGTTCTGTCCCAAGTAGCAGCAACATTGCAGTAGCAGGCGCTGAAGTAAATCCATATGCGTAAAGCATGCCCGCAATAAAGGTGCCAGGGTATCCAAGGGAAATCAGAAATTCATTAAGCGGCGGATATGTCCTAGCCTCGCCAAAAAAGATCACAGCGATGATGAAGGTCGAGACCAGGAGCAGTAGTTTAGGGTACTTTATTCTCGACCTGATTCGCTCCAGGCTCATGGACTCCGTAGAGGTTATGTCTCCCACCATATAGGTTTACATAGACAGCTGGCAAAGTTACCTTGGAGGCGATAACCTCTGCGGTATGCTGAGACTACTTGGCGCGATTGCCAACTTGCACTCAAACCGTCCACTGATAAATTTTTGTCACGGGCGTAGTACGCATACTGTGTAATGCTTCCTAGATGATTGCTTTCTGTCTGAAAAATGCCGTAACACCAACGTTGCCTATTATTACTATCTTCTTCGGCTTCCAAGATTTGTGGATTGATTCTAGAGAAAATATGCACGCAAGACAAAATACGGCATATACGTGTATGCATGATCTAACCAAATCAGTTCAAGTATGAAATGAATCTGACGAGAAGATTCACAGCCAGATGAATAAAATATAAATATTATTTACACACCTCTTGTTACTAACATAGGTGAACAATCTATGTCAGCGCAACAAGTTCCAATTGTTCTTCTGAAAGAGGGTACCACTGAAACAAAAGGCAACCAAGCTCAGAGAAACAACATCACAGCAGCAAAGGCAATCGCTGAAATAGTCAGGACATCGCTGGGACCAAGAGGGATGGACAAGATGCTCGTTGACACTCTTGGCGACGTTACCATAACAAACGACGGCGCCACCATTTTGAAAGAGATCGACGTGCAGCATCCAGCCGCAAAGATGATGGTGGAGATAAGCAAGGCTACCGACAATGAAGTTGGTGATGGCACCACTTCTACTGTAGTGCTTGCCGGCTCGCTGCTTGAAAAGGCGGAGGAGCTGATAACAAAGAACGTCCACCCGACCATAGTTGTGGATGGATTCAAGAGGGCGTCTGAGAAGGCAATCGAGACGTTGCGCGAAATCGCCACCAAAGTCGACCCGACAGACAAGACGTTTCTGACCAAGATCGCAAGGACATCCATGGCATCAAAGATGGTCGCAGCGGATTCCAAAGAACTGTCTGATATGGTAGTCGATGCGGTCCTGGCTGTCGCGGAGAAATCAGGTGACAAATACAGGGTAGACATTGATGACATAAAAGTGGAGAAGAAGGCTGGCGGAAGCATAAGTGACACCAAGTTCATCCACGGAGTCGTCCTTGACAAGGAAGTCGTGCACGGCGGCATGCCAAAAAGGATTGAAAATGCCAAGATCGCTGTCGTCAACAGCCCACTTGAGATCGAAAAGACAGAAATGAGCGCAGAGATCAGGATTTCAGACCCTCACCAAATGCAACAATTCCTGGACGAAGAAAATCGCATGTTGAAAGAAATGGTTGATAAAATTGTAGCAGCAGGCGCAAACGTCCTCCTATGCCAGAAGGGAATAGACGACATTGCGCAGCACTACCTTGCCAAGGCCGGCATCCTTGCTGTACGCAGGATAAAGGAGAGCGACATGTACAAGCTATCAAGGGCAACCGGCGCCAGGATTGTCAACAACCTTGACGAGCTCTCCGCAAGCGACCTTGGCTTTGCCAAGCTTGTAGAGGAGCGCAAGGTGGAAACTGACAAGTGGGTCTTTGTTGAGGAATGCAAGAACCCCAAGTCCGTCTCTATCTTGGTAAGAGGAGGCTCTCAGAGGGTTGTCGACGAGGCTGAAAGGTCGGTACATGACGCAATCATGGCAGTCAAGGACGTGGTTGAATACCCGCACATCCTGGTGGGTGGTGGAGCTCCGGAAGCTCTGGCATCGCTCAAGCTGAGAGAGTGGGCTGCCACATTGTCTGGAAGAGAGCAGCTGGCTGCCGAAAAGTTCGCAGACGGCATCGAGACCATCCCAATAGTCCTTGCAGAGAACGCAGGCATGGACCCGCTTGACACTCAGGTGCAGCTTCGCTCAAAGAGCAGCAGCACCGGGGGAAAGGCCCGATATGGCATAGACGTCATAAACGGCAAGGTGGCTGACCTGGCCGCAAAGGACATCTATGAGCCCCTTGCCGTCAAGGAGCAGGTCATAAATGCTGCGACTGAGGCAGCATGCATGATCCTGAGAATTGACGATGTCATTGCCGCATCAAAGCCCAAGGACATGCCCAAGCCCGGTGGTGGCAGTGCCGGCGGCATGGGCGGCGGCATGGGCGACATGGACATGTAACAACAACAACAAGAAAAAGGATGTCCACCAATTTCTTTTTATTTTAATGGTGGATGGTGGCATAATTGTAGTACTTTGCTAGATGGATGGCAATTTGAACTGCACATATCAATGACGATTTTTCCAGTCAGTTCCTTGGTAGAGTAGCTCGACGGTCTGCCCCTGTGTGGACCATTACTTGATTGAATCACTTCCTGTTAGAGCACCCAAACTTCTCTTAATCTTGCACCATAACTGGTTCAGGCTTAGCGTAATCAGTGCCTTGCATACGGACTGTTGAAAAGACCAGACCAAGACCTCGTTAAGCCAATCTTGATTCTATCAGCACCAAACATGCTGCTTGTCGGGGGCAGACCAAAAAACAACTTGTTCTATCAACAGTGTGACCTCTTCTGCTTCCTGCACCCTGCGGTCTTTTTGACACGTTCTTCAACTCATGAATACCGTGTACCTAGTAGACGTTCTTATAGTATATTGTCTCTTCCTCTCTTTCTCTGATGACGCTTTCGTGTTGGAATTATCGCCTCAGTCGGTACTCGAACCTATCAACTATGTGTGCAAATGTGACAGCTATCATACAGCGACAGGATTCCGCTGCATCTGAATGTGCCCAATATTGATTAAAGGATACTCACATCATGTGAGTAAGACATAAATACCAAGGGCTTGCTTTTACTATCAAGAGGAATAAAATCATGTGGAGAGATTGGGATTTCGGTTTCAGAACAAGATGGCTACTCGAAAATTTTGACAGGGAATTTGAAGAGGCAGAAGAAATGTTGAACAGTATGTTCAGGACTGTTAATGACGCTAACCCTGCAAATGTGGTTGTTAACAGTCCCTACTACTATGGTTACCAGATAACCGTAGGTCTTGATGGCAAACCTCGTGTAAGGAAATTTGGAAACATTACGCCAATAACTGCGGAACTAGTTGAACAGAGCGAAGCCAGAGAACCTCTAGTCGACACAGTGATTGACAGCAACGACAATACTCTGATCATCACGGCAGAGATGCCCGGGGTCACAAAACAAGACATCAAGGTCAAGATCTCGCAAGAACATGTGTCTATACACGCAGAAAAGGATGACAAGAAATATCATACCGACATTCCCGTGGATCTAGAACTGGACGAGAAATCGGCTAGGGCAACTTTCACAAATGGCATCTTGCAGCTCAAAATCAAGCTGAAGGCGCCAGCAAAGCCAAAGCAAACCGAGATACGGGTTGAATGAAAGATGCAGCGATTAAAGCTCTTAAATTTCTTATTGAGGTGAGAAAATCAAAATGAAAAATCCCAGCAGCAGTGATAACAATAGCGATAAGATTACACTAAAAGTCGCCGAGACTAACCCAAAGCTAGTTGGAAGGGGGATGGCGTTGATAGACCCGAAAGTCATGGAGGAGATGGGCCTTTCAACAGGGGATGTCATCGAGGTCTCTGGAAAGAAGAAGAGCTATGTGTTACTCTGGTCTAGCCAGAGCGATGACTATGGCAAGGGTGTTATCCGGATAGACGGCTACACCAGAAATAACATTGGCATTGGCATTGATGACAGCGTCACCATCAGAAAAGTGACTGTAAGGAAGGCAGAGCAGGTGATCCTAGCCCCCACTGAAGAGCTCAATATAGTTGGCCTAGAAGAATACTTGCCTGAACTGCTTGAAGGACGAGTCGTTGCACGAGGTGATGTCGTGCCTCTGAACATTATGGGAAGGAGGATCGGTTTTGCCGTTACAAGCACAACTCCGTCAGATGGAGCATCGCTTATCGATAGCAGCACAGAATTTGTCATAGGATCAGTACCCAAAGCAGCAAAAGGGGTTACTCGCATATCATACGAGGACATTGGAGGCCTGAGAAATGAGGTGCAGAAAGTGCGGGAAATGATAGAATTGCCATTGCGCCATCCAGAAATCTTTGAGCGCATCGGAATTGAAGCACCAAAGGGTGTGCTTTTGCACGGTCCACCTGGAACGGGAAAGACTCTACTGGCAAAGGCCGTAGCGAACGAGACCAATGCAAACTTTTTCTCCATTGGCGGACCCGAAATAATGAGCAAGTTTTACGGCGAAAGCGAGGAACGGTTAAGACAGATCTTCAAGGAAGCCGAGGAGAACGCACCATCGATCATATTCATTGATGAAATAGACTCTATTGCTCCAAAGCGCGAAGAAGTGTCCGGCGATGTCGAAAAAAGAGTGGTATCGCAGCTGTTGACTCTTATGGATGGGATAACGTCAAGGGGCAGGCTAGTAGTAATTGGGGCCACAAACAGACCTAACGCTATTGACCCCGCCCTACGCAGACCTGGAAGGTTTGACAGGGAAATTGAAATTGGAATTCCTGATGAGCATGGACGGCTCGAAATTCTACAGATACATACCAGAGGAATGCCTCTGACAGACGATGTCGACCTTGCTGCAATAGCCAGAGTAACACACGGTTTTGTCGGGGCAGATCTGGAAGCCTTGAGCAAAGAGGCAGCCATGCGTTCTCTTAGAAGGATACTGCCTGAGATCAATCTTGAGGAGCCAAAAATTCCTGTCGAAATATTGAACAAGATCAAGGTCACAAGACAGGACTTTGAAGAAGCATTGAGGGATGTGCAGCCATCTGCCATGAGGGAAGTCTCGGTTCAGAGGCCTAACATAAAGTGGGAGGACATCGGTGGTCTGGAGCAGGTAAAAGAAGAACTGATAGAGGCAATCGAGTGGCCTCTGAAACATGCTGATCTGTTTACCGAGGCAGACGTAAGGCCTCCAAAGGGGATCTTGCTCTACGGTCCTCCTGGGACGGGCAAAACGATGATCGCCAAAGCAGTTGCAACAACATCTGAAGCCAATTTCATCAGCATAAAGGGTCCTGAACTGCTAAGTAAATGGGTTGGCGAATCGGAGAAAGGAGTAAGAGAAGTTTTCAGAAAGGCAAGACAGGCGGCTCCTTGCGTGGTATTCTTTGACGAGCTCGATGCCATTGCTCCCCGAAGAGGCTCGGAAGCTGACGCGCATGTGACAGAACGTGTGATCAGTCAGATGCTGACCGAGATGGATGGATTGGAGGACTTGAAGGGTGTGGTGGTTATTGGCGCTACAAACAGGCCAGACATCATCGACGAAGCACTGCTTAGGCCCGGCAGGTTTGACAGGATACTCGAAGTTCCAATTCCGGACAAAGAGGCGAGGAGGCAAATATTTCAAGTTCATACAAGGAGAAAGCCGCTTGATTCTGACGTCAATCTTGACAAGCTGGTGGAAATGACAGATGGGATGACAGGTGCAGACATCGCCGCCATGGTAAATGCCGCTGCAATGACTGCCATCAAAGAGCATGTCACTAAAAGCAAGAAGGACAGCACTGAAAAACTACGTATTTCTATGAAGCACTTTGAATCTGCACTTGACAAAGTCAAGGTGGGAAGTTCAAGGGGTAGGCCGGCGACGGGTTGGCAGCAAAAATTCCAAGGGAGCAGATCGCTGGCATGAGAGTGACGATATCCTCATGCTGTCCTTCTCTAACTCCTTCTTATTGCTTTTCGATTCAAAGAGTATGAATTAGCTTGTGGCAAGTAGAAGCTGTAGATGTATGAAAAGGATGATTGACCTTCGCAGTAACCACAAGAGATATTGACGAAACACTTGAATTGGAAAACTGAGTAAATTGGTCTGCGTACTGTTCTGAGTGGCAGTCGTCGTATTGCACGCCCGCTTCTCCTGATAATTCTTGCAGCTGCAGTAGCAATATCCACAGGATTTAACATCATTCAGTTCCAAATCTCAAGATCTGCTCAGGACAGGATTTCTGATCTCCAAAATGAAAACAGTCAGCTTAGGGAACAGCTCTCGGATTCAAGAAACGTTTCTGATAGCCCTTCTCCCGGTTCTGGAGTGCAGAACAATGCCGGTGGTGACATTGGTGGCCAGCAAGAGCCGCCACTATCGTTTTCCGATCCAGCTGGTTCAGGTGCCGGGTCGATAACTGCAGTTGCTGTCAAGACCGTGGCTATTGGCGACGGATTCTTCCAAACAATGCGCTATGAAGGTGCTGTCATGGATATTGTAGTTGAAATAATAGAGAATGGGCAAGGGAGAGTTCTTGTCAATACACAAGTTCCAACAGGAGTAGACTTTCAGTCGTCAGCAAAGACTGCAGTTCAGGTTGCGCAGGATATCACTGGCGTAAAGCTTTCATCAAGAGACGTCATTTTTTCAATTACCGCAAAGGGCGATGCCGAGGATCTGCTGGCCGTGGATGGAGGTAGTGCCGGTGCCGCCATGACTATTCTGCTAATATCGGAGCTGCAGGGCAATTCCAACCTGAATCCCAAGGTGCTCATCACAGGCACCATTAACCCTGATGGGACAATAGGGCCTGTGGGAGGCATATATGAAAAGGCACAGGCCGCAGGCAACTATGGCGCAGAGCTCTTTTTGGTTCCAAAGGGTCAGGCAACATATCTGTCCGAATCGTGCGAAGAAAGCAGGCAGGGACCTGTAATCTATAGGACATGCAGGTCGGAGCCAAGACCACTTTCCGAGCTTACCGAAGAGAAATTTGGGATGGAAGTAGCTGAAGTGAGTACCGTACGCGAGGCATTGGATCGCTTCGCGACAGTGCAGTAACAAAAGAAAGATGCTTGGGTTCTGCAAGAGGATTTTTCTTGTTAAAAGCGGTTATAACGCACAGAGGGAAAGTGATGCGAAAAAAATGATGTCATAGCGTGCCACTCTTCAATACGAACAACAACCACAACCTCTATCGCAGAAATTGCTTTCGATACGATTGAACTAGCCCATTTTGAATGTCTTGTTCCGGTGTTACGGGTTGGTGGATAATGCTATCTGTAGTGTGGCCAAGGGTAGCGGGATTTTGGGCTTGGCTCGAGTGAAAATATCTCTTTGACTGTGAGAACCCAGACCTTTTTCGGCTTTGTTTGGATGCCAAATTCCCTGAGCTTTGTTTCCGTCTCAGATATCAATTTCTGGTCGGTAATGCTTTCTGCGCTCCCCTTGAGCTGGTATCCGCCCTGTGTGTCTCTGTCAAATATTGCGACGGTGACTCGAGGCCAGGCGTTGATATTATGAAAGGTTTTGTTTTCAAAAGCGTCTGCAAAGAGCAGTTTTTCATTCTGCAGTATTCCTAGGACGTAACGGGGAGAAATGTTTGGAACACCATCGGCGCTGACGCTTCCCACGAGGACGACATGGTTCTGCTTTATAATCAGACGGATGATGTCCTCATCGATTTGTACCAACAGGTATCAAGGTCTTGTATATGGCGGAACGGGTTAAAAATCTTCTATCATTTATTTATGCACATGGTGGTCTTGTATTACTTCAGTTTCATTCTGAGATATCCTGGAGAATCTGCTGATTGAGCGATGATCAGTCAGTCCACCTCTAACGGCGAGCCGGAGCATACATGTTTGAAAGGTACGTCCAATCTCTCTGATGCCGGCGCGAGAGATCTAGTACCGTGATTTATCCACAGATACGAGGCTTTATTTCCGACATCTCAACTCTGATGGGTAAGAAAGTTCGAAGCAGCATTTTCGGAGATATTTGGAAGGGGAAGCTGCATTTTTTGATAGTGATGTGCAACTCTGACACGAATGTCGTTTAGGAACCTTCTTCATCACTGTCCTCGTCATAGTCCAGTTTTTCATCGATCTTTTTCTGCAATTCTTTGTACTGGTTGTACCTTTTTGTCCACTTTGACAGCAGGAACCATTGTCTAATGCCTATTCCTATCCATACTAGGACTGTTATGAGTACGACTGCTTGCACTACTCTGAAAGAAGGGTTGTCCGGGGGCCCGCCCCTTTCAAACGGCGGTCCTCTTTCGTCAAACCTGCCGTCAGAGATCGTCTCTCCCAGCACCAGAAAGGTGATGAAATGTGTTAGAGGAACAATGACAACAAATGAGACTATCATGAGGATAAACAACCTCTTGGTCTTGTTCAGTTGGTAGACTATCTCATCCATTGCTCTGAAGACGTTTTCTACGGGCTTGTCGTCATTGCTTGTCACTATCTAAGGTTCCCTCCTGTTCATTATAAGAAATGTAGTAACAATGTTACCTGTAGCACTCGCCACAAACATCGTAACCATCACTTTTCTCCCTCGCCTCTTGGGAAAAGCACTTCATATGGTTCTAGTATCTCGCGAAATACCGCTTTCCCTTTTTCCGAGACCTTGTACTTGATTATTGTCTTGTTGCCCCATGCCTCTTCAAATCTCACTATCAAGTCTTTCTCGACCATGTCATCAATTATCGCCTTATGTTTCACGTTGTTCAATCCGCAGTAGCTCATCAATTTGCTCTGATTGAGCTCCCCGTACTCTGACAGCTTTAGTATCACGTCCTTCCTGATGTAGATTCTGTCGCGGTATTCGTGGACCAATTTAGCTAGATGTCTCGGGGTTAATAGCTACAGGAGGATAGTTGTATAATGGAAAGTAGCAATAGCCCTCGTTATGGAAAGGCATGTTTCTCACTAGCATCACGGCATTCACTTCCTAAAATGGCTTCTCTGCTGAACTACATTAACTGTGTGGTAACAAAGTTACGTGTCAAGGGTTAACAAGAGATAAAATAATTTATGCGGAATTGTGCGCATGGCAAATTCAAAACTTGTGGTCGGAGTAGGGCTGGCGGCAACTGCGCTTGCCCTGGTCTTGCCCAATCTTGTAGCCGGAATAGCGGTACTGGGCTTGGCTCTTGGAACGGCGTTCAATATAGCAGCGATAATGTTGTCTGCAGCGGCGTTCGCTGTATCTTGGAGGCAGAGGTCTTATCTAATTGCAGGACTTTTGGCCATAACAGGTGTCATATACATGATACCCGCTCTCGTGGCTCTAGCAAGTATAAGCTTTGCAGTCATTGTGGTCCCGGGTCCTATCTTGGGAGTCATCTTTGGACTGATCATACTCGGGCTCGGTGTGGCAAAAGGGATCAGGACAGCCAAGGTGGTGGTTGCACCCGCCAGATAACCTCCACTTTATTTCCTTGTTTTTTGTTTATTCTCTAGATCAGTAATTGCACGGTTTGTTTTCCTGATTGTTGAAGCGGTGGACGTCGAACCAAAGTGCGACTGCAGGTACGCGCACAAAAAATATAGCATTCGTGAGGCTGAAAATAGGGCAGAGTATAACTGCGTCATTCAATTGAGAATGTTTGCACCGGACACATCACGCTTATGGTAGACATAGATGCGCATACACCAAGAATGCGATTGGCTTGTTTTTTCTCACTATTGTTGCTGTTCAAGTGGCTGCCAGGTAACAAAGTTACGTGTCAAGGGTCAACAATGGTTAAAATAATTCTCTTGCAAGTTTACGCATGTCAACAAGTCTCCTGAGCAAGAAGATGCTTGTGGTTGCTATCTTGGTTGTCGGTGCAGTGTCTGCTATCTTGGTGACATCATCGTACATGGCGCAGGCAGCGGCACAACAGCAACAGGAACAGCAGAAAAGAATGATAATGTGGCTGGACGGGAGAGGGGATCTGCCACAGATAAATGGTTCTGTGAGTGTGACGGAAGAAGCAAGTAATTTCATCAGCGAAAACGCCAATGTTTCATTTGTTACCGCTGCAGAGACGGCTCAGGGCCAGGTTCCTGATGGGAGAGTATTTGGTGGTCACATGGGCGTTGTGCAGGGCTACCTTGTATACACATTCTTTGTGGCAAATACTGGAAATCAGACTGGTCATGTGGTAATAGTTGATGCAGGAAACGGAAGCGTCCTCTATACTTCGGAAGGCCATTCGCTGGGATCCTTTGGTCCGCTGGGTGGTCACTGGGGCGGCCATGGTGGCTTTGCCGGATGGCACGGACCCTGGAAGGGTCGCCACTGGGGTATGTGGGGCTAGCCCCCTCCTTTCTCCTTTTTTTGTATGATTTGTATGAAGGACATATTGATGGCTCAGCAGCACTGGTACAAAAACATACAAGCATTTTTCTGCAGGTCTGGTCATCCACTTGGCAAAAATTGCACTTGGATTTTTCCGCATAACTCTAGTTTCCTGTGAGTTATAGGATTTGAATCTGGATTGCCAATGCACATATACTTTTGGAGATCTGTTTCATGCTTTTTGATCATTTCATCATGGTCGCAAGTGCAGGAGAGAGATGCAAATTGCGAATACCTCCGAAATTTTGGCAACACTAGGAATATTGTTGGAGCAAACATAGTACTAGCCACCACCACGCAAATTCTGCATGGACTCTGACAGTCGCCTGAAATGTTGGCAGAAGGAGACAGCTCCAAATACCTGAAACCTATCAGTAGAATAATATACTGCGTGTAAGCTACAGACGCCCACATATGCCCGCCAAGAAATGGCTTGATGATCAGGTGTCATTGGCTCCGCTGGAGAACCAGACTGTTGCAGTTATCGGCTACGGTATTCAGGGACGCGCTCAGGCGTCCAACATGAAGGATTCTGGGATAAACGTCATAGTCGGCCTCAGGAAGGGAGGCGCGACCTGGAAGCAGGCCGAGGCTGAGGGGCACAAGGTCATGGAAGTTGGAGAGGCCGCCAAGACAGCCGACATTATTCACATCTTGATCCCCGATATGGAGCAGGCAAACACTTATGCAAAAGAGATTGCCAAACATATGACTGAAGGCAAAGCACTTTCATTTTCACACGGCGCTGCGATTCACTGGAAGTGGATTGTTCCTCCAAATAACGTCGACGTCATTATGGTCGCGCCAAAGGGCCCAGGTCAGCGTGTCCGGGAGTTGTATCAAGAAGGCTTTGGGACTCCATCACTTGTAGCTGTCTATCAAGATCATACTGGCAAGGCATGGGACCGCGTCCTCGCCCTGGCAAAGGCGATAGGCAGTACCCGCCCTGGCGTGTTGCAGACGAGTTTCAAGGAAGAAGTAGAGACTGACTGGTTTGGTGAACAGGTGGACCTTTGTGGCGGAGCACATGCGATGGTGATGAACGCATTTGAGACTCTTGTAGAGGCAGGCTACCAGCCAGAGGTCGCATATTTCGAGTGTCTCCATGAGCTAAAGCTGATCGTAGATCTGATCCAAAAGTACGGCATTACGGGTATGTACAATCGCGTCAGCGAAACCGCAAGATATGGTGGGCTCACCCGCGGGCCACGCGTGGTAGACAAACAGGCCAAGGAAAAGATGAAGGAAGCGCTGAGAGAGATCCAGTCAGGTGAATTCGCAGAAGAGTGGGTCAGCAGGTACAAGAAGGAAGGCAAGGACTCATTTGCACGCTACATGAAAGAGATCGAGAATCACCCGATAGAAAAGGTAGGCAAAGAGATGCGGCGGATGATGTGGCCGGATGCTCCCGAGGTATAGAGAGCGCCTCGTAGAGCAACTGCCATGTGAACCCGCTGGCTGGAGTCTCCCTTCTTTGCCCTCCGAGTCTGACATTCAGACAGCCGGTATCCTGCCTACCAAGCCGATTGTGATTTTTTCCGTCCTTTGGAGCCTCCGTGGTGATCCTTTCCATCTTGCCATACAGCCACTTCCAATGCAGCTGTGCAGGTAGCCAAGCCAGTAGCCGCCAGCATGCAGAAATGCACTGGGAACATCATTATCGCGTTGGAAACCTGATAAAAAGTTAAAGAGTTAGAAGTTCGTGACAACAACTTCATGCCGCATCGAATACACCACTTGATAAAGTTTTGATAATCAATCCTGTATTCATTAAGTGTGCTCTGGTGCCCCGTTCTTTCTTATCCCAATGTTCCGATCATTTCATAGTATCCTTTAGATCCAGAAACTCCAATTATGATACGGATGCTGCATGGGCATGCTGCAAGGCAACACATAGCTGTTCGTCAAACATTCAATGCAACCTGCATGGATGAAAGGATGGCGCGCGAGATCCATGAGGCTCTAAGGCTCCAAGGTTTTGGCTTGCATGCGTTAGAACGATTCGTTCAGGATAGAGATGGAACTACTGATGCACTGCATTGCAATGTGTTCCCGCAACTTAATAGCATCAGATAACCGATGAATCGCATGACACAATCTGAAATTGCGGGTCTCCAGGAGGTTAGGCGCAAATTCAAGGAAGCTCGCGCAACATATCAAAGCGTATTGCCAAAGGTTGACCCGGCCCTGATCGACGATCTGTTGGAAAGGCTGGAAACAGGTGGAAAGGAATCATTGCCATATACCATCGAAGTATTCACAAGAAATGGCGTTGACACTGACGCGGCGAGGGAGTACATCATCTCAAAGACGGGCCAGACGCCTGCGATATTTGACGACGGGACTCATTTTGTAACCAACCAAAAGCTGACTCTGGAAATGCTAAAGGAGATCTCTGACTCGCCCGATGTCGAAGCAGTGCATGGGACCTTTTGCGGCGGCACAGGGATGCGCGGAGCGTATTTCGAGAGAAGACGCTAATGTCCTACATTTTTGTCATGCCAACCACTCTTGCAACAGCAAACTGTGATTTTCACGCTTTACTAGAAACTTTCATTGGTAGAAAGGAATTGGCTCGTCACCCGAGTCCTCGACAAGATTCTAGAGGTCCCAAGGTAGTGGAAATGCCTCTATTGCATCGGAGTCTGGCCTTGGTGATTGTCTCGTGACTACAAGATACGCGGTTGCATGTAGCATGACTTCTACAGCAAGTAAAAAAATCGTAATGATGGCTCTGCTTGGGTCAGCACTTGTTTCAGGCATCTTGGCATTTGGTGGCGATCTGAAAGTAGCGCACGCGGATGATGACGACGATGAGGATGAAGACATCATCTTTGGCCTCGGGGGCAGAAGCCGCGAAGCGCCCGACGACGATGATGATGAGCGCGGTAGCGGCAGCCTTTTTGGAGCGGACATCTCAAGCTTGGTATTGGTGGGAACCGTTGCGGCCGTCTTGGGCACTGTCGGGTATTCGGGATACAAGCTACTGAGGATTCGCCAAAAGAGACCCACTGTTCCCAAAGGAAGCAGCAAGTCAACCTAGGCGTGTTGCATCTATGCCTAGACATGCTCTTTTGGTGATAGTGGTTACAGCAGTCTTGGCGTGTAGTGTTGTTCTACCAACAAGAAGTGCGCTTGCCGACGATGACTTGGGTGGCAGCGGAAGGGGGTCGGCTGTGACCCTTGGCTGGGTGGCGATAGGCGCAGGGTTGGTTGCAAACATTCCGTTTCTCCTCTATATCAGAGTCAAGAGAGTGTCTGTGACGACGCTGGGAGGAGGACACGAGATAACAAGGGGTCTGGCGGTACAGCACCCAGTTGTTGTCAACTTCCACATGTGGATGAACCTAGTAGGTTTTGCAGCAGGGGCTGCTCACGGCATTGTCCTGTTGGGAGGTCTCGATGCCATTTCACTCTCTCTTGCAATCATCATGACCGTGATGGTAGTATCGGGCATAGCCCTTCGCTTCTCTTCAAGAAACGCTAGGGTCTTTGCAAAGGTGTTGCATGGGCAAATCGTGCTATCTGCAATGCTCGTGTTGCTGGTAGTGCTCCATGTCCTATCAATGGGTGGTTTTGATTGATGCCTTTGTAGCGGATGCGAAAATCTCTTTCAACAAGAGTGGGTTTTTTGCAAGTCCCAGCCCGGGGGCCCTTTGTGAAAAGCATCTGCGTTAGTCTGGCCAATCACAAATCGGACAGCACCGTTGCGACGTTTTTTTCATTCATCCTCCTCTTGGCCTCTCCGGATGGCACGGAGCCAAGAGGGGTATTGCTCATCAATCTTTATATCAAAAAATGATGCAATGATTCTGATGAAGATCATTAGCGCGATGCATGGTATGCCTGCCATGGACAAGGCAGAGGTTGACAAGTTTCTTGAAAGCAAGCTCAACATCCAGCTGGCTACAATAGATGAAATGGGTGATCCAAACATCCATCCAGTGTGGTTCCACCACGACAAAGATACCGGGGATCTCTATGTCGCCACAAACAAGATGTCGAGGAAGATACGTAACGTCCGAAGCAAACCAAACGTCTACTTTTCAATCGATGACGAAAATTTTCCGTACAGGGGAGTTAAAGGCAAGGGGACCGCGACCATAGTTGAAGATCCAAAAATAGTTGTGCCCATTGCCGAGAAGCTCAACATGAAGTACCTCGGGACGCTGGATCACCCTGTTGCCAAGATGATCATTGAAAATGCGAAAAGCGGCAACGAGATACTCTTGAGGATAAAGCCCAGGTTCTTCTCAACGTGGGACTTTGGCAAGGCGCAAGGTTAGCGCTTGCGCACGTTTTCTGTGATGTGTTTGATTATGACTGGCAGCGGGGTTCCTGGCCCGAAGTTGCCCTTGACTCCCTGCTTTTCCAGCTCTTTCCGGTCGCTTTCTGGTATGATTCCTCCACCAACAACCAATATGTCGTCTGCTCCCTTTTCCTTGAGCAGCCTGGCAACTTTTGGGAAAAGAGTAAGGTGCGCGCCATTCAGCAGGCTCATCGCCACTACGTCAACGTCCTCGTCAATGGCCATGTTTGCGACTTGCTCTGGCGTGCAGAATAGCCCGGAGTAGATTACCTCCATACCTGCGTCGCGGAACGCCCTGCATATCACCAAAGCGCCTCTGTCATGCCCGTCCAGCCCAAGCTTGCTTACCAGTACACGAATTGGCTTTTGCCGCTGTTCTTGTTGTTGTTGCTCCTGCTGTGCCGCCATATTACACTTGGGAGATTGGCTTTTCCTCTTAAAATATTTATTCAATTCTGAAATGAATCGTCAAGCCTATCGTTTAGTATAAAGTCATAAATAGAAATGCCTCCATACTAACGCATGGCCTCACCATCTGAGGAAGTGGAAGAACTCAGGGAAAAAACTGTGAGGGAACAGATGGACCTTTACAGGCAACTGAAAGAGCATCTGGTCCATGAAGTTGAAAGGTACAGGAGCCTGGGCAACGACAGGCTTGCCAACGTTATCGCCGAATCGCTTGGAAAATGAATCCCAAGAAACGTACCTGTCAAAAAGCCTTTGCTAGAGGTTAGACAATTCTGCTCCAGACAATCAGTCGGATCCATCGTGCAATTTGTGAAGTATGAATTGGTGGTAGCTACCTGAGCCATGAAAGCTGAAGACCTGCCAAGAAAGTTGGCAGGGGTCGCTTCAGACCTTGGGCGCAAAGGCTACTTGTGACTATGATACTTTGGTCAGCGCGCAGGGTGAACCGGCCATATTTTTGCTCAAGGAAGAGAGGGATTGGCGCTGATCGCAGAAAGCCCGGGGTTCATCAAGGCGGCGGAGGAGTGGGCACACATACTGCGAATATTTTTCGTAGCTTCCCACCCCTCTTCTCAATTCTTGATTGTTTGAAGAATTAATATTGTACACGGTATAACACCGTGCTGTGCTTCCGATAGTTAAGGGCTTGCTAGCAGGCGAGCGGCGCGCCTTGGCAAGGGCAATATCGATCGTGGATAACGATGAGCCCGAATCCCGAGAAATCATCAGGCAGATATTTGGCAAGACCGGCAAGGCAAGGACCGTTGGCTTCACCGGGCCCGGAGGCGCAGGCAAGAGCTCACTTGTAGGCAGGCTCATACCGGAATGCCAAGCACTTGGATACAAGGTGGCAGTGCTTGCAGTGGACCCGACGAGTCCGATCACTGGCGGTGCGATACTTGGCGACAGGGTCAGGATGCAGGGCAACCTGGACAATCAGGAGGTATTCATGAGGAGCATGGCCTCAAGGGGCGCAGTGGGCGGGGTTTCCAAGTCACTGAGAAACGCAATAAGGGTCCTTGATGCGGCGGGCTATGACCTAATACTGGTCGAAAGTGTTGGTGCGGGCCAGCTTGAAGTGGAAATAACCAAAGTCGTGGATCTGACTGCGGTGGTATTTACGCCGCATACTGGAGACAATGTCCAGGCCGTCAAGGCCGGCCTGACGGAAGTGGGAGACATGTATATCGTCAACAAGTCAGACCTTGAAGGCGCCGCAGCGCTATATCGCACAATAGTCGACCTAATAGGCGACACGGAGCGCAAACCGACGGTGGTAAAGGCTTCTGCCAAGACGGGAAAGGGCATCCGGGAATTAGCCAAGAGTATTGATAAGTTACTAAAGGAAAAAAGCATTAATTATAAAGAACGGGAAAGAAAGATGCTGGAGGACGAGTTGAGGGACATGGTTCTAGATATGGTTAAGAAAAAGGCTTCGTCAATGCTTTCCGGTAACAAGAAATATTCAGAGTTTGTTGAAAAGCTGGTGAGAAAAGAGGTCGACCCCTACGAGGCAGCCGAAGAGCTGGCCAATGGCCTTCTCAGGTGATCATGACATGGCATCGACCACAACAAAGAAGCAACAGGACAACTTCAAGACTGACTCAAACATACCTGTCAAGCGCGTTTACAATAAGAAAGATCTAGAAAAATTCAAAGGCAAGCTTTCAGAGGAACCCGGCAAGTACCCGTTTACGCGCGGCCTCTATCCCAATATGTACCGCGAGCGGCTGTGGACCATGCGCCAGTACAGCGGCTTTGGCAGTGCGGAGGAGACAAACAAGCGCTTCAAGTTCCTTCTTGATCACGGCCAGACCGGGTTATCGCTGGCGTTTGACCTGCCGACCCAAACAGGAAGGGACTCTGACGATCCTCAGTCGGAAGGCGAAGTAGGCAGGACTGGAGTTGCGATCAGCTCCATAAAGGACATGATGACCTGCTTTGACGGAATCCCGCTTGACAAGGTCAGCACGTCGATGACAATTAATTCCACTGCGTCGACACTTCTGTCACTCTATATCACTGTCGCAGAGTCGCAGGGCGTGTCGCCAGACCAGCTGCGCGGAACCACACAGAACGACATTCTGAAGGAATATGTTGCCCGCAACACGTACATCTACCCACCCAAGCCCTCGATGCGCCTTATTGGAGACATGATAGAATTTTGCTCGAAGAAGGTACCACAGTGGTACCCGATTAGCATCTCTGGCTACCACATGAGGGAGGCTGGCTGCAACGCAGTGCAGGAGCTGGCGTTCACGTTTGCAAATGCTATTGAATACATCGAGACTTGCACCGCCAGAGGAATGAAGGTAGACGATTTTGCCCCACGTCTTTCGTTCTTTTTCTGCTGTACAATGGAGTTCTTTGAAGAGATCGCCAAGTTCAGGGCTGCAAGGCGCATCTATGCCAAGATAATGAAGGAGCGCTTCCGAGCCAAAGACGCAAAGTCGATGCATCTCCGCTTCCACGTCCAGACGTCCGGCGAGTCGCTGACTGCGCAGCAGGTGGACAACAACATCGTCAGGGTAGCGACCGAAGCCCTTGCAGCGGTGCTTGGCGGCTGCCAGTCGCTCCATACCAACTCTCGCGACGAGGCACTCGCGCTGCCGACTGAAGAGTCTGTCAAAATTGCCCTCCGCACCCAGCAGATAATTGCCACCGAGACTGGAGTGGTAAAGACCGTCGACCCGATGGCCGGCTCGTACTATGTAGAATACCTGACCAACATGATAGAGGACGGGGTGAACAAGTACCTCAAGAAGATAGACAAGATGGGCGGAGCGATGGCTGCTATTGAAAGGGGATTCTTCCAAGAGGAGATCAGGAACAATGCTTACCGGCTAAAGAAGGAAATTGACGAAAATAAGCGCGTTATTGTTGGCGTCAACAAGTACCAAGATGCACATGATGTGGAGCCAAAGCTCAACAGGATAGACCAAGAGATAGAAAACAGGCAGGTGGCGAGGCTAAAAGAGCTAAAGAACACACGTGACAAGACAAAGGTCGATCATGCATTGTCGCAGCTCCAGTCCGCTGCAGAAAAGGATGAGAACCTGATGCCTCACATAATCAATGCAGTAAAGAACTACAGCACACTCGGGGAGATAAGCGCCACTCTTAGAACAGTCTTTGGGAAGTACGAACCCAAGATATCGTTCTAGCATTTGGCAGTTGTTAAATTGGACACAAGTAATCTCTCCGTGCAGGCGGTAATCAAAGGAATAGGGACACACATTGTCTCAAACTAGTGCAGAGGACATTCGCAACTAGGAAAGACTCTTGCAGAGCAAGAGCAGGGATAAGGCCAGACCTTGGACAAAAAGTCCTGGTACAACTTAGAGGAACATGATGCCAAATTCCTCCACAAAATCTCGCCTGCGTTGCGCTGAGTTGCCAGCGTCGCTATTCTTGCGCTTCCTCCATTGTGTCGCTAGTGATATCTCCTTATCAGCTACAATATTTATTAGATTAAATAAACTGTCAAACAAAGATAAAGATCCAAAATGAGAGTAGATCACATCGCTATAGCGGTAAATAACGTAGAAGAGGCGCTCAAGAACTACCAAAAGATACTCAACATCGATCATCTGGAAATCGAGGAAGTTCCAAACGAGAAGGTCAAAGTTGCAATGCTGATGCTGCAGGACACCAGAATCGAGCTCATGGAGCCGACGGCGCCGGATAGCCCGATTTCAAAGTTCTTGCAGGACCGTGGGGAGGGAATCCACCATATCGCGATCACCGCCGACGACATTGAGAAAGACGTGGCAAGGGCCTCTGCCAATGGCATGAAGATGCTGGGGGGTCTGCGCACAGGATCATACGGTCGTAGAATCACGTTCATACATCCAAAATCCCTGAATGGCGTACTGACTGAATTCTGCGAAGCGCCGCCACACAACGGCAAAAAAGAAGAATAAGCGCCGATATCTCCTTTTGTCATTGTTGCACTGCGAAGAGCTTGTAAGATCCCTGACTGCAAGCGTTGAGCGAAACCACGCCGACGCGCTCCTGCTCTCAGGCGGTCTTGACAGCAGCACCTTGGCAAGCATACTGCAACCCAATTATTCCGTCACTGCCGCATTTGGCACGGACGCACCAGACCTTGCACATGCCCGGCGGGTTGCACAAAGATACAGCAAGAAGCATGTAGAAGTCATCCTTGACCATAACAGGATGGCTGAACTGGTAGAGCGGGTGATCCAGATCTTCAAGACTTTTGACCCGATTGAGATCAGGAACTCTGTGGTTGCTTTGGCGGGAATCGAACAGGCGAAAGCCGACTGTTATTCAAAAGTTATGACCGGCGACGGCGGCGACGAATTGTTTGCAGGCTACAACTACCTCTCACGCTACTACTCTGATATAGAAAGACTTGACCTGGAACTTCGCCGGCTTTGGGATGTGATGCACTTTCCGTCAAAAAAACTGGGACAGCATCTAGGCGTTGAAATAATGACGCCCTTTCTGGACAACAAATTCGCGTCTTTTGCAAAGTCGATCGGCCCGCATGAAAAAGTCGGAGATCATGAAGGGAAGAAATGGGGCAAATTCATTCTAAGAAAATGCTTTGAGCCTGTCCTAGGGGATCTTGTGTGGAGGCCCAAGCTGGCGCAGGAACAGGGAGCAGCAACCGACAATTATCCGAGGCAGGTTGAGGCAATGATAAGCGACCTGACATTTGCAAACAAGGTTAGGATAGCGAAGGAAGAGGACGGCGTCATGATACGGAGCAAAGAACACCTTCACTATTACGCGATTTTCCGCAGCTATTTTCCGCCGCCAAGAGAAGATGAAGACGACAGTGATTGCGAATTACGCTGTCCTGAGTGCCAAGGGTGCATGAAGCATGGCGGAAGGTTTTGCAGGACGTGTGGTGCGTTCCCTGTTACGCCCGTGCGCTCGCCACTATTTTGAATACTTGCCAGGCTTTTTCACAAAGATCCTCTTGCAGCCTTCGCAGCAGAAATAGTAAGTCTTGCCGTTGTGTTCGTGGCTCACCGCCAGCTCTTGGTCCATTTCAATGCCGCATACGGGATCAACAGGCACATCTTCCAACGTTTGGATTGTGTATTTAATTTTTTCCAGCGTCCTGTTTTCTGTTGTGTAAATTTGAACTTGGCAATTCCTATTCGAATAACATTCGCTAGCAAGGCTGTAATTTGCAAATCTAGCATGCGTTCTTGTCACCGTAGACACTGAAAAGTGATAATTTTTTCCGAGCCATGCAACTGAGCACAGCATCCGTATCCATGTTGAGCAGTACAAAACTGACTGACTGGTCAGTTATCCTTATTAAGCAGGCACCAATTCTATAGGCTGCTCGTATGAATGCATTTGACCATAGCGGGAGCGATTCGGTCGTCCTCAAGGTAGAGAACATTACCAAGGTATTTGAGTCGGCGGCCGGTAGAGTCGCAGCTCTTCGCGGCGTGAACCTCTCGATAATGAAAGGCGAGTTTGTAGCTATTGTTGGGCCGTCGGGCAGCGGCAAATCCACCTTGCTCAACATGATAGGTGCGCTCGATAGGCCGACTTCTGGCAAGGTTATCATAAACGGAGTAGATGTCTTTTCTCTCTCGGATGGCGATCTTGCCACCATGCGAAACCACCTTATTGGTTTCATCTTCCAGTCATACAACCTGATAAATCGGACTACTGTGCTAAAGAATGTCGAGCTCCCAGCTTTGCTGGCCGGCATGGAAGGCAGCAAGAGGCGGCAAAGGGCAATGAAACTCCTTGAGGTGCTTGGCATCAGCAACAAGGCTGACTTCAAGCCCACAAACCTGAGTGGCGGACAGCAGCAGAGAGTCGCAATAGCACGTGCGCTCATAAACGACCCTGCCATAATCCTCGCAGACGAGCCCACTGGCAACCTAGACACAAAGACTGGTAATGAAGTCTTTGACCTGCTCAAGATGCTGTCAAGCAAGTTCAGGCGCACCATTGTCATGGTGACCCACAACCCCGAGCTTGCGGAGGCTACGGACAGAGCGATCTTTATTCGCGACGGCATGGTGGAAAAGGAGGTCGCATACCATTGACTAGCAGGATGATTCTGGCACTGCTCTTTGCATCAGGTCTGGTCCTGATCCCAGTTACATCCGCCTATGCACAAGAACGTGCGCCAAGCAGGGAAGAGATCATTCAAGCCAACTATAGCGGGCCAGTTTTTCTCGACGCTTACTGGACGTCTGGCTCTAGCTTTGAGGACGGTGCAGAAATAGATGTAGAGCCCGGCGACGGTGCTTCCAAGCTGGCTGTCGTACTGGTAAACAGAGGACCATCGGACATCTCGGGCATTACGGGCACCCTGACCCTTCCACCCGGCTTCCAGGCCACCGGCCGGCCTGCAGGGGCCCCTGCTGTAGCAACATACAACCAGCTCGCCAAGGTGGGGAACCCCTTCATCCTCTTTTTTGACGTGGACGTGATGGACAGTGCGGGAATCGGCGAACATACTGCTCGCTTGAGTGTGGAATATTCAAGGTTCTTTGAGACCGGAGTGCCGAGAACTGCGGTAATGGAGGCCACTTTCCGCGTGACAGGAAAGGCCATAGTCGGCGTAGGCAGCGGATCTAGTGCAGGCAACAATGACAGTGCTACCATCAACAGCAGCCGAATTGCCGCCGGCAAGTTTGAAAATTACACATTTTATGTGGCAAACATGGGCACGGCTCCGATCACAAATGTCGTTGTAAGGATGCAGTCACCCTCTGATTCGCTCAAGATTCTTGGCGATTCGAAATGGACGATCCAAAGAATCGAGCAAGATTCTCAGGTCAAATTAGCCACGACAATATATGCTGCAGAAGCTTTGATTGGAAACCCTGCTTCTCTTGATGTTACAGTCGAATATTCATCTAACGGGCAATCGAGCACCGAGACATTCACGCTAGGGACTTATGTTGCAGGCGAGATCAGCATAAAGGCATATGAAATAGGGGTGACTTACATAGGCGGCACCCCCAACATCATAGGCAACCTGCTAAACGAGGGCAATACTGTTGCGCTCTTTACAACCGTCGAGCTGTTGCAGGCAGAGAATTTGGTATCGCATCTGCCACCGTCACAGTACCTGGGTGACCTTGAGAAGAACTCTCCCCTTCCGTTCAGCATTCCGATCGCCGTTGACAGCAACGTCAGCGCAGGCACCTATCCAGTTGCACTGCGTATAACCTACAAGGATAACCTTCGGGATCTCCACGTCATGGACGTGAACACAGAAGTGCAATTTGTGCCAGAGCAGCGGGTAGACACATCTGCGCAGGACAATAGCGCTGCATTGCTGGTCCCTGTCAGCATAGGAGTAATAGCCGCAGCTGCCGGGGGTGGAGCTATTGCATATAGGCGGAAGAAAAAGTCCGCTCTGAAACTCAGCTTGCAGGCCGGCAAGCAAGATGACATCGAGTCCGTACTTGATAGTCATAAGGGCAGCATCGGAAAAGACGATGGCAAATGAGCATCCTGCAGGTCTTTTCGCTTTCATTTGACGCCCTTCGCGAAAGAAAAACAAGATCTGCTCTCACTGTACTCATGGTTGTAGTGGGTAGCGCGCTGATGACTGCGCTCAACGGCCTTGGAGCAGGCTTTGGTGCCTTCATTGACGATCAGTTCAGTCAGCTTGCACCAAACATCATGTTTGTGACCAGCGCTCAACAAGAAAACACAGGGCCATTTGGCGGAGGCCCTCCACCTGCCCCCAAGATCACACTCAACGATGTAGTCGTGAACAGGATAAACTCGCTTCCTTTCGTTGACGACGTCATACCGTCATATCAGGGGCGAGTGACACTGGAGTCAAGGGGAAGATCAGAGGGTGCAACTGTATTTTCAATAGATCCTCAAAAGCTCTATGTCATCGCGCCAACCATCAAATTCATCGAAGGCTCGTCCATCAGGCAGAACGACCCATCGGCCATAATCCTGTCAGACCGCGTGGCTAACCCACCTGGAGATAATACTCCATTTGCAGTGCTAGGGCAGAGTATCCGGGTGACGTATTCATTTGTGGATCCTGTCACTGGCAAGCAGGAGGAAAATTCAAAGAGCTTTGTGGTTAGCGCAATAATGGAACCCACCGGCAACCCGACCATAGACAACGCAGTTGTGTTCAACAGGATCTCCGGCAATGCTCTGCTTGAAAAAGCTGGCAGGTATGACGCCCTGCTGGTTGCTGCACAGTCAGGCGAGCACGTCGAAGTGGTGGAGCAAGAGATAAGGAAGCTTTATGGCAACAACATCGGAATCACCACGGCTACTGCCATCTTGGAGACCATCCAGGAATTCACCTCAGGCTTTACCTCGTTCATACTGAGCATCGCGCTCGTGGCCTTGCTCGTCGGGGGCGTAGGCATTATTACTACACTATATACTTCCGTGATGGAGAGAATCAGGGAAATCGGGACAATGAAAGCAATCGGTGCCCAGAACAGCTTTATCCTTTCCCTCTTCCTGTCGGAAGCAGTGATGATCGGCATGTTTGGGGCGACCCTTGGCCTGCTGCTTGGGATCGCGGGTGGATATGTTCTGATCGCAGGGATTGCCGGACAGGATCCTGGTTCTGCTGGGCTTACACCTGTCTTCCTGCCCACTGACCTTGCAAGTGTATGGGTACTTTCTGTAGGGCTTTCAGTACTGGCTGGCAGCTATCCCGCGTGGAAGGCGTCTAGGATGCCTCCCATAATGGCCTTAAGAAGAGAGTAGTAGTACTATCTCAATACGCAATCACAACGCTGGCGACTCTGAGGAGATCAGTCATGATCCGGTTCACAAGATCATGTTGTTCTTCCTTCTTTGCTCCTTCTCGCCTACAGGCCATCGCCGACCAACGGACATGATACTTTGTGTGCTGGAATATGGTAGCAATCTTGTTCCCGCATGAGTAGTTGGAATGATGCGGTTTGGTCGACGCGCCAAAATGATATGCTGCCAGTGACAACAGAAAGAAAGGGATGGGAAAAAGGAAGAAGAGGGTTTCAGACGTACCTGCTCAAAAACTCCAGTGTCTTCTCCCAAGCGTCAGCAGTTTCTTCCGGTGCATAGTTGTCCCCAGACGGGTTTGCGAAAGCATGGCCCACTCCTTCATAGATGTAGATTGCGTTTGTGATATTGTTCGCATTGAGCGCGGCTTTAAACTGATTTACAGTATCTACCGGGATCGACTGGTCCTCAGAGCCAAATACGCCTAGCACAGGCCACCGGATTTTTGACAGTTCTGTTTGATTTGTAACCAGATTGCCGTAGTAGATGACTGTCGCGGCTAGAGGCGTTTCCGTATTTAGGGCGAGCTGCAGCGATTGTCCGCCACCAAAGCACCATCCTAGCGATGCGATTCTTGAGCTGTTAACATTTGGCAGCGAGGCCACGTATTTTACAGCCTCATTAAGATTGTTGATGGCTTCCTCGGGGTTGTTCCTAACCGAGCTGGAAAGCTCCCTTGCACGGTCCGGCACAGATGCAACCTCTCCATTGTAGAGGTCTGCCGCAAAAACGACATAGCCTTCTGCTGCAAGCTTGTCTGCGGCATCTTTGATATGCTGATTCACACCCCACCACTCGTGAATTACTACTACTGCAGGTAGATTATTGGTTTGACCTGGCGGCTGCACCATATAGCCGGTCGCATTGCGATAATACTTGATATCTTCCCTTTCAAGCAATACGCGTGTTGTATCGTTGCCTCTTGAAGTCGCATTTCTCGAACTGTCGTCGTTCCTCGGCGTGTATTCCCGTATATCTGTAGTAGCGGCCGCCCTCGAACTCTCTGTCAACGTTCCATAGACCGGGCTCTGGCCAAAGTGCGCGTCTATTTTGTCAGGACCTATTAACATTGCCACCGCGGCACCATTCATTATCTTGATGGTGAGCGGCACTCCTGATACTGGGCCCTCCCGCATTGTGACGGTAGCCGTCCCTTCAAAGACATGTGTAGTATTCCCTTCCATTGAGATACTAGTCAGGGTAAAGTTGCTTATGCTGTGCCTGTGCATTGCAGTCCCGTCAACTCCGACCATCGAGATCCTGACAACTAGATGGGCCGATGGCAGGTCAGACTCGGTCGTACCTTGCCTCAGGCGTAACGACCAATACCCTGATTCGATCCATGTAGGATTGCCATCGGAGTCAAGCTGTACGTTAGCAATCGAGCCCGTTAGAATAATCGGGTCTCTGATGTGCATAGTCGTTGTTTGGGGCATTTGCGGCATCTGTTGCGCATAGCTGCTGTTGCTGTTACTTCCCGCTAATGGAACGACGAGAAGAATTGTTGCTAGCAACATCGCTGCAAGAAATGTTGGACGCAAATTCATGATCTTTTCTTGAGATATTGATCGCTAAAAAATTTTGTAGTCGCCAGTACTAGTAAATAGTTCACTAAAATAGTTACTGAAGTTAGAGGAGGACAAAAAAGAGAAAAAGCGGGCGTCTGGCCAACGATAGGCCAGACTCTGTGAGTCGAAACCCTTCTCCCAGTTTATGGGATGGACCTGCTGTACAGCTTGCCTTCGAGCGCTAGCTTGTACATCTCAGCCACATACGGGTTCTTCGCAGGTGTTTCTGCACCCAGTTCGACGAGCCTGGCGTATACTCTGACTACGTATGCCAGAGCGCCCATGAATGCCACGACGACACCCATGTTGAACATCCAGTGGTTGGGAACTGCAAAGATTTCTTCGACAAACCAGAAGTGCCACAGCTCATTGACACCGATTGTGAACATCGTGGCCAGGTAGCCAAGGATGGTCAGCTTCAGACCGGTGTTCATAGAGTTGCCAGGTCCGCGGAGTATGGGTACCCTTCTGTCGTACATTGCGACAAAGCCCCAACCAAGCGGGAGAGCTACGAAGTGGCTGTATAGCCACCAGTGGGCCGGAGTAAATGCAGAATCGCGTATGGTTGTCTGGTGCAGCGAGCCGTCGACAAAGTTGTCGACCTCTACTGAGGCTGCGATTGAACCCAGCATGATGACCATGATGTAGATCTTTTTCAGTCTTTGGATCTCGACTTCCTTTGGTATCAGTGCTGGCATCTGCGCCATGATTTACCTAGTCCATGAAGTAGTATATTAGTCTGTATTTCAAATTATGACATGCAGGAATCTAATACTGATATGAGGCGGTCAGAAAACATATAAAATATGAATGAAATAGGAGACAAATGCTTCTGAATTATGCACACATGGCGCTAGGCATGAATGCTTAGCATAAATGATAATCACCATAGGTTCCATGAAATTAGAGGCAGCTCAGTCAAATGCCTTCTCTTCACAACGTCAGGATTAACTCTGAGTCTTCACTGCTGCCGCACTAGACTGGGCTTTTCGCATTAATTAATTCTTTCAAACAGGGGGATGGGAAGGCTGGAGCCGCTTTGAAATACGTGCGTTTCATGTCTGTTCCAGGAATGGCTTGTAGCGCTCTACGAGCTCGACCAAGGGGAAGCGCTTCCTGCCCACAATCTTGATGTCAACTCTCGGCTTCTTGCCTTTTTCAATTTCAATTATGTTGTAGCAGTTTTCAAAGAATCCTCGGAACCTTGTGGAAGATGTCGTGCCGGCATATGCTATTTCTAACCTTCCAAGCTTCCAGACCCATGGTCGATGCTTGTGTCCGCAAAGTACCAGATCGACTCCTGACTGCAGACATGTGCGCAGGGTATCACCGGCGTCCAAGATGATGATCTTGTCGGTACCTGTATCGGGAATGCCGATTAAATGATGGTGCATTGCAATTATCTTGGACTTTGTCTCTGGGTACTTGGTCAGGGTCTTTTCCATCCAAAGATTCTGTCTGTAGCCGACTTCGCCCTCGTCTCTGTCAGGCCTTGCTGTACCAAGAGTCATAATGACCGCATCGTCGAACTCGTAGATCTGCTTTGACGGAAAGAACTTTTTGAACAGCAAATAGCCTGTATGCCTATAGTCGTGGTTGCCGGCGACGACAATGATATTCGGACAGGTAAATCGCTTGAGCTCGTTCCTTGCCTTTTCAAACTGGAATAGCAGGCCATCGTCCGTCAGGTCGCCTGTTACAATTATCGCATCGGGATTCAGCCTGTTGACCTCGTCGACAACTGCATCAAAGACGCTTTGCACAAAGAGGCCGCCGATATGAATGTCTGAGAGATGGACTATTTTCAACGCGTTAAATCCGCACTCAGAATTATTTAACAATGCGTGCGCAAAGCAATAATAAAGCCTTGGCCTGCCCCTACTGCAGGCAAGGAAAATTGCCAAAGCGCAAGAGAAAGGAGGAAAAGCCTCAGAAAAAGCTGGGCAAGAAGGAGTTGCTCATTGCTCCAATTGCAATGGGAGCGGCTACCCTTATTGCACTTGTAATAATCCCTTCGCTTGCGCCACCTCCAGAGCCATGGAGCGTCTGCCTAAAGCCAGGGCAACACAATATCGAAAGCTTCCAGCTTCATCCAAGAATCGAAGTGGTTGTCGACGGCAATCCCATGCTGCTGCCAGATACTGTTGGCAAGCAGCCAAAGGATGGCCAGGAATGTACCCGTCCAATCCATACTGACGAGGTGGGCAACGTTGTACACATAGAATACATCAGGCCAGTAAGGCTGACACTTGGAGACTTTATGAGGATCTATAATGTCACTAACACCCTGACGGTAGTTGACAACTCGACAGGTACGGATGTGGAACGAACCCTTGATCTCCAGAATTACGACATTGAATATTCCTACTATTCAGAAGCTGGTGAGTTCACCAAGGTTGCCAAACCTTCCGATGTTCCTCCATTTCCGTCAAACAATGAGATGGTGGCTCGTATTCAGTTGACCTCGAAGCAATAGAATAAATAGCTAGAAAAGTGCGGCTTCTCTGATTTGGCTACCAAGACAGCAGTGGTAATCAGAGGCGACGGCACAGGTCCTGAGCTTGTAGATGCAATGATAAAGGTATTGAAGGCTTGCAATTCTAAAGTTGAGCTGGTTCCATGTGACGCAGGGTCAGAATGGTGGGAAAAGAACGGAGGCAACTCCTATATCTCGCCAGAGGTGTGGGAGCTTCTCGAAAAATCCGACGCCTGTTTCAAGGGCCCGACAACAACAGTACCGGTGCCAAATGCGCCACGGAGCGTGGCGGTGAGCATTCGCCAAAAGTTTGAGCTGTTTGCAAACATCAGACCGATCAAGACCTACAAGAACGCAGAAAAACAGCTTGACTTTGTATGCGTGCGTGAAGCCACAGAAGGTCTGTATGCAGGGATAGAATTCAAGACCAGCGATGAATCCGCTATTGCGATACGCAAGACTACCAAGAAGGGCTGTGATCGTGTAGCCAAGGCAGGGTTTGAGGTAGCCAAAAAGAGGGGCTTTGACAAGGTCTATGCCATCACAAAACGCAACATCCTCAAAGAGACAGACGGCATATTCTGGACTGCAGTAGAGAATGCGCAAAAGCAGTTCAAGAACATCCAGGTTGAGGAGTACTATATCGACAACATGACGCAACAATTGGTAAAGAACCCTGAAAGGTTCAACAAGAGCGTCCTCTTGAGCACCAACCTTTTCATGGATATTGTATCGGAATGCGCTTCTGGCCACGTGGGCTCAATTGGCAACGTCTACTCTGGCAATTATGGCGAAGAGTATGCGATGTTTGAGCCAGCACACGGTAGTGCACCAAAGTATGCTGGCCAGAATAAGGTCAACCCCGTAGCTACCATACTGTCGGGAGCGTGGATGGTTGAATATCTTGGAGAAAAGCAGATCTCGGACGCGATATTCAAGGCCACCGAAGACGTGATCAATGAAAACAAGTACGTGACGTATGACCTAGGCGGCAAAGCGACGCTATCGCAGATGGCTGACCAGATTGCAGCGCGTGCAAGCAAGCTGCTGAAGAAGTGACGCCAACCTAGCTCAGTTCAACAACCGAAAGCGTCTCATAAAACAGCCTTTTTTCCTTTACCACTTTCTTGACCATCTTTTTCTCTCCTATCAGTTTGTCAAGGGCCGCCGAGTTCGCCAGCGACGAGACAACAAACAGCATTTTGCCTCCACGGGCAAGCAAGGGTAATGCGGATTCGATAAAGTGGATTGTGGTCTCAATGCCCTGCGGCCCTCCGTGAACCGTCGAGTCTCGGACACTGTCGTCGGGCAGATATGGCGGGTTGCTCACTATCAGGTCGAATCTTCTTCCGGTGAACGCCGAGGCCGCGTCGCAGCAAACAAGCATCGCGTCTGATCTGCCGCGGCAGTATTGTAGCGCCTGCAAGTCTATATCAGATCCTGCAACATGTTCAAACCCTTTTTCAAGCAGGTTGAGGAGAACGCCAGATCCTATTCCGATTTCGAGCGCCCACCTGCCGCTGTACTGCTTTATGCATTCGGCCAGCAGAAAACTGTCATCGGACGGTACGTACATTTTCGCATCATCTCATCTCTTCTGCCACCCTGACAACATCTGCGGGCGGAAGCTGGTCTATCCGCTTGTCTCCAAAATCTGCCTTGATGCTGCTGGCGTTGGCGACGACTGTCGAAGCTCTCTTGTTCCTTTTTGAGAAAAGGAAATTGAGGTTCCTTATTGTTTTCATTGTCACTGTATTGACAGGAGTTACCCTGATGACCGCAGATTCTACCCTTGGCTGCGGCTCAAACGATTGCCTTTCTACTTTGAACAACTTTTCAATGGAAAAGCAGTGCGCGGCCAGCGCTGAAATAGCTCGATAGTTTTCGCTGCCGGGCTTTGCAACAAGCTTGTCTGCAAATTCCTGCTGAACCATCACTATTGCCCTGTCGAACTCTTGTGTCGCAAGCCATTCAAAGGCATCCCTGCTACGCGAATAGGGGAGGTTTGAAGCAAATACGTCAAATTCAATGCCTGTTTTCTTGAACAGGTCGGCATTTACAAGCTCTAGATTCTGGAACTGTAGCTGCGATCTTGCTTGATTGTACAGCTTTTTGTCAATTTCATATGAAACTACTTTCCTTGCAGCCTTGCAAAGCTCTGCCGTGAGGATCCCGCGCCCGGTGCCTGCCTCAAGGACCACCTCTCCGCTGCCTATCTTGGCAGCATTCATGATGCTGGCAAGGATTCTCCTGTCAACAAGCATGTGCTGGCCAAGCGAATGGGTGGTGATCCTTGGCAACTACTTTCGCACAAAAAGGTTCATTCTGGCCTGCCCCATTATCTCCTCGATTATCCTCTTTGACACAAGCTTGGCAGGATCTCGAAGTCCTACTCTGTTCTGCAGGTCTGCAAAGTTCTCGAATTTCTTCTTGTCTCTTTCTTTGATTATCGTCATCATGTATGTCTTGCCGATGCCCGGAATGAGCTCTAGCGCATGAATCCTTGGAGTTATTGGCTGCGCCATATTGATGTATTCTACAAACCGCTTTTCGTTTGCAACCACAATTTTTTCGACAATGTTTGGCAGCTCATTCTTTGCCGCCTGCGAAATGTCGTTGTATTCTAGCCTTCCAAGGACACTTGCAACCTTGTCGCGGCCTTCACGTCCAATGTACAATCGTTCGCCAAGCTCCACCGTCGCATTTTGTACACCCAACAGCTCAAGCAGAGTCAGGCGCTCCTCGCCTATGGCCTGAATTATGACGCCCTCTCTGCCCCTTACAGTTACTGATTTGCCTCTTGGGGTATAGTCGAGGACGTAGGCGTACTCTTCATATCTCTTGGGCTGTCCATGATCTGCGGCATGAGCAGATGATGCCGCATCGGGTGTAGACGGTGGTTGTCCTGACAATGTTCAATCACTATATACGAGAGTGGGTATTTAACTTTGGGTGCCATCCTTGAGGATATTCAGCATTTTGTCCAGCGTTTCTGTGAGGATCAGCTTTTTCCACCCAAAGGTAAAGGCTCTCAGTTCTTCGAGCGACACGGGCATGATGTTGACCACTTCGACAGCCTCTTCCTCGGTTAGGTCGCACTCATCTACGAGCCTGCGCACCATCTTTTGGGCGGTCTTTGAATCTACTTTGGCAAACTTGGTGACATAATCGGCAGTCCAGCGTTGGATCTGGTCCATGTCGTCGGGCTTGACCGACTCCAAGATTTCCTTAACATGGGGAAGTGTGATTATCTCTTTCTTGATTATATCAGTCATTGGCTATTGGCACCTGCCGTCGGCATTTCTGCCATGCCCGCAAGCGGCTTGACGTGGTTAAAGCGGGTCTGGAGTATTTTCTTCTTGTCGCCAAACATCACGGCAACTCTCAGGGTGCGCCTGCCAACTCCTTCCACAACGCCTATCCTGCCATGGAATCGCCTGTGAGGGGTGGTGTTGTGTTCTCTTGGGTCAATGTCTACAACAACCTTGTCTCCAACCTTATAATCGTGAAGCAGATATGATATTCCCCTGACCACATTGCCCTTCGTCAGGATGGAGCGAGCCTTTCTTCTAGTACCGTGTGAACGTGGCATAGCAAGCCGGTGTCACCAGCCATAATTTAATATTATCTACCTTCGTTGACATCTGAAATTCCGCGGTCGGACAGCATGAACAGCACTTCTCGTTCGGCATGGTACGGGCTATCGACCATCCTTGCTATCCTATTCTTACCAGAGCGCTTCAAGTGTATCCTGTAGGTGCTTGTATGCGCGATCACGTTGCCGCCAGTCGCTCTGACGGTGTCACCAAAGTAGGCGTCAGGCGAGGCCTGTATCTGGTTTGTCACGACTACAGCCACCTCATATGTTTCAGCAATCCTTACCAGAATGTGCATGAACCTGTTCAGGCGCTGCTGTCGTTCTGACAGCGTGGCGCGGCCCAGGAATTCGGCCCGGTAATGCGCCACTGCCGAGTCGACTATCACCAGCTTCACATTATTTTCCTCTATGATCCCGCCCGCTTCTTCGATAATGAGCTCCTGATGTGCGCTGTTGTACGCCTTTGCAACAATGATGTTTTCTAGTGCTTTGTGCGAGTCAAAACCTCGCGCCTGTGCAATCGAAACGATTCTTTCCGGACGGAACGTGTTTTCAGTATCGATGTAAAGCGCCTTTGCTCCAAGACCTCCTGCGGATCCGTCCTGCTGTACCAGTACGCACAGCGTATGGCAAAGCTGTGTCTTGCCAGTGCCAAACTCTCCATAGACTTCGGTCACGGCCTTGGTTTCCAGGCCTCCTCCGAGCAGATCGTCAAAGCTTTTTGAGCCCGTCGATATGCGCTCTCTTCCCCTGCCGTAGAGGCTAGTTGCCGTGACAAAGCTTTTCTCAATTATTCCCATCTCTTCCAGCATCACCCTGGCCTTGTTGCATATCTCAACGGACTCGTCCATCTCCATCCCTGTAGCTTCTGCGATATCGACCGGTCCTCTTACAAGAAGGTCTCGGATTGACCTAAAACCTGCCTCCTTGAGACGCTTCTCAGTAGCAGGCCCTATCTCCTCAATGCTTGAAAGAGCCAGTCGAGTTGAAGAAGCATCCCCAGAAGCAGACAAGCGCTACCACTACACCTTTACACTTGCCACTAATTAGCATTAATACAATGCGAAATTCGGCTTCGAAAGGCGCACCATAAAAGTATATATCTTTGTTCTTTCTGGTCTACCTAAGATATAGGGATATGATGGAAAGCAAGACGTTGGTCGTGACGGCTCTTGCGACTGTCATGGTGCTGTCAGCATTCGCGTTTGCGTTCCAGAACGCAGATGCACACGGTGTACAGGCACAGCTTCAGAGCAGATTCGTAAGGATTGATAATGAGCAATTTTCTGACCAGACACTGAACACAGGCGAAACACTGACAGTAACAGGCGAGCTCAAGAGCTTGGTTAATAGGCCACTCAGAGCATGGCTGTCATTGTTCAGCGAATCATCAAACGCGGGCAACAGATGGGAGTTCTTGAGCAGAGATCCACCAGGCAACATATTCGACATCCCACCAGGTGCAACGATTCCATATGAGATCACTGTGAAGGCTCTCGAACCAGGCACATACCACGTACACACACAGCTCAACGTTGAGCACGTTGGCCCAGGTCTCGGCAGGGGTGCGACAGTGAACGTAAGCGGTGAGCCTATATTGAAAGAAATTCCATATAGCAACATCGTTTACCAGTGTGTAATCATTGGCGCTGGCCTAGGCGTGACCTTCGCAACAAGACCGTGGCAAGTCATCTAAAAGCCACAACCAACCCTTTTTCCTTTTAATTTTTAATTTTATCAGATTCTGGCGAAAACGCCTCTGCTGTATTTGGAGCAGATGAAGATAGTCTCGCTGATTCTATGTAGTGATTGCTGCCTGGTTTTCGCCTATCTGGCCAAGATCGTACTGCAATGGGATGCCCGGTGGGCGCTTGCAGAGGGCCAGAGATACTACTACTGCATTGGGGCAAGCTTTCTCTCTTCAACTGCTTCTTGCCATCTTAGAACATTTGTTTGCCGGGTACAAGATTCTGCGTTCGCACAAGTGTACATGGCCATTCAGAAACAAATGAAGGGTTTGGCATCCTGCACAGTGACAGAATCCTGATCTGATGTTCCTCGGTCAGAGTATTCGATCAAGTTACTTTGAAATAGACAAACTTACTACTACTACTACTACTACTGTTATTGCTTCATTGTCTCTTTGACCAGCTCGTACTTGGATGTGTAGCCTCGAGGGTTTATCATCATACCCTTGTAGTTGAAGGTAGATGAGTTCCCCACGATGACGGTGGTTATCATTCCAAGCATGTCTGGAAAGTCGAGCATCTTGTCGAGAGTTGTTATGACTACCTGCTGGCTTTCTCTATACGCACCCTTGACTATCGCAACTGGCGTTTCCGGCTTTCTGTATTTCAGGAATATCTCCCGTGTATCGCGAAGCTGGTGCACGCGCTTTTTGCTGGCGGGGTTGTAGATGACTGTGACGTAGTCGCCCAAGGCAGCCGCTTCAACTCTCTTTACAATGATGTCCCATGGAACCAGCAGGTCGCTCATGCTGACGACTGCAAAATCTGTCATAAGCGGTGATCCTACAAGTGCCGCACATGAATTGAGCGAAGAAACTCCTGGCACACATTCAACGTAAATTCCCTTGTCCTTGTCCCATCCCTTTTCCGCCAAGATTTCGTAGATCAAGCCTATCATGCCATAAATGCCCGGGTCGCCTGATGAGACAAGTGAAACGACCTTGCCTCTTTCCGCAAAATCGATAGCCTGGTTGGCGCGATCAACTTCTTGTGTCATAGGGTACCGATGAACTTCCTTACCAGCTATCAGGTCCTCTACAAGACTTACGTACGTATCATAACCTATGATGACTTCGCTTTCGTCAATAACCTCCTTTGCGCGATAAGTCATGTGATCATGGCTTCCCGGCCCGATACCAACCACGTACAGCTTGCCCCTTCTAGCACTCATGTTTGCAAAAACTGAGATTGAGGGGATGCAATTTATCCTTTTCCAGCGGCTCTTGCCAACTCGAACTCTTCATGCAGTGCCCGCACAGCAACTTCGCAGTCCTTGTCATTTACGACAAAGGCTAGGTTCAGCTCCGAAGAGCCTTGGGCAATCATTATGACGTTTACTCCGCGCTTTGCAACAGCGCCAAACACCTTGGCTGCGACCCCCTTTATGCCGCGCATCCCCGATCCAACTACCGCAATGACAGCCACATCGTCGTTTACATTTATGTGCTTGATCACCTTGCCGAGAAGGCTGAGCTCCAGCGTCGTAGTGGCCTTGTCAAGATCTGTCTTTCTGACTACCATTGAAATGCTTGACTCTGACGGGCTCTGCGAAATCATCATGATGTTTACCCGGTTCTTGGCCAGAGTATCAAATATCTTGGCCGCAGTTCCAGGCGTCCCCACCATACCACCACCGCTCACATCAATGAGGGCCGTGTGGCGTATCGCGCTTACCGACTTGACTATCTTTTGGGACTGTTTGCTAGGGTTCTGGGTGATCAGGGTGCCGGAATGTTTTACATTGAAGGTGTTGCGAATTCTTATCGGGATCTTTGTATCGATCACAGGCTCGAGCGCGCGAGGATGCATATACTTTGCACCAAAGAGCGCCAATTCCATCGCTTCTGCAAACGACACTTCTCTGAGCACCTGTGCATCTGGTACTATTTTCGGATCGGCCGTCATCAGGCCATCGACGTCGCTCCAGAGCCACACTTCATCTGCGCCGATGCTTGCCGCGATCATTGTGGCCGTATAGTCAGAACCTCCCCGGCCTATGGTGGTGATGTTGCCATGCTGGTCAGCGCCAATAAATCCGGTGACCACAGGAACTGAACGATCCTTGAGCATCGGTTCAAGTTTGTGGCTCACCCGAAGTTTCGTGGTGTCCATCAGTGGCCTTGCCTCACCAAAGTTGGAATCCGTGACTATGCCTGCCTCTTTCCCAGTAAGGTGAACAGATTTGATTCCTATATCCTGTAGTGCAAATGAGACTATTGGGGTTGAGAGTCGCTCGCCAAACGACATCAGGTAGTCCAGCGACTTGGGCGTCACTTCGCCCAGAAGCACGATGCCGCCAAGCACGTCCTTGAGCTCGCTGATGATTTCTTGAACAGCCGCACTAGCCTCCTCCTTCAGCTTCTTGTCTGAAATTGCTTTTTCCACAATCTCAGCATGGATTTTGGCGGCCCTTTTCACAAACTCGTCAATCGATGTCTTGTCACCACGTTTGACGCTGTCGGCTATTGAAAGCAGGCCGTCGGTCATGCCGCGAACGGCTGAAACTACGCATACAATTTCGCTGTCCTTCTTGTGTGATTTCACCAACTGAGCAACGTGTCTAACCTTGTCTGGCGAGTCCACCGCAGTGCCGCCGAACTTCATCACAAGGCGCATATGCTAATCCTGGACCCTGGGAGCTAGGTAGAAGTGTATCCTACCTACGTTTGCTATCTTGAATTCTAGCCTGAGGGGCATCTTGCTAGAATATTCTGCTGTCACCGAGCCGCCCATAGAAACTACTGCCTTGGTTATCTTTGAGAGATAGTCCAAGCTATAGGTAGCTTTGCTCTCTTCCTTGACAGCTAGCTCCTCAAGCCCTTCGTTGCCCGCTTCAAGTACAATTTCGGCTTCACCAGAGTCTCCTCTACCCGAAAAATTGATCTTGTCGGATTTTGATTCAAGAGAAATGTATTCGGAGACCACCTGAACATCTGACAGCACCTTGTCGAAGGCATCAGCGCTAAGCACTACCTTGGAATTGAAGTTGAGCTTTGGCAGAGGGGTAGAGCTTGCCGAGCTTTCTATCAGGCGGGTCTTGTACTCTCGCTTGTAGCCATTAGACATCTTCACGTGGAGCATGCTATCATCGCCAAGCGATATTTCTATTGAATCCTTTTTGTCTGCCCTTCTGATCAGCTTTGAAAACTCGTCGACTCTTATGCCAAACTTTATCAGACTATCGCACTCGTACCTCTCAAACGCGTGGTTTGGCCAATGGATATCAATGAGTGCAATGTGGGATGGATCCATGCCACGGAAAGAAATGCCCTCTGCTGCGGCTTCGAACGTTGCCTCGTCAACAAGAGTCGAGATTGCAGACGCTACGGCCTTCCATTCATCGGGCGACTTGCTTCTAGCTACAAATACCAAATTACTGTATGTGGCAGCTCCATCGGATTTTAAAGATATCGGAACCGACTACTAGGCATAGTTGCGCCAAGTGTGGTTGCACTTGGTGCATCTGTAGAATTGCGTGGTTGCTTCATCAGCAGATCTTGTCTGGAGCATCCACCAAAAAGCTGTGTCATTCTTGCATTCCGGACACTCGATATTTGTAGTTGGCAAAGCCTCAACTCCTTCCCCGTCCATGACCTTTAGCGAAACGTCCGAGCTGCTAGTCTTCTTGGCTTCTTCTTGTTTTCTCGGTTTCTCTTCCTGGTCTCGCTTTGCCCTATACCCGCATTTTGGGCACGCAATAACTACCTCTTCACCCGGCGCGGGGCGGAGACGTGTTTCGCACTTTGGACAGAAGCGCAAGGTGGAAAAGCCTCTTTTTACTTCTTGAGCGCGGACTTTACTATGCTGAGCAGCTCTTTGGAATATTCCTGAGCAGAGACAGCCGCATCCTGAACGACTTCCATCGGATCCTTTCTCTTTGTGGCAATTCTCATCTGGTATTCCTTCGTTAGCGGATGCTTCTGGATGACGCCCGCAAAGTCTACGCTCTTTTCCTTCAAGAGCTCATGCTGTACAATGTATAAAATAGAAATATCCTCGTCACGAATTTTTAGCTCAATTTCATTATCCTTTACGTCGGAAATTTCAGCCTGCATGAACGCAATACAGACAACTACTTATTGAGGATATAAATGATACCATCAGGACGAAAAATGGCTGATAGCTTCATCGCCGGCGCGACCCTTGAAAAATCGCAGGACAATGTCAAGTCCGGCCAGCCCCTTACACTCAGCCTCAGCTTCAAGATTAGTGGTGCGATAAGAGAGGCGTTTACTCAAAAGAATTGGGAGCGCGCTTACAACAAGCATGACAACGGCTTTAGGATGACAATAGAAGTCGACATCAAATCGGGTAGAACGGTAATCATGCCCCTAAAATTTGTAAGAAAGGCAGCACTGTTTTGGACACGCAATCCAAAGATCCCATACAGGATTTGGGTCTCCATAGTCAAGGACGAGGCGCCATTCTACCCTATAACTGAAGAAGAAGCCCGGTCGCTGCTATTCGATGTCAACAAGGTGATCGAGTTGAGTGGAAACGATCTTGATTCCGGCACACACAAACTTCATGCAGACATACGCGTTTCATGGGGCAAGCACGACTATACCGAACCAATAGAGATCAAGGGAAAATCAAACGAGATAAGCATTACACGTGTAGCTGCTTGACCGCGAATGCCTTCAAATTTTTTATAGTAGATTGTTTCATGCGTTTTTATGACTGACAGCCAGAGCGATGACGCTAATAGCAGAAAAGGGTTCTTTGACACAAGACGAATTGGTGTTTTGCTGGCTATTGTTGGCGCGTCCATCATAGTCGCTCTCATTGTTTACGGTATTAGCACTGTCGTCCCGGTGCAGCAGCACGTGGATGCGGAAGACATTCAGGGCAAAGTGCTTGTGACTAGGACAATGACATCGATTCAAGATCCAGGTGCTGGCCATGAAACCCATCAAGTTGTGATGTTTCTACCGCCGCTTGCAGAAGATGTGATCTATAGTGGAACGCTAACCTGGGCAGCCAGCGGTCCTGTCGAGGTGTTCACATACCATCATTATGATGGGCCGGCCAACAACTCTCCTCCTCTATATAGAGAGCCGTCAAATGGTGTAACTTATGCTTCACCGCTATTCTATATCCCACCAGATTCTGAAGATCACGGTTCAATGCAGCTCGCCGCTAATGCTATCGGTTTTCATAGCCTTGTAGGATCAAAGTTCATGGTAACTGCAACCTTTGACGGTTGGACCAAGAAAGTTGATCTTGTGCCCTATTCGGATAGCACCAAGAACAGCGCAGATGCGATGGCGCCATCACCCATTATCGCCCCAACAACAGTCGATCCTCAAAAGATGAACTATACAATCTTGACTGAAGACGAAATCCAGGATTTGCTTGAGATGCAACTAAAAGGCTGGGAGCTTGTTGATGGCAAGCTCCACAAGACATTCCGATTCGACGACTTCACCCATGCCTTCCAGTTCATGTACAAAGTCGGGCTCGAAGCAGAAAAGATGAACCATCATCCGGACTGGACCAACAATTACAATACAGTGTCTGCATATCTGTACACCTGGAGCGTTGATAACAAGATTACAGACTATGACATCAGATTGGCGGAAATCATGGATAGAGAAGCTGCAGCATTAGAGTAGTCACACTCTGAGGATTTATATGATTAAAATGCGCAGTTAGCTCTCAGTGCAAACGACGAACGTACCAGGCAAAGAAGCCGAGCTGTATGCGCAATTGCCAAACGGCAGGATAAAATGCACTGCCTGTGCAAGGCTGTGCGAGATACCTGAAGGCAAGATCGGGCTCTGCGGAATAAGAGGCGTGATAAATAACAAATTGCGGTTGTTCGTTTATGGTAGAGTCATAGCCGGCCACATCGACCCAATCGAGAAGAAACCTGTCACCCATTATATGCCTGGATCCGACATATTTTCAATTTCAACTACTGGGTGCAACTGGCTCTGCCAGTATTGCCAGAACTATGACATCTCGCAGAGACGCAAGGTAGGAGGCGCAGAGATGACACCGGAACAGGTAGCCGCCACCGCTGCGCGGTACGGATCGCAAGGAATCGCCTACACTTACAACGAGCCTTCAATCTTTATCGAGTTTGCCCGCGACTGCGGAATTGAGGCACACAAGCGGGGGATCTTTAACATCTTTGTATCAAACGGCTATGACACGCCCGAGTCTGTAAACATGATGGGGCAGTTTTTGGACTGCATCACTGTCGACTTTAAGGGAAGCGGTGAGCAGAAATTTGTCAGACGGTATATCGGCATACCTGATGCAGACCCGATTTTCCAGACGCTCAAAGAAATCCGCGACAAGACAAAAATCCATGTCGAGATAACGGATCTTGTCGTGCCGCACGCAGACGACAACTTGGATGCTGCAAGAAAGCTATGCAGGTTTGTGCACGACGAGCTTGGGCCAGACACTCCGATACACTTTTTGCGATTCCATCCTGACTATAAGATGCTGGACTTTGAAAGCACTCCAATTGAGATGCTGGAAAAACATCATGCACTAGCCAAGCAGGAGGGGCTCAAGTATGCATATCTTGGAAACGTGCCCGGCCACCCTCTTGAAGACACCTATTGCCCGGAATGCAAGAATGTTGTCATTGGCCGTTATGGCTATGCAATAGAGTCGTGGAATTTGGACAGCAACAACTGCTGCAGGAACTGCCACTATCCTATACCTATAGTGGGGAAACTTCACAAGGCAAGAAAGAATCCGTTTCAATTTGTTCATTAGGTTAAAATTGCACGTCGCAGGCAGAGCTATTCACCGGGGTCGTTGTCTAGCTTGGTATGATGCCAGCCTTGGGCGCTGGAGGCCGCTGGTTCGAATCCGGCCGACCCCATCATCTTGTATATAGCCGGTGCACGCTAGGGCATGAGTAGGATTTCTTCAGAGTATCTTACCTTGGGATGTCCCTCCTCACTATGCAAGCACCCTCTGCTCCCGTAGCAGAGACTCTGATAGCAATAATGCAGATCCTGTGATACAATAATGTAGTTAGTTGACGATTCTGCGATACGTCTACTAGGCGCATATCGAAGATCGGCTGCGATCAGGGCAAGCGAGTCTAAGCCTGGATAATTGAATCTTCGTCGAGTCCAGAAACGTTGGTTGCCTCGCGGCAGATCCAGTTATCCTCATACTGTTATTGGATTGCCGTATTTCTCATGGTATGCTAGTTTGTCCAGCGGAACACGATCTTTCTTGCCTGTCAGTTTTCCTGCAGGGTATCCAAAACCTACGACCAGTGCAACGCTCAGCTCTCTTGGTATCGCAAAATCGCTTCGAAGCTTATCCTCTTTTACGCCCGTGAATACTCCTGAGGCAACTCCTTGGCCCCAGGCTGCCAGTTGCATATTCTGCAGGACCCTTCCAGCGTCAATCAGGTGAAAGTTGTAATTCGGATTTGTCAGTACTATGATTGCAAAGTTGGCTCCAGAAACCCACGCCCCACTAGTGCTATCTTCTGCAAGCTTTCTAAGCTGATCCTTTCCATCCACCAAGATAAAGCGCCAATGTTGAGTGTTCAGACCTGTGCCAGTCATTCGAGCTGCTTCGAGAACTCTTTGTTTTATTTTGGCCGGTACTTCATGCGGGCTGAACTGTCGCACATCAAGTTTTGTGACTATGCAGTCAAACACATCCATACAGGTAACACTGATTCGACTCTTAAGCGACTTAAGGGTTTCGAGATTCTTCGATTTAGTGCATATTGCTTAAAGCAGCTGTGCTGACTTCTGGAAAATGAAAAAGATGAAAAAGAAAGGAAAAAGGGGGAGGTTTAGTCCCACTTGCTCCACGCGGCCATCCATCTATATGTCCACGTGTTAAGCTTTGCACCCAACGCAGCGATCGGGACGGACAGTACTGCTCCTGCACCTGAACCTAGCGCTACCGGACTGTTGTAGAACTTACCCACCTGGGGCTCGATTGGAGTCATGTATGCTGGTAGTGTTGGTCTAGGATACTTGAATGCCACTTCGAGTGGATCCCTGACGAGCAGCAGGTTGACCATGTTGAACAGCGGAAGTGACAGGCCAACTAGTGAACCGCCAATGATGATTGCAGCGTGCTTGTTCCGTCTTGTAGCCCAGTATGTGAGATCCAACAGCATTGCCGAAGGTATCCAGATCGGGACTACAATGAAGTCGTACGGATAGCCCAGTGCGAACCATGCACCCTTTGCGACCCATGTGTAGATTGTCATGATTGTGGCGTAGTATGTGGCAGTTCCTGGTACTCCTGTGAAGAGCATGTAGTATATCGCACCCACAACGAGCATGGTCGATTGCGAGATTGAGAATACTACGAAGGAGGTCCACATCCAGTCTGTGTAGAAGATATAGTCTCCTGCGTTGATGGTTAGCAGCGTGCTGTTGACAGCAACGACTACTATGAACAAATAGTGCGTTGTACGTCTAAGCCAGACCATTATCTACCCAGATAGAGACGTAGTATATTAATTTTTATGCTATTCAAACGATGGTGCGAAATTCAGACCTTGCAATACCGTGACACCCTTGGAATTGAACACGTATGATGTGAACTCGGTAGAATAATTTGTGAATACTATCCTTCGTCTCAGAAGGGGATGATACAAGCGACCAACTGCTATCATCTTTCCCCGAGTAGTCTGGCTTGAGATATACGCCTAGCAGGAGGGGATAGTGGGGCAACGCCTTAACTGGAACGCCTGCACCGGAAATCCCGACCCTGGAGTAGGACTAATGCTCTTGCTGATGCTAAAGCCGTGGGAGACATGCCTCTGTCCTACTCCTGCTCATAAGGGTACTTGATAGGAGCTACGGACTTTGTGCAATTTAGAATGGATCGCAAGCTACCTCGAGAAGGAGGAAGGTGACCATATGCGGATGTATTTTTCCACACTGCATGGCGTGAGAGTGCGCTGACGACGGTCTTTATTTCTAGTTGCCAGGAATTCCTAGACAAAGTACAAGACCGTTTCAAATTAGAGAGCATAAGGAGCACGCTTTGAGGAATACATCGATACTCTACACCGATTGGAGTATCCGCTGTGGTATCACAAGATTTCGTGGTACTGGAAAGATATGCTGTACGGGATCAGAGGACGAGGATGACGACGACCGCATTGCATTGGCATGGTCTATCTCTCGTCAGGCGGTTTTGAGGCGGCTTCAAGAAGAGTAATCAGCCGCCGAGTATGGTCAAGGTGACTCAGCTTTGACATGGGGAAAATATCTGACTGAAGATCTATCGAGTAGATCTTTGTATCAAAACAAAAAGAGGAAAAAGAGAGGTATTCTTAAGCTCTGACGGGCTTTTCGTGAGCGATCTTCCAGATGAAGAAGAACCCAAGTGCCTCGATTACGGTCAGGACGGAAAGCGCGTAGATGCCGCTCGGTAACGGATATGCCCATGGGTAGACTGTTACGCCTACATAGACTCCGCCTGCGGTTGCAGCCCAACACAGCGCAAAGCCCAGGATGTAAATACCGTTCATGTTCTCGACTCTACGGCCGATCATGCGCTCAATGTCGTCGCGGCTTTCGCCTCCACCGCCACCGGTTCTCTTACCACCACTTCCGTATCCCTTTGGTAATGTCATTTGCTATACAATCAGAACGTGCCTTTTTAAATTTTGCTGTTATGCATGCGGGGAAGGCTGGGAAGAACGAAATTCGCTGTGAAAAAGAAAAAGAGGGTTAGAGGGACCCTTTGCTTCCAAAGAGGCCGCTAAAACCTGTGCTTTTTGCCCTCGTCAACAGCACTGCAAGGCCAATCACGGCTGCTGCCACTATTGCTGCGCTGACGGGGAACTCTGGCACAACCACCATGTTAAAGTCGACACTCTCTGTAAACTGGCCTGTTCCCATTCCGCTGACCGAGTTAATGCGGATTGTGGCCGTGAACCCCCCAGCGTCATCAAACACGACTTCGTGCGTGCCAGTACCAAACTCTGCATCTGCGTTTTGGTTCCTGAACTCCTGTACTACGCCACCGCTGCTGTTCATAATTACAAAGTCATAGTTTGCCCTTTCTAGCGGAAAGCCAGACCTGTCTGCCAAGCTTATGCTAAATGTCACTGGAGTTCCTGGTTGGATCGAAGAAGGCTCCCAGTCCAGTGTTATCCTGTAGTCGCCTCTGCCCGTACTCTTGCTCAAAGGTGGTTCAGGAACTCGCTGCTCGCTTGATGGTGGTTCTGGCTTGCCAGTACCTCTCTCGAGGAGCTCAAATTCGAACTGGACTTGCGGGTTCCCTGTAGCACTGTCTGTAAAGAATTGTGCCTTGATTGGGAATGGGAATCCTTTCTCTATCCATATCCTGCTAGTTACTCCCTTGTGGTATGTCAAGAGAGTAGTGTCAAATTGCTGGCCACCTATGGTGATAGTCTCAGGACCGCTTACTATGAGGTCAGAACCACCTATGGAGCCCGCCCTGCCCCAGTTGGTCCCCGGAGCAAGTGATTTGGGATCGGCCTTCGTCGTAAATGAATCTAGCCAGTGCAGCGAGCCGCTGTATCCGCCAATGAAATCATTCATTTCGCGGGGAACATTGCTCCCGCCTGCAAGGTATGCCATGCTGTCTGAAAGCTTCATTGTTCCTTGGATGACGGTGCCATCATCGTCAACAACAAACGCCGGGACTATCCAGTCGCCGTCCTGTTGCTCCTGGAAGTACAATGTCATTTCGTACGGCTGATCGTCATTTGTGTCAAGCTCATGGATCCTGTACGTGACGAACATGTCTTGCTGGACACCTTGACCTGGATACCAGACGTTGTCCTGCTGTGCATACGCGCTTCCGCTGAGAGCCACTGCAGATGCTCCAAATGCAAGCAGCGAAGCAACGAACGCAAAGGCGAGAAATCTATAATTCATTAATAAAAATAGAAAGATGGGAACTGATAAATGTTTTTTCTGTAATTGACTACTTCCATAGCTGAAACATGTTGGATTCTGCTGCGATCATCCTGCCCGATTGTCTGCAATCTTTGGCACCGTAGAGATAGTCAATGTGTGTCCCTTTATAGGGATAGTATCTATGAGCCCCGATGGTATCTGAATTACGCCATTAGCTACTTCATCGCTTACTCTTGGTCGCAGTATGGTTTGATGACCAGTCATTGATTGGGCGTTGCATCGCATTGATCCTCCCGGACACTTCTCTTCCAGCTTCTCCGCGGTTGCGACAGTCTAGCTCACTGTATACTGTGACCACCACCGAGAAACAGGTGTTGAATCCTCCTATATCTGAAAGTTGTGAGCTTTGTCCGTAGAACATTAGTAAACAAATAAGTAGACCCAGAGCAAGACTATTTGTATATAGAAATGTGCAACTGCCCCAAGGTCACATTTTATGAAGTGGATTTCAAGCTCGTCGGGATGAAGGTCGTGGCAAACCACAAGAACTGCGGCGACTTTTTGAATGAAGATCAATATTCTTCGTTCGAAAAGGAACTAACAAAGTACTGGGGCTTTGAAGAAAAGAAGGAATAGACACGCAGCGTGTTTTTTGTTCCGAAGGGCAATGCTGTTTAAATTCGCCTGTAGAGGCTGCTTACTTGCTTCGCGCCAACTTTATTAATGCCGGGACGAATTCGGTTCTAGGTAGTTTCAGATGACCAAAATGCTAAATGTCAACATAGACACGTCAGGTATAGATGCTAACGAAGCCCAGGAATGGGTCAATGAGCTTGCAAACGTCTATGCAGATCTGCAGATCTCTGATGTGAACGTCTCGGGCAGCAAGATCTCGTTCAAGGCTGGCTTCTCGGGCATGGAAGATACCGAGCCAGATGACATCAAAATGAAGATCGAAGAATATCTGACGATGAACGAGGCGTTCCAAGCAAAGAGCATCAACGTCCGCTAGAAAGGCCTCTGGCCTCATCTTTTCTTATCTTTTAGACAATTAGAGCTTACCAATCATGATCAATTGTTACTAAGCATTAAATAGAAAATTTGTGCTGGATAGTGAGAATGACTTGTAAAGGTATATGCATCCGTCACAAGGCTCAGAAGCCGGTTGGCTCAGGCAGGTACGCCAGCGGACAGAAGAGGTGTCAGATCTGCGAGATATTCATCAAGTGGGATGGTCTCTGGTGCCCGTGTTGTGGCTACAGGCTGAGGACAAAGCCCCGGAACCTGAAATACAAGGCAAAGCTGAGGGCTAGAACCAGCGGCGGCCTCGAAGCACCACAACCTGTACTGACAGTAAGGCGCAAGTAGGATAACTAGGCTTTGAGGCCGTCTCTTGCGGCCCTTGATAGCTTTTTCTGCATCTTTTCGAGCTGTTGTTCGTCGCTTGTCAGGTCCAATGCCAGCTGGATAAGCTTGGCGTATTTGTTATGAAACTCGTCTGTTCTTCTTGCGAGGTCTTTTGCTGCAACTCTTCCTGCATAATAGTAGCAGTCTGTCAGCATGCTTTTTTCAAGCAGATGATCTGTCTTTGCCGCAAATAGATTCCTGTCATAATCTTTCGATTTGAGCTCTAAGACAGCCTGCAAGGACCTGGATATCGTCGGGCGGGTCGCCCTGTCTGTTCCAATACACTCCAGCGCCACCTCGATACCTTCTGTCGTGTTGCCCGTCTGTCTTATCTGTTCAAGCTCGTGCAAGGGCATCGGCCGGACACCAGACATGGCGAGCATTCCTTCGAGAAAGTCATATGCAGAGATCTTGAGCCACATCGCAGCGACTCCCGGGTGCTTTGACTGAACCATTTTCTGCTGACAAAAGAGTGAGCTTACGAACGATTTCTTGCCTGCGGCGGCCAGCGCCCTTTTGTACCTTTTGGAAACATCTTGTCCAACAGATGAGAGTGCAAACTTGTTGCTGTCTCTTAGTATTGACATGCCACCCAGCTCGACTACATAATTCCTTGCTGGCTCTGGAAAATGCACAATTTCTACGAAATGTCTGTCAATACATGTTACTTGATCATCCCCTGGAGCAAATACTACAAGATCATATTCGCAACAATCCAAGGATTCATCAGTAGTACGACATCCTATCAGTGCCACTGGATGGGGGATCTTGTCTGTGAATTTCCGGATGGCTGCTGGGACAGCAGGCACACGGTCAATTGACAGGGCCGGGATTTAACCTGTTAGCCGAGGCGGCAGGATCAACTCTAATATACGAACATAAACTATATCATAGCGCAATGAAGGGCAAGGCCAAGGCAGTCTCAGCTAGCAGGCATAACAGCCGCAGCAACAACAACGATATTTTGAAAAAGATCAAGACCGGCGAGTTCAAGATCGCAGTTTATGGCCTTGGTCATGTCGGGTCTCCCCTTGCTTCGGCCTGGCTTCGCGCAGGCGCTCACGTAGTAGGCGTTGACAAGTCGCCGAAAGTGCTTGAAAACGCAAGGCATGGAAAAACGCACGTACCAGAGCCGGGTGTGAACGAGGCTTTTGCAATGGGGCTCAAGGAAAAGAGGTTTTATGTCTATGACGATCCGGTGAAGGCATCGCAGGACGCTCATTTGAAGATGATTTGCGTGCCAGTGCTACTCACCGATTCGTTCTCTGCCGATTTGGCAGCAGTAAAGCAGGTAGCATCTGCGATCGGCCGCGGTTTGAAAAAGGGTGACATCGTTTCACTCAATCCTAGTGTGCCGCCTGGAACATCAGAAGATGTCGTGCTACCGATTTTGGAAAAGGAGAGCGGTCTGAAGGTCGAGCACGACTTTTACATGGTATACAACCCCGAGAGGATCTACGAGGGCAGGGCAATAGAGGATATTGAAGAGCGCTATCCTGCCGTGGTATCTGGAGCGGGCCCAAAGAGCCTTGAGATGGGAGGCAATCTATATTCAATCATTGCAAAGAAAGGCGTCATCAAGATGAGCAGCATGAGAACAGCCGAAACTGAAAAGCTTCTTGAAGGCGTCTACCGGGATGTCAATATCGCACTTGCCAACGAGATGGCCAAGTTCTGCGAAAAGGTCGGAGTGAACTTTTGGGAGGCAAGAGAAGCGGCAAACTCACAACCATTCTGTCACATACACAAGCCGGGCGCAGGTGTGGGCGGCGCATGTATTCCTGTATATCCTCAGTTTATTTTGCACACCGCTGATACCAACAAGGTTGAATGCAATATTACCAGACTTGGGCGAAATGTCAACAATTCGATGCCGGGATACTGCGTAGACCAGGCGATAAGGCTGCTTGGACAAGATGATGCCTCACAGGCAACTGTCGCGCTGCTCGGCCTCGCATTCAGAGGTGGAGTATCAGACACACGCCTTTCTCCAACCTATGATGTAATTGAAGAACTAAGGAAGCGAAAAGTGAAGGAAATCCGAGTACACGACCCGCTTGTAGAAAGCGACCCGAACCTGCCGGAGGATGTGACGTTGACGTCCAGCCTTCCAAGAGCGACACAGGGTGCTGATCTTGTGATCTTGGTTTCAGATCATCCGGAGTACAGGAATCTGAGTCAGCAAGACCTGGATGGCGCACCTGTGTATGACGGCCGCGGCATACTTGATGGATCGCGTTTTGCCTCTGGAAGATTTGCATCGATAGGCAGACCCAGTTAGGTTTAATACCACCTGAAAAAAGATTTCAGATGCTTGGCCCGCAGCTTGAATCTTCTGCTGACTGTCGCTTGGGAAAATAACTCCGTAGTGCTCATTGACCAGACAAAGCTACCAAACAAACTGGCCTATGTGAAGTGCAAGAGCTATCCGGAAGTGGCTGATGCCATCAAGAGGCTTGCAGTTCGCGGGGCGCCTGCCATCGGCGTCACTGCAGCCTTTGGACTTGCGCTTGCGGCCCAGCAGAGCAAGGCAAAGACTTTGCCGGAATTGATGACGGATCTCGAGACGGCTTTCAAAGTCCTCAGGGCTACGAGGCCCACTGCCGTCAACCTCTTCTGGGCACTGGAACGTGTGATGGGCAAGGCAAAGCGGGGCAAGTCCCTGCAGGAGGTTAAGAAGCTTGTGCTTGACGAGGCGCTAAGAATGTCTGAGGAGGACATTAGTGCCAACAGGCAGATGGGTGCAAACGGAGCCAAGTTGCTCCAGGATGGAGACATCGTCCTCACTCACTGCAACGCCGGCTCTCTTGCTACGGTGGCATACGGAACCGCCCTTGGTGTAATTAGGGCTGCAAAAGAGTCGGGCAAGCGCCTGAGCGTCATTGCGACTGAAACTCGACCGGTGATGCAGGGAGCAAGGCTAACTGCTTTTGAGCTCCAGCATGACGGAATTGATGTTAGCTTGATCCCTGACACGGCTGTTGGCCACATGATGGCGAGGGGAGCGATAAAGCGAGTCATTGTGGGTGCAGACAGGGTGCTTCGCACCGGTCACGTCTTCAACAAGATAGGCACATACCAGGTCGCAATCCTCGCAAACAAACACAAGATCCCGTTCTACGTAGCGGCTCCTCTATCCACGTTTGACTTTGAGAGCAACCCCGAGGATGTCGTTATTGAGGAGAGGTCAGTCGACGAGGTGGTCAAGGTAGGAAGCAAGAGGATCGCGCCAAAGAAGGTGAGGGTCTTTAATCCGGCGTTTGACATGACACCGCCGGAGCTGATTACTGGCATAATCACCGAGCGGGGCGTTCTAAAGCCGCCATTTGAGAAAAATCTAAAGGCATTGCTTGGCTAGCATCGGATAAAGTATTTATCGTCTTTTGGGTCACATAGCCTTAATTACATGTCGCAAGAGACAGTGACAGAGGCGCAGGTTTACGATGCTTTGAAGAAGTGCATGGATCCAGAAATTCCTGTCAACGTGGTTGACCTTGGGCTCATATATGGAGTCAAGATCGCAAGCGGCAAGGACGTGGACATTAAGATGACAATGACAACAAGAGGCTGCCCGCTTCACGATACTCTTGTTAGCGACGTAAAGCGGTATGTTGGCAAGATAAACGGCATTGGCAAGATCAATGTGGAGATTGTTTGGGACCCGCCATGGACACTTGAAAAGATGAACCCTGAGGTCCGCGAAAAGCTCGGGTTCGGCAAGCCAAAGCTCCGTTTCCAGATCGACTACGAAAAGAGCAAGCCCCTCAAGGTGGGAAGATATGCCCGGCAGGAGGATGGGTCGCTGGTTCTCGCGAATGACAAGGACATGAGCTACATGGTCAATGAAGCGATAATTGAGTTCTGGAACACCTGTGACGGTACCAAAACGATAAACCAGCTCACAGACCAGTTTTCTGCAAAACTAGGCATGCCAAGGCAGCAGGTCGAACAGGAAGTCGTCCAGCTGGTCCAACAGTTGCTTGAAGCCGAGCTGCTCAAGGCCTGATGCTTGACTTTTCATCTTGGCCAGGCATAATTGTAGAGCTTGGCATGGGAGATGGCAGGCTTCTTGAAAGCCTAGCAAAGCGGGATGGCGATTCTTTGTACGTCGGCATTGAGCTTGATCGTGAACAGTGCAGGAGGGCTCAATCGAGGATAATGCTTGGCAATGTGGAGATATTGAACGGATCTTTTGAAGACATCCTTCCCACTTTTCCTGACAGGTCCGTGGACCGGTTTATTGCAGTGCTGCCAGACCCTGCATACATCGATGAGAAAAAGCAAGAGCTGTGGATCCCCTTCTACAGGGTCGTTTTTGAGAAACTGAAAGAGGCAGGCACGCTCGAGCTTATTACCGAAATAACCGACGAACTCTTTCAGCCTGTGAGCGAGAAAGCGTACCGGAAGTGGGCCGGATGGCTCAAGTCTGTCTTCCTCTCTATGGGGTTTTCAGTGAAGAGAGAGCAGGAGGGAGCTCCCGATCGATACCGGTCACGCTGCATTGACCAGTTTAGAGGTGACCCTGAGCGGATCAGGATGATAACGCTCGAGCTTGAAAAGCGATGATCAAAAAAATTTCCGGACTTTGATTTAGTGTCACTCTTCGCTAATCCAGCTGAAAACCGGCTTTATAGTTGGAGCGCGGCTATGTCGGCGATGCGAATTCCTTTTGCTTTAGCAATAATCCTTATCGTCGGCATGGCGGTGAGTTTCGTCTCCTCTTCCTATCTATCTGCATTAGCACAGGTAGCCGAGGTTCCCGGAATGCGACCGGACGTCGTTTACGGTGAGGCTAAGCGCAACGTTATTTTGACATTCTATATAGGCCAAAACGACACTGCACGGCTGCTGGAAATCCTTGACGTCCTGCAGGAAGGCAACGTCAGCAAAGCAATATTTTTCATGCAACCCAGCTTTGTGGAGAACAACGCCACTCTTGCTACTGCAGTGGGACAGAGTGGATATTCCGTTCTCCCGTGGCGCGATATAGGTCACTACGACCCTGCTCATCCCCCGACAGAATTTGAAGGCATCCTGCTCTCAGACAGAGATATCCTTGGTAGGACCGCCAAGATAGCCGATGTCATGGCGTTCTACAACGTTGCGTTGCACTCTACAAACTCTAGCACAATCGCGTTCACGCCAAGCACAACTGGCTTTAATGCGTCAACCAGTATTGCGGTGCTTGAGGAGTTGCTGGAAAATGCAGGCAGGACGCTTGCATTTGTCGGCGATGGCGGAACCAACATAATTTCCCCGCCAATTCCTATGCTAGTTGGCCAGGCAGAAAATCTGACGACGAGCGCTATTGGGGTTAACACGACTGATAGGATTGTGGTGGCAGATGGTGAATGGAACATGCAGAACCTGCAACAGAGGTATCCGCAGGACATAAGCGTAATCCAGACCCATTTTGGTACAAGTTATTTGATTGATACTACTTTGGTCATTGGCGAGAACGCGCGTTTGGACATTTCTGGCGAAAATGTTCTGATAGCGTCGCCGGTCCAGGACAGCGACAGAAGATTGGAGATAGCAGGAAACGCTTCCATAGTCAATTCAAATGTCTCTTCATGGGATACAGTACAGAACACTCAAGACCTAAACCCGTATCATCAGCGACCTTTTATTCTGGTAAATGGCGGCCAAGTTGAAATCAGAAACTCGACCATAAGCCACCTTGGCTTTCCGCTAGCCGGTCTGAGCGAGAATAGGAACGCAAGAGCTGCTCTGATGTTTCTTGAAAGCGGCAACTTTACAATTGCTAATTCTACCATTGCATTCAACTTTGACGGGATCTATGCAAGGAACAGCAGCCATTTCCAGATCATCGGCAACGAGGTCTATGGCAATGTCCGATCAGGGATAGACATCCGGTCAGGATCGAACAACTTTGTTATCCGCAACAACTACGTGCATGACAACGGCTATGAAGGTATGATCTGTACGGAATGCACGGGTGGAGTACTTATGGAAAGCAACAATGTCGCGCACAATGAAGAGACGGGAATAAAGCTGTTTTCACACACCAACTCTACTACGGTTTCGCACAACGACCTCAGATACAACGAAAAGTTCGGCGTCTACCTTCGAAACAACAGCACAGGCAATGTGATCAGCAACAATACCGTGGTTGGAAGTGAAGAAGGGATAACACTTACCGGCTCCTCAACCGGTAACACGATTGCAGACAACAACTTGATGGCTAACGGTGTGGCAATAGAATCGGACGATACAAGCCAATCAAACGTGTTCAGGAACAACAGGATAACGAGCACAACTCTGATAACGAACACAACTCTGACTCGATAGGTTAGACTTGGTGCCTCATTGCGCAGTGCTCTGCCATACACTCCCTAGAACAGAACTCAAAACTGCAGCCGTCATGGCTGCAGGGCACAGGTTCTGAGTGGTTGAACTTCATGTTGCAATAGGTGCACACCGTTTCGAGTTCCGGGAAGTCGCGATTGAGGAACTGCTCGCACGACCTCTTTTCTCTGAACCAGAGCACCTCAAGGTTCAACTTTTCGGCGTGTGTCAGGACCGTGTCATAGGCCTCGTAGTATCCTGGAGCGTAAAACTGGCGCATGAAAATAGATCCGCCGACATGCTTTTTGGAATTTGGGTTCCTATAAGCTACCAACCACTTTTCAAGTGGTAATTCGTCGCCAGACGCCACCTTTTTTCTGCTGCCCTTCACTACGTTTCTTCGTGCAATCGCAAGTTTAATTCCTTGCTGCCAGAAGGGCGTTCTGCATGTATTGGCGGAGCTCCGACGCCTTCACCCTCTCCTGTTGCATCGTATCGCGGTGTCTAACTGTAACAGTGTCGTCCTGCATGGTGGTGTGGTCTACCGTGACCGCAAACGGGGCGCCCACCTCTTCCAGCCTCCGGTAGCGGCGCCCTATCGACCCAGATTCGTCATAGAAGGTGTCAAAGTCATATTTCAGATCAGAATGGATCTTGCGGGCCTTCTGGTCCAACCCGTCCTTTGTCACTAGCGGCAGTATCCCGACAAGCACAGGCGCAAGGTATGGCTTTAATCGGAGGACTACTCTATCGTCGTGCTGTTCGTCCTCGTAGTAGCAGTGCTCAAGGATGGTGTAGATGCTCCTGTCGATTCCCATGGAAAGTTCAAACACATGCGGCAAGACTTTGGTCTGGTCGGCAGGGTCGACTACCTCTAGGTTCTGTTTGCTTGTGGAGGCGTGCCCCTTCAGATCATAGTCGGAACGATAGTTACACGCTACAAGCTCGAGCCATCCAATGCTCGTTTCAACTTCAAAATCAAACGCGACGGAGGCATAGAACGCCTTTTCCTCGTCTGACAGTCTGCGGAACCGGCTGCGCTTTATGTCAATGCCTGTCTTGGCATAGAATTCGGTCAAGAGAGCAAGGTAGTAGGCCACAAGCTTGTTTGGTATCAGGCCCTTGTTGATGCCTTCCTCAGCTGTGGTTTCGATGACGGAGGATCCATCATGCGACGAAATTCGCAATATGGTGCTTCTTACTTCATCGAACTTGGGCATGTCGTTCAATCTATTTGGGTTGCAGAACACCTCGATCTCGGCCTGATAGAACTCTCTTAGGCGGAGCAAGCTCTGTCTTGGCGCAATTTCGTTACGGAAGCTCTTTCCTACCTGAGCAATTCCAAGTGGCAGGCGACCACGCATCGTCTTGAAGACCCGGGCAAAATCCACAAAGATCGTTTGGCATGTTTCCGGGCGCAGGTACGCCTCTTCGGCGGCTGGGCCGATGCCAACTCGAAACATCATGTTGAACCGGCTGACATTGCCAAATTCTCCCTTGCAATTTGGACAGCGCAGGTTGTGCTTTTTTATCAGAGCATTGATTTCTTCATCAGACATTCTTTCCGGGACGTTTTCTCCGGTCTTTTCACTGATGTGTCGGTCGGCGCGAAAGGTAGAGCCGCACTTTGTGCATTTTACGATAGGATCGGTAAAGTTGCCAATATGGCCCGAAGCAACGAATACGCTCTTGCTCATTATCTGGGAGCCGTCGATCTCCATCATGCCGTCGCGCCTTACCAACTCGCGCCGCCACAGCTCGATAAACTTGTTCTTCATGTTGACGCCGGCAGGCCCGTATTCCCAAAATCCGGCAGGGGCATCAGAGTAAATCTCACAACTCGGAAAGTAGAATCCTCTTGCAAGGGCGAGTTTCATTACCTCGTCATAATTTGTAACCATCTGCAAGAAGCAGACGTCTGAGACATGCTTTAAGTTTATTGCCAATGTCCTATCATCACGCATGCGGGAAACTCATGACTCCTGCAGCGGATCAAGTATGCTGGTGGTTGCACGCGCGCACTGCGAGACGGAGAGAGAGGGGCTTGGCAGCCCGCAAGATGACATCGTTTTTGCCTTCTGTTTGGACTTGAGACGTCCGAATGCGAGCGCCGCCTCAAGGGAGACATAACATTTTATCTCGGTCAAATTGTCAGATAGGTGTCTAGCTTGAAAGTATCTGAGAGGACACATGGCGTCGAGTACGCAATCCGCGATATCGCCACCTACGCACGAAAATATAAGGCATCCGGCAAGGAAATAATCTATCTCAACATAGGGGATCCTGTCAAGTTTGATTTCAAGACTCCAGACCACATCAAGAAGGCCCTAGTCGACGCAGTCATGCGCGACGAGAATTATTACACCGAGTCTGAGGGACTGCCAGAGCTCCGTCAGGCGATCGTAGAGAAAGAGTCCGAGAAGGGGCTGGATGTGACGCAAGAAGATGTCATTGTCACAAACGGGGTGTCCGAAGGGCTCGACATGACTATGGCATCTATAGTAGACCCAAACAGCGAAGTTCTGATGCCTGGTCCCTACTATCCTCCATATTCGTCATATGTCAAGTTCTATGGCGGCAAGCCAGTCGAATTCAAGTTGCATCCTGATGGCAGGCCGGACCTCGAAGATCTAAGGTCAAAGATAACACCTAGGTCGCGGGCGCTGTGCATCATCAGCCCAAACAACCCTACTGGAGAGGTATTTGATAGAAAGAGCTTGCAGCAACTCGTGGATATTGCCACAGAACATGACCTCTATGTCATTTGCGACGAGATATATGATAAGATAGTTTTCGATTCCCAGTTCACTGGCATAGGCAAGGTGGCCAAGGATGCTCCTGTGATCCTGCTAAATGGTTTTTCAAAGGCATATCTGATGAGCGGATGGCGCTGCGGCTATATTGCCATGAACAGCAACTCCAAAAAGCTTGCAAGTCTGCGCGAAGACATACCAAAACTTGCTCGCGTGAGGATCGCCGCAAACCTGCCGGTGCAGATAGCTGCCGTCCAAGCACTCAAGGGTCCTCAGACACACATACCAAAGATGGTTGAAAAACTTAGGTCTAGACGCGATTATGTAGTCAAGCGACTCAACGCAATGGGAATGCAATGCAGGCTGCCGCGTGGAGCATTCTATGTCTTCCCAAAGCTCAACCTTGGAAACAGGTGGAAAGATGACCAGCATTTTGTAATCGACCTCCTTAACAACACGGGCGTCCTGACGGTGCACGGGTCTGGCTTTGGATCGGCCTATGGCGCAGGTCATTTCAGAATAGTCTACCTGCCGCCAGAAGAGTTGTTGGAAAAGGCGATGGACAAACTGGAGAGCTTTGTGAACAGCAAGTAGTTCCTCTATCTTCTCTAGTCTTTTTTTGGCGGGCTTGTGTGGGCCACTGCGGCGGGCGCTTCTTTTCGCCGGGTCACTGCTAATGCCAGAGCGACAGACGAGAGTGAAATCACGGCAGCCACGAGGAAGATAAGCTTGTATGCTTCTTGGGTCGGGAACTGTCCCTCCACTCCCTCTATGGTTCCCATATTCGTCTCCTGCAATATGCCTGCAGATGCCGGACCAACAGACATTCCAACCAGATTTAGTAAAAGTGTCATTCCCAAGGCTATTCCTGTCATTTGCATCGACACCGAAAGGAGAATTACATTAAACGCACCAGTGATTGAAAGCGACAACCCGGCGGCAAGTATTGTGAGCCCAGTTGAAACCATCACTTCGGTGGAGTGGAACATGAGCAGAATAAAGAAACCGACTGCACTGATTGATGTGCCAATCAGTGTAAGCTTGGTGTTCTTGATTTTCTTCAGCACAAAGCCTGACATGATTGTCCCCATGAGCAATACTATCATGAATGGCAACTGTACGCTGGCGGCTTCAACCGCATCTCCTCCAAATCCAAGAGGTTCGGGACTCCTTACCATGACAGGGATCGTCAGGTACACCATGAAAATGGACATGAATGTAGCCATGAGAATGATTGTCGGAAGAAGGAAATTCCTGTTGCTCATTAGCCTAAAGTCCAGCAGAGGCGACCTTGCTCTTCTCTCGATGGTTGCAAATGCTGCAAGTGACGCACCTGAGGACGCAAAGAGGATTGCGGCTTGATACCATGCGCCTTCGCTATGGGTTTCCAGGAATGTTACACCTGCCAGAAATGTAATTATCGTAGCCGCCAGAGCCAGCGTCCCCTTTACATCGACTGTTCTGTTTTCAGCCCGATTGTTGTCATAATGGTTTGATGTCGAACTTGGTATGTGAACAAATTTTACTATTATGAACCATAGCACTATTGCCGCAGGAAGTATCGCCAAGAATGTTGCCTGCCATCCAAAGTACTGGATAATTGCTGCACCTCCTAGCAAGCCTACAACAGCTCCTCCTGAAAAAGTTGAGCTGAATATGGTCTGGCCTATAGCTAGCTTGTTCTCGGGAAAAACCTCTCTTATGATTCCAAATGCGATGGGGAACATGGCCATGCCAATGCCCTGCGCAGCCCTGGCAGCTAACATAAATTCGAAGTTTGTGGCAACTCGTCCCGCAAGGATGCCAACCGTGTAGGCCGCCATCACTATGAGCAGAATCTTTTTCTTGCCATAGATATCCGACAGTCGGCCGCCAATTGGCGTCATCACTGCTGCCGCGATTATGTAGGCAGAGAGCAGCCATGACGACATACTATATGATATGTTGAACTCGCGGATGAAATCCGGGATAGCCGGCAAAATCATCGTCTCGTCAAACATCACAATCAGTCCAAGACAGCTCAGAATGATGAGCGTTCTCCATACAGATCGATTGGTCATACCCTGTTTCTCTATTCTATCCACAGACCATCAACTAGTCCCGTTCTGAAATTCCGCGAAATAGCTCCCGCGGAATTCGAAAGAAACTCACAACCAGTTCTACAGTCTGGCCCAACTAATAAATCCAGTAGTAGTGCATTACTGACTGGTCAGAACTGCCTGTGTATTAGCAAGAGCCTTCTTGCTAAAGCCGTGGCGACAGCTCCCATCGCTTTCACTTGGTCAAGCCTCTTGCTGAAGCCCCGTTTATGATTCTGCCATGACTTTCCAATATTCGGCGTTCAGCAAAAAATTCCAGATGCACGCTGAAGGGGTCAAGAAAGTATAGTACTTGCACATACATGCATGTCATTCTGGCCACCTAACCGTCGCCCCATGATCTTCCCAAGGTATTCGTTGGCCAGGACCCAGAATTTGTGCTTGCACAAAGATACAACCGTTCAGCAATGAACAGAGCTCAAGACACCTGCGGAATGTCTGAATATTGGTCTGCCGTTCGGAGATAGGAAGTGCCCAACCGGGAGAGCCCGATCTGAGTTCCTGCGTCTAAGCGGTGAAAGAAACGAATCACGCTATAGTTCGGGGATTACGCCTACTCCTCTGAAAAGCCTCTTTGCTTCGTCTATTGACAGATCTGCGCTTGGAAGAATGATGTCTGATTTGATTATTTCATTTGAGCTTAACTGTCTGCCGTTTTTCATTACTACCTCGCTTAACTCTGTCAGCTTTCTTCTAAATTCGACATCGTCAGAACGCTCTGTACGCACCAGCTCTACAATTTCACTATCAATATCGCTGAGCTTCTTGAGCGTCCGTGCATCCACGGAGTATTGACCCTGACCCATTATCCTGATGATCCTACTTCCTGGTCTTTTCCCTTTTGCTGCGGCCGGAGCATTCTTCTTTGTGGATGGCTTGCGCTTAGGTGCTGCTCTCTTGGGACGCACCTTCCTCCTAAGCTTAACTGCGGATCTGCCCTTCACCTTTGCTTTTCTGCTCATTGTTGTGCCTCTCGCTCCGGCTCCCGTTCATCTTACACGCCTTCCCCGAGATTAACTTTGCTAATTGTGCTTGTAAATTGTCTTGTATTGTAAGTTTTGCTAATCGTGTCACAAATATTGATAAAAAATGAACTAAAGTTTTAAAATATTGGACTCAGTTGCTCTAGCGGTTCATCCGTCTCCACTCGTGTTCGTCCGGCGGCCCATAGTCTTCCTTTTTTCTGAAAAAGCCCCAGTAAAGCAAGATGCCTCCAATAACAATCATTGCTATCGCGAATTTTTCATTCGTCACTTGATTGTTGACAAAATTGTCCAGAAACAGCTGCCCGGGATCGCTCACCAAGCCGGCAGAATGGTCAATGTAAAAGAGCAAAAAGTTTCTGATAAGTATGATCGCGGCGCTTACCATGAATAGGACGCCCATTGCGGACATCCAGTTTCTCCCTCTCTTTGGCCCGCCACCTATCTCTTCCTTCCACCTCATATGGTAACATTGTTGTAGAGAAAGGTATTGCTGATAATGTTTGCGTTCGCCTTTGTGTTCAGGTCAGCTTTACGCCGGGGTTCTTCAACTTGTTCCTCCTTGCTGCATTTAAGAGCATTGGGGTCAATATTTCGGCTTGATATGTGAGGGCAAGCGGTCCTAAGTAGACCTGGCGCAGGCCAGAGATCTCTGAAACAAGTTCTGCCAGCTTTGCAATGACAGCCGGATCGTCGCCGCAAACAAATGTGTCAGCGTCGAGGCTATGGCCAACGTTTTTTAGTTTCACTTCTGATATGGTGTGAAAAGCAGAAACTACTCTGGATCTCGGCGGCAGCCTGTCAGCGACCATTTCAGCAGCTTGCATCTTGCCCTGATCAATTGGGATATAGACAAAGCCTGCCTCGGTCTTAGCCATAGGTACTATTGGGGAGACTACGACACAATCGTCACGGATCTTACCGGCCAGCCTGCTGCATGTGTCGTCGATAGTCTCGTACGGTATCGAAAGTATCAGGACGTCGACGTCTTTTCCAAGGGCAATGTTGTCATCGCCGGTTATGCTGCCTTCGATTGTCCCAAAGGCTGCCCGGGCCGCCTGGTTATATTTCTCTGCAGCCTCCTTCGCCTTCTGGACATCTCTAGATCCAACAATCACATCGTGTTTCTTGCACCAGCGGAGTGCAAAACCTTCCCCCATTCCGCCAGTGCCGCCCACTATGCCTATCCGCATATACAGTGCCACCCACGTGTATTCACGATATTAATGTTGCATCGCCTTGTCTTTTCTCTCCCAGCCTTTTTCTCCTTGAGTCCTCTTCCAATCCATTGCTTTGCAGAAGTAGAATCGGCGCAACTGCCATGACTGTTATGACTGCCACAACCATCATCGTAGATAGCATAGTCTGGAACGACTTGACTGCGCCACATAAGTCACTCTCTTTGGGTGCGCCAGTCTGCCATGGGTGACGTGTCGAAAGAGAAGTGCTCATCTTGGGACAGGTTGGCCACGAAGCGCCGGCTTTGAGGCCGACCGTGCAACAATGGACATACAGCTAAAAATTATTAAGTGATTCGTCGTGCAATGGTTGAGCAATTGCCCCTAGTCATATTCATGCGGCACGGTCAAGCAGAAAATAACGTGAGCAGAACGCTAGTCGGGCGGCATATCGAGTCGCACCTTACAGAGCAGGGCAGGAATCAGGTAATTGATACCGCCAAACAGCTGAGAAACATCCGGATAGACAAGATCTATGCATCACCTGTGATAAGAACAAGGGAAACAGCGCAAATCGTCGGCAGTGTACTTGGCATGGACTATGAAGTTGACGAGCGCCTGTACGAAATAGAACTGGGCAAACTCGTTGGCATGAACTATGAAGAGGTGACCACGAAATACGGTGACCTTTTCTTAAGGTTCTATTCAGAACACGATCCCGTACTGGACAGTTTCGGAGTTGAGCCATTCTCCGCGGTCAAGCGGCGGGTAAAGAGCCTGCTCGAGGATGTCTTGCAGAAGCATGAGGACAACAACGTGCTGATGGTCACGCACCTTGATCCCATCAAGGCTGCACTTGCCACACTACTTGACCTAAAAGCAGAAGCACTGTACAAGTGGCACATACGTAATGCATCGCTTACGGTGCTCAAGCATGAAAGCAAGGTATTTTCTCTTTCAGGCGTAAACGTGATGGCGATACACAGGTACCCAAACGAGTAAGCCAAAACATTAAATAAGATTGGGAAACTGACTGATGATAGAAAAAAGGGGACGGGATAGAGATTGCTTTCAAATTCCGCGATAGTTTTATTCCTGATTCCTGTTGTGGCTGCAACTCTTTTGGGCGTTGAATCAGCGTTTGCGCAACAAACCACCGACCAATACATAATTCACAGGATAGAGATCTGGTCACTGTTCTACAGGGACATGGTTGTCGCCTTTGTAATAGGCGCAGTCGTCATGGGAACCATGTTCTATGTGGTATGGCGATTCCGCGAATCACATCCAAAGAACAGGGGAGACATAACCCCTGCAAGGACAGAAGGAGGTGCACACCACTAGATGGGTCACGCAACTTTGGAATGGGTCTACGTTGGAGTCGTCATCGCGACCTTGGTCTACATTGGCGCCGACGCGTGGAACATTGAAAGAATTTTGGAGCACGCACCAGAGGATTCTGAAGTCATCAGGGTAACTGGACAGCAGTGGTTCTGGACTTTTGAACATGAAGATGGGACAAGAGAGATAGGCGAACTCCATCTGGTGAAAGGCAAACCTTACAGATTTGAGGTTACATCGCTGGACGTGATACACGCGTTCAACATCCCAGACTTCACCACAATGATAGATGCAGTACCTGGTAGGGTCAACACCGTGTGGCTTGTTCCCGATCAAGCAGGCCAATTCCTTATACAGTGTAGGGAATACTGCGGGTTCTCCCACTACCAAATGAGAGCGACTCTCATAGTTGAAGAGCCAGGTTCTGGGGGCGCTAATGTCACCAACGCAGCAGCAGACTTGACGGAAAGCAAAGGCGCAATTGCTGTTGCGAGCTAAACCATTTTTTTGAATCTTTTTTACTTTTTTCAAACCTTTCTTTATTAAGTCCTTGTGTAGGAATCCGACGCTCAAAAACTGCTCTTTTGCATTGTTAATCAACCCGTGAAAATAGGGTCTTCGTCTCTAAGCTACAATTTCGTTCCGACTGGCGCGCCGCATCGAGGCGATTCTAGGAATTGCTGAGTTATCGTTTCTGGCGTCTCGACGCACTGACGGTGCGAAGCACCCTCGTCCGCACCGATTCTGCAATCTCTCCATATGTCTTCTACATGGCTCATGCTAGCTTTTCATTTATCTGAATCAGACAGCCGCTGCAGTTCTACTGCTAGTTCCCTTGGATATCATCTCATGGACTTGCCAGAAGAATCTCCTTTGCCGTGATTGTACGTTTCATACCTGTTCCTATCTTCGAGCTATGTAAAGTGCTCTTCTTGCCCTATTGCGGATCTTCTTGTAGGACTAGACTGATATCGTTGCTTTCGTTTGTGGTTTTTTATCCGCATTTTCTTTTTGAACTCACCTGAGTCATACGCATCTCTCCTCGGTTGTCACACCCCCATCGAGACCTGCCCTTTCTTCATACCGTCGGCTGTTGCGCCGTGCATGCACAAAGTCAGCTAGTTGCACCTGATGCACCACACGATTGTTGTGTCACGTCTAATCCATTTCAACACAGCTGTCTGTGCATTGATATCTAGAATCTAGAATACGATAATCGACTTGTTACCCGCCTTTTTTCATCAAAGTCGCCACCAAACTTTTCGACACACCGAGAAAGAATTGGTTGTATTGTGTATCGTGGAAGGCGTCCTGCTCACTTGCATGAGCTTTAACAGCTGCTCATGTGCCCTCCCACCGCAACTTGCAGCGAAATCCTGCATCTGGCTCCGAGTGCCTTATCCGGGAATCATCTCAACAGCGCCAGCTGATCATGAATCTGAGCGGCCATGTCAAGAGCACGAACTACATTCACTCAAGCATCCTTGGGAGACAGGTCAGTTCCGCAACCATGTACTAAAAACAAAATGCTTTTATTGATATCATAATCCATGTACGGGCAATAAGAGGGAGCGATGCTAGTTGGTTCTAGAGGTTAAAAAACCGCGTCCAATGTGGGAAATCCTTTTTTCAACTCACCATACCGATGTCGGCTTACTCTACATCTACCTGTCCTTGGTCGCGTTCATTATCGGCGGCGCACTGGCCATATCCATACGCACAGAATTATTCATGCCAGGTGGCGGGGATGTAATTGCAGATTCCAACACTTTCCATAGGATATTCACAGTACACGGTACAACCATGCTCTTCCTGTGGGCCGTACCATTTGCATCAGGCATTGGCAACTACCTGATCCCAATTATGGTCAGGTACAAAGACATGGCCTGGCCAAAGCTCAACGGAGTCGCGTTCTGGATGATCCCTGTTGGCTTTGCACTTATTTGGCTCGGCTTTGCAGATCTTAGCTGGAACGCCTATCCTCCTTACTCTATCATTAGAGCACCAGGACCCGCGGCAGAGATGTGGATCTTTGGGCTAAAGATACTTGGCATCTCCTCAATTCTAGGGGCCATCAACTTCATAGTTACCATCCTCAAGATGAAACATCCTGATCTACCTCTGATGAGGACTTCGCTTTTCGTCTGGGCCACACTGATAACTTCAATCATGATACTTGTGGCAATGCCAACCTTTGCGGCCGCGCTAATCATGCTGTACACAGACAGATTGGGGGTGTCCGGGTTCTTCAATCCCGCAATGGGTGGAGATCCTATAGCCTATCAGCACCTGTTCTGGTTCACGTTCCACCCAGAGGTGTACATCTTCATGATACCTGCCATTGGCATTGCGTACGAGATCATACCCAAGTTCTCCAGAAAGCCTATCTTTAGCTATCAATCTGGGGTTACGGCATTTGTGCTACTCGGCATAGTTGGCTTTGCATCCTGGGCACACCACATGTACGCAACAGGCATGAGCTTCACTGAAAAGACAGTCTTCATGGTCGGCACACTAGCCGCGGTACCTGCATCGGCCATGCACATCTTTAACTGGGTTGCAACGATGTGGGGCGGAAGGATCAGGTTCTCAGCACCAATGTCTTTTGTCGTTGGAGGGGTGGTCCTGTTCTTCTATGCAGGAGCCGGCGGTGTTGTCAACAGCGCCATGCCGCTAGACTTCCTTACACACGACAGCTACTGGGTAGTCGGACACATGCACCTGTTCCTGATGGGCATGATTACGTTCGCCTTCATTGGATTCATCTTCTACCTGTTCCCGCTGATTACGGGAAGGATGTACCATGAGAAGGCTGCCATGATACAGTTCTGGCTCATGTTCGTAGGCGTCTCGCTGATCTTCCTCACGCAGCACATACTTGGTCTCTATGGACAACCTAGGCGCACGTTTGACTATGTGCCTGTAGAACCGCTGATAATCCTGAACCAGCTATCTACAATAGGCGCATGGATTACTGCAGTAGGAGCCGCGATGTTCCTGTGGAACATGATAAGGAGCGCTTACGCAGGCAAACCCGCCAAGATGGATGACCCATTCGAGATTGGTGAGCAGTACTATGACTACAGGCGGCGTGAGCCACACCACTAATAGTAGGAGAGATTGAGAAATGTCACACGATGAACATGGACACGAGAACGAACCAATCATCCTGACCTCTGGCAGACGCATGGGTAAGGGGTTGATCATCATAGGCGTCACTATGGCAATAGGTGCTGCAATACTACTGCCATTCTTTGACGCAATGTTTTCGACTCCTCCACCGGTGACACAGATACGCGTTGAAAGGCCCCCCACCCAGCAGCCACCTGCACAAGCGGGAACTACGACAATCACGATGCTGGCCGGAGCTGCAACGCAAGGGAACCCTGATTATGATCCAGATGCCGCACAAGTGCCGCTTGGCAACAAGATCGTATGGCACAACGAAGATAATGTCCCGCATACTGCAACATCCGGAACTGGACCAACCGATCCTGCCTCTGGGGACTTGTTTGACACCAGCATCGTCCTAGCCGGCGAGAGCTCGAGTCCTGTTGAACTGACAGGTGTAAGCGAAGGTGACACCATAGATTACTACTGTACTGTCCACCCGTACATGGTAGCCACCATTACCGTGGTCGCAGCTGAAGAAGGTGGCAGTGGCAGCAGTGGCGATGATGCCGCAGCTGGACCTACAATCACCATCCCTTCAGGAGCAGCAGTGCAAGGCAATACGGCATACGAGCCGGCACAGCTGACTGCAAGTGCTGGGGCAGAAATCACTGTTGTAAACAACGACAACGTCCCCCACACCGTGACCTCTGGGACAGCGAACACAGACCCTCAAAGGGGTACGCTCTTCGACACTAGCCTAATCAACGGTGGAGAATCCGGAAAAATATCCCTAGCTGACGTCGCCCCTGGGCAGTATGACTTCTTCTGCATTGTGCACGAATATATGAAGGGCGTGCTCATAGTAGAATAGTAGTAGCAAAAATGCTGCTCAGAGCCCTCTCTTTTTCTACTCTTGCTGTTCTTTTCTCTTTGATATTTATCGGCGGATATGTTAGTGCCACAGGCGTCGGCCTGTCGTGTCCAGACTGGCCACTATGCCCACAGGGCCTGCTGCCCCACGAAGACTTTATCATCGAATACATCCACAGGTCGGTGGCAGCTACTGTCGGCGTGCTTGTGATCGCCACTATGGCATTCACGCTCAAGTCAAAAGAATCTCCAAAGGGGATGAAAATTGCATCCATCATCGCAGCTGGCGCAGTAGTGGGACAGATTACACTGGGAGCAATAGTGATTGTGGAGCGCTTGCATGCATTGCTCGTCACGACACATCTTGGACTTGGGATCGTCCTCTTTTCAATGGTGCTTATGACTGTCCTTTACGCACACAGAATCGAAGGAAAGAGGGCACTGGTCAAGACACAGTAATATAATATACGGGCAAAGCAAACCTACTCTCACAAATGAAGAACGTCCCGGTCCTTCATCTCCTGTTGCCGGCGCTCTCGCTGCTTGTCGTCGTCTCGGTCATTTCGACGGCCATTCCACCTGCGTATGCTCACTTCTCCCACCTTTCACACTACAACAGCAGAGGTGATGGCGTGGGTCCTTACTATGCCTATGCGGCTCTTGAGCCAGACTACGCAGCTCCGGGCGAGCCTACAGCGATAATGTTCAGCATCCAAGACGATGAAGGGCAGGATACATACAATATAGAAACCATGGTCGAAATCTATGCCTCTTCAGGCGAGCGCATCAAGGCGTTCCCATGGACCAAGCAGGATGTGGGCGACTTCGTGTTGTATTACACTTTTCCGCAGGTAGGGAGCTATCAGGTCGTACTTAGCGTTGCGGACGGTCCTGTCAATACCAACGCAATTGATCCGCCAAGGACGGCGCTTAGCAGCGTAGCCGGCTGCAACTGCGACCGCGCCGTATTCAACTTTGCAATTTCAAAGGGCTTTGGCCTTGTCTTTAACACAGCTATAGCGGGGGCAGTATTTGGCTCGCTTGGTGTGTTTGGGACAGTGCTCGCCGTGACATATTGGGGTAAGAAAAAGAGAGGCGAGTTTGCCAGCGGGCCCGGCAACGTTGCTCCATATGTCGTTACCTTGGCTGCTATTGCCGGCGGCCTTGTGCATTTTGCGGTATACTCGGAGCACGCCTCGCTTCGATTGGAATACAGTATATTTCTGATTGCTGCGGGGGGAATGCAGGTTGCATATGGTATACTCTATACGCTTTTGATGCTGACGGGAACGACCGCTGGCATGACAAGCCCGCGTAGTCACTACCGCAAGAGTGTGGCCATCAACTTGTTTGGCCTCATCGGGACAGCGGTGTTGTTGGGGTTGTATGCCTATTCTGTGATTCTTCCTCCGCCGCTTTCGCCCACAGGCAGACCTGAAGATGTTGACTTGGCTGGGATACTGGCCAAGGCAGTGGAGGTGTTTACGCTGATTGGCATCGTCTACTTGATGAGGCTCGAAAAGCGCAGGCTTGAGGGATTTCTTAAAGGGCGCGCCTGACTATCTGATTGACCTTGTCAGCAAGAAAGACATAAAACACCAAGAGGGCGACCCATAAACCATATGGCTTGGAAAGTAATGATGCCGAAAAAGATCATGTTCGGCGAAAACGCAGCAAGGGAATTTCCCTATCCTAAGAATGCTCTTGTAATTACCACGACCACTCCTGACATTTACAACAAGTGGCTGGACTATATGGGCATAAAGAATTACGAGCTGTACGACAAGGTTACGCCCGACCCTGCTATCGAAACCATTGAAGCCATAAAGAAGCAGTACGAGGGAAAGAACATCGGCGCCTACATTGGACTTGGAGGCGGCAGCTCTATGGACGTCTGCAAGTACCTGAGCAAACTTACTGGAATCCCAAAGATCTTGATCCCGACCACATTTGGAACAGGGGCCGAGATGACTACTTATGCAGTTATCAGCTTTGACCATAAGAAAAAGCTCTTGCAGGATGAGGCGTTCCTAGCAGACGCGGCCATAGTCGATCCATACTTTTTGGCCGGCACCCCGTTCAACATCCTGCGCAACTCTGCATGCGACGCAGCAGCACAGGCATCTGAAGGCTATGATAGCAAGGCCGGCAACCCGTTCACTCAGTTCTTCTGCAAGGAGGCGTTTGACATTCTCTATGACGCGATCATGAACGACAAGCATCACCTTCTCCCATACGGAGCGATGCTCTCCGGCATTGGCTTTGGCAACTCCTCCACAACTCTTGGACATGCGCTGTCTTACGTGTTCTCAAATGAAGGCGTACCGCATGGCTATGCCCTCTCTTCGTGCACCACCGTCGCACACAAGTTCAACAACTCTATCTACTACAAACGATTCAAGGAAATAGCACAAAAGCTCAAGTTCGAACCACTGAAGCTAAAGCAACCATTGGACCAGGCAGCAGACGTAATCATGCCCGACAGGGGACACCTGGACAATAACCCGATCCCTGTGACCAAGGAAGACGTTATCAAGTGCCTGGACGAGATCGTGAACAGCAACCCGCTGCAGTAGGCTGATCCGATCTTCTTCCACTCTTGTTGTCTCTCCCCTCATTTTTGCAATCTAGTGCAATCATCCGCTGTCAAAACCTTTAAATTCAGTTCACCAACACAATTCCACGATGACCGTTATCCAAAAGAGCATAGAAATTAACGCTCCAGTCAGCGAAGTATTCACATATTTTGCGAGGCCAGAGCATATGGCTGACCAGTTCCCAGAGAACATGGGGCTCAACGTTGTCCCGGTCGAAGTCAAGAATGGCTTTGGCGTAGGCACGATTTTCAGGATTAGCGGAGATTTTGACGGCAAGAAACTTGAATGGGACTGCGAGACCATCGACTATGTCCCCATGCGCAAGATTGTAGCCAAGATGATCGAGGGGCCGTTCAAGAGCTGGCAGATTACAGTCGACTTTGAAGAACTGGGCGAGAAGAAGAGCAGAACCGGCATGACGGTCGAATATGAGATGCCTATGGGTCCACTTGGAAGCTTTATGGACAAGGTCAAACTGAAGAAGATAGCCGAGCGTGGAATGGAAAACGGTCTCTACCGCGTAAAGGCGCTGCTTGAAGGCACAGGCTCTATACCAGTATACATTACGCTGGACGCCTACCGACACATTCTGAAAGAGAAGGAAAAGCTCAACTGTTCTGTCTCTGAAGCGATTGTGAAGATCATTCAGCAACAACAGCAGACGGTCAAGGCTTGAGAGTTCTTCCTCCCTTTATTCTTCTACTTTTTGACGCATTTTTTGGCAGATTTTGTTTGCTGATTTCTGGCTGATGCTGTGTTTGTGTAGTAGCCATCCTGATGTGGCTTGTGCACGTCTTCTTGTGTTTCTATTTTGAAAGTCACAGTAACAAGGTCTTCAAGGAATTGGAGCCTTGCATTCTAGTACGATTTAAATATCGCTCACTCTAGCAAAATTTCTGCGGGTTCGTAGCTCAGCCAGGCAGAGCGTCTGGCTCTTAACCAGTCAGGGAATTATTCTGGGTTAAAATGTCGAGGGTCCGAATCCCTCCGAACCCGCCTCTCAATCTATCTAATTTTAACATCTTTGCGGCATACTGACAGTTATGGGCTAGCTATGGTCGGTACCATGGTCTGATATTTTGCTACGTAATACTCATGATCTATCTGCTGCTTTTCCCTTATTCTTTCGCAAAAACTGACAATTGATACTTCTTTCACGACATAGACAAATCCGTCCTTTTTCTGCATTACAATTACAATTGGCTATCAAGGTTCAAGCTTATAACATGGGCTCAAATGAGAATAAACAAAGGTTTCTATGATGGATTTGACGCACTGTGTATGCTGCCCAACTGGTGAGACATGGGATCGCTTCTTGCGAGTTCCAATTCCGTGAAGATTCAATACTCATTACTTGAATGATCATTTTGAATTTGCGTTCTTGGGTTGTCCGGCACGACTCTGGTTGAGCAGCGGTGCTCATAAGCGTCCTTCTATCCTGCCTGCGGCCTGGTGATAGCCAGTGACGACTATGAGCGGGTCGTCGGGATTTGCATCATTCTTGCGCTAAAAAAGACTCATTCCGTACAAGAAATCCGCCGACACGAAGAGGTACTTACAGTAGAAAAAATGGAGAGGGGATCTATTGCTAAAATGAGTCCCAGACGTCTTTGACCGTTTTACCTGCTCTGATTAGAGAGCTGAGGGAATCATATTTTCCGGAATCTTTGAACCATTTAAGATTGATGCCCCAGTCCCTCGGCTCATACATGACTGAATCGTTTTCCACCATGTTGAACAAGCCCACCTGCTTCATCGTCGGCACTTCGCTTCCTGCATTTCCACCCAACATTTTCCATTCGTATTTGGGTGTACTTGACCATCCAAGATTTATCCCCGTATCTCTCTTTTTGTAGATCAGAAAACCTCCTCCTCTGACGTAAACTGCAATTGGTTCCTCAAACTTGACAGGTTCCTTTGAGCCGGACGGGCGTTGAAAACGAATGCTGTCCATCTGTGCAGGGTCCCCCCATACCAGGTTGATTCCCCACGTTCTTTGCCCGTATTTGAGTGCCTGACTGCAAGTTAGGTTCAGCAGGTCGTAGGCAAAGTTTCCGCTGTCTGGTGCGACTGTTTTTACAGAGGGGTCGTTTGGTACAACTGACCAATCTAATAGTTCTGCCATGAGACTTGAATCAAGTGGCGTATACTTAAGATCCGACCACGCAACTACACTCGGTTACAATGGTTAGCAATAGTCCTAAATATTAGCTAGGTGAATCTATCAGCCTGACCACCAAAGAAAAGGGACAATCGTGCAGATTTTCCAAAAAGTCAACAATTACACTATCAATTTACGACGACATACTTGCGCAATTGCGCCTTGATTCTGAGTTTGAAAATGGTAGCTTGAACCAAAAGGTAAACAACATTCTTCTTCGATGGCTTTTCTCGTATCGAGCTATAGGCCTCAACGGGGCAATCGTTGTCCCTGGAAAGACTTGGCTCGACATAATCGAAGCGTTAGGGGAAGACTTTCTCGTTGATGCGATCGATCATGGGACTAGTGTAATTGCTGCAACACTTACCCAGAACGATATCGAACTTACAGTAGATAATATCATCAAGTTTGTGTTTGGTAGAATTTCTATCTATTCGGGAAGCATATTGCATTTTCATCATTATAGAAATAGCTCGGATAATTTGTGTCTGGTATTTGAGCATCCATTTGGGATAAAATGGTCAAGAGCGCTCGGAAAGTCCTTTTGTCGCCTTTTCAATGAGCAATTTGGACTCCGAACCGATTTGGTGACCTCTGTCAGAAATATCCACATTGTCGTGCATACAAAGGACCTCTTTGCATAGCTGCAGATTTTTTCTGGTCTTGTTCACCACGCTGGTCTGCCACTTCTGAAAGGTCGCAGAGGCGCCTTGTTTGATTATTAGGCTCTGTTAACTTAGGGTAATGCGTACAGCTAGGACTGTCCTAGCTTTTTTTCATTGGCATGAATAGAACCAGAACAGACCCAGCTGTAATCACATATGCACTATACTCGTATTTCAATTCTAGGAGTTTCAGGCTGGCAGCTAAATCCTTGGCACCACTCAAAAAGAGGAGCCATGTAGCTGTCTGGAAATGGGTTCAGAGATACGCGGATTGTGCAGACCAGTTTAGGACAGACAGAGGCGCCTTGTCAGAGCGATATTTGTCGACGAGACCTTGCTCCAGATAGATGGTCATGACTATTGGCTATGGATTGCATATGAACCTGCAATAGACGCGTGTCTGGCCATGCACCTGTCCCGTGAGAGGACCGTTTTCGTATGCTACCACTTTTTCAAGCAGCAGCTGCGGAGAAGGTACGGAAGGAGACCGATATTCACACAGACGGCGCTCGATGGTACAACGAGGCTTGCAGGTGGCTCAGGCTACGCCACTATGTCTATGGTACTGAATTGAAGAATTTGATGGAGCGGTTTATCCAGCAGGTCAAGGACAGGACACAGAATGCTTCGACGACCACTTTCCATGTAGAAAAGTAGATTGCAACAGGAAGCATGTGTGGAACTGGCTCAAGTTGTTCTTGCTATATTTGGACATGGGGACAGACAGGATACGGTTCACATTATTTCTGGCTCGGGATGGAGGTTAAGTTAACAGCGCCGATTATTATTATAGCTAACTTATTAGTGAGATAATTCTCTCCTAGACTATGAAAAATCAAAGCTTAATACTGGGAGCAGTCATTGCAGCAGGGCTCTTGGCAACCGCAGGCCTTGCAGTTTCCAACATTTCTGCCCAGCCGGCAGGAAACATGCAGGACCAAGGACAAGCGATGGACGACAACGACGAAAGGCCATCGGTGCAGTACAAACTCAACAAGAAATATTATGACTACAAGGATGGCGTCTTCAAGGTGAGGGCGGGTGCAGGCAGCTATGTTGCACCGGTGACCCTGTTCTTCCCGAACTACGCTGAAATAAATGTAGGTGAGACGGTAGTCTTTTACAACCCGACCAAGGTCAGCGAACCACACACAGTCACATTCATTATTGACAACAGCACATACGCGGATTTCGTCGCGCCTTATCTAATCGACAACCAGACATCAGTCACACCAGCAGTTCCAAACTCTAACGCGGATCCAATAGTGATGCCCGGACCGCCTGGCCAGAACGTAATCGTCGCCCTGAACAACCGCTCGTTCATGCCGACCGTAATAGACTCGGAAGGAAACGCGACTTATCTACCGCCAAATGCGAGCTACAACGTCACGGGTACTGAAAAGTACATCAACTCTGGATGGATTTGGCCAGAAGGAATGTCTCCACCGGGACTTGCACCGATCGACTCATTCAGCCTCACCTTCAACAAGGAAGGGACGTACGACTACCTGTGCATAGTGCACCCATGGATGACCGGACAGATAGTGGTCAACTAGCCTTCCTCTCTTTTTCTCCTTTTTTTGAGAATAATCAGTGTGTTCTTATTTTACGACGATTCCAGTATCAAGACGATCCGAGTCTTTTCATGTGTGTTGATTTCAAAATCAGGTGTGAGAGTTGCAGCAAGATTCTTGTGAGCATTGGACGCACTATGTGGCAATCCTCTTTTTCCGTCTCCTTCTCTCCCAGGTCTTGAAAACCGAGTTCCATTGTGGCTCTGTGTTGTATCATCAGTTGACGCAGCCCAGCACTAGAGCCCTTTGGAAAGTGTGATCCGAATCCCTCCAAACCCACTTTATCACAAAGCGTCCAATCAGGATTGCAAATTTTTCAATGAATGATGCCTTATTAACTACCTATACGTGGCCTGAGTATGTCAGATTACGAAAAAGCTGTCGATATGATGCTGGGCAGATGGAAGAGTCAAATACTGTACACCGGCGTAAAGCTTGGTATCTTTGAGTCGCTGGACAGAACTCCAAAGCATTCTTCTGAAATCGCCCGGGATTTGAATCTCGACGCTTCTTTGACTTATCGACTTTTGCGTGCCCTTGCCTCACTGGGATTTCTGAATGAAACAGAGGAACGGAGATTTTCAATCACACCCATGGGGGAGTTTGTCCGAAAGGATCATCCGCAGACTCTAAGGGGAGCACTCTTGCTGGAAGAGGGCCCGGAGCACTACGCCATCTGGAGGCACCTTGCCGACATGGTGCGGGACGGCAAGCAGGACGGCTTTATGCGCGAGTTTGGCCAGAGGATTTTCGACTATATTTCGCAGAACTCGGCGTACAGAGATGTGTTCAACTACGCCATGAGCAGCTACTCTGCCACGCACACCAAGATGGTGCTTGAAGCCCTAAAGGACTACGACTTTTCCAATATCAAGAGCCTTTGCGACATCGGCGGTGGACACGGTCACCTCATATGCAACATACTCCGCGAGCATCCGCAGTTGCAGGGCGCCGTGCTAGAGCTGGAATCCACAATTAATAACAAAGAACTGCTTTGGGCGGAAAAGATGGGTGTGGCAGACAGATGCAGCTATATTGCAGGAGACATGTTTAAGGAAGTGCCGCGCCTGGATGCCTACATAATGAAAATGATCTTGCACGACTGGAATGACGAAGAATGTGTTGCCATTCTTTCGAATATCCAGAAGGCGTCTCCTCCAGGCGGAAGAGTTCTAATCGTCGAGCACGTGGTGCCAGGCCATGATACTCCTCATTTCTCAAAGCTGTTTGACATCCACATGATGTGCGCCCTTACTGGAAGGGAGAGGACAGAAAAAGAATACGCTGAATTGCTGGAAAAAGCAGGACTGCAGTATTTGAAGACGCACTATCCGCCATCAAGGACGATAGGGGTCGTTGAGGGAATCAAGCGCTAACTGTGGACTTGATCCCCCTGCCATCCTCACCCCACCCCGCAGCCTTTTCCAACCAAGTCACTGTATATTCCAGGTTCGCTCTCGGGCTGTCCCGAAGAGCTCAAGTTTTTTGGAATGACAGAAACAAAGTACTCTACAGGCCTTCAAATATCCTGTGGCCCAGCCGAAATAAAGAGGCTACTTGCATTATCGACTTTCTGAAAGAAGCGCCTGAAAGATCTCCAGCATCAGAGTACGCATGTATTGATGCGGAACGATCACAGAGATCTCTACTGGAGCTCGGAGTGACAACATATCGACTTGAATGGACAGGATAGAAGGTCGTGTGACTCTATAACCGAGTAGGTTCGACATCGCACGATAGTTAAGTGAATGGCCTCCCTCCGCCATGTCCACAGAATCCTTTCAAATACTGTTTAAATATTAGGCTAGCCTAATTAGGGACACCTAATTGAGCGACAAGATGTTATCCTTTCACTATGAAGAAGCGATTCCAATATTACAAGAGCTCGCGGACATCATTTCACAAAAAATAATCCTTTCGACCATTGACTCAGCCAAGTCTGCACAAGAGATTGCAGCAGAGAACAACCTGCCGCAAAGCTCGACCTACAAGAAGATAAGAAAATTGTGCAACATGAAGCTGCTGGGAGTGGACAAGATACAGCTGAACGGTAGCGGAAAAAAAGTCTTTTACTATCGGAGCAAGGTGAGATCTTGTCAGTTCTACCTGCGGCCTGGAGAGTCAGTGCTGCAGTTTGAAAAGAACGAAGGAGTCTGTGTGATAGAAGGGATAAGGATCAGCAGATGATATCATTAGTTTTCAGGCCAGAGAATCCAGACAGAGTTTAAATATTAGGCTAGCCTAATTCGCCTCGCCTAACCGATGAATGAAAATCTCCACGGACACAAAAAGTGTTATTGTCTTTGGGAAAAGACAAACTGGTATCTGAGTTCACCTCTGACTCCCACCAGTGGCATGTGCACACCGTAAATCGTGGAGGTTATCATTCGTGATTCCTGCACGAAACGCCCAGGGTTGAGGGAGCCTCACCCTCTTCCCTCAAGTATTCATCAAACAGTGTTAAATGTTGTATACCAGCTAGCTCCAAATGTGAACATAAAGGTTGTAAGCCGGTTACAGGGTTTTCCACTGCAGTAGAGAATGCCGATAGAATTTAGCAGGCAGGCCATGCAGGCTTTTTCTCCCGAATTCAAAAATCGCGTACTGCGGGTCTACTCACTGTATCCAGAGTTGCGGGAAAAGAGGATCTCGTGTGGCTTGCTGACTAGGCGAGGCTGGGTAGTGGGTACGGCCATAAGTTGGACATCGCCTCCTGTTTTCCGGCTCCAGCCAAACGTCTCTCATTATACTATAGCACACGAGCTGACTCACTTGGTGCAGGGAAATGGGTCAGGCATTCCTCACGGCGAGGTTGCCTGCGACATTTGGACTCTGCACAGGCTACCAACCGATCTTTTGGATCAGCGGCCGTACTACCTGATGAAGAACATCCGGTGCGATTGGAAAAAAGTGAATAAGGACAAGATCAAAGAGCTTTGCACACAGGCAATAGAGGTAAGAAAAACGCAACGCTCTTACATTGTCTGGCTGCGTCGCCAGATCAAGAATCTGAATGGGGTTTCTGAAATGCGGTGATGTGCCCGAAAAAATACGTGCGGGCAGCCGATTGGCAATCCTTCGCTGCCCTTTTGAGTAGGATGCATCAGTCAAATCTGTCAAGTGACAGATAAGTACTCTTTTTCTTGAATTCAACGACATTTTGGCATGTCTAGCAGTTACGGGAGAAAGGTCTTGTCAATCGATCAAGTGGCAGACCTGATGCAAGAACAAGCAACGGCGAAAAATCTACGCCGAAAATAGAAGCAAGTACCATAAGATTCAATCAACAATCTTATATGCAAACAGCTATTGCTATTACTCTGACTTCAGATGCGCAATCGACAGAAGGACGAAATAATAAGGGATATTTTGCATAGCGCCCAAGGCGGCGCGGGTATCACCAAGATCATGTTTCACGCGTATCTGACACACACTCAGGCCAAGGAATACACACAAATACTCTTGCAAAATGGCCTTTTGGAGCAGGATATCGATTCCGGCTCGCTCAGGGAGTTTCGCACAACTCCAAAGGGGTTAGAATACTTGACCGCCATTGAGAAAATGTCAGATATGCTCGCGATAGAAACCAAACGGGCAGCAACTAGGTCCAGCGCGTTTCTCATTTAACCCAGGAATTTTCTTTTTGCATTGCCGCATTCCCGTATCTTGACTCGCTTGGGCTTGTTGTTAATTTCCGCGTCACGCACATAATTCTTGATCTGAGGGAAGCAACAAGAGTCGACTATTTTCTCCAGCTGGCTTAGCAGGTTAAACGTCGAATCTTCTAGCAGAGCTCCCTGCCCTACGCCAGTTACTTACTTTATCGCACACGTTGCGCACAATGACCAAAAAATTACACGATCCTTTTTGCAACTTTCAGCGCGCCGGCAACGGTGTGCTCGACCGCTTCGAGGCACTTGATGTTGCGACTCTTAAGCTCTTTGCTGGTCAGAGGCCCTATGGAGACTACCTTTGTAAGATCATTGAGAGGCGGGTTGGGAAATCCCAGCTTATCCATTATCTCGAAGAACGACCTGACGTTTGATGCACTTGTAAATATGACGACGTTCACTTTGTTATCTGCAAGCAAGCTTGAAAACTCTCTCCATACATTCGTTGGCGTCGCCGTGCGCACAGTATAGAGTAGCACTTCGTCAACCTGCATCCCGAGGTCTTGAAGTGCCTTTGCAACCGACTCGTTAGCTGCTCCGCTCCGCGGTATGATTATCTTTTTGTTCCTCAGGTTCAGGCGCGATAGATGCTCTACCAAGCCGCTTGAAGAGAAGCTGTCAGGCATCATCTTCACGTCTACCCTGTTCTCGATCAGTCTCTCCTTGGTCTTTGGACCAACAGCTATCACAGTAGTCGAATTCAGGAGGGCCGCCACCTCCTCGCCGGAGTGCTCGAACAAGATGTTGACTGCCTGAGGGCTCATGAACGCGCAATAGTCGTACCTGATATTCCGTAGCTTGGTCAGAAATTCCTGAACTGCAGCTGGTCCCATTGGTACAACCTCTATTGCTGGGAGTGCAATGCCTCGACCTCCTTCTTCTTGTACAACTTTCAAAAACTCGGCGGCATCTTGCGGGTTTCTGGTGATTGCAAGGGTTTTATCCTGAAAGCCCGGCACCAGTGACGCTCACCTGAACCATTCTAGGTGATCAAGACCCGCTACCTTGCCTATGACTATGACAGCTGGTGGCTTGACATTTGCCTTGCTGGCCATATCTGTAATGGTTGCAAGCGTGCCTCTGACTGTCTTCTGCTTCTCGGTCGTGCCACTTACCACAATTGCTACTGGAGTGTTTTTCTTCATGCCGGCCTTTATCAAATCCTTGGAGATCTGTTCAAGCTGACCGATCCCCATGAGCACGACTATTGTATCTACTGCGCCAGCCAGCTTGTCCCACTTTACTACGGGCTCGTCCTTCCCTGGGTCCTCATGGCCTGTCACTATTGCAACTGATGATGAGTGTCGTCTGTGCGTGAGCGGAATGCCTGCATAAGCTGGCGACGCGATTGCTGAAGTTATGCCTGGTACTATCTCAAACTTAATCCCGAGCTTTAGAAGATGTTCTGCCTCCTCTGCGCCTCGGCCATAAATGAAAGGGTCGCCGCCCTTCAGCCGGAGTACTTGTTTTCCTTTTTTCGCATATTCTGCCATAAGCTCGTTGGTCCTGTCTTGGTGCGTAGTCGGGTCTCCTACGGCCCTGCCAACATAGACCTTCTCTGCGCTCGCGGGGATCTGATCAACTAGTTCTCGTGCCACAAGCCTGTCATACAGTACTACATCGCAGGTCTTCAGAAGCTCCATAGCCCGGACGGTGATCAATTTTGGATCGCCGGGTCCTGCCCCGCAGATGAAAACCTTGCCTGTCTTACCCCTTTTCATAGCCTGCTGTTCCACTCTTCCACGGCCCTGCGCCAGCCTTCAGCCATCTCCATTGCGCCCTTGCTTACTAATTGGTCGGCAACTTTGTTGCCCAGCTCTTCCGGCCTCCTTGCATTGCCAACCTCCTTGACCTTGATGTTCCTGCTGCCATCAGCCGAAAACACGCTGGCGTACAGCGTAATCTTTGAGTTATTCGTTATTGCCACTGCCCCGAGCGGGAACCTGCAACCTCCTTCGACCTTTCTTATCAGCGCCCGCTCTGCCATCACCTCTGCGCGAGAGCGCGGGTCTTCAATTGATTTTAACATACTGATCATTTTCTTGTCATTCTGCCTACAGACGATCGCAATTGCTCCCTGTCCAGGCGCCGGAACGAAATCTCTTACTCCAAAGCGCTCGACTATAACATCCTTCATCCCGATCCGGGTTAGCCCAGCTTCTGCAAGCACTACTGCGTCGTACTCTCCGCTGATCACTTTTTTTACCCTCGTCTCGACGTTCCCTCTGATCGGCCTTATGTTCAGATCCGGCCTCAGTTTTGTCAGCTGGACTGCGCGCCTGAGGCTGCTCGTACCTACCTTTGAGCCTGGCGCCAGCTCTTTGAGCTTTCGTCCCTTTTCGTTGACAAGAACATCATTTGGACTTGCCCTCTTTGGAATACATGCTACGACCAGCTCTTCAGACAAGTCCGATGGGATGTCTTTGAGGCTGTGAACTGCAAAGTCGACAACGCCGTTCTTGACCGCCTCGTTCACTTCTCTTTCAAAGATTCCCTTTTCGTCCATAGTGAAGAGCGGGCGCTTGTCGACGTCTCCCTTCGTGCTTATTGTAACGACTTCAAAATGGATTCCCGGGTTTGACTTGCGGAGAGCTGAAAGCGCTATCTCTGTCTGGGCTATTGCGAGCCTGCTTCCTCTGGTACCGACCCTTACTGTCGCCTTTTTCATTTCTTTGCTATCCTGCGAAGTGCCTCGCCATATGCTTCAACGGTCCTGTCAACATCATCCTCGCTGTGAGCGTAGGAGACAAAGCATGTTTCAAACTGCGATGGAGGAATGAAAACCTCGCGCCTTAAAAGCTCGTCGAATAGCTTGCGGAACGAAACTGGGTTGGCCCTTCTCGCGCTTGCCGCGTCCTTTACCCTCTCACCCGTAAAGAACACTTGGAACATAGACCCAATAGAGTTTATTGTGCATTCAAGCTGGGTGCTTGATATCGCATCCTTTATGCCGTTGACAATACTGTCACATGTCCTGGCAATTCCTGGATAAATTGAATTCTTGGCTTCGATGAGCGCTTCAAGAGTTGCTATGCCCGCCGCTACGGACACAGGATTGCCTGCAAACGTACTTGCTTGGTATGCAGGACCCGCAGGTGCCAGCCTTCCCATGATCTCCTTCTTGCCTGCAATGGCAGCTATTGGCAGTCCATTGCCAAGAGCTTTTGCAAATGTCGCCAAGTCCGGCTTGACTCCGAAAAATCCGCCGGCCCCGCCAAGTGCAAGCCTAAAGCCCGTCACTACTTCGTCGAATATCAAAACGACGTCGTTTTGCTCTGTGATCTTTCTCACCTCGTTGAGATATCCTTTTTCTGGAAGTACAAGTCCTATGTTGGCAAGCACCGGCTCCATTATCACACAGGCGGTGTCACGGTTCTTTTCGATTGCACGTTCTAATGCACCTGCGTCATTGTACGGAACAACTGTGGTCCGCGCAGATGCTTCTTCAAGTACGCCTTCTGACGCCGGCATGCTGGCGGCACCCGATCCTGCCTTGGCAAGCACATAGTCATGCGCGCCATGGTAGCCGCCATCAAACTTTATCACATCCTTCTTCTTTGTATGAGCGCGAGCAAGCCTGATAGCGTGCATTGTCGCCTCCGAGCCCGTGTTGACCAGCCTAACCATCTCTGCACAAGGTACTACCTTGCATATCAACTCTGCCAGCCTGACCTCCTTGTCTGTCGGAACGCAAAAGAGCGTGCCGCTCTCCAGCTGTGATCTTACAGCGTCTATCACAGAAGGGTAGCTGTGCCCCAAGGTCAGAGCGCCGTATCCCATGCAATAGTCTATGTACGTTTTGTGATCGGCGGTAGTAAGCTTGCTACCTCTTGCGGAAGTCGCAAAGAATGGATAAGGATCGTAAAAGCGTACTGGGCTGTTGACCCCACCGGGCAGGACCTTCTTTGCCCTGCCATATAGCTGTTCAGACTTGCTCAACTTTATGTATGAGCTCGATTAGGTGATATAATAATTGTAAGGCTAATTAAATGGAAAACTGCCAAAGTACACACGAGAATGGCAGCAGCATTTTCCACCATTATAGACGACCTCCGGTTCAACGTCGAAAGTAACCGCGATGCGTTGGCGGCTGCACTAAAGAAGAGTCCTTCTTTTGCTTACCAGAAGGTAAACGAGCTAGCCCTATTCGTCGGGTCGCGCTATGGTGTTAATCTGCAGCTGCATTTTCCCGAACCGCGCAAGATTTCAGACATTAGCTCGTACGGCATGGAAAACGTCGGGATCGTGGTCGACAAGTTTCGCAAGACCTTTCCAGTACCGAGGGAGATGGTCAAGCAAAAGGCAATCGAGCTTATTGGTAGCGATGCCAAGCCGCAGGACGCCTACATGTACGAGGGCAAGGAAGGTGTCAAGGTTGTAATGCCAGGAGGCAGGATCGAGGTACTGCCCGGCTCAATCCATTTCTGGTGTATCCTAGATGAAAAGGTCAGGGCCTATGCTGATTGGCTTGCCGAGAACGTCTATTTCGCAGATGCAGGGAAGAAGACTTGATGCGCGGATTGTTTCAGATCCACTCTGTCCGCCCCGATGAACCTGTAGATTTCCAAAGTGTATCCGCTATGTCGAATTATGAAGACCCGGGCCCGACTACGCAATCTCATAGCCGGAGCAGATTGCAACTTTCAGGAGGGGGGGCGCGCACAGGAGTTGAGACAAAGGACCCGTGCATCAGAGGGGGAATAATTTCCCTGCCTATTTTCTTAGGATCCCTGCTGCAGGATAGCAGCAGTACTAGCGAGAGCGGCGGTCGGTGCTCTGCTTCTTCTAGCCAACTCGAGCCCGTACAAGTTCGTACTGATACTGCAGCTGGTCTTGTTCATCATAGACTTCTGCTTTAACCGGCAGCGGCATATCTCTGACGACCCAGACCTTGCTCGTGTTTTCTTCCAGCTTGTAGCTCAGCACAAAGGCATCAAAAGTGCCTGCCTGGGTCTGGATCGTCTCTTCGCCTGTCACTCTGATTATGACTTGGGACGACTGGTAGAATATTTGTTGCCAGGGCGCACCCACCACAAGATACTTGGCGCTGGTACCATACTCCCAGTCTCGGACAGCAAAGATCGATTCCTGTATTGGCTCAAAGTATGGTCTAAAGGAGCTGTCCAGCTGTCCTTCGCGTGTAAGCTCCTTTGACATCTTCATCGTATTTCTTACCGCCGGTTCAGTTCCATTTACTATGGTAAACGTCACGTTCCAACCATCCCCCGATTGTTCAAAGACCATAGACACGTTGGCAGATTGGAGGGAGCTTATTTCCGCATTGGATGTCAAGATATAGTCAAGTTCCATCCCATCATGAATGTTGTCGCCTACTATCCAAATGTCTGCATCCGTAGGTGGGTTGAACGCGGCGCCCGCAGGACCTTCAAATCCGCCACCTGCTGCAATGATACCTACGCTCACCCCTACGCCGACTACGGCAAAAATCGCAGTCATGATAGCTATGCGCTGCTTTGGAGACACGATACAGATCCAGTGCCAGAGGTTATTTAAGGATAGGTCTTATTCTATTTTTCAATATCTGGCGCGACGTACTCGCCGATCTGATTGTATATTTTCAGGAATCGATTGCCCTTGTCTGTAGTCTTGTAGACTTGATCGCCTTCGATATATTCCAGCAGTCCATTTTCAACGAGCACCGACAAGTACTCCTTGAGCTGTGCGTACGATAGGAACGCTTTGTACATGATCTTGGTTTTTGTGACGCCACCGTTTGCGGCTTCTAGAATTTGAGCAGTTATGTCCGTTCTGCTTCTATATTTCATGCCTATCGTAGATGCTGACGTTCATAAAAGCGTCTCGAATAAATCGTACAGAAGATAATTCTCTAATCCTGCTCCATGCAAAAGAAAGGAATGGGGTTAGGCAGGGCTAGTTGATGTTGTTGTTGTTCTTGTTGTCGTGGTCTTTTCCTTTGGGGCTTCTTTTGTGACCGTGTCCTTCATAGTCTGAGCTGCGTTTCTCGCGGTATTGCTCGTCTCTTCGGCTGCGCTTATCGTTTCCCTGATGACGCCTCTCTGCTTCAGCTCGTTTGCGACTTCGTTTATTTCCTTAGCACTGTCGCGAGCAGCTATGGTGGCCTCGCGCACTGCTTCTGTAAGCTCTTCAATTGCGCCGCTCTGTCTTATGATCCTGACAGACTCGCGCATTCTGGCTGACTCTTCTCTGATCCTCTTTGCAATATTTTTGATCGCTTCTGCAGTCTGCTCTGGCGTCATTTCCTTGATGCTCGTAGTGGTGCCAGAATTACTATTACTTTCAGTAGTGGACATGGACATTAATATGATATCATCCTATAAAAGAGGCGCCATCGCCATTACTTTTGGCCGCTCAACGCACTTCTTGTTTCGCGTACTGCTTCCTCTGCGTTGCGGATCACGCCATCCTTCTTTGACTCTGCTACGGTAATCTTTAGTTCGTCCATTAGGCCAGAAATTGACCTGAGCATCTCTTTGATTGCATCGATAGTTTCACCCATGTTGCCTCCTCCAGATCCGACTGAGCGTATGGTTTCTTTGGCTGACTTCATGGTCTCCCGCGCTTCATCAAGGAGGCCAGAGCTCTTTGCCTCCATCGTAATTTTCTCCATCCTTGCGCTCGTGCTATCTATGGACTCCATCATCTTGCGCATATTCTCTATGTTTGTGACCATGGCAGGGTCCTTGAGCGATTCTATTATCTCGCGGGCTGTCTTGGCCACTTCGCGGATCTTTTCAAGCGACTCTTGCACGTCTGGCGAACCAAGTTCTCTGATTATCTCTACAGCGTCAGATGCGGTTTCCTTGATATCTTTGAGCTTTTCTGGCATTCACAATACTAATGCGCTCTCGGTTAATTGCAGAGCGGTAAAAGGTTCCAGTGCTTATTTTCTATAACAAGCATTATTGCTGCCGTCACATGCTCATCTTCATTATCCGTTCCCACAACTTGTAGGGAACCGGCATCACTGACAGCCTTGGAATCCGCACAAGCTCCCACTCTGAAAATAAGGGGTCTTGCTTTATTGCAGCAAGTGTCACGGGTTTGGCAAGTCTGGCTACTGGCCCGACATCGACTACTGTGAGCGACTTGTCATTTGAGTCTGGGTATGGGTCAGAAATTATCTCGATTATCCCGACTACCTGTTTTTCGTCGCCCGTATGATAGAAAAGCGCTCTGTCTCCCCTTTTCACGGTCTTCAAGTGCTTGAGTGCGAGGTTGTTTGCAACCCCGTCCCATACCGTCCTGCCATCCTTTTCAAGTTGTGAATAGTTGTATGTAGAGGGTTCTTCCTTGAACAGCCAATATGCCATGTACGTCAGGTATGGCAGGTATGTGGTAAAAAATTATGCGACGTCTGCGGTGGTTACTTTTTCCTTGTTCTTTTCTGTGTCGATGTTAAGGCTCTCAGTCGGAGTGCGTGTGTCGTGCAGCTTGTCGAGGTTGGCTTCATATGCCATACAGCAGCCGTGCGGTGCAATCACCGAAGATTCTTTCCCAAGAACATCCCTGCCATTGTTTTCCACTAGCATGCATCTGCCTCCGCTATGGTTAATCCAGTAGATGCAGTTGTAGCAAAAATAGCCTTCGTGCAGGTTAGAATCTGCAAACTTGTCATACTCTACATACGATGCCTGAAGCTTGCTCCTCTTCTTGAACTTGGTCAGGTTGTCTAGATTGCCAAAAGTTTCCTTGATCTTCTGTTCCATGTCTATCATGTTATCGCGTCTCCTTTTCATTTGGGCCCCAGAGAGTGCATACGCCATGTGGAGCAATAACGTGAGACTCTTTGTTGTCGACATCCTGCCCACTATCTTCTACTATGGCGCAATGATGGTCCGGGATAAAGAAGGTACAGTTGTAGCAGAAATATCCCGTGTGAAGATCTGCATTCTTAAAGTGGTCTATTTCAAGGTACCCTGAAACTGCCTTTGAGAGCTTTGGATATTGCTTCTCAGTCGCGATAACCTCATTTGCCATGTTTGCAGCGTCGCGTTATGGTATAAAACAACTTTAGCAGTTTTATCTGATGGGAGTTAGTTGCCCCTCTTCCTCTCAAGCATCCTTGCCAGCCTTTTCAGCCTTGACCATCGTAGCGCCAGCTTACCACCGACTATGACAGCCACAATGACCGCCCAGACCCACAGCGGCGGACTTTCCACTAGATCTATTTTGCCATCCTGGGAATTTATGTCCTTCTTCTTTTTTCGTTTTCTTCTGCCAGCACTTCTTCCGACAGAGCCTTTCATAGACCGACATGGCCACTAGGGCACCGGTGTCAATGTACGCGGGGCCATTTGTGCCGCAGCGGATACAGTTATCTTCAGCATTGCATCAACTTTGGTGTGTCGCTCATTTTCCAGCTTGCAGCCAAGGGATGTCACCAAATCAGCGGAGATTCCCGCGATGTTTTTCAGTACATCGAAATATTGTCGCTCTATGGGGTGCCAAGGCCACCGTTTGTTGCTGAATCCAAGCTGTATCTGAGTGTGCAAAAAATTCGCGCGGACTGCCATCGGATGCTTTAGGGAGCCGAAGGGTAGTTAAGGGGACGGGATTGTTTCTATTCTGTGTTTTTCAGTCCCTACAGGCATGGGAGTCTCTGGAGCATTTGCTTTAACGCGCAAACAGACGTGAGAAAGCGATGGGGCAGTCAGATGCTATCGACAGGATTCCTTGGGTTGCTGTCTACGGGTCGATATGCGACCAAGACTTGGAACAAGGGAAAGGAGACAAGAAGAAAAAGAAGGAATTGACATTAACAGATGTCCATCGTGTCATCATCGTCACCAAAGATCGATCGGCTGGCAGGAATAGAATGCTATTGTACTAGCTTTGCTGGCACTGGCGGATACATAAAGCAGGGAAGCGAAAGCTTTAGAGTTTCAGAGCTGGTTGATGAGTCCCTTGCTGGTAGCATATCGCCGATCTTTGATGAGCGTCATCGCTATCCTGTGTATCTGCTTGAAAAACGAGGTATTGATTCCAACCATGCCCTCCTGGAAATTGAGCGCGAGTGTCGCATCCGGCTCAGAGTGATGGGGATAAAGGATGCTAAGGCCGTCACGACCCAGTATGCAGGCTCTGACAGAATCATGAGGACTCCGCCGGCGGAGCTCAAGAGCACACATACTCGACTTACACTCAAAGGATTTACAAAGAGGCCTCTTGGCAAGGAATTTCTCGCGGGTAACAAGTTTGATATAACTATTCAAGACCCGCGCTCACGTGACCTGTCAGAGCTTGTCCCACAGATATGCAAGGTAGGTAACTTTTACGGCCTCCAGAGGTTTGGGAGCGAAAGACTGGTGACGCACCTTGTCGGCAGGGAAATAGTAAAACGAAACTTTAAGCGCGCGGTAGAGCTGCTGCTGTCATATACTACGGAATACGACACACCGATGAGCCGAGAGATTAGGACAAAGAGCGCCGATCCTGGAAACTATAGGCAGGTATTGAGGACGTTGCCAAGAGGGATGGACATCGAGCGGCTGGTGATTTCTGCCCTTGTCGCCGGCAGGGACTCGATAGCGGCCCTTCGCGCAGTTCCAATAACTATCCGGCGGCTCTTCGTACAAGCTTACCAAGCATACATCTTTAACAAGTGTCTCAGCGCCGCAATAGCCAACGGCGAAGACCTGAGTCAGCCGAAAGAAGGGGATTTGTGCTTCGAGATGGAGGGGCCGGCAACCTTTGGAAGAATACTCAAATTCAATCCCGATTCAAAATCGAAAATGGTTCCGGCGATCAGGATGGCAGGATACAGCTTCCAGCCAGGAAAGGGAAGGTTTGAAAATATTACCAAACAAATAATGGAACAGGAAGACGTAACGGCAAGAGACTTTTACATAAAGGAGATGCAGGAGCTCAGTCATCAGGGAGGTTTTAGACAGGCGCCGTTATGGTGTATGGACTTTTCATACAGCAAGAGCCCCGCACTGACTGTTTCATTCAAGCTTCCAAAGGGATCATACGCGACTACCCTCTTGCGAGAAATAATCAAGCCAAAGGACCCAATCAAGAGTGGATTTTAGCATTTTGGGAGAGTAAGAAAAGAAAGAGTTAGACGAAGATCATTTACTCTGGCGGCATTTGAAACGCCGAATCTCAAGAATATGGTCATTAAGTGCAGTATTGCACGAGCACTAATGATGATGGTGGTGGTGCCGCTTGGTAAAAGACGATCTTCTATACTTCCGATGAGAGGATGGAGAGGCGCGGAGGTGGGCAAGCAATTGTTATCAACCCAGATGGCACATCACAGAAATATGCTCAAGGGGCCCGATGAAAGCAGAAGAAGGGAAGCTTGATCTGCCTCTTCACGTATCTCTGAGTATCACAGCGGCGGACTGACAACTGACCCTGAGATCTGAATGCGGCCAGAAATATTGGAAGACGGGTTTGGATCAAGCCCTTGCAGAGACAGAGCCTCTGCTTGTATGACGTCAGCAGCAAGAAAAAACGGACAAGCCAGTCTCAGCCGAGGGAATAATGAGCCTCTGAAACTGTTTGCGAGTAGTTCGCCCTGAGCACCTTATTATATGGCACCCAAGTTTAAGAAAGACGCGCAACAAAATGCTCGGCGGGAAAGGCCTTAGGGAAACGATAGATGAGAACCTTGCAAAGTTGCACGAGGACCTTAGCATCAAGATAGACAAAAAGAATCCAGACAGGATCCATGCAGAAGAAGCGTGTGGATGCACCAGGTTCGCATATTATGAGCGCAAGGATCCAATACCTGAGGACAACCGTTTCATCATTTCAAGCCTCTTGGAAGATGGAATGCGCAAGTCGCTGACCAACAAACGCGGAGAGTACCAGGTCGACAATCTGTCGCTTGAAGTAAGCGCAGACCTGATAATGGCGGATGAGTTTGTCGTAAGATTCGAGATCGTCCCCACACTTCCTGAAGTTCCACACCCGCGCCATCTTTTGTATCTGAACGCATGCCTGTTTGCATTGAACAAGTCAGAGGGCATCCTGATCTACATGACGAGCGAAGGCAAGACGGTCGAGTTTTCGAATACAAAAAACAACAGGATGTTTGAAGAGGTCGTAAGAAGAGCAAGGGTACTCAGCACACTGCTAAAGGATGGCAAGGTTCCAATAGTCGAACCATCTGAACTGTGCATTGACTGCAAGTATTATGAAAGATGCTACGCAAAGAAGCAGGTAAAAGACCAAAGCTCAGGCTTTATCCTTGAAGAATTATTCAAGCCCAAGAAATAATAAAAAAGGTTGACGCCGGCTACCCTTCGTGACTTTCGGCGTGACCTTCTGCCCCTGAGTAACCTAAACTATACCTTCTTGCCCTCGCGCCAAAAACAACGGCCGCCAGGAACACAAAGATACCTGTAGTCACCGCGAACATCATAGTTCCGTCTGCCATACTACCACAGAGCCTCGCTCGAAACTTAATATCCTTATTGCATGGCAAATACCTAAGCAGGGATATTATCACAAAATCTTAGGGGAATGTCAGGCTGAACACGCCTTCACCCGGAGTCGTCTCAAAGTTGCCGCCCGTAACCCTGTAGATGTAGCTGCCCTCAACTAGGTATTGCGCGTTTCCTGCGACCATACTATCCCAGGCATCAGCTACTAGGTTGTTCCTTTCTGTGACCCTAGTGTCTTTGAGTGTGATTGTGCTATTACCGACTATTGTGAACGTGCCTGCTTGGGACCCGACAAATCCTTCGGGGCTGACACCAATGTCGCCGGATGTCATGACGAAGTTGCCTACATGCAGCGTGTAATGAATCGTTTCAAGTATCATAGTTCCTCTGTTCGGATTGTGGGCCGTAAAGACGACCTGTACGTTTGCGTTTCTGTCATCCGTCTTGCGTACAATGACATCTTGCAGGTTCAATTGCAGCTCTGCCGTCTGGACAGAAGGTGCTGAATTCTGCTGCTGCCCGCCCGGGAGCCCGATGTTCCCTGAACCCAAGACGAAAAAAATCACTATTGCAGCGACCCCGATACCGCCGCCTGCCACGTAAAGGGCCTTTGTATTCACGATATTTTTTCTCACCTTCATCCGCACTTTAAATCTGTCGATTAGAGTAGTGTTCAGAAGGGCTTGTCATTATATCCGCTCTCTTTCCACGACAAGGCTCATGACCGCGCAAATGATAACTTGTGTTGGTCCATTAGGGGAATTCGAAGGAGGATGGGGAGGGAAGATGGAGTATTGTCATGCGACCTATTTGACTGCTGAAATGAGATTACCCACCCGCAAAAGATCGACGTTTGACGAATGCAGATTGAGGACCTGTCCGGTTGGGAAAAACTTTATACAAATGAGCCGCTTGGCGAACCGTCAATCTACAGCTGCAAAAACAACATCTGCATCGTCAGCGTGGGCGTTGTTCCTATTCCGAGATTCGATCAATGTCTTTTCATATCTCCATTGTTACTCTGTGAAGATTGAAGCAAATGCTTATACTATCTGGTCTTGAATTTGCTGTTGTTTGCAGTATCACAAGGCAGCACACATTGGGCAAGAGCGGGCCAGAAAGGCTCAGATGCGGCTGTTTGACTATACTGGCTTTGCGATGCTAACCTACACGATAAAGCAGGGAAAAGCTGGATTCGATCCGGTTGGTGAGGAAGATCTGGCGGGCAAGATGACGAGGGGAAGCGAGTCGATGCTCTTTATCTGTGACAAGGACGGCTATGCCAAGGCCCAATCAAGGCCGATGCCGATCGAGCAGGGTGAAGCGATTTTCAAAAAGATGCTTGCAGATGGCATGCCAGAATATACTGGTGAAATCAAGACCGTCTCTTAGGGACCTCACTTGAGCATTTTGATGGGATGAACACACAACATCAATCTGATAAGTACACTATCAGCGATCATTATGCACGGGCCGCTTATCAGAAACCGCTACGCCGCGTATGCACAACCTATCTAAAAAGAACAGTCGTCAAAGGAAATGGGTGCATGAATTACTCGTACCGTGAATTGTTCCTCCTAAAACAGGATTGAGATATAGTTCAAGGTTCCCGCTGCGAGGCCGCATAATGAAAAGATTGGCAGAATTCTCATATCGCCCTGCTGCCGGCCACCGAATGAAACCTCGATTTCCTGCGATGTCTATACTAGGATTCTCGTCCCTGTGACACTCCCCTCTATTGCGTTCTTGATGGTTGTCGGCTCTGACCTTAGCACAACTGTTGGTATCTTGCTCCGCTCTATGACCTTGAGCGCGACAATGTCCATAAGGTCGTAGGCACCGGCCGCCGAGTTCTCAGAGCTCAGGAGCTCCAGGCACTCTTTCACAGTGATCTCTGTGAACATCTTGGCGTCCTTGTTCGCATTCGGGTCAGAATCGTAGATGCCATTGACGTCAGTCGCGTTCAGGAACATCCTTGCCTTGATTTTTTCGGCTATGAGGGCGGCGGTCGCGTTGGTGCTCTGTCCGGGGTGCAGGCCGCCGGTAACCAGTATCTTGCCGCCATCTGCTTCTGCAACAGCTCTGGCCACCTGCTCCAAGTCTGTCGGAACTATTGGATACGCGTGGTCTCCAAGTGCCGCCATCAGCAACTTGGCGTTGAGCCTGGATACCTCGATGCCCATTATGTCAAGCGATGCCTCATCAGACCCAAAACCTCTCGCAATGCCTATGTAGTGGCGGGCCACCTTGCCGCCGCCAGCAACTACCACAGGTTGCACCTGGTGTCCAACAACGTCAAGCAACATGCGTGCATATTCTTTCAACTGGTAAGCAGCATCGTCTCCAAAGACCCTTCCTGAAAGTTTGATTACAACGCGATCTCTTTTAGTGGCCAAGCTTGCCCGCTCCCATGTACAATGTTTCCTGTTCTCCAAGCACCTTTTTAACGGATCGCTCGACTCTCTCGCGGTTCTCCGCGGTCGTGTAGACTCGGAGCATGTCAAAGAACCCTGAAATCGATTCCACAAGCGGAATCTCTGACACTGGCAGGTCGTATGCTCGACCCTTGTCAACCACAAGAATTGAATACATCTCGTCCTTGCTAGGAGTCAGGGGCATCGAAGGTGCACGCGAGGCATCTACAAACACTTGATTCCTGTCAATTCCAGCAGCGTCAGCTACACGCGAAGCAGTAATTTGAAGTGCCTTTCTGTCCATCTTTTGCCTGTCGCGCTTGTGAAGAAATTTTTCATACACGCTCTTTAGCAGCCGCCTGTCGCGGTAGTTCTGGGCCAACTTGGCCGAAAATTCGTGCTTGGCATCAAGAGAGCAGAGACGTTCCAGCGTCGCCTCGTCTGTAAGTGAAAGATAGTCTGAAAGGGAAATATCATTCAACCCCAGTGCCTCACTGGCTGCAGTCATTGATCGGATAAGCATCACTTCGGCGGCACGCACGGTCTTGTGAAAGTATACCGCCTTGAACATTTCATACCTGGAGATGAGCATAGACTCTAGCGAGTTGAGCGCCGACCTGTTGATTGCGAGCCTGTTCTTGTAAACTTCAAGCGAACTCACCAGCCTGTGATAGTCCACCTTGGCGTATTCGGCGCCGGTGAAGAGCCCGTCGCGGGGCAAATAGTCCATGATGTCTGCAGACAAAGCGCCGGAAACGATCTCGTTCATGAAGTTCACCTTTGACTGCCCAAACGATAGCTTGCAAATAACCTCTGCGCTGTGGCCATGCGAATTCAAAATGTCCACAATTTCTGTTCCCATGATTATCCTTCTTCCCATTTCTTCGTGGCTCGTATTACAGCCGTATTCAAGCACTTCTTCAAAGAGGTGAGAAAACGGGCCATGACCTATGTCGTGGAGTAAAGCAGCCAGCCTGAGGTCCTGCACTTCTTCTGCATGGTCGATGTAACCCTTTGCAAGCAGCGCTTCTCCCGCAAGACCTGCCACGTGCATTGCCCCCAGCGAGTGTTCAAAGCGAGAGTGCTGGGCGCTAGGGTATACTAGGTGCGCGCCTGCAAGCTGGCGTATCCTGCGAAGGCGCTGGAATGCTGGGGTGTCTATAATGTCTTTCTCAACCGGCGAGAACCTGATGTACCGGTGCACTGGGTCGGTTATCTCGCCTGCAAACTCCATTGCCTTATCACTGCGTGGAAGAGGACTTAAACTTTCAGCTCTTTTCTAACTATCTTCATGATTTCCTGGTGAACCTGTTCTTTGCTCTTTGAGCCGTCTATTACCTTCCATCTGAACTTCTTTGCAAATTTCAAATAATTCTTGTACGCCTTGGCTGCAAGCTGCTTATCTGACTCAAACGCATCAAGATTTTCTGCTCTCTCTACTGACATCTCCGGCCTTACCAGAATGACTATTACCAGATCCTCCTTTGGCAGTCCCTTGTCAAGCTTTAGCAGCCAGCTTGCATCCATGCCATTTGAAGCTCCGTACACTAGGTTCGACTGCCAGTAGCGGTTCATAACGACGATTGTGCCGCTCTCAACCATGCTTTCGATCTCCTTCTTTTTCTCCCACCTGTTTGCCGAGAAGAGCAGGTGCTTTGTTTCCGGGGGGTAGTCGCGCTTGCCATCAAGGAAGGCCTTTATCTCTGTCCCAATTGGCGTACTATAATCAGGAAAATCGACGACCACGGAAACCTTGCCAAGCGCCTTGACGGCTTCTGCGAGCATGCGGGACTGGGTTGTCTTCCCGGCTTTGTCGGTGCCTTCCAGCACTATTATCTTGCCCTTTGCTGCCACCGTCGGGGGTTAATGAAAGCGTCAATAAAAAGACATTGTTTGTCGGCAGCAGGTATGGCCCACCAAGAGTTGACGTCTTGTGAAAATACCGTCCTCCTGTGTCACCAGATGTGTGCTGAATCTCTGTTTTATCATGTGCCTTGGGAAATGCGTGGTTCTCCATGCTGTGCACTTTCTTTGGAGGTTCCTGCTGCTATTCTCTCCGTATTAGAGACGGTTCTCTTGGACACATTTGTGCGTGCATCTGATTGGTCAGCGCTGCTCAGCTTCCCGAAAAGCTTTGTCAAAATGGCAAACTGTGATCGTTTCTTTTCTATACAACCAAGCTGGTCTTCCAGCAGCATCAAATACTCCACCGCAGCTAGCCACGCGGTGGCTGAACTGGAGCCTCGCTGCTCTTGGCATACAATGAAAACAGCATCTATCTTTCAGGGATATGATGTTGACCGATAGGTCACACACGTTACAAGAAGAAGTGTCGTCGGTGTCTTGGGCAGGGAGTTGCGTGACAGTCAGTGAATATTTTCCACGGCTATTCGCTGGCCCCTGGGGGCAATATCTTCGAGCCTCTGATGTGCTTGACGATAGTATGAATCAGTTCGTCCTTGCGCACCGGCTTGAGGATAAAGTCATCGACCTGCTGTTTGGCAACACTTTGTCAACCTCTGACTTGTGGATCTCAAATGACGACATCAACACAACCTTGACGTCAGGATTAACCTGTCGCACACGCCTTGTAACTTCAAAGCCGGATATTCCCGGCATGCGTATGTCAGAGAGAACAAGGCCGTACTCTGTCGAGTACTGCCGCCAGTGGTCAAGCGCGGTCGCAGGACTTGTAAAGGCACTTACATTCATGTTGTTGCGAATTAGAATCTGCTTGATTACACGTGCCGTATCTTGATCATCGTCTATCACCAAAATTCTTGTCATTGGCCTTTTTGTGCTGGGTATATGGACTCCCCCGCCTACTGGCTACAGCAGCCTTCTGAAATGACTCGCTGCCATTGCCTGCTTTTGCTCCTCGGTCAAGGTGGCGTAGTCTCTGGCATGATATGCGCAAAACGCCTTTATCCTAACTCTCGGCTTTGGTGTTACCGAACTCTCGTATTGAAGCATTTCAGATATCTTGCCATACATGAAAAATGAACCCATGTCGCCAAATGAGCAGACGCCTGCCTTGCCTTCTCTCTCTGCCCTTGTGACGAGAGACTTGCTAAGGTTGATGGTGCCTGAATGATCTTTGTCGCTCTGATAGCCCTTTACGGCATCGATAATCACAAGTGAGCCTTCTCTTTCATACCTGTCCACATCGACACCGTAGCTGCGCAGGTTATCTCTAACTCTATCTATTGGTTCGTAGTGAGACGCGATAAGCACAATTTCATCATATTTTGGATGGAGATGCTGCCTGACATACATGCAGTACATCTCGCGAAAAGCATCAAGGTCAGGATAGACCAGCAGATTGTGCTCATGAAAGCCTGAAGCCTCGATCATGATCTTTGCATCATCGCTCAAAGATGTCACGAGCGAAACAGTGACTTTACTGGCATATCAAGGTTGAGAGATTTCTCTTACAGAACGTGTATCGGTGTGATGGATGTTGGAGGAGCGGAGTCTCGGCCATTTTTTCTCGCGGCTTAAAATAATGATAGTATTAGTTGTTCCTTCCCTCAACTGGCTGGCTGGCTGCCTACATTAACCAGAAGCCATCTCCCTTTTATTATGTGCGCCATCTTTTCTTAGCTGCCCAATGATCATACTTTTCCTAGTTCATTATTGATGTCGATGTGCGCGTGGATGTATTGATGCCCATTGACATGCTCATCCAAAAGATCTTGAGCATTATTTAGGATTGAGGAAGGTTCATGCCATTTTACGCGGTCTGGTGAGAGAGAATTTAATGCCAAAAACCAACAAATTAAAATATTAACAGACTCTGTTAGGTCTAGTCTTGCGGAAGGTGTTTGCAGGTTGAAAGACGATAGATCGACTATTGCCATATTTGACACTTTTAAGACCCGCAAGAACAAGTTTACCGGCGAGGCTAAGAGGCAGAGGGGCATCATTGCGCATCTGGCTACAGAGCAGAGCCCAGAGCTCCGCACAAGGACGTCCATAGCCCACTCAATAGCCAAGCAGCATGGCATCTTGTGGCAGAATATCTATTCGGGCATTTTCCGCGACCTTGACGAGGTACTGATACCGGCTGGTGTAGTGAAGGAAGGGGGCAGGCTGCCGTTGAGAAGGGGTCCAAAAGCGCTACAGCTTGAAGGTGTGCCCTTCTACGAGCTGACGGATGCTGGCATTCTGGTGGCGTCAGCAGTCGAAGAACTAGGAGATAAGCGTATGAAGCTTTTAGAGTCTTACGTCTCTTCCCTGCCGGCGAGCGACGCAGGCTCAACTGCAATGAAGGAAGGCCTGCTTCTCCTGATACCCGCCGCTCCGTCCTTTGTGACCAAGATAATCCGCGAATACATTTACGCCTACAGCACAGGCGAGATAGATAGCATTGCTCCGCTTGACGCCCGGAAGCTGAAATCGGTCATTGCCGAGCAGATAACCGTGGAAAAAGAGCTGGTGGAGGCCTTCATGATCATGAAGGCAAGCGACAAAGACTTGGTTACGAACTTTTTCAAAGTTCTGACCTAGCGGCCTTCTCCTCCGCATGAAGGGCAACGGTACTTTTTCTGCTTCCCCTTGCAGCCTTCACACCGCCATATGCGGGCGCTTCTGCACTTTGGACAGCTGAAACTTTCGGACAGCTCTCCCGGCCTTACTTCCTTTCCACAGGCGTTGCAGTTGGGCATGTCATACGAACCGGCATACATCTTGCTTGCGGCATATCCCTTGCCGGAGTATTTTTACTTTTATAAAATGCGAAGCCATCGCTAGCTTGCTGTCTGCGAATTGTTAATTATTTGCGAGTGTACAAATGTGACTCTCCACTATCCCTGCTCTCTGAATTGACAAGAAAGAGCGCCAGTTTTTTCTCTGGAATTCTCTGGAATAATGAATATCATGAGAATGTGTCGAATTTGATTAAAGCCATTGGCTTGAAATTCGTGTCACCGCATGCCCTTGATCCCACTCGACGAACGTAGGACATCGGTTGTTGTAGAGGACAAACGAAGCGATGGGATAGCAACCCCCAGTCCTCATGCAAGGATGGTCGTTGCATCAGAACTAGTCCACAGCCAGTTCCTGTTTGTCCTGACTGTCGACTACAAGCCAACGCCATCTAGCGAAAAATAAAGGATTTATAGCATCTAGCGCAAGTTATGGCATGGGCATTGGAGGATACATGGCAAGAGGTTTGGCGAAAGAGCTCGACAACAGGTCGAGGGAATTTTACGAGTTTGTGATGCCTGCCATAGATATGGTCGAAGACGGAAGCGATCTCGTCGTTACAATCGATCTCCCGGGATTTGACAAGAAGGATATTAACCTGAGGATAATCGGTAACGTCCTTTCGATAAGCGCCAAGAGAGCACAGGAAGAGGGCTTTGGCACCGTCTATTACAAGCACAGACCAAACAAGATAGACAAGAAAGTGTGGCTGCCGATTTCTGTAAAGGATGAGGACAAGATTGTGGGCAAGGCCACATACGAAAACGGCGTGGTGACTCTGAGAGTACCAATACCAAAATCGACCAACATTCCGATAACGTAAAAAAGTTGCCGGAACTGTATCCGGTTTTATTGCTTCTGGAGCCGGCACTATCCTTCAAGCTCAAAGCGCGAGCTTGTGCATATGGCGACGGAGGTATGATTTTGGCTACACAGTGAAGCAACGATTCGTTCATGTTTTTCATCCCAAACCGGCTGTTTTTTCTGCCATACGCCTGAGTCTCGTGCCAGCTTGGCCCTCAATGAGCAAGCATCACTTGATATTTCTGGAGTTGTTGCATAATTTTGGATCTACAATTGATGTCAGATGTCGACCACTCGATCTAACTGCGCAATTCCTCACACTACTCTGCCGATGTTCGCGGGTTTCCTCGCGCTATTTCTATGTCTTCTTTTTCAGCGCGACAACAACAGCTGCAGCAGCTGCTGCAAAGCCACCATAAGACAGGTACGCATTGTACGGCAGCATTACTGCAGATCCTACAAACAGCGCTGACGCAATTATGCTTGAAGCCAGCACGCTACCGTTCCTGTCATGCCTCCAGCCATACGGTCCCTCTCCTCCCATCTCCAGGTACATTTTCAAAAGAGGAGCCACGTTCACTGAGTCCTGTATGCCTTTTGCAAACCTTTTCGCAGAGACCTTGATTTCCTCAATGTAGGCATCTCTTACCAACTCCTCCTCCTCAAGCAGGTTGGCAAGAACTCTGACAAATTGGAATGGCACCTTGTGGTGCTGGTAGATCCCTTCGAGGATAGAAGCCATGCGCATGTAGAGCGCCAAGTTCTTTGGCAGCTTGAATGGAAAGCGGCTCATCGTCTTGTTTGCAAGGTCTACAAGCGCCCTTACCTCCATCCTGTCGACCTCTTTGCCATGCATCGACTGGATCGAAAGCGCGATTCCGCGTTCGACTATATAGCGGTTCACTGTGGGCTCTAGCGTCCCAAGCTCTATCAGGACGTTGACCGTCCTTTCCGGATCCTTGTCTAACAGGCCAAGGTAGAGTCGGATGAGTCTGATGCGCGTTTCCTGGTCGAGCTTGCCGACCATTCCAAAATCGTACAGGATAAGCCTGCCGTCGTCTGCAACTGATATGTTACCCGGGTGCGGGTCAGCGTGAAAAAGGCTGTGGCGCAATAGCATTTTGAAGAACAGCCTGTGAATGCGCACTACCAGCTTTTCCCTGTCGATTCCCTTTTCTTCTAGCCTTGCAATGTCTGTTATCTTTATCCCTGGAATGTATTGCATCGTAAGGACATGCCGACTGGTACGTTCCATGAACACGTCTGGTATTACAACTGATGAGTCGTCGGCTAGGTTGCGCTTTATGGTGAGCAGGTTGTTGGCCTCAACTCTGTAATCCATCTCCTCGTGTATAGTCTCGATGAACTGCGCCAGCATGCCCTCGGCAGAGAAGCGAAGGTTGGGGTCGATAAAGCGCGTTGCAAGCGGCATTATCTTTTTGAGAACGTAAATGTCGTCCTCGATTATTCGCTCGATATTTGGCCTGCCGACCTTGACTATCACCTGCCTTCCAGCATACTTTGCTACGTACACCTGTCCAAGCGATGCACCGGAAAGCGGGGCAGTATCAAATTCTTCAAACACATCCTCGATCTTGCCCAGCTCCGCCTCTATTATCGGCCTTATCTCGTCGAAAGGCGCAGGTGGCACCTCATCCTGTAGTTTCGCAAGTACCTCCAGGTAGGGTTGTGGCAATATATCTACACGGGTTGATAGCCACTGGCCCAGCTTGATGTATGACGGTCCGAGATCAATGAATGTCTTGAGCGCCTTGCGGGCGTGGCGGCGGTATTTCTCTTCGTCAACATTCTTACCCTCCTTCTTGACCCACTCTCTCCTGTCCTTCCTGAAGTTAATTACAATGGGCAACAGCTTTAGCATCACTTTTGCAACGTGTAGCTTGGAAGGGTGGGGAAAAGAAGTCTCCTTCTGCTGCTTTTCATCGACACCCTCCTTTCCCAGTTGCACAGGATGCTCCATGTTCTTTACTTGCGCCCCTTTATCGAATTTACAGCCTTGAATGCAAGGCTCCCCGCAGAAGAGCCAGCAAGGTAACCTGCAATCGCGGCATCGATAGCTGCATCTCGCATGCTCTTGCCTTCATGTTTCCGCTTCCTGTAAACAGATGTGCCCACCCGTCTGCCAACGATCAACGCAGCAGCAGCGCCGGCGATGTATTCCGGCGCATCGACAAGCAGGTGCCCCAGAGGGTTTGTCAGCGGGTCCACTTTGTCCATGTGCACAGTATAATGGGTTTCATAGTCGCGGATGTGGAGGTTGCCGGAACGGTATTGCCTCTTGGCTCCCTTTTTGCTTCCAAGGGCTGTCTCTTTGAGGTCAATTATTGGCCTGACGGCCTTGGGCACAATGATGTTGCCGTCGCCGTCAATAAATTCCACGCCCGGAAAAGACCATAAATTGAATATAAAATTAGCGAATAGGTTTAATCCCTAGTCTAATGTTGTAGAGGTGGTGGGACGAAAGGTAAAGACAATTGAAAGTGCCAGAATCTACTCTGGCGGGGTGAACCTCCGGAAGGACCGGTTTTCGCTCAACGGCAGAGTTATTGAAAAAGATATTGTAGAACACCGAAACTCGGTCGGGATAGTGCCGGTGAGTGGAAGTGATGTCATACTTGTGACGCAGTATCGGAGGGCCGCCGACAGGACATTGCTAGAGATTCCTGCGGGCAAGATCGAGAACGGCGAAACTCCAAGGCAAGCTGCAATCCGCGAGATGGCTGAAGAAATAGGCTACTCTGGCAGGCTGAAGCCACTTCTAAAATGGTACCTCGCTCCGGGCTACTCTACCGAGCTGATGCACGTGTTTGTCGCCACAGACCTGAGAAAGATAAAACGGGGCCCACTTGACGACGATGAGAATATCCGGATAAGGAAAATAAAGCTTGCAGCCGCCATCAAGAAATGCCTGAACGGGGAGATCCTAGACAGCAAGACTATTGCATCTCTTCTAGCCTACAGCCAGTCCGACTGCACTGGCTGATACACCTTTTTTCTCGCGTCGTCGAGGCTGTTTCTCTCGATTATTAGGCCCTGGCGCTTGAGATCCTCGACTGCGGCCTGCACAGTCCTCCTGGGCAGATGGCTCATGGAGACAAGCTCGGTTTGGTCTATCGGGTGTTTTGTCCTGATCACAAAATAGATGAACTTTGCGGCAGGACCTCCCTCTGGATTTCTGCGCAGATATGATACGCCAAACGCTGACTTTGAGAGAAAGCCTCTGCGCTGCGACTCCACGGACGCGACTGCGTCAGGGTGAACCTCTGCAAGGTTGACCCGCTGGCCAAACTCTGCAATGAGCGCAGACTGCTGTGACTCTAGTGGTGCTTCAAAGATGAATGTACTTGGAGGGTAATCGTTTGTTATCGCCCCAACAAAGCTCCACTTTACAAGCGCCTTTTCGTCATAGATTCCAACATTGACGCCTTCGTTTGCCTCAAGCACGATTTTCTTTGACCCAATTTTTACTGCCTCCTCTATCTTTGCAAGCGTGTCGTCGATGGTGAGCTGGTGCCTTGGATCCTTCTTCCCCACCTTCCACTGAAACTCTAATCCTGCCGACTTGATCGTGTCGCTGATCTTTCTCTTTTGATCAAATGAAAGGTCGATGCTGTTCTCCCCAACTTCGACAATGTCAAAGCCGACTGTTGCGGCCTCTCTGACAAACTTTTCCAGCGAATTCTCGGAGATGGCAAACTCTGTTATTGTACTGCCTGTCGAAACCTGTACCCCGAAGTCATGGTAGAACTTGATCTTTTTCTTGAGGTTCTCCTCTGACATGAGCATGGGGAGCACGCCATAGATCTTGACCACGTCGATAAATTGCGCAATGGTCGAAAAGTTGTCCTTGTCAATACCTTGCAGTTTGTCCACAGTGCATGTCAGCCCCTCCTTGCGGGGCTTCTTTGCATCTACTCTATTCTTTACGAAGTCGTCAAGCATGAATTAGCGTGATATATGCAGATTTTGCGCATATTTTAATCTGCATGTCCTAGTCCTCATCAATCAAACGATTATTCGTTGTGCTGGTCCAGTCCCCATCGAGCGCTAATCTTGTCTTCGATCTTGCGGAAAATGACTCTGTCAAATACTACACCTATGACAAAGATCGTAATCATTGTGGCAATGATGTCCTCCATACTGTTGAATTCCCTTCCGATCATCAGTATGTGCCCGAGGCCATACAGCGTGGTTATCAACATCTCTGCACCAATGAGCGCGTGCCATGCGAAGGACCATGCCTGTCGGATTCCGAGTACGAGCGATGGTGTAGCTGCGGGGATCATTACGTGGCGGAACAATGCGAACCCCTTTGCACCCATGTTGCGCGCTGCTCGAAGGTATATCGGCGGTATATTGCGGATCGAGCTGTAGGTCGTTATCATCACAGAAAACACGGAGGCCATGATGACTACGAATAATATTCCGAGATCGTTGAAACCAAAGAATATGATGGCGAATGGCACCCATGCTATGCTTGGGAATGTCAGGAGACCGACTGCGAACGAGCTCATCGTCTTGCCAAAGCCTCGAAACTTGACCATTACAAGCCCGGCGGCTACCCCAATGCCAAGCGAGATCACAAAGCCAGCACCAAGCCTTGCCATCGTCGTCGCAATGCCGATCGGCAATGAGGAATTTGCCACAAGGTCTCCTATTGCAGAGACGACCATCGCCGGTGAAGGCAGTAGGAACGTTGGCCAGATCCCTAGTAGGAATACAAGCTGCCATATGCCGACGAACGCCGCCAGGAACAGCGCGACATTGGCAGCGTCACTTACGTCAAAGCCACGCTTCATGGACTGCTTCCGTGCGCGTTTCTCTTCTAGCAAATCAGAAACCCTCCGCAAGTTCTTTCTGTATTAGCATCTTGACTGTTGTGAATTTCTGTACTGCCGCAATCCCGGGTTAGTGGAAGATTTGTCGAAAACTCCCCATTGCTCTCATTCATACTTGTAGACAGCAGCGTAGTCTTGTCTCGAAGTGAGATTTCTTCGTTGATGTTGCCAGTGGCGAGTGGGATCGTCTCCTTGACGGCCTTGTATATCCGTATGAGTTGGTTGTGCAACAGTTCTCTTGCCTGTTGGGCAAGCGTGAATGACTCATACATCAACAGCCGTCCAGCTACCATTTTGGACGATGTGCTGTTTCGCTTGTCAGGCACACCCGCGGTCACCAAAAGCTCTCCAGCATTGACACTCGTGTTGACGATGTTCCGGACTATGGACTGCTGCTGAGACACAGGACTTGCATGATGGAAAGCCTCGGGGATTCCGCTTACCTCCAATACTGACATCCTAGCCTGTCGATACCTGGTTGTCGTCAAGTTTTGCCACACTCGATTCTATTGCACAGCATATAATCTACCCTATAGGTGCAATTGTCGCCATGTAGATGCAACTTTTGCATCATTGTATCTGCTCCAATCCCTTCTTGGCAAGGACCTCATTCAGCAACCTCAAGTCGTAAATGTTTGACAGATCAGGCCTCTTGTCAAAGAATCCTATGTCAAACGCGTCATTGGCCGACTTGATCAGCGATTCCTGTACAGGATCCCATGTCAGGGTCATCCTGGAGAGTCCTTCTTTGAACTCATCTTCGGGTATGGTCTTTCCTGTGAGTCTTTCTAGCTGTGCATTAAACACAGCGATTGCTTCGTCTTGGTTTTCGTTTATCCATTGGGTTTCTGCAACATGCGCTTCCAACAGCTTGCTGATTATTTCGGGGTTCTTTTCCAGATATTCAGTCCTGGCAATAACATGTGCGGTAACAAATTCGCCTTCGGGCCAGAGCTCTCTCTCATCTAGGAAGATCCGGCCATTAGCTTCGTTGACCAGCTTTGCTCCCCAAGGCTCTGGGACCCATGCACCGTGGATCTCTTTCTTTGTCATGAGGGTGACTATGTCGCTATTTTTTGCTGGAAGTACTTCGATATTGCCACCGTTTTCTTTTGTGTTAAGGCCATTTTCAAGCAGATACTTTCTCAATGCAACATCCTGCGTGTTTCCAAGCTGGGGGGATGATAGCTTCTTGTTGGCCAAATCCTCGACCGAATTGATACCAGCGTCGTTCCTGACTACAAACACCGCGCCTCCGCTAGTTGCGCCGGAAATGATTCTGAGAGCCTTGCCGCCCGACTGCACATAGCCGTTGATCGCGGGGTTTGGACCGATGTAAGTCACGTCGATCTGATTAGCAAATAACGCCTCGATGGCAGAAGGGCCCGCATTGAATACCTGAGTTCTCACTTCAATGTCGTCGCCAAGAGCTTTTTGAAAGTCGCCATTACCAAGGCCAATGACCGCCTGTGCATGATTGATGTTTGGGAAATATCCAATCCTCAGAACTTTTGATTTTGCTTCTGAACCGCCGTTGCTTCCAGCAAGCGATAATCCTAGTGTAGGTATTGAAGTCAAAATGACTGCGATGATTATTGCTGCAGTAATCCCTACCTTGATCCTATTATCCATGGCGGATGTGATACATGCGCTATTTAATACTGCTTTTAATCATGCAAAAAACGGGTATTATGTGCAAAATGCGCAAGGAACCACTACTACAAGACGCAACAATAGCATATGACATGAAATGGGCCTGAAGCTGTTGCAAGTTTACATATCATGATTGCGAGTGTCATGCAGGCACCGCACAATACGTCCGACTTGTATCGTACATTCAAACGATCTGTCCAATGAACCATGCAGAATACCTTGGACTTTCTGAAAATCGTACAGGGCTATGGTTTGAACATCATGCCGTTTCTGTGTCATGTGAGTGAACCTTTCTCAGGACATCGTGTACCTGATTGCGGAAGAGTGTGAGCCCGATTCTGCGTGCATATGGCTGGCCTTTCGCGAACGATTCTGCGAGGTTGGTTACAAAATCCATTTCGACCTTTGGAGGCATCGGGGGCTCGAACGGATCCACATACGCTTCTATTATCGTGGGTTTTTTCTCCCGCATAGCTTGGCTTATTACTGTCCTCACTTCTGCTGGATCATTTACCGAGTAACCTCTGCCACCACAACTTTCAGCAAATGCAGAGAAGTCTATCGGGGTAAATTCGACACCGTATTCTGGATTGCCGAGGAATGCCATCTGCTCCCACCTGATCATTCCAAGCGTATTATTCTTGATTATCACAACTTTTATCGGTAGGTTATATTGCACGGCCGTTGCAAATTCGGCCATCAGCATGGAAAAGCCGCCGTCGCCTACAAACGCAATGCATTGCTTGTCTGGGTACGCAATCTGGGCTGCTATTGCGTACGGCAGACCGCAGGCCATGCTTGCAAGCGTGCCAGAGAGCGAAAACTTCATGCCACGGCGTAGCTGAATGTATTGCGCGGCCCAGATTGTGTTTGTACCGCTGTCCACTGAAATTATCGCATTGTCCTGCAGTTCTTCAGATACTGCGGCTGCGATCACCTGTGGTTTGATCGGCTTGTCAGTTCTGCTGCTGCGCTCCCTGAGGAGGCCCATCCAGTCTTTCATGGCTCTTTGTCTTGACTGCAAAAAATCGCGGTTTTCCTTGTGCTTCAGCAGCGGGAGAAGCATGGACAACGTGGTTTTAGAGTCGCCTACCAGGCCAGTTTCTACAGGATATCGCAGACCAATTTTCTCGGGCAGGAGGTCAATCTGGACTCCTCTTGCTTGGCCGGGTTTGGGCAGGTAGTCAATGTAAGGAAACGAAGTTCCCACCATCAATAGCGTATCTGCCTGCTCCATAGCGTCGGTAGCCGGCTCCGTCCCCAGCATCCCTATGCCTCCAAGATTGTTTGGGTGGTCGTCAGAAACTACCGCCTTTCCTAGCAGTGCCTTGACTATTGGCGCACCCAGCCTCTCAGACACCGCCTCGACTTCTGCGCCAGCTCTCAGTGCACCCTGTCCGACAAGCATTACCACCCTTTCGCCTGCATTGAGGATATCCGCTGCTTTCTTTACCATCACAGGATCGGGTACAACACAGGACGCAAATACATCTGAGGTATGACCTGCGACCTTGTGCCGCGAGTACCTGCCACTCAACCTCTTTTCCTGAACGTCTATTGGGATGGTCAGGTGGCTTACACCGCGCCTAGAAATTGCAGTCCGGCATGCAATGTCGACGGCCATCTCTGCATGCTCTGGGCTGTTTATCATATTGTTATAAACAGAAACGTCTGAAAAGAGATGAACAAGGTTGACGTCCTGCTGGTAGTTTGAGCCTATCATGTCAGAGTATGTGGTACCTGTTATGGCAATAACAGGCGTGTTGTCGGCCTTGGCATCGTATAGACCTGTCAGAAGATGTATGGCACCCGGTCCCGATGTTGCTACACATGCCCCCAGCTTGCCTGTGTATTTTGCATAGGCACATGCCATGAACGCAGCTGATTCCTCGTGGCGAACCAGCACAAATTTTATCTTGTCCTTACGGCGTCTGAGCGCCTCGATAAATCCATTGATACCGTCTCCTGGGAGCCCGAACATTACTTCCACTCCCCAATCGAGCAGCGATTCTGCTACAATGTCAGCCGTGCTAGCTCCTTCATCTACAACCATTGCGATATTATTTGCAGGATTACAAGTAAGCGGATTGAAAGAATGTTATAGAGAATCTGTTGCAGCAGGTATTCAGACGTCTGCGAGCTTGTCTATGGTTTTTGCAAGCCTGATGTCGTAATTGCTGATGCCGCCGACATCGTGCGTGACCAAGTCGATCTTGACTTTGTTGTACACATTGAACCATTCTGGATGATGGTTCATCTTTTCGGCCTCTATGGCGACCATTGTCATAAAGCCAAACGCATGTACGAAATCGTCGAATTCAAAGGTCTTGCTTACCTTGCCATCTACAACTTTCCAGCCCCTGAGATTGACTGTCTGCTCATGTATCTCCTTTTCAGATAGCTTCCTATAGTCCTCTTCCACTTCATTGGACATGTGCAAATACGCTACTCAGGTCTTGCGCAGCGTACCTAATACGTCTTCCCAAGCAGCGATGTCCTCTTGGCTGCGATCACTCCGCCAATAGCAAGAGCGGCAACAATAGCTGCAATGCTTGCAGGGAACTCTGGAACCACTGTAACACTCGACTGGATTGATTCGCTGGTTCCTCTTATCTTGTCCACTCTGACAGTAAACGACCCTGTCGTATTGAAAGTGACGTCCTGTGATGAGACGCCTTCCGGTGTAGTTACTCCACCTGCGCGGATGATTTCGCCGCCGTTCTCATCCATTATGACAAACTCATACGTCGCTGCGTTCAACGGCTGGTCAGCGTTGTCAGTTATTCTGATGCCAAACGTTACTGGCTGTTGGGGCAATATTTGCTCTGGCCATGTGAACGCCACCTTGTAGTTTTCAGAGTTTGCAGCAATCTGAGCTACTCTCACTTCGCTGGTCGGCGGGCTCAATGAAAATACAGCCTTGTCTGGCGTCCTTCCTTCAGATACGACTCTTTCAGCTATGTTCTGGAGGTTGTTCTTTGAGATCGTAAAGTGCACTATTGTGGCCTCTGGTGTGTATGTGTCGACTGCCACTGGCACGCTTATGCCGTTCACAGTTGCATTGAGTGACTGCTTGTTAAAGTCGGAAAGCGCCTTTGGTATGAATACTTCTGTATGGAGCATACCTATTCTGCTCGGTAGGTCAGAGGACCAGTCAAATGGCATCGAAAACTCGATGGTCTTGGTTTGCTCATTGTAGCTGTGGTTATCGATAGCGCCATAGTAGTTCCTGACCTTGACCTGCTGGCCTTCTGCATCTATCACTTCTTCGCGGCCAGGGGTGACCCAGACATCGTACTGAAGCACCGGAGCAACCTGAGTTCTTGTGGTGCCCACCGTGTGAATTTCCACAAAGAGATTGTATAGCCCGGGCTCATTGAAAATTGGTCCTTCGATGGTCACAGGCCCGCCTCTGTTCCATATGCCTCCGAACTGCGGCTCTGACTCTCCCCTTGCCACCGCATTTTCAGCGTCCTTTGGAACCACCTTGATTCGCAGGTTACCTTCTGGATCGTAGAAAAATCCTTGACCTCCGAACTGTCCACCTTCAGTCAGGATCGGGATTTCGTTTCCGTCTTTCTTGAAAAAGACCCTGTAAGTCACTTCCCTAAAGTTCTCATTAGTATTTTCATCAAAGAACCTAGCGTTGATATAGACAGGATCGGCAGAAGTGGTCACTACTAGAGGCTCGAGCGAAACAAAGAGGCTGGCCTTCTTGCCCCCGAAATCGGCGGGAGGGGGCTGGTGCCCACCGTGAGCAAATGCGCTGGGCAGTGCAGGTGCAGAAATCATCACTGTGACAAGAAACGCGAGTAACAAGATGGAACCGAGAATTCTTCTCTCCGGCATTTCCTAATCTGAAAATCGTATTACGGTATATATTGGTTATTTTCAACTTCCAATACTATTAATACTCGCTACGTTCGTGCATTTTTTGCTGGATGGGTAGTCTAGTCTGGTTAGGATACCTGTCTCACACACAGGTGGTCGAGAGTTCAAATCTCTCCCCATCCACTTTTTCATTCATTCTCGGTGCGTTACATGTGCTATGGAAGTTCGACAGTATCCTGACAATGCCAAGTTCCAATCCCGCATGTCGCGGTTTGTAGCGTCGGCATCTATTTCCTGCGCTCAAACTTCGCCCGTTTGCGTTCTAGGAATGATTCTGTCTCTGATAGCATCTCGTTGACTTTCTGCACGACCGCCTCGGCAGTTATGGGTTTCATGACCACTACGTCTGCGCCAACTTTCATTGCCATTGCCCTTGCATTGTCTTCTTCAACAACTACCATTATTTTCTGATCAGGCTTTGCCCGCCTGACGCTGATTATCACAGACACACCAGCGTCTCCGGCCATCGCGCCATTCATCAAGATAATGTCTGGCTTGGGCTCCATGACTTTGAATAGGGAGATGCATTCGTGCGCTGTCATTGCCGTCTTAACTTCAAAATTTGCCAGCTCAAACGCCCCCGCAATGTGAGTAAGGATAAAGGGAGAGGTATCTGCTAGCAGAATAATTGGCTTTGGGTCCGCTGCTATTCTCTCGTTGTTTTCTTCGTCCTTCTTGGACACCAATGGTAAGCGGAATAACATGGTGTTTAACGGCTATAGAACTAGAGAGTTCGATTTGTCACCCGATAATGACTCAAAGAAGCCAGAACACTGGTCATTTCCGGCATTTCCGGCACATTGGCAGGTTCGTCACCTTGCCAGAGAAAACCATCGCTTTCCCATTGGAGAGCTGTGGTTAACCACTGCCTGGCCAGAATCATCCTGGTCACAACAAGGCCTGTTCCTTCGAAGCAGGAAGATGGTTGACTGCCCGCGAAACGATTTCCGTTCCGACATTTCAAGTGAACGAAGGAGTGTGAACTGTGTCTGATGTCACGATTGCTACACTGGCACGTCGTCACGATACAAATCAAGGATCGAGGATGTGAATTTCGCAATTTCCTAGCTACGCGCTAGCAGGATTGGAGTCATTGATAGGTTCCGGTAGGTCTTTTCGGTATGCAATCTTTAGCCAAACTGGTGTGATGATGGTGGTAGCGGCTATCATGATGATGATAGTGGTATAGATGTCGTTAGTCAGCGCCCCTGACGACACACCCACGCCTGCGACTATCAGCCCTACTTCTCCCCTAGAGATCATGCCTATGCCAACCCGCATTGACCTTGACTTTTCCCTGAGGAAAATGAGTGCAGGAAGACCTGTTCCAACAAGTTTTGTTACGACTGCTACAGCTATCATTATGCCTGCAAGATAGAGAACATCGAGATTGACGCCTCGTAGGTCTACCTGCGCACCGATAATGGCGAAGAACAGGGGCGCAAAAATAATTTGCAACTTTTCGACATATCCATGAACTTGCTCAATGACTCTAGTGCTTGCGACTGCCATACCAATGGCAAATGCTCCTACGATTGGCGACAAGCCGAAGAATGCTGCAATACCTGCCGCTGCAAAGAAGGCGGCGGTAACAATCCCCTCTATGCTCCCTTTAGACTTCCAGAGCCTCTCTGTATGAAGTATCTTTGGGATAACCAATACCGACACGATCAGTATTGCGGCAAAGGTGCCCAGCACCTGCATTACCAGGAATGTAATGTCCAATATTGCGGGTTCGGTATTTCCTGTCTGTACCATTGTGACAACGACTGACAAGGCAGCGATTGCCAAGATGTCGTCAACTATTGCAGCACCTAGAATAAGGCGAGCCTCCTTTGAGTGCATCTTGCCGAGCTCGGTCAGCACTTGAATTGAAATTGCGATGCTTGTTGCCGTCAGCGCGGTGGCTATGAGAATAGATTGCAGCGCCTCGACTCCAAACGCAGAGAATGTATAGTATCCTACGAAAAACGGAACAATGACCCCCAGCGATCCAACGGTAAAGGCAGCAGCTCCTCCCTTTAGAAACTCTCTTGGGGTTATTTCTAATCCTGCAATGAATAATATAACAACTGCTGCAATCTCTCCAAAATGCCTTACAGTTTCGTCCAGAACTACCAGCGGCTCCCCATTTACTAGAGGCAGTGCGCCGAGTGCAAAAGGACCGACAATGATTCCGGCAAGCAGCTCTCCCAGTACTATTGGAAGTCTAATCCGATGAAACAGTTCTGCCATCATTTTGGCTGCAAAGAGCAGAACGCCAAGTGAGATTATCACGTGAAGAAATGTGCCCTCTACTGCCATTGTGCAACTCTTGTCACACAAACAAACGCAATAAAAATGAACGCTTTCTATCCACAAAACAACGATCAGTGCCGAGTGATCGGGATGGTGGACAAGGCATCTGTTGGCACCGCCACCACTGAATGCTAGTTCTGCGGATGCTCATTCAGCAGAGGTATCGAATTGATTGTATAGCCAGTAGGTGCAATTGTTGTGTTCTCGAAGACATATTCGCAGTCATCACAAGCCTTGGGCCGGACTTGGAAATCGCATATGAAGATGAGTTCTAGGGAAATACAAGTATTGCTTGGTGAAATCACCGAGAGTCTGATTCATTACTGGTTGCGACCTCGTTCTGCAATATGTCCCGGACGATTTTCTGCAGTGTTGACAGCGCGACAGGTTTCTTGATGAAGGCGCGAACATCGTGCTGTGGAAAGACCTTTTGATACTCCTCCGGATAGATCTCAAATGCAGTCATGAAACACACGGGCAGGGTTGGATCTTTTTCTCTGAGCTTTCGATAGAGTTGGAATCCATTCATGACGGGCATCCTGATATCCAATAGTGATAGCTGATAATAACTGGGCTTGAATTGCGACAGAGCATCATCTGGGTGGTGAAACGTGTCTACTACAAATCCTTCTTTAGATAATCCAATTGACAAGAAGATAGCGATATCAGGTTCATCATCGACAATCAATATTTTGGCACTATGCGATGTCGCAAATGTTCCTTGGTTGCTACTGATGTCTCCAGAATTCATATTTAAGTTTCAGATTCATGATATTTAATTGCCCGGGAATAATCTTCCACTGAAAATGCATTACGCAACGAAATTCCAAAATCACACTTCAAGAATTTTCTTCTTTCTTCCGTAATATCTATGCCTTTTCAAGTAGCGTGATATGTTGGCAGATATCTAGCGTTCAATTCTGACAGATTTTGCTTGTTGTCCATTTATCGCAAGGGATGCCGCCTGACAGCTGATTAACCGCCCTCTGAGGATTTCTTGCATCACATCTGTTTCCCGCGCCGTTCTAACGATCCTAATATCGCTTTGGAAATAAAGTGTCCAAAATAGGGAACAAAGATAGTCATAGTCGTGGGGCGGCAGATATCCTATTCAATAGAAACCATCATTCTTGATCACGCGCGAGCGCACGCAATCGACCTATCATTCTCTTTCGACTTGCCGCATTTGTCGCATCCATAATATTGGTACAAGTTCTAGCTGGCAACTCCTGTGTCACTTACTCTAGTCTCTGACGAGTCGCCAAAGGCGGTTTTACTATTTTCTATTCCAAGAGCGCTATCGTCGATGCCGCATGTCTGTTACACAGTTCTCGGACCACAAATCTTCAACCATGATATGGAAACAGCCATGCGAGTTGGAGGCTCGCATATCTCCTCCCTTTCGCCTTTTCCCAACAAGTATGCCTTCATCTAGCTAGGATGAATGAAATTGCCGCAGAACGTCATTAGCATCTGGCTAGATCTCGTCTAGCTGGATAACTAACTTCTTCTCCTATACCATTTGTAGATGAAATAAGCCGCAGCAATTATCGCTACCACCACGATCAGGGGCCATAGAAAATAGATTACAAGAGCTGCTATTATTATCAGCGCCGCGACGATCAACCAGTCTAAAATACCCATCGGACGAGCCATGTAAATGGAAGTACACTATTGCTTTTGAAGATTTGAGAAGTTTCTCGACGATTGGAAACTAATAAGACTTTGTGGTATCAGTTTACGCAAATACATGTGAATGATGGAAAGTGTGGTCCTTGGCAATGACAAAAGCATGAAAAGATCTTGGCGCAGCAGATAGTGTAAAGTAATAGTTGCTGCTCAATATGCAACTGACAACAAAATAATGAACACGGATAAAAAGGGTATGTGTAGTTATGCTCCGCTCCAAACAGCAAGTCAGATTTTCAATTGCCTCTTTACGGCCGTGCAAATCTGGACTAGCTTGAAAGGCTTCTGAATGATCTCGTCACTCTTGATAGTTGGCAGTTTAGGCTGCAGATCTTCTGCAACTATTTCAAATGCAGTCATCATGATGATCTTGATGTCTGGCTTTGTCTTTCGCATCAATGCTGCAAGCATGATGCCACTCATCTCTGGCATCCTGAAATCGATCAGGCAGAGCGCGTATGCGTCTGGGTCCTGCCTGAAGCGCTGAAACGCAATCGCAGGGTTACTAAAGTCTTCTACTCTGAACCCCCACTTTTCGAGATACCGCCGAACGACATGCAAAATGTCAAGCTCGTCGTCGACTATCATTATTGTCTTGTTCCTGGAAAAGCCTGACATCTGTTGGAAGGATAGTTCGACAACATAATAAAACTAGCTAGAACTCTATTCCTAGCTCTCATCCCGCGGAAGAATTGCCTCTAGCCTGCAAATCTCTCCATTATCCTGCCGATGCACTTCGTGGTCTTGTTCAAGAGATCGATTCTTGCAAACTCGTTTGGAGAGTGGATGCGGGCGAATATGTACGTGCTGCCGATTGAAATGCAGGGAGCCTTGAGTACCTTGATAAACGAGTACATCGGTCCCGTTCCGGCAGACGAAACGCTAGTGATTGCAGAGCCAAAGGTTTCCTTTGCAGCCAGTTGCACCAGCCTCACAAACGGGTCTCTTATTGGTGTTCTGGCAGCCGCTTCTCCGTGGATGAGCTTTACCTCGATGTCCCCAAAGCCGTGCAGCTTTAGGTGCCTCTTGAGCCGCTCCAGCTGCTTTTCCGGCACCATGTCTGGAACGAGCCTAAAGTCGATCTTGGCTGTTGCTTGAGCGGGAAGGACCGTCTTGGCACCTTCGCCAATATAGCCGGAGTTAAAGCCGGCGATGTTGCAGGTGGGCATCCCAACAAGAGCCTTTTTCACGTCTCTTCCTTTTGCATTCTTGACGAACCTTTCTGTGCCATATTCCTGCTTGAACTCTTTTTCATCAAAGGGCTCCTTTGAGATTACTCCAATTTCTTCTCGAGTAAACGGTCTGACCTCTTTGTACCAGTCCTTTATCAATATCCTGCCATTATGGTCACGCATTGTAGCAAGCGCGGACACCAGCCTCCATGCAGGATTCTCTATTAGTACCGCCAGGCTAGAATGAGCGTCCCTTGTAGGCCCCCTTGCTATCAGCTCAACATACAACAACCCCTTCATGCCGAGACTGATTATGGGTCTGTCCTTTGCATCGACATAACCAAACTCCCAGATAACGCCGTCGCATGCAAGCCTATCGCGGTATTTTGTCAGGTATTGCTCTACATGCACACTGCCTATTTCCTCTTCTCCTTCCACCATGAACTTGATATTGCACGGAACATCTCCTGTCTTCTTGAGGAAGTATTCTACTGCCTTGATACGGGTGATGAGTTCCCCCTTGTCATCAGCAGAGCCTCTGCCAAAAACATAATTTCCCTCTACCTTACCACTGAACGGATTGTCATTCCAAAGCTCCACGGGTTCCTCAGGCTGGACGTCATAGTGGTTATAGAAAAGCAGAGTCTTGTCTGGGTTTGAACGCGACAACACTTCGCCGTAGACGATCGGCGGGATGCTCTTGTCATCAAGATACAATACCTCTGAAGCAATACCGGATTTGCGCATTATCTCGGCAACGAGGTTTGCACACTCTACTAGACCTTGCTTTTTAGCAGACACACTTGGCTGCCTTATGAGCGTCTGGAGGTCGGAGACCAGTCCGGGCATTTCGGCATCCACGATAGAGTTTATTGCACTCAATATGTCTGTAGAGGGTTTTCAATGTGAAAATAAAGGTTGCCTTTCTTCATCCAGAGCAGCATGCCTACCTGTGAAAATATTTCTAGAATTCTCTATCTATGGGTATTATATGGGTGTAGAGCCGCGCATTCTTGTCAGTAGGTGAGAATGTTAGGGGATAGCCGAGATGAGGGGACTGGCATTGAAGTCATTCGAGACCGAAATGCTATCCAGCGTCTATACTCCTCCCTTGTCCAATCGGCCAGGAGTGAGATCCAGCTCTTTCTCCCGACCACAAGCGCCTTCTTGAGGGAGGAAAAGATGGGGATCGTTCAGTCTCTCCTCGACGCGGCTAAGCGTGGAGTCAAGATTCGCTTTCTGACAGTGGCCAACGAAACGATTACCTTAAAGATGAAGGCAATGCTGACGAACAGCAGCCCTAACATCGAGGTAAGGCGGATTAGACACGCTGCAACATCGGGCGATCCTCATGAAGCTAGGACCAAGATCCTCGTAATAGATCAGCGAGAGTATCTGATAGTAGAGCTGAGCGATGACTCGAAGGAAACGTTTGTCGAAGCTGTGCGATCTGCAATCCATTCTACAACCAGATCTACTGTCAGGTCGTACCTTACTCTGTTTGACAACCTATGGGAGCAATCAGATCTATATGAAAAACTGGAGGCGCACGAAAAGATGCAGAAGGAATTCATCAATATCGCGGCTCACGAGCTTAGAACTCCGATCCAGCCAATACTTGGTCTGGCAGAGATGCTGGAGGAAGAATTTTCATCTGGAGCTGAAGTATCAACGATCAAGAAGGAAGATTTGGCTCTGCTTGTGCGCAACGCAAGAAGACTGGAATATCTGGCCCAGTCAATTCTCGAGGTCTCTAGAATCGAGAGCAATTCTTTCAGCCTGAACAAGGAAAAGTTTGACATCCGTGAAAAGATAAGGAACTTGATTGCAGACGTGAAGATACTGACCGCGATGAGCGAGCACGTGAAAATTGAAGTCGCAATTCCTGAACCGATTCTTGTGGAGGCCGACAGGACAAGGATATACGAAGTCATATCAAACCTTGTACGAAACGCGATAAAGTTTACAGATGAAGGAACGATTATCGTAACTGCGCAAAAGCACGACGATGAAGTGGTCATTGAAGTAAAGGACTTTGGAAAGGGAATCGATGCCGACATTATGCCAAAGCTGTTCTCAAAGTTTGCCACAAAGTCGAATCAGGGAACAGGCCTTGGCCTTTTCGTATCCAAGAAAATAGTGGAGGCGCACGGTGGCAGGATTTGGGCAGAGAACAACAGGGATGGAAAGGGCGCTACTTTTTCATTCACTCTGCCATTACCTGAGTGCAAAAACTAAGTACTGGACATCATTGAGATGGGTCGACAAAGATCCTTATCCTGTCGCGACCTGTAATCATGAAAGACGAGTCTTCACGCTCTGAAACATCCACGATGATGCTGTACAGGACCCAAGCACTAAAGACCAATGCGATTATCGCAGGGATTACAAGCAAGACCCAAATTCCAGCTGCCATGTGTTCTGTAGTTAGTTAGGGCTGTTCGGGATAAAAAACCAATCTCCGGATGGAGCATTTATAACCATCCTGAAGCGTTTTTCACTTCATGTCAAACTCGATCTTCTTTGCTCCAAAGTCAATAGCGGTCATTGGGGCTTCTGAGAAGCCCGGTGTAGGCAAGACCATCTTTACCAATATTGCAAAGCACTTCAAGGGCGAGATCTACCCTGTTACGCCGTCGAACCCGACGGTAGGGGGTCGGACCGCCTACAAGAGTGTATTGGACATCCCGGAAAGTGTGGACCTTGCCGTGGTCGCAGCCCCGAGCAGGTTTACTCCTGCCGTCATGGAAGAAGTGGGCAAGAAGGGGATCAAGGGGGCAATCATTGTCTCTGCTGGCTTTAAGGAGGTTGACGAGGCAGGGGCCAAGCTGGAAAAAGAAGTAGGCGAGATCGCTAAGAAATATGGCATTAGGGTAATTGGGCCGAATTGCCTCGGGATCATGAGCCTATCGCAGAACAACATTATGAATTCTACTTTTCTAAAGGTCACTCCAAAGTATGGTGGCATTGCGCTAGTCTCGCAAAGTGGAGCAATCTGCGCGGCCACTGTAGAGGACGCCGAGGCGCAGAACATTGGATTTTCAAAAGTCATCAGCATGGGCAACAAAGTCGACATGGACGAAAGTGACGTGCTAGAGCTTTTGGCTGAAGATGCTGATACACGGGTGATTGTGATGTACCTCGAAGACATTCGCAATGCAAGACGCTTCATGGAAATTGCAAGAAGGATAACAACAGAGAAGAAAAAGCCTATTATCGTGCTCAAATCAGGCAGAACTGCTGAAGGTGCCAAAGCAGCAGCCTCGCACACTGGAGCATTAGGAGGTTCAGACGCAAACTACGAGGCAGCATTTGCCCAGTGCGGAGTTATCCGCGTCGACACGATGGGCGAGCTGTTTGACCTTGCCACTGCATTTTCAAAGCAGCCTTTGCCCAACGGAGGAGTGGTGATCGTTTCGAACGCTGGCGGCCCTGCCATCATTTCTACTGATGCCTGTTCCAGGTACGGATTAGAAATGGCAGACATCTCGTCAATCCGAGACGACATTGCCAAGGTCATTCCGCCTTACGGTTCTCCAAGGAACCCTGTGGACATTGTGGGTGATGCTGATTTCGTCAGGTTTGAGAATGTGCTGAACCTCGTTCTCTCTCACAGGAATGTCGGCTCGGTGGTGACAATGTGCACGCCATCGGCTACGCTGAATTATGATGACTTGGCCAGAGTGCTCGTAAAGATGTCCAAGAAATTCCCTGACAAGACAATACTGGCGTCGCTCATGGGACTCGCAGAAGGTGTGGAGAATAGGACGATAATGTCGGAGGGTGGAGTGCCTTATTACCTGTATGCAGAGCCGGCGATAAGGACACTGAAGGCAATGTATGAATTCAAGAAATGGGTTGATACATCTGCGACAAAGGCTCCTACACTGCAGTTTGCCAAGGATAAGGACAAGGTCAGCTCCATTTTTGAAAATGTAAAGAGGCAAGGAAGAAACAACCTGCTTGAAGAGGAAGGCTACGAAGTGCTTAGGGCTTATGGCTTTCCGACTCCAAAGAGCATACTTGGCGCGACAGAGGACGAGTGCATCAAGGCTGCAAAGGAGATAGGTTATCCTGTCGTCATGAAGATCGCATCGCCTGACATTATTCACAAGTCTGATGCTGGCGGAGTCAAGGTGGGAGTCAAGAACGATGACGAGCTGCGGGCCGCATTCAGATCCATAATAGATGGCGCCAAAAAGTACAAGGCCGATGCCAAGATAAAGGGCGTGCTTGTGCAGGAAATGGTCACAGGAGCGAAGGAGACGATACTCGGTGCAAGTCAGGATCCCACGTTTGGACCGGTAATAATGTTTGGTCTCGGCGGCATCTATGTCGAGGTGCTCAAGGACGTGGTGTTCCGTGTCGCGCCGATCGATGAGCGCGAAGCCACGAAAATGGTGGAATCAATCAAGACAATCAAGTTACTAAAAGGAGTCAGAGGTGAAAAGCCCTCCGACCTGAAGGCAATTGCAGATTCGCTGCAAAGGCTGTCACAGCTTGTGGTCGACTTTCCAGAAATAAAGGAGTTTGACATCAATCCGCTCCTTGTGCTCGAAGAAGGCAAGGGCGCACGCGTGGTAGATGCCAGAATTATACTGAAATAGACAAGAAATCCGTCAGAGCCTGCTTCCGCACTCCGCGCAGAATGCAGAGCCGGCTTCATTCTGGTAGCCACATGCGTGGCACCTTCCACCACTTGACGTGTGCGATGGTCCTTCAGATTTTAGAAGGACTATATCTCCTATCTTTGAAACACCATCCCATGGAATTTCCTTGCCGCCAATCCTGAGCACGATCTTGGCTGTCCCTGCTTCTCTCTGCAATCCGACTTCTTCTACCTTCCCTATTAGCAAAGCCTCGCTATCATAAGCTGCCATTCCAATAATTGATTGCAGGCTGACAAATCCGCCGTGGCCATGTGGGGCAGTAGTCGGAGCGACAGCGATGTCTGGAGTGGTAGTTGTGGTTTCTGTTGTCGGTTCTGACCTTGGTTCGTCAGAAACCATCGCTGGTTGTGGTTGCTCCTGAGCTGGCGCGTCAAACTTGCGGTACTGAGCAATGGTGGAATTGCATGTCTTGCACTTGTATTCCCCCTTTTCAACAAGAGTGACGCCTTCGCCCAACTCCTCATTTGGATTATCATATTGTATCGCAGGCGCCCCTTCGTACTCTTTTTCGCAGTTGTTGCAATAATATTTTACAAATCTGTCGTCTTCTAACCTCCCAATGCCTGCCAGAAACAGCTCCGGTCCTCCGAGGTTGCCTCTCTTCTGCTCCTCATCGGTTACTCTTGCAATCGCATATCCGCCGGAGCCACGCAGCTTCTTTTGCCCCATGTCTTCAGCCATCATATGATATCCCTAGTCTATCCGTTGCAAGTTATTTAAATCATGTCAAATCGCCGCACTGTCTCTAATGTCAGTTGCTCCTCCTAGGTGAACAAGACCTTGTCGACGATCCCATCGATGTGGACGATGTTGATATCCGTGTCATGAATCTCTCGGTATCCAGCCGAATCCTTGTACCGCGCTGATCGTCTTCCCCATCCTGGTTTGGCTACATGCGTCATACCCAAGTGCGATTTTTCGCGGAAACGAACTTGTGGTCAAGTTCATCCCAAGAGTCGATTGCCCTCATGTTGCCGGAAGAAATTTCTGCCGGCACTCCTGATTTCTCGTCGCAAAGTCCAGATAAGTTTACTGCGACCGACTAGTCAAAGTCATATTGTAACTAGGATAAATTAGCAAGCTCGCAATTCTGGGGCGTGTCTGTCAGATAGATTGCCACCCATGCTCTAGGTGCTACATGAACAACAATTCCAATCTCCATCCAGCAGGCAGGCATGTGGTCAAGGCTGTTGTTACCTTTTGTATGGGCTAGTGCCGGAAAGATGTTATGAAAATATTTTCTGCATGGCAAGTCTGTTCAGCTCGGCAGGCTCCAATAAGGATCTGCCCTAGAGATTATTGATTAATATACTGCGCCACCGCCAAGATGCGTTGCACGTGAACTCGGTTGCCATACTGCTGTACAGAAACCTAGTGGCATCAGTTGACAAGGTTTTTCTGATCTGGCAAGTGGTTTTCCCAATCATCTACATATTTGTCGCCGGATATTCTTATTCTGCCCTGCTTGGTGAAGGGGGAATTACTATAGGCTCTACGAGCGTCGCATATCCCGCATTCCTGACAGCTGGTATGATCGGCTTTAACATGATGAACAGCAGCACGATTGCCGGCAGCATAGTGTGGAACGACAGGCGCAACGGCATGTTCCAGCAGATATTGGTGATGCCATTTGCAAGAATGGAGTATGTGGCAGGTAGCATCATTACCATAATGCTTATGGGGCTTGCAAGCGCCGGCCTCATTCTGGTCGCCGGCTCGCCCACGCTTGTTGGAGTCGCTGTGCCGACCTTAGTTGGTTCTCTCTACGTGCTATATGCTCTGATAACCGGCGCGATATTCTTTGGATCTATCGCGATAATAATATCAACTCGTCTGCGGAGCAACGAGGGCTTTAACGTCATCGTCAACAGCGTATTCCTGTTCTTTTCATTCGTCAGCACTGCATTCTATCCTGGAGGAGGCGTGCCTGAAGGATTGCGTACTGCATTTTACATCAACCCGCTCACCTACATCGTAGACGTTACTAGGGCCGGCATCTTTAACCAGCTCGACCCCTTTGTCAACATCGAGGTGGGCGTAATTGCGGCGTTTACGGTGTCTGCGTTCCTGCTTGCCACCCTGTCGATGATGAGGATGAAGGTCTAGGCCTGCTGTTGCCTGCCGATTACCGAAAGGAAGACTTCTTCAAGCGTCGGCGGGTTGATGGACACATTCTCTATCTGAACTGAATTCTTGGATAACAATGCGATTATTCTTACGAGCATTTCTTGTGCATCGGTGGAGCTTACCCTTATCGTGTCTGCTGCTGGTGTCTCCACTAGGGTACCGTCAGCTATATCTCGCCTGATGGCTGGCATGATCGACTGTGCAGTTGAATCCCTTAGCTTTATCTCCACAGACTTGACTCCCCCGTACTTTTGTTTCAGGCCTGCCGGCGTATCGGTCGCAACTATTTTGCCGTGATTTATGATCGCAATCTCATCGCACAGGTATTCTGCTTCCTCCATGATGTGTGTCGTGAAAAATACTGTCAAACCGCCATGCACGTGCTTTTTCACATAATCCAGAAGAGTGCGCCTTGCAGCCGGGTCAAGCCCTACAGTCGGTTCGTCAAGAAACAGCAAGTCCATGTCGTGCATGAACTCTCTGGCCACCTGGACACGCCTGCGCTGGCCGATCGACAGCTCGTCGTTCTTCATGTTCTTGAAGGAATCTAGGTCAAATTTCTCTAAAAGCTCTCGAGCTCTGTCGCGCCTCTTTTCAGGTGGCACGCCCCACATGAGGCCATACAGCTCTAGGGCCTTCTCTACGGTCAGGTTAGCTTCGAAGCTCGGCTCCTGGAGGACCACGCCTATCTTCCTTCTTATCTCGCGATGGTGCTTCACGATATCTTTGCCGAATATCTGCACCGTGCCTGAAGTAGGGTGGATGAGAGTTGTAAGCACCCTCATGGTAGTTGTCTTGCCGGCACCGTTTGGCCCAAGGAAACCAAACACCTTGCCATATTCCACGTCAAATGAAATGCCATCTACTGCGTGCACCTGCCCGTAGCTCTTTCGCAAGTTTAAGACGTGGATGCAAGGTCCGTTCATACGGAAGGTCAGAGTCTGTTACTCTATTTTTGCATTATCAAAACTCAGCTGCGGCACGAGCAACCACTTCGGAAAGCGCGGGGTGAATGTGGATCGTCCTAGCAAGGCTGCGTATGTCGGCTCCAATCTTCATCGCCACCAACACTTCGTGGATAAGAATTGATGCATGGCTGCCAATAATGTGGCACCCAAGGATCTTACCCTCCCTTGATGCAAGAAGCTTGACAAACCCGTCCCTGTCTTCTATCGCCTCGCCCATCGCCGTCTTGATGTACGGGTAGATTGCCTTTGTGTAGTGGATTTTTTCTGCCTTTAGCTGCTGCTCGGTGTAGCCTGCACCGGCAATCTGGGGTGAGGTGAAAATGGCATGGGGCATGGCTGTATAGTCCACAGGGATTTTGCTCCCGCCGTGCGTCAGGTTATAATATGCATACTGTGCCTCGTGGTTGGCGGCGTGCTTGAAAAGGTAGCGGCCTACTGCATCGCCCAGTGCAAAGACCCCTTTGACGTTTGTTTCAAGGTATTCGTCCACCACGATAAAGCCTCTGCTATCCGTTGCCACTCCCGTCTTTTCTAGATCAAGAGTGTCAGAGTTTGGAATTCTGCCGGTTGCGACCAAAAGCTGGTCCGACTCTAGCTCGATCTGCTTGCCGGTGTGATTCTTGGAGACAACGGTAAAAGTATCGCCGTTCCTGCTTACCGATTCGGTATCGTATCCCAGATAGACATTGTATTTTTTCGAGAAAATTTCGGTGAACTTGTCTGCAATTTCCTCATCTTCGCTTGGCAAGAGAACGTCACGACGCTGTACAATGTTTATCTTTGTACCAAGCGAGCCAAAGAAGTGTGCCAGTTCTGCTGCAATGTATCCCCCACCGATTATGGTCAGCACTTGCGGCTGCTTTTTGAGCCTGAGCGCTTGGTCGCTTGTCAAGAATCCTGTTCCTTCAAGGCCTTTTATCGTGGGTATTTCAGGGCGCGTCCCTGACGCTATCAGGATCCTGTCTGCTCTGATAGTTTCGCCTCCCACAGAAAGAGTCTTCTCGCCTACAAAGCTGCATTTTGCCGCAAACAGCCTTGGATTGTCGATTTCAGAAAATGCCTCCATTATGCTGTCAGAATCTGAATCTATGATACCGTTGGTCCTGTTGACTATTCCTTCAAAATCTACAGAAATCCCATTGTTGACATTGATGCCAAACTGGGCCGCGTTCTTGATTGTCTCTGCAACGTCTGCACTATGTATCAGCAGCTTTGACGGTATACAGCCGCGGTTGAGGCATGTCCCGCCCATTCTGTCCTTTTCGACAATCGCGACGCGCAGGCCAGATTGGGCTGCGTAGTTTGCCACGTCCAGACCTGAGCCGCTCCCGATGACTATGAGGTCGAATTCCTGCATGAACCCTTATCCATGATATTTCAGATAAGTGTGATCGTGCTGTTGCGTCGCTATCAAAGATATATTAGCAAGTAACTGGTAATGGTCTTTTCATAAGCGGAGGCTTGAAGAAAAAGCTTGTCATCGTCACCGTCCCATGATTTCAAGGGGATGCTGGAAATAATGCTCAGCCAAAGGCCCGAGCTCACCCCGGAACAGGTGAGGGACATGATAGACGAAAAAAAGCGAAAGGTGGGTGCAGGCTACCTTACGGATCAGGGTGCTCTGTTTCTGGTAGCTGCCGACCTCGGGATATCATTTGAAAACGTGCCAAAGAGTCAATCAGGCCTCAAGGACATTTACATAGGAGCAAAAGAAGTTACGGTCGTAGGTAGAATAATGAATGTCTACCCTGTGCACACGTTTACAAAGAGGGAGAGCAACGAACAGGCAGTAACCCGGACACTTGTAGTCTACGACAAGGATGCAAGGGTGAAAGTGAAATTGTGGGACAAGCAAGTTGCGGTGCCCGACGAGATGGGGCTGCGGGCGGGCGACGTCATCAAGATAGTCAAGGGCTATGTGAGGGCGGGACTCGATGGCAAGCCGGTGATCAACTTGGGCAGTTATAGCGCAATCGAGACTGTGCCGGACGACACCGCCATACCAAATATCGAGTCGCTCGAAACTACGGTCGACGCTATCGACGGGCCGCAGGATAGCGCTGTTATTAATGGCGTCATTGCAAGCAATCCCCGGATCAGCGAGTTTGTTAACCTCCGAGGAGAGATAAGCAAGTCGCTCCAGCTGCAGGTATCAAACGACTCTGGCAGCCGCACCCTCCGAGCCGTGATCTGGAATGTTGACGAAACAAGGCTGCCGAAGGTCTTCAAGCCAGGTGCCAAGGTGCGCATGATAGGTGTTCGTGTGAAGCAGGGTAACCCGCAGTACGGCAACGGAGACTTTGAAATACACGGAGACGAAGGCACAATACTGCAGTTCTCTGAAACGCAGGAGGATGTCGAGGTCATGCCACTCAGAATCGTTTCTGTAGGCGAGGAAACCGGCAGGGGCAGCTTTCTATGTCTTGCGGTAGACAGGGCCGGCAGATCTCTTATTTTGACAGTCGATAACACTCTCACTAGCTCTGATTCGCTAGGTCCAGGTACAATGATCGAATGTGTTCCCTCCCGAATTTTCGGTAACTCAGTCGTGCTGTCAAAGGATGATTCATACATCAGGATTACTGATGATGACAAGTCTTTTCCAAAGCTGGAGAAGTTTGAGAAAAAGATCAAGGACATTCAGGCGTCGCAAGATACTTGTATTGTTGAAGCTATCGTGTTGCAGGCTCCAGAGACTACAGACGTCAACACAAAGACAGGAGAAACAGTGTCCGTCGCGTCAACATTGCTGGGCGATGACACTGGCGAAATCCGGCTGGTTGGCTGGCGCAACCAAAGCGCCGCAGTCGCCAAACTGAACGTTGGCGACAGGATCAAATTCTCTGGAGTTACTGCTGCAAATGGCCGCGATGGTAAAGCTGAGCTGACGCTCAGACCTTATTCGTCCGTGACAAAGTTAACCTAAATTAGCCGCAGGCTGCTCTTCTCGTAATATTGGTAGGAGTAGGCTCAGTGGAGACGAGTATCGAGCGGCAGGCAAGCGAACTGAAAGCAATGGTTCGCAATCAATCTTCTAGAACTGACGAAAACTTCAAAGTCGGAGTTGAAATTGAGATCTGTCTAATCGATGCTAATGGCATGCCCGTCAATGCCAAACCAGCGATCGAGCGGCTCCGAAAGTACCATGATGTAGATTATGAATACGGAAAATGCCAGATGGAATACAAGACCGAGCCTGTTTCCTTTGACAGGCTAATTCGCCTCAATTCGCAGTTTGAGGAGTTTATAGAACACCTTGACATGGTCGTGAACAAGGTATACCAACGCGATGTTATTCCTGTGTTCCTTGGGGCAAACCCCTCCCCATATGTCCTTGAGGATGGCTTGATAACGAAAAAACCACGCTACCTGCAGCTGGCAAGGTGGCAGAAAAAGATGCATGATGTTGAAATCGATGGTCAAAAGATCAAGGCACTCCACGCCGCTGCAGCGATACAGGGATTCCATCTGCATCTTCAAGGCAAGAACCCCAAGTTTACGGCTCAGATGTTCAATCACATTTTGAACCTAATTCCCGCTGCCATACTTCTTGGAGCCAACAGTAGGCTTTTTGCAGGTAGGGTGTACTCGATGCACGAACCTCGGATTTATCTCTACGATCAAACAGAGCAGCAAAACTCGGGCTTTCCCGGCATAACGAGATACCTTGAAGGCGTCGAGGACTATATTGACTATATCGCATCGAGAGAGCCCGTTATTGCCAAGGACTATTTTGGGCTTGTAAAGGAGAGACACGACGATGCTCGCATCCGTTTGAACACTGGGTTTTACCGAGTGGAGACAAGGGTCATGTCAGTCCAGCCCACGCCCCGGACAATGATGGCACTCATCGAGTTCTTTGCGGGCTACCTTCACCGGGCAATCCATGATGAGAGGGCACTGCGGCCGCTGGCATCTGTAAGGGAGGAGCGGCAAGCCGTGGTGAGATCGGGCTATAACGCCAAGACACACTTTAACATCGTTGAGACGGTAAGGAACCAGCTCGATTACGCTAGGAAGGGGCTTGCAGATCTTGGCACAAAGCCTGACTTTCTTAACATCCTTGAAAAGAGGCTTGAAAACAGGACGACGGCAGGTGAATACGTTGCAAAGCTGTGGCAATCAAAATACAATGGCGACGTGGAGCGCACACTGCAGGAAGTTGTATGGTACGTATGGCAAAAATCAAAGATCAATAGCCCCTTTGTGTAGCCGTGGTTTATGCAATGCCCTGGCAATATTGTTCCTTTTAACCAGAACGACTCTGTGTGTCTGGGCTAGTCTGCCCAAAAGCCCCTGGTGATAACATACTGCCTTTCCGCTTCGTAAATGCTCTTGTACGCCTGTTCTTCATCAACATAATTGCGCAGGATTCTTGCGGCAGTATCAGCACCGACACCATGACCCGACAGGACGACGATCGCCTTCTTGCCAAAGTTGTTGACAAGAGACGCAACCTTCCACGCTCGCTCAAACTTGTGGTTCTGCTCTGGCGTGAGCTTGCCCCCTGCAAGCCTGGTACGAATTATTCTGGACATATCGTCGTCAGACCAGAAAGTCGCTGTGATGAGGCGGGACCTGCAATATGGACATGAGATCTCCTCCGGCACATCCTTTGTTTCCATCACCCGCTCCCACTTGCCACACCTGATGCATACCAGCCGGTGCTTTGTCTTCTCCAACCGCTCCTTTACGAGTTCAATAACACCTCTTTCAAGACTGAGCGGCATTGCGCCGGCCATTTTGCCGGAATGCTCTATTATCGTCTTTGCAAGGTCGGAAAATTCGCGCACTTCAATCCAGTGAATCCTGATTTTTTTCTCCTTGATGTCATCAAGCACCTGTTGCGTCTGATGTATATCGTACTTGTCATGAACCAGCTCCCTTATCGATTCCGAGCTAACCGGTGTCTTGGCATACCTATCGTAAATCATGCGTGCAACCTTCTTGTCATACACTGCTTCCTTGCTTATCATGCCAAAGCGCTTGGCAACCGTCCAGACCTTCCAGTTGATGTTGTGTGTACCGGTCAGGGCTGCAATTATCACGGGCTCAAGATCGTAAACGTCATTCAATGCGGCTTCCAGCCTGCCCTGTACAATCCTGGCGCTTGAGGTAAGCATTATCCGGTAGGCGTCCGATCTCGATTCGACGACATAGCCAAGCTGAGAGGACAAGATAGTTGACAATAGCGATGCGATTGTATTGTTCACCTTTGATCCAAATACAGAATGAATTACGAGCACGTTGCGAGCGATATTGCTTTCAACAACAACGTTCTTTGAATCCGGGATTACATTGAGCGCCTTCTTTGTTTCTTCAATTACCGGCGTAGACAACCTTATTTGCCCACTTGCCGCCTGAGCGCGTATCTCTCCAACTTCTTCAGCTGTCTTGTAGTCAACGGGAATCATTTCTCCAACCCAGTACGGAATATTGATGGCCGCCCCGCGCAAGGGCTCGACATTCATTACCAGCCTCCCTTCGTCTACAGAGAGCACGCGCCACTGTGATCCCTTGAGCACAAAGACGTTCCCCTTTTCACCATAATCGCCGACAAACTGCTGGTCAAGCGTACCTATCCTTCGCTTGCTAATCGAGTCAATGACTTCGAATTTCAATACGTGCGGAATCATGGAGAGGTTTTCAAAATAATACTTGTACGCCTTAATCTTTCGGGCGTATGTGCGGTTTTCTCGATCGTATTTTATGATGTTGTGGCCTGCTAGAATTTCAAGACAGCTCTCGACATCAAACAGGCTTATGTTGCGGAAAGGGTATGCACGCGTCACTAGATCGTGTGCATAATCTACTCTGATAGGATCACGGGTCTGCATTGCAAGTCCGACAAGGTGGTGGGCCATTGCGTCCAGTGCCCCCTCGTGCATTTTTTGTTCCTCTATGGATCTCTTTTTCATTCTTCGAATGATGGCAAGCGCCTCGATTTCGTCATCAGGGTTGTTGACAACCACAAGACCTTTGGCAAAAGTCCTCTGGCTGTGCCTGCTCCTGCCAATTCTCTGCATGAGCTTTGACACCTGCCTGGGCGATCCATAATGAATAACGAGATCGACAGAGCCAATGTCAAGACCGAGTTCAAGCGAGCTAGTACAAACCACGATGCCAGCCTCACCAGAGCGCAATGTATGCTCTGTTTCTTCTCGCATTTCTTTAGAGAGTGAACCGTGGTGAACGTCTACCTTGATCTCGTCCTGGTTTTTCAGTATTGTGCCAAGATACTCTGCCTCGTCGCGGGTGTTTGTAAACAACAGGATCGAGCCTTCGACCTTTTCCTTCTTTACATATTCAAGAATGAAATGTGCAACATTGTTGAGTGATCCCTTGACGAAATGGACGTCAATGTCATACCCCCTGCTCGCTGTGTCTACCAACACTGCGCTTTTCCTGTCTGTACCTGAAACAAACTGTGCTGCCTGCTTCAAGTTACCTACAGTGGCTGAGAGCCCGATCCTTGCTACATTTTGTGTTGATGCAGCTTGCAGGCGCTCAAGGCTCAGAGACAGATGCGCGCCCCGTTCGTTTGCCACAAGCTCGTGCACTTCGTCAACGATGACCCACTGCAAGCCTTTCAGGGCCGCGAGCATCTTTTCGTTTGTGAGCACTACAGCTAGCGACTCGGGTGTTGTGATCAGGACATCAGGTGGGTCTTCAACTATTTTCTTTCGTGCCGCGGCAGTAGTGTCCCCGTGGCGGATCTCCACTCGCAGGCCTTCAGAATGTGCATAGCGCACTACCCTTCTCAGCACATCGTTGTTGAGGGCTCGAAGAGGCGTGATGTATATTGCCCTTATATTGCCCGGGCTCTTGTGGTGTGCAAGCATCGTGAAAACTGGCAAGACAGCCGCTTCGGTCTTGCCTGAACCAGTAGGGGCTACAAGCAGACAGTTTACCCTTCTGGCAATGACCGGAAGAGCCTTGTACTGAATGGTGGTTAGGGATGTAAAGCCTTCCTTACGGAATTTTTCAATTACAAGCTGCTCTTCGGCGTGGTCACTTTTCAGTGTCTGCAGCTGTTCTGGATTGATGCTGCTGCTCTCGTTTTTGCTTCTGAGCTGATCTTTCATAAACCATTACTGCAAACAGGCCAGCGATAAACAGCCCAACCGCGACGAGCGCGTAGCTGTCGAAGTTCGCGATTTCTCCTGCCATTTGCTGTTAGTCAATATATGTCAAATAAATATATATCCTTGCACCATCCGTTCCGCGGTTTTTCACCCTTTTATTGAGAGTGGGCTAGGATGGTACGAGGAGAAATTAATCGCCCTGCCAGAGCGTGACTCCAGCACGTGTAGCAGGAGCGACTATGTGTATGTTCGTCCGTATAGGGATACGAAAGTGGGTCTGGTCTTCGACTTAAAACTGTAGATCGCATACATTGCTAAAAGCCTCGTGGATCTATGGTCTAGCTGGAAACTCTATCCCGCTTCTTCCAAGTCCTGCTTGGTCAGGCGCTGTGGCCACTTTGATTCAGCCAGCTGCTTCAGCTTTTGGCTTCGGGCCATAATGAAGATAATAATGCCCATCAAGAATATGGTTACTGCGAGCACCAGTAGGCCTACGACCAGAAATTCCATGGTGTCTGCCGTAACATCCGCCAGCATCATATTTAGGAGGTTTTGCGGAAGGTAATGGCTAGTCCCGCGGAAGGTTACGCATTGGTTATATCTATTTATGAGGAGCCCCCCGCAAGAAATATGCACCATGCGTCAGAGGACATTGCTCATCGCGGGGCTTGCTGCCGTTGGGGTGGCTATTGCAATAGCCGTGCCGATGGCGATACTGGCCATGCAGAGTTCGCATCAACTAAGATTCGAGTATGTCAAGTCTGGCGGCATCGCAGGAATCACTGAAAGGCTTGCTTTTGATTCGGGAAATGGCACGACAATTTCGTTCTATCAAAGCACCATGAACACTACTGAAGAGAGGCTGCTGTCTGAATCTCAGGTGCAGGAACTGAGGCAGACAATAGCAGGCAGCGGTTTCTTTACGTTTGACAGCGCTTATACTGCAAGGCAAGGTCCGGCAGACTATTTCTCCTACACGCTCAACATTACAATGGACGGAAGGACGCATTCGGTTTCTTGGGTCGATGACTTTGCTGCGGCGGAGCCAGTTCCTGAGGGCCTGAAGAACATCGTGAGCGAAATGGAGCAGACGTTCTCTGCTGCACAACCAGCTTGAATGGCAGATTATTGGTGATTATCAGGCTGCGCAGGTTGCTCGCTTATTATTAACACTCCAGAGTCTCTTGTAGTAGTAATTGTTCCCATTCTGCTTTTCGCGAGTGGGTCATATGCCCATTGCCACGCCATCATTGCGCTATCACTCCCAATGTTCCGGTCGGATGTGAGCATCGTCAACGTCCTGCTGACATATCCATCCCAAAACATGCTTACCCTGACAGTCCCGGATTGACCATATTATTCTCCACTCTAGTGATGAAATTGTATGCGTGGTCAAGCTAGATCGGTCCAACGCGCCGCCGATTCGCCCATCACAGCTTGTGCCACGGCAGACTACAAATAGGCCTCTACGGTGATGATAAGAGGCTCGCAGCTGCTGACCGATCCCCCCCCTTTGAGAGGAATCTGGAACGATCTGGGTGGGCAATACCATAGCGCTGTAGGAATGCGAATTTGCAACTTGCTTTTCAAGCAGCCTGCACAGCTAGCCGGCGCCCAGAATATTGTCCTTAGAGAGAGCTTTGTCGAGCTGCTCCTTTGTCATCAGCTTTTTCTCTAGCACCAGCTCGCGGATGCTCTTGTTGGTCTTGAGCGACTCTTTGTAGATCTCAGCGGCTTTGAGATACCCTATGTATGGATTGAGCAGCGTAACAAGGACAGGGCTCTTTTCGATGTATGATGCCAGCTTGTCCTTGTTAGCCTCTATCCCGTCTATCATGTTAGCAGCGAATATTGGCAGGAAATTCTTTAGCATGTCTGTCGAATCTAGCACGCATTTGAGCATGCCGGGCAACATCACATTCAGCTCGAACTGTCCTGCCTGCGCGGCCATCGCCACCGAAACATCGTTTCCAATCACGTTAAAGCAGACCATGTTGAGGCACTCGGCGAGCGACGGGTTAACTTTGCCGGGCATTATTGACGAGCCTGCGTGCACCGCAGGTATCAGAATCTCTGCAAGCCCTGCTGTTGGACCAGACGCCATAAGTCGAATGTCATTTGCCATTTTTGAAAGCTCGATGGCGAGGTTTCGGAGAGCCGATGAGCAAGCAGCTACGTCGTACTTGCTCTGGAGGGAGTAAAACATATTCGGTGATGGCTTTAGCCTAAGCCCTGATATTTTTGACAGATTCTTTATCGCCAGTTGCCTGTAACCCTTTGGCGTATTGGCGCCTGTACCCACGGCTGTGCCTCCAAGACCAACATAACTTAGACCTGCCATTGATTGAACAAGCATTGCCCTGGCCTGCTTGAGCGAGTAAACATATTGCTCGAATTCTGCCCCAAGCGTAACTGGTATAGCATCCATGAGGTGAGTTCTGCCAATCTTGACGACATCTGAGAATTGTCTTGCCTTCCTTTGCAGCGATGCTATCAGCTTGTCAAGCGACGCCACTGTCTCCTTCATATTCAGCAGGATAGCAACGTGCATTGCAGTTGGGAATGTGTCGTTGCTTGACTGTGACATATTTACATGGTCGTTTGGGCTCAGTATCTCGTATTTTCCCCTCTTCTCGCCCAATATCTCCAAAGCTCTATTTGCAATGACTTCATTGCTGTTCATGTTAAACGCGGTGCCGGCGCCAGAATTGATCGCTTCAACCACAAATTGGTCCAGAAGCTTGCCCGCAAGAATTTCGTCGCATGCTTTGACTATCGCCCTGGCCTTTTCTGCGTCAAGTGCCTTGAGCTCTTTGTTTGCAAGCGCGGCAGAGCGCTTGATCATGACATACGCCCTCACGAGATTGATGTGAGCTCTTTGCCCAGTCACCTTATACTGGTTGATTGCACGCGCAGTAAACGGTCCATAGTACGCTGTAGATGGAACCTTGATCTTGCCAAGCGAATCTTTGTCAATTCTGAATGCCATTGCCGGATGGCACTAGTGAGGGGGCCGTAATAAATTAATCGTCAGCCTGTAGCGATACAATATGTCATACTATTATCTTGCCGGCGGCCAATTCTTCTATCTTTGCTGCATCATCGCTGGACAGTCTTGCTCCGTGCAGTGCAAGTGGGTTTTGATTCGCAGCTGGGGTATCACGTACTGGCACTGGTGGTACATAGCGCGTCAGCCTTGAAAACACTATCTTGCCGTACCAGTTGTTTTCAATACACAGCTTGTTCTCTTCTCCTTCATTCATTTCATCCAATTCTACAAACCTATCAACCACGCCCGAACCGAGAAACATTTCTTTTTTGACAAACAACACTGCCATACCGCGCGACCATCCGCGACTGATGTTGACGTAAAAAGTGTGCTTGGCAAACAGCTGTTTTTCAAGCTCATCCCTTTGCAACTTGAGGATATAGCGTGGAGGTTGCTCGGACACTAGGCCATCTGGCCTCGCGTAATTATAAAATCATTCTTCTCTGTGTTGTTGCCCTAGCCGTTTGTGGCGGTCAAGCGCCGTCACGATTGAATCCGCATCAATCCAACTGACCTTGGTCTCGGCTTTGCTGACTCCGAAACTCTCTGATAGTTAACACTGTGCACGTCGCCATCAGCCCAATGGCGAATCTTTGACATCCGATTATTACTCCATGAGAACCTCTCTCCCCGACCATGACCATCAAGTGGTACGCTGCCATTTCTAACATTTGATGACAGAAGATGAAAACCATATCCTCCGTGTCTTACTATGAGCCGGGGACAGATGCCCTTGGTCTTGCCGGAGATCATCTCGGTCAGCGTCAAGTTTGGGGAGTAAGGGACATACTGCTACACGCGGAGAACGCATTCCTGGATGGCTTGAATGACAATCATAAGCTAAGCAAGAATTCTGATCCTCTCTCACATACTTTGCTCAGTTACCTTGCCCCTAGTCGCCGTGCACTTTGATACTCGTTTATTTTGCATCTCTTGCCAATACATGGATAATATTATATTACTACTGGATTTTTCAAGCCATATGCAAGTCAGCGGCAAGGTGCTCGTCTGCGACTCTATTGACCAGACAGGCATTGACAGCATGAAGCGGGCAGGGCTTAACGTCGACTACAAACCCGAGATCAAACCCGCGGAGCTAGTCTCTTCAGTTAAGGATTATGAAGTCATAGTTGTAAGGAGCAGAACCAAGGTTACAAAGGAGGTCATTGATGCGGCGGCAAACGCCAAGATAATCGCTCGCGTCGGAGTTGGTCTGGATAACGTGGATGTGAAGGCCGCCGAGGCACGAAAGATCAAAGTCATCAACGCTCCTGAAGCAGCATCTGTCGCTGTAGCAGAGCTCGCCATCGGACTCATGATTTCGCTTGCAAGGAGCATACCCCGGGCCGACGCAGAGGGCAAGCGCGGCAACTGGATCAAGAAGGAGCTCATGGGAACGCAACTCTCTGGCAAGTACCTCGGCATAGTCGGTGTGGGCAACATTGGCAGGAATGTAGGCAGGATGGCAAAGGCACTCCGGATGAACCTGATCGGCTATGATCCTTACCCCATAAACCGCGATTTCATTTCAGAGACTGGAATGATAGTAACCGACTTGAACACGCTTTTGGAAAGTGCAGACTTTGTTACTTGCCACGTGCCGGCCACTCCAGAGACGAGGCACATGTTTAATGCCGAGCGTTTTGCAAAGATGAAGCCGACAGCCTATCTGGTCAATACTTCAAGGGGGGAGATAATAGATGAGAATGCCCTGTACGAGGCGCTGAAGAATGGCACGATTGCAGGCGCAGCCCTTGATGTCTTTGAAGTCGAGCCGCCTACCAACAAGGAATTGCTTGGCCTTCCAAATCTTATCTGCACGCCACACATTGGAGCACAGACAAAGGAGGCACAGGAGCTTGCTTCCACGGTTATTGCAGAAAAGATAATCCAGATCCTGCGCGGCGTAATATAGATTATAAAAGGGTAACAGACAGGAGAGGGTTAGTATGCACAGCTATATGACCCAGACATGGCTTCGGATGTGGAAGGAAAACTCTGACGCACTCAAGTCAAAGGCGGTAGTCTGGAGGTCGGAGCCAACCATCCATAGGATAGAGAGGCCAAGCAGGCTCGATAGGGCCAGAAGGCTGGGTTACAAGGCAAAACAAGGCATTGTCGTAGTCCGAGCCCGTGTGGGAAGGGGCGGCATGCGCAAGCAGCGTCCTGTGGCTGGAAGGAGGCCAAAGCACATCGGCGTCGTACACATCAAACAAGGCATCAGCATGCGCAAGGTTGCAGAGCGTAGGGTAAACGAGAAATTCCCGAACCTCGAAGTGCTCGGCTCATACTATCTTCACAAGGATGGCATGAACATCTGGTATGAAGTGATTCTGGCCGACCCGTCACACCCTGCGATTTCGAAGGACAGAGAAATGCGCGGCAAGCTCAAAGCATTCGCAAAGTAGCAATAATGCCGCCAGCTGCGGCTTAGCTGGCTTTTTTCACCAGTTCTCTGTGCTTTCTTAACTCATTAACTGTGGTTACAATGAGTGCCGACTGCAGAACATAGCCGCCAAGTATCAGCAAGACTGCATTGAATGGCTTTGAGAATGTAGTCATTATCTGAACATGTGGTGGCGCAAGTGAGTTGCCGATCATCACAATCACTGCTAGAGGTATACATACATAGAGTGCCTTTCGGAATCCCTTGTAAGTGAGAACAGTTAGGGCGATGAAGGATAGTTCTAACGCGATCGCCCTATCGATAAACTGCGGGTCACCAAATGGTATTGCAATTGCACCTACCGCACTAATTAACGCTAGTACTACCACTACCGGGCTGAGAGACATCACTCGTTTTTTGTCTGAATTTCAATTAAAGCGTTTCACAATGTAACTATTAATAACGAGCGGAGTACTCTGACGATGTATGAAGGCTGCACGCATAATCAAGACAAAGGAGCCGCTTGAGATCAAGGACATTGACGTTCCGAAACCAAGGAACGACCAAGTGCTTGTAAAGGTTGAGAGCGCGGGCGTATGTCATAGTGATCTGCATCTGTGGGAAGGCGGTTACGCCGGTCCTCAGGGCGTTTTTATGAAGGTTGAAGACCGAGGAGTAAAGTTTCCACTTACCCCAGGCCATGAAGTCGCTGGCACCATTGAAGAGATGGGCGAATCTGTCACCGGCTTTTCCAAGGGCGACAAGGTTCTGGTTTATCCATGGATTGGCGAGGGCACATGTCCTGCGTGCAGAGTAGGTGAAGAGAACATCTGTGATGCTCCACGCAGCCTCGGCGTGTACCAAGACGGCGGTTATTCTGAATTCGTCCTAGTGCCAAGTCACAAATATCTCGTAAAGTTGCGAGGGCTTGACCCCGACTCCACCGCATCTCTTGCTTGCTCTGGTCTCACTGCATATACTGCAGTCAAGAAGGCACAATCTCAGCCCGGAGACACTCTTGTAATAGTGGGCGCAGGCGGCCTGGGGCTCATGGCCGTCCAGATCGCAAAGGCAATTAGCAATGCCAGGATTGCAATCGTGGATATCGATGACAAAAAGCTAGCGGAGGCCAAAAGGCTAGGGGCAGATGAAGTCATTAACTCTGGGACAGGCGACCCTGTCAAAGGAATCAAGGACGTTACAAACAACTTGGGAGCAGAGGCAGTAATAGACTTTGTAAACAATGCCAAGACCGCCCCCAACTCTCTCAACATGCTGAGGAAGAGAGGCAGACTCGTCATGGTTGGACTGTTCGGAGGTTCGCTCGAGTTGAACCTGCCACTTGTCCCGCTACGGGCGTTTAATATAACTGGCGCCTACACCGGCAAGTACGCCGATCTTGTAGAGATGGTAGAGCTTGCAAGGATGAACAAGATCCAATCAGTCGTGTCAAGAAAGTTCACACTGGATCAGGCAAATCACGCACTGGAAGAGCTGAAGGCCGGAAAGATAATCGGAAGGGCAGTCATCAATCCATAGGCTGCCCTTACTGGTGCAGTTGCGCTACTGCCTCCTGCCAGCATGGAATGCATTCCACACCTTCACGCCGTCGTTTCGCTTGATGTCTTCAAGGACTGGAGCATAGCCCGGACCGGCAGCCTTTTCCAGTAGCTTCCTCACCTGCTCTTCTCCCTTGAACATTCCGACCCATTCGTCATACACGACCCTTGGGTCTGAGAAGAGCATTGCAAAGGGACTGCGCCCCCTCTTTTTCATGAAATAGTACTCGGCCATTGTAATAAAGCCAGGACCAAATACCGAGTCGCCTGCTTCAATGAATCTTCTTCTGACCGCCTTGTATGTATCAAGCACGGCTTCAGACCTCTCGTGTGCCTCCATGCCGCTGCAGACACGGCTTTATTATTAACAAGGTCTCATGTTTTTTATTCTACATACTTCTAGCACGGGAACGTCTCAGCAATTTCTGAACCTCTTATAAGGCTTAGAAGACGAGATCAACTGTGGCAAACGAGGATAAGAGTAATGATGCTACTTATGAAGAGACTGTAGACAGGACTACCTCGGAATCTCCAGCTGGAGTTACAGTTAGAGAAGAGAGGACGATAACAACGGCAACCTCGCCGCCGTCCAGCGATGTTGAGAAATACGAGGTTGAATCCATTGAGGCGCCTGAAGTCCCAGAGGAAGAGTCCGTTTCTGCTAGGGCAAGAGAGGCAGGTAGATCCCTGAAAGACCTTGTCTATTCTCTTGGCAGAAAGACGAGAGAAGTCACAGAAGAAAAGGCCAAAGAGCTAAAGGCACAATCAGTCAACGCTGGAGCTTCCACTGACGCAAGGGACATCCAGCACCTAGGCAGCAACGTGGAAGGCTTGATCACAGTTTTCGAGGACACCATGACTGAGATACGGAAAGAGCCGTACGATGAGCAGGAAAAGCTGCTGGTAGGCTACAAGAAGCTCTTGGAAGAGCAGATTAATGTTATCAATGCAAGGCTTGCAATGGCCAAGCGCCTAAAGCCGGGTGCCTGACTTTACCAACTATTATTTTGTCAGTTCTTGTTATTCGACCAGCAGCTTGCTGGTAATGTCCTTAACCATCACAGATTTTATGTTGACGAATTCCTTGATGCCAAATTCTGACAACTCTCTGCCTATGCCTGATTTCTTGATGCCGCCGAAGGGAAGGCGCGGGTCTGACTTGACCATTTCGTTGACAGACACTATTCCGCTTTCTATCTGACGCGCCAGCCTAATTCCGCGATCAATGTCGGTAGTCCAGATGCTCGCCCCAAGACCAAATTCTGAGTTGTTGGCTTCCCTTATCGCCTCCTGCTCATCGTTCACGATAATGATTGGGGCGGCAGGTCCAAATACCTCTTCCCTGACCACTTCCATATCGTGGTTAACATTTGAGATTATTGTTGGCTCGTAAAAAAAGCCATCACGGTTCACTGGCCGGCCGCCTGTCAGCACCTTGCCTCCTTTGGCCCTTGCATCCTCAACCTGCTTGGAAAGTGCCTTCCGCTGATTGTCTCTGACAAGAGGACCGACGGTTGTCTTTGGATCAAGCGGGTCTCCCAGGACTTCTGCCTTCGTATTTTCCACGAACAATCTTGTGAATTTGTCAGCCACTTCTTTTACAACGATAAAACGCTTCGCTGCTATGCAACTCTGACCCGTGTTCAGCAGCCTAGACTGGGTCGCCATGTGTGCAGTCTGATTCAGCTCTGCATCTTCCAGCACAATGAAAGGGTCACTTCCGCCAAGCTCTAACACAAATTTCTTCAGGCCGCTTGAAGCAAGCTCGGCCACGCGCCTGCCCGTGTTGACACTGCCAGTAACGGAGACTGCATCGATGCCTGCCTGCACGAGGGCTTCGCCTGCGCGATAGTCGCCGATCACTGCCTGAAAAACATTCTCTGGAAAGCCCGCGTCTGCAAAGGCTTCTTCTAACTTGATCGCACTCCCAAGGCATATGCTTGAGTGCTTTAGCACAGCCACATTGCCAGCAGTAAGGGCAGGCACTGCAAACCTCATCACCTGCCAGAATGGAAAGTTCCAGGGCATGATGCAGGCCACCACGCCAAGTGGTTCAAATGAAACAAAGCTCTTGCGAAACTCTGTTGGAATTATTTCATCGCGCAAAAAGACCTCTGCATGCTCCGCATAATAGTCACAAACCCACGCGCACTTTTCGATCTCGGCGATCGACTGCCTTATCGGCTTGCCCATTTCCTCCGTGATCAGCCGAGCGTATTCTTCACGGTTTTTCCTCATGACTCTGCCAAGCCTGCGCATGTATTCGGCCCGCACTGCAAGATCCAAATTTTTCCATTTTGGAAAGGCAGCTCTGGCATCCTTGACCTGTCTGCTGACATCCTCGGGCGTTGCGTTGTCATAGGATGCAATAACCTTCCCTGTGGCGGGATTGATTGTTTCGATCTTGGGCATAGAAGAACTACGCACCTACATGCTAATAAATAAACCAAAAAGTCCCGCGGGCAGGATTTGCCCCAAAAACGGCTTGCTGCCGGTTTTGTTTGAGCCTGCGACTCTTCGGTTACTGCGTTGTGTGCCCGATAGGCTGCTTCACGTGGTCAGCTACTGAGAAGCCGACATCTACAGCCGAAAGCTCTACCAGGCTGAGCTACCGCGGGACATTTTCGTTTGTTGTAGGAATGATATATAATCGTGGCGTCAGAGATAATTGGTGGCGACGTCGAGCGCAAAGTAAGAGATAATCCTATCCGCACCTGCCCTCCTTATTGATGCGATCGACGATACCTTCCAGTCTTCTTCGTCTATCATGCCCTTCATCGCTGCAGCCTTTATCATGGCGTATTCGCCACTAACGTTCTGGACTGCAACAGGAACGCGGCATTTGTCTTTTATCATCCTCACAAGGTCCAGATATGCGAGCGCAGGCTTTATCATGACCATGTCCGCTCCTTCGTTGATGTCCGTCTCAATTTCCCTAATCACCTGGCGGGGGTTTGAGTACGAAACTTGGTATGGCGACTTGTCAAGCTGCGATTTTGCCGCCTTTACAAAAGCCGCGGACCTGAACGGGGTATAGAGCGAAGAGGAATGCTTGGCAGAATACGAGAGTATTGAAGCCTTCAGGCCGCGCGCAGCGAGTGCGCTTCTTATCGCATGTACCTGTCCGTCCATCATTGACGACGGAGCGACGACATCTGCTCCGGCGTTTGCGTGGCTTACTGCGATCTTGGAGAGTACCTCAAGTGTTGCATCATTGTCCACCACGCTACTTCTGTCTGCAATGATGCCGCAGTGTCCTGTCAGGTTATATTGACAGACGCAAACGTCTGTCACAACTTCTACCGAGCTTCCGAATCCTGACTTGATTGCCCTGGTAGCCTGCTGCACGACGCCATTATCGTAAAACGCCTGGGACCCTTGGTGGTTTCTGTTTTTTGGTATGCCAAAGACAATAATGGAAGAGATACCAGCATCCAAGACTGACTGGACGTGGCGCTCTATCTTGTCGACTGGGGTAACCGACATGCCTGGCATAGAATCTATCTTGTCAGGTCTCTCTGAAACGAATACTGGAAAGATCAGGTGGCTCTTGCGTAGTCCCGTCGAGGCAAATATCTCCCGGTACCATTCTTTCCGGTCACGTTCGAGCCGTTGCAATGAGTGTTGGTAATGCGTGAATGCGAATATATGTTTTCAATGCAAAAATCAACCACAAAATTCATAACGTATTCTTGAGCGGAAACTGGTGCATGCACAGGGTAACTGTCGGCATCCCTGCCTACAACGAGGAACAGAACATTATCAACCTTCTCAGGTCTCTTGAGGAACAGCGCTCATTGATTTCCGAAGTGATTGTTTCTGACGACTCTTCCGACAGGACACCCAATCTTGTGCGCGACTTTGCCGATCACTCGGAACTGAAGATCACTCTCTTACACCATGAAGTAAGGAGGGGCGCAGCTGCTGCATGGAATGAAATTTTCCAAAGGGCTTCTGGTGATGTTATTGTGCTCTATGACGCAGATACAATTCCACACCCTTCATGCACTGAACAACTAGCATCGCGGATTTCTGGAAAAACTGCACTATGTGCGTCAAACTCGCAGCCAGTGCAGGCAACCGGCATTGCCGGCAGGGCGTCTGTGTTTATCGCAAACTGGCTGAGATCGGTAAGACAGGCGGGACTTTCGCAGTACACCGTAATGGGAAGGGCACTCGCAATAGGCTCAACCGTAGCAAAAAAAATCCAGATACTGTCAGACATTATCGCAATAGATCTTTACTTGCAATGCAGAGTCCTTGAAATGGGGCTTGATGTAGTCTACAATGACGATGCCGTAGTGTATTTCAGGCCGGCAAACAGCCTGCCTGACATGGCGTCACAGGTGGTGAGAGCGGTCAACGGCCACAATCAGATAAGGAAGAACATTGAATCGCTTCGAATCGGAATGCCTCGTCATGTTGGAATCGGGGCTGCGTTGAAAAATACTATCTCCGATCCTGTAGGGGCAATCTCGACTGCCATAGGATATTGTTTGATGCCGTACTATAGGTCAAAGCTCAAGAGCGTAGACTCTGCGAAATGGCATACTGCTGACAGCTCAAAAGCAATAGACTATCAGCGGCTCAAAGCTAGATTTTGACTTGAACACTTTTTTATAACGGCATATTGTGTAAGCAGACTAAAGCAGGTGAAGCCCGAGAAATGTCAGAGCCGGAAAGGCGTTTTGAGACAATATCTAACAACGACGTAGTGTGGCTGAACATGCAAAAGCCCACCTTTTCTGACATGACTGCACTTGGGCAGAAATATCCTTTCCAGAGGCTCAACCTCGAGGACTCGCTTTCAAAGATCCAGATACCAAAGATAGACCGGTATGCTGACCACATCTTTGTCATCCTGCATTTTCCAACTCCTGACAAGGAAAAGGGCTTTCTCTTTAGCCAGCTTGCAATCTTTATGGGCACTGACTATTTGGTGACTATACATCAGGGTGACTTGAAGCCGCTTGACGAATTGTTCAACATGTGCAAGAGCGATGAACGACAACGCCAACTGACCATGGGAAAATCCGCCGGCTTTTTGCTCCACAAGATAATAGATACTCTGGTGGACGACCTGCTGCACATACTCATGAAAGTTGTGGGAAATATCGACGATGTCGAAGACAGCGTTTTCGACGAGCGAATATCAATCCCGCGTCAAATCTCCCTCTTGCGCAGGGAAATTACCACGCTCAGGAGAATAGTAACCCCGCTTCGAAGGACCGTAGTCGAACTGTCCAAAGAAGTTCAGCGTTTTTCAAAAGAGGATCTCACAATCTACTTTAACGACGTTCAGGACCACATCGAGAAGGTGTACGAGACGCTTGAGGAGGCAAAAGAGACTGTCGAAATCTACAAAGATACCGACTACATGCTCAGCCAAGAAAAGACTAACAAGATTCTTGCAGTCCTCACCATCATCTTCACTCTATCAATCCCAGCCACCGTTGTTGGGGCATTTTATGGTATGAATATCAACCTTCCTGGCGGTGTCGAGACCGGTCCCTGGACACAGCTTGGCCCATACACTACCCTGATATTCGTCATAATCGTTTCTTCATTTTCTGCCCTTCTTATGGTATTTTACTTCAGAAGGCTCGGATGGATGGGACCGTCAATGTAACTTGGAATGGTTGTGTACATAAGAGGATAAATACTCGCACAATTACAATCTTGTCTGGAATTGGCGGGGACAAGCGGAGGAGACGTGCATGGCTATGTGTGCACTCCTCACGATAAACAGTCCGGCTCTCTGCTCGCAAGCTGGAAGAAAAGCGATAATGTAGTTGACATCTATTTTGCTACCGCGACCTTTTCAGAAGAGAGCATTCCCTATTTTCCAAACAAGGCCAATCACTACCTGCTTGCGTCCTTCAAGGACATGAATGCGATACTGGAAGATATCCAGAAATCCAACATGGATCGCTTGTCATTTATGTTCAGTTTTTCAGGCCCCCTCTTTGAGCGCAGTGGCGACAGGCTCAACTATGTTTCTCTATACTTTACAAAATATACTAGCGGAGATCCTGCGTTGAGCGACCTTGCAAACGCGATTGCCCGGCGCGACCGGGTAAAGAAGGCAAGCCTTGCACAAATGCAGCTTTTGGCGGCAGAGCAGCCCAAGTTCGCATTCCCGTATTCGAAGAATCTGGTCATTCTCGAAGTCGAGGGCGAAGCTACTCACCAAACCGACCAGAAATACTGCGAGCGCACAAGGCGCGACGTAGCGAGGAAGGGTATTGCACTCAACAACCTTGTCAGCTTCTCCATCCTTGAAAAGCTCAAGTGAACGTCTGCTTCTCTTTAGTTGATTCTACCTGCATTAATCAAATCGCTCAACCATATGTTTGCAACAACTAACTAATAGCAAGAAAAAGATCGTATGACTTGGTCCACATGGCGTCATCTTTTTTGCAGTCGGTGATCTGGGATGCCGCCGGCCCCGTGCCGACGCGAATCACACGCTCTTTCTAACCCTTCTTGTTCATATCCTGTCTCACATGTGCTCCGGCGTTTGTGCTTTCGTTATGGATTCGCTATTTCATCTGCAGTCAGAGCTCTGTTCTTCATGCAATTATTCTCTTGACAATGCTGGCCATGTGTTTTCCTGCCACCTCAGCTGACTGTGGACTCCCTTAGGCCACTGCCTACAAAGCCTGTTGATAGTCAAATGTTGATTCCTCAAGCTAACCGGGCGTGTAAGCTAGCTCAAAGCTTAAATATGCAATATTTTCTCTAGCCATTGATTTATGAGCAAGCCGATGGATCTTGGTGCACTCAAGGTTGGTTCGTACATTGTCATCGACGGCGAACCATGCAGAATTGTTTCATACGATCACAGCAAACCGGGCAAACACGGTTCTGCAAAAGCAAGGATTACGGCCGTGGGAGTCTTTGACGGCAGACCGCATCCATTCGTGGGTCCTGTGTCAACCAAGGTCGAAGTACCACTAATTGATAAGCGCAACGGCCAGATCATTTCGAAACAAGGTGACACTCTCCAGATAATGGATCTTGAAACGTTTGAGACCTTTGAGACATCCTCAGTCGAGGACGAGATCAAGGAGAAGCTGGCTCAGGGCGACATCCAGGGCCGCGAAGTAGAATACTGGAAGGTCCTTGAGAGGATAAAAATCGTCAGAGTCAAGGGATAAAAGTTCATACAATAGACCAACAGATCGTCCCTTGTGGATGCTGATGAGGTGAAGGAAGAGCCGGCTGACACATCAGTTGATGAGGATTATGAGTCCCGAGGCATCCATTTCTCTTTTCTCAATCACATCTTTCTCGACCGTGGGTTCAGCATGGTATCAAGGGCGTTTCCGATAAGAACGAATCCAAGGCCGGTTATGGCAATCATTACTCCGGGTGGAATTATCCACCACCAAAGGCCCCGCGAGGCTGCACTGGAAGAGTTGGCATCGTGCAGAATCTGACCCCATGTGGGTATCGATGGGTCACCAAGTCCCAGAAAGCTCACTGCTGATTCTGCAAGGATTGCGCTGGGCACTGCTATGGCAATGCTGGCAAATGTGAGTGGCAGCAGCTGCGGGATGATGTGCTTGAAGATTATCTTTGTGTCAGACTGGCCCATCAGCTTTGCAGCCTCGACATATTGCATGTTTTTTAACTGAAGTGCAAGGCTTCTGCTTATTTTTGCCATCCCGACCCAGCTAAAGATGACAAGGAAACCTGTGATGAGGAAGATGCTTCTGCCGACTGTGACTGACAGTATGATTAGCAGCGGAAGTGTAGGAAGCGAGTAAAAGATGTCGTTTATGCGCATCAGCCCTTCATCCGTGCGGTTGCCCTTGTAGCCTGCATAGACACCATAAATTAGACCAATCAGGATGGCTACAACCGATACTGTGATTCCGATAAAAAGCGCGACAGGCGCACCCCACAAGATGCCTATCGCAAGGTCACGCCGGTGCTCATCCGTGCCCATAAGGCCATAGACCTTTCCCCCTAGAATTACGCCAGAATTTGTCACGGTGTCCTGTGGATCAAACAGGTAGAACGTTTCTCTGATCGTATATGTTCCCTTTAGCACCTTGTTTTCATTAGCATCTGAAAAAATCATCACCTGCGGCCTTGATTGGTCTTGCGTGTACGAAAAGATGCTCCTGTAGGGACCCAAGTTCTGCGCTATTGTCCTGTCTGTTGCAAACACTCGTCCCGAGAACTCGCTTCCGCCCTGCTGGGCGGGCGGCAAAGAGGCGAAATATATCCGAAACTCGTTTCCATCTGGCCGTACGACATCAATCTGGAGTACCGGTTGGGTGCTGCCATATTTTGCAGAGTAGAGCAACATAAAGTCGCTCGGGAATGCATCATAGTTGAAGTTGATGTTGTATGAATGAGTTACAGTCCGCATGCCGTCTTGCACTGCATTTGTTACCACGGCGTCGCTTGATGTCATGACTATGTGCTCGGGCACCTTCGGTCCAAATCCGATGTTTGTCCAAGCCGGCGCAGCCGCTCTGGGCAGGTCGATCCAGAAATTTGGGTTGTTCCATTGCCTAAAAGATTCCAGTGGAACCGCCAAGGCAGAGTAAATAGTCATTGCGATGAGCCCCAGAAGCATGATTGCCCCTGCAGTCCCGCTCTTTGATTTGCGAAACTCTCGGAGTATTTCGTACTTTGAAATTGCCCTAGCAAAAGTTGCTTTTGTCATGCAGTGACTTTCACTCTCGGGTCAAAGTAGGCGTAAATGATGTCCGTGGCAAAAACGGTGATCACAAAGATTACTGTAGAGACATACGTCAGACCAATGATGACAGGCACATCCATGAAACTAATCGCCTTGTAATACAGGCTACCCATCCCGGGCCAGTCGAATACTGCCTCTATGGTTATCGCCCCGCTGAACGATCCAGCAAGGCTCAGCGCGATAACGGTCACTATGGGTGGGGCGGCGTTTTTCAATGCATGGGAGTAGAGGATCTTTCTTTCTGGTATCCCTGCAGTCTTTTTTGCCGCTATATAGTCCTCGGCAAGCACTCCCACCAAAAAGTACCGCACGGTATAGGCCCACGAACCAAAGCTTACGAGCACAATTGTTATCAGGGGCAGCACCATGTGCCAGAGAAGGTCGAGAACATAAGCAGGATCGGACGGCGGAGTCAGTGGAGTAGACCGAGCAGGAAATATGTGATAGGTGAAGGCAAATGCAAAGATCATTAGCATCCCTACCCACCATGTGGGGAAGCTTCCTGAAAAAACTGCAAATGCGGAGTTTAGCCTGTCCGGAAGCGAGCCCGCCCTGTTGGCCACATACGCCCCGAGGTAGATCCCGATAACGGTCACTATTAGCGTAGTTGTTGTAAACAGAAGTACTGTTTTGGGCAGCCTTTCAAGGATGATGTCTCGCACATTCTGCGAGCCGCTGTCGCTTGTGAGAAAGCTCGACTTGCCAAGGTCAAGCACCATTACCTTGAGTACGGTATTGGTGAATCGCTTTGGAGAATACCACGGTTCGTCAAGTCCAAGGTACTGAGTCTGGCGTTCGACCTCTGCATCGATGTATTTCTGCCTGTCGGCGGTATTTTGAAACTTGATATCCTTGTGGATGATTTCTTCAGTGACATAGTACTTTACGGCGTCCACTAGTATGCGGTCCATCGTCGGTCCGAGGAGGGCAATGGTGAGGACGAGGGTGGCAAAGAGGACTACTATCATGTTTATTGAACGCTTTATTAGAAAGCGACCAAAGCCACCCAATGTGATGTATCCTGCCCCTGGGTACAGTGTACTTTTTTCTATTAATATCTGCTTGTACTATTGATTTTCTTGTAGGCGGCCCTGACAAGCCTACCGGAGGCAACTGCCGAAGCACTTGCTATCGAGATGACAAAGAGGGATGTGCCTATGGACAGCAGCATTGTGGAACCGCCAGCCATGCCTATTGCAATGAGGATGGCAGCTGCAGCCACCGCCATCAGGGCTATCTTGACAGCGATCCTGAACCTGTCCTGGAGCCTGGAAGAGAGTGTTACAGGCCACAGATAGACTGCCCCTATTAGTGAGCTTGCAGTGACGCCTGCAATTATCGAGCCGAGCTCGCCACCAGCTATTGAAAATGATCTTTCAGCTGCGGTCAATATCCCAAACAGAGGATACAATAATGATCTCACAGTTGCCTGCAGCCACGGCTGCTCTCTTTCATAATCTGCAACCTGTGGGCTGAATGAGTAATATACAGAGTTGAATGCATTCATGAATGCAGCGCCTGATGCAGTCGACAGTATGTACTGTTCTCTAAAATTGCGCAGGTACTGAACCTGCGGGGTGAGCTCAGAGCCAAACGCTGCTGTTGCGATAAGACATCCGGATGGTTGCTGCTCGGGCTGCTGTTGTTGCTGTTGCTGCTGGTCGCCACTCTGGTTTTGCATCTGGCCGCCGCTGGTGATCGTTGTTGCCAGGATTGTATTTTCCGTGATATCGGGGCGCAATGCGTCATAGCTGTTGGCAAATACGCGCAACTTGGTTGGACCTGGTGAAAGTCTAGATGTCTCTTCGCCAGATATGTTGATGAGGAATTCGCCCGCGTTGCTGGAGGACGCTTCGGACTTGCCCTTGATCGCAATCTTGCCGTCCTTGTCAAAAATGAAATAGTCTACCGTCGCGTTGCTGTTTGGCTCGCCGCTGATTTCCACGTTGACTGTCATGGAAACTGGTTGGCCTATTGATATGGGACTTGTATTGACCGATACAATTTCCGCCAGTCTGGGCGTCTCATATTCTGTAAAAGCACCAACTTCAAATGGATATGAGTCGTCCCTGAATGCCTTAATTGTAATTACTTTTCCTGCCGCGTTGTAGCTGTCAAGGTAGAACGCACCGTTGCCAATCACCGCATTGCGATGCTGGTTGATCCAGGCGATGCTTGCATCATATCGTCTCACGGCCTCCTCTGCACTGACAATGCCTTGAAGGGCAGGAGGGACAAAGTTTTCATTTTTCATCTTTTGGAGCTCGGCCTTGATTGCATCCGCATGTTCTGGAAGTATCGGGTCAAGCCACTTGGCATCCTTTGCAGTCGCCTGACTGCGCGAAAACGCAAATTCACCAGACTTGACCAGTCTTTCAGAAGCGGCCATTATTTCCCACGGCTCCGTGGCCCAAATAGTGGCCGAGTCCGCGATCTCTTTCTCATCGTAGTGCCACTGATCTAAATAACTCTCCACTGTATCATTGTCAATGAATCTGATTCCCTTAACGAGCGGGATCGCTACCTGTGCCTGTGTTGTGAACTCTGGATCTACTGTCAAGTCGCCAGGGCCAGAGTTGGTTCCCCATTCGAACATAAAGTATTCTACGTACCAGAGGTCAGATCTGTCCATCGGAATGCCGTGGTGCCAATTGGAAAATAGCAGGTCGAATGTTACTTTGCTCATGGATCGGCCACTTCTTTCTTGCTTCCACTCTTGAGACTCGGGATCCCAGACTAGCGCGTCTTTGGGAACGTCAAGCCGGTCGGTTGGCCCTTTTGTCTCTACCGAGGTCCATTTTGCCCTCTGGGGGATTACTTCTCCTGTGTGAGGGTGCCGGAACGTCGCAGTGTCTACCAGAGAATAATAAATGTCAGTGCTGTATGCGTCGTTAAGACCTGCTACGGGGTTCCAGGAACCTTGGTGGATGAGTTTGACTCCAACCTTGAGCGAATTTCCACCGGGGATCCGGGCATTGAGCGCCGAGTACTTGCTCGTTATTCCGGCGCCAAAGTCATTGACCAGGCCCTCTACATCCGAAGCCGCCACAAGCGGCTCGGTCTTTTGTGCAACGAAAATCCTTACAGATTCTTGTATGCCTGCCTGCACGCCCCGTTTCAACAGATCGTTTCGCTCCTCCTCTGAGGTAAAGTTAAAGAAGACTACTCTCTGGGTTACCTCGTCAAGCGTCGAATTCTGGTAGTTCCAGAAAGCGGGGTTCTGGGATCCGGGCATCCTGCCGAACCACGGGGCATACATTTGGGCAACAATTATGGGATTGTACTTCGCGAAAGCAGAAGACCCTGCAAAACCTTCTGTGTAAATGTGCCACTGAAGATCTGCCGGATTGGACCCATACACGACAGTAGTGGCCTTGTTGAGGTCTCCATAATCTTTCTGGATGGTAAAGCCGATCTCTTCAAGCAGGGACGAGAGCAACTCGCCCATTGCGGCTCTTGACGCGTCGTCCTGCCTTATCATGATCTTAATAGTTATCGGGTTGCCCTTGTACATCCATTTGCCGTTTTCCTTGGTTGCGCCAGCAGCAGTCAAAGCCTCGGTTATCATGCTCTCCGCAAGAACTGGATTGTGCCTGAAGCCAAATGATTCTACGGTGTCTATTACATTTAGATATTCTGGCGAATATGTTCCATATGGGTCAACCATTGGGCTTCCGTAGCCCTTCAGCACTTCGTCTACCACAAAGTCGCGATCCACCAGGTAGTTCAGCGCGTACCTCACTTCTCTGAACTGGAATGGGTTGAGAATGTTGTCATTCGCTGCAGGTGCTGGATTGACAAATAGCCCCATTGATCCGGCGGTCCTCTCATAGACATTCAGCCTCGGATCATTCTTGGCGTCGTCTGCAGCTTCAAGCGGGATCCTGAAATAATACACGTCAAGTGCGCCTGATCTGACTTCCTGTAGCGCAAGATCCTCGTTCTCGCGCTCGATAAACTGCACTTGGTTGACATACGAACCCTTCTCCTCTCCTGCAGCTTGGCTGAACGAGGGCAGGGAAGTAACTGTGACTGTGGTAGAAATGAGTAAAATGATGGCAACTATTGCTGAAACCCGCGTTATTGGTGCTCTGTGCACTGTTGAGTGTGTTCTAGCTGGTGCTAATATAGTTTTCAGTGAAGCTAGCTGCCTCATTCATGAAGGAGGCTCTGGTATGGCCGAGATAAGGTTCTTAGTATATGGGTGGTACGGGTCTGATAGAACTCTATCTATGGGGCCCATCTCGACTATCTTGCCTGATCTCATGATTGCAATCTCGTCGCCCACATATCGGGCGGTTGATAGATCGTGCGTTATGTAAATGTAAGATATGTCAAACCTCTCCTTCAGATCCTCCATAAGCTCAAGTATTTCGCCCCTCACAGACACGTCCAACATCGACACGGGTTCGTCCGCAACTATTAGCCTAGGGCGGAGGACGAGAGCTCTTGCTATTGCGACTCTCTGCCTCTGCCCACCAGACAACATGTGCGGCAGCCTGCCAGCGATCTCTTCTGCTTCTAGCCTAACTTCGCGGAGAGCCGCATATACTCTCTCCATTTTTTGCTCCTTTGAGCTCGCCTTGTCGTGTATGTTGACTGGCTCCATTATAATGTCTAATATCTTCATTCGAGGGTTGAGTGACGCGTACGGATCCTGGTAGACCATCTGGACTTTGGTCCTAAAGTCCTTCAACTGCCTACCTGTGAAATGTGTAACATCTTGACCTTCAAAGATTATCGAGCCACTATCCGGGTCAGTTGCCCGCATGACCAGTCTTGCGACCGTAGTCTTGCCAGATCCAGACTCGCCTGCCAGCACTAGCACCTTTCCCTTCTCCAGTGCGAAGCTGACATCGTCGACAGCTCTGACAAAGTCCTCACCAGGACTCTTCTGCAAAAGCTGGCGGAGGCTCTTCTTGACTGGGAAGTATTTTCGGAGGTTTCTGGCCTCGAGTAGCATGGCATTCAAATTGCTCTGCAGCCTCAAGTTGTCACACTGGAGATATAAACAGTGGGCTAGCATGTTTAGTTGCAATAACCTGAATTAAGCAAGTAGAGTCAGAGGGAACGCGCCAAGAGTCCATAGTTCGGAAACTTGTCTCGCGATTCCGGTGCTTGAAACATTCAGCAATAGCGATGCTTTAGAGTCAAGCCGCGAAGCAGCTAGCGAGCATGCACACACACAAAGTTGGTTAATATTAAGCGGAATTGCCAGTTCTGTTGTGAGGCTGGCAGCGCTCTATTCCGGGGGCAAGGACAGCACATTTGCAATTTTCCGCGCAAAGGAAATGAAACATCAGATCGCCTGCCTGATTGCCATGCATCCTGACTCAGACGACAGCTTGCTCTTTCACTATCCAAATAGCTGGGTAACAAGGTTCCTTGCAGAGGCAATGCAGCTCCCAGTTGTGGAATTTGAGATTAAAGGAAAGTCAAGGGAGGATGAAGTAGAAGCGCTACGAGAGGCAACGGCGCAGGCAAAATCCCGCTATGGCATCCAGGGGGTTGTTTACGGCGGTATTGCAAGCAACTTTCAAAAGCGCGCCTTTGAAGAGGCATGCAGCATGCACGGACTTGCCGCAGTAGCCCCTCTGTGGAACATCGAGCCAGAAGGGTACATGAAAGAACTGATCCAGTTGGGCTTTGATGTTCTAATAGTCGGGGTGTCCGCTATGGGGCTTGACAAAGAGTGGCTTGGCCAGCAGCTCAACGAGACGTCTCTAGCCAGGCTGATCGCCCTTTCCAAAAAATACGGCTTTAATCTCACGTTTGAAGGAGGCGAGGCCGAGACTCTGGTAGTCGATTGCCCACTTTATAGCAAGAAGCTGAGAATAAACGCGGCCAACACCCACTGGGACGGGCAGAGGGGAATATTTGAAATACAGGACGTGTCATTAGTAGGCAAGTAGCGGTAATGTTTGATAACTTACGCGAAGGCCTTAGGGGAGCCCTGAAAAAGATAGTAGGTGCGTCTGATATCAACGAAGAGCTCATAGATTCGCTCTGCAGGGATGTCCAGCGTGCGCTCTTGCAGTCGGACGTCAACGTGAGGCTGGTGCTTTCCATAACCCAAAACCTTAAGCAGAGGGCGCTACAGGAGCAACCACCAAAGGGGCTTTCAAGAAAGGATCACATCGTCACTATCTTGTATGGCGAGCTTGCCAAGATGCTCGGCTACTCCGGAGAGGTCATACAGACAATAGACAAGGCCAAGGAAGACGAGCGTGCGCTTGCGACCTCTTTCTTTAACCCTGGCAAGCAGAATGTCGTCCTTATGCTGGGTATTCAGGGAAGTGGCAAGACCACCGTTACCGCCAAACTGGCAAGATGGCTCACAAAGCATGGCTACAGGGTGGGAGTAGTGGGAGCAGACACATGGCGTCCCGGCGCGCTGACACAGCTAAAGATGAACTGCAGCAAGATCAACGTCGAGGTTTACGGGGAGGAGGATAACAAAGATGCGGTCGCTATTGCGAAAAACGGTCTCGAGCACTTCAAGGATCAAAAACTCGACGTTGTAATAATTGATACTGCTGGGAGACACAAGGAGGAAGAAGGCCTGCTGCAGGAAATGAGCGACATGTACCGGGTCGCAACTCCTGATCTGGTGCTGCTTGTCATCGACGGCACCATAGGTCAGGGCGCGTTCAAACAGGCCGAAGCATTCCACAAGGCGGCGCCTGTAGGGGGCATTGTGATCACAAAGCTGGACGGCACCGCCAAAGGAGGTGGCGCACTGGCTGCATCGGCTGCGACAGGCGCAAAGGTGATGTTCATCGGCACTGGAGAGCGTATTGACGATCTTGAACAGTTCTCGCCAACGGGATTTGTTGGCAGATTGCTTGGTATGGGCGATATCAAAGCGCTTTTGGAGATGGCAAGAGGACTTGAGCTTCAGGCAGATGAAAACCAAGTGAAGCGCTTGATGAGTGGCAAGATGACAATAGAGGACTTTTACTCCCAGATGGAGCAGGTGAGCAAGATGGGATTTAGGAATGTGATAGAAAACCTGCCGGGGCTCTCAGGCATGGTCAAAGAAGATCAGCTTGATGCCATGCAGGTAAGAATGGAAAGATGGCGGTTTATCATACAATCTATGACAAAAGAGGAAAAGAAAGACCCCGATATCATCAACGAGTCGAGAAGAAAGCGCATAGCAAGAGGCTGTGGATTGCCAGAGAGCGAGATCAAGGCCATGATCAAACAATATAACGATTCTAAGACGATGATGAAGCAATCAAAGGGGAGACAGATGCAGGGGCTCTTGAGGAGATTTGGTCTTGGTTGATGCCCGGACCATTTTATCGCTAAAGAAGCATTACAAGCTCTGCAAGCAATGTTCTGAAAGACATGGCTTCGCGGGAGCACGATCCGAGGATCAATGCTACATATGCCGCGGCCTCATGGATGACATTGACTCAATTGCAAAAAAGATACTCCGCGCTATGAAGGGGTATGAATTTGATACCTTCCTTATCGGTGCGACTTTGCCAACCCAGATATATGAGCGGGAGGATGCTCTGAGGGCTCGCCTGAAAATACGCGGTGTGGAGAGTGCCAAGAACCAGCTAACACGCGAGCTTGGGATGCGGCTCAGCCGGCTTTTGAGAAAAAGAGTGGATTATTTGAAACCAGATGTTACGGTAAACTTGGCAATAGACAAGGAAAATAACATAGACATTGCAATCAAGTCAAGGCCTCTTGCAATTGCTGGCAAGTATGTCAAGACTGTGCGCGGCATCTCTCAAAAGCAAGACAGATGCCCAAGTTGCGAAGGCAGAGGTTGCGATTCCTGCAAGTATTCCGGGCTGTCTGGCTTTGACAGCATTGAAGGCGCAATTGCTGATGGGCTGATCGAAATGACCGGCGGCCAGACGCCGAAATTCTCTTGGATCGGAAGCGAAGATCAGGGCAGCTTGGTCCTCGGAAGCGGCAGGCCATTTTACGCCCGAGTATTCAACCCAAAGAAAAGGAATCTGAAAAAGAAACAGATTAGAAAAGCAGGAATCATGCGGGCCACGATCTCTGTCCTCAAAGAAGAGCCAAAGCTCCAGCCTCGCTTCAGGGTCAGGACAAGGATTCACGCAAGATGCGAAAGAGAAATAACAAAAGGGGACATCAAGAAGCTTGGTGCACTCGCTGGCGCAGAAGTGAACTTTGAGAACAAATTCAAGACGGCGACCAAAAAGATCTATTCAGCCCGCGCTCGCAAAATCGACGACAAACAATTCATGCTTGCTATAGTAGCTGATGGAGGCCTGATGATAAAACAGTTTGTCGGAGGCGAAGAATACATGAAGCCAAACGTTTCGGAGATCGTTGGCGCCAAGTGCGAATGCATCTCATTCGACGTTCTTGACGTTTCGCTTCAGTAACGTTTTTGTTTCAGAGGGGCAACATCTGTCAGCGGCAGCAGATGAGCAATTTTGATCCGCTCTACAAGGTTCACGACGCATTCAAATCGGGCCAGATCCAAAAAAAGATCTACGACCTTGTAGTCGAAAGGTTCCCCCTCGTTCTGGAAGGCATAAAGAGGGTGGAAGAAGCATCCGGCTTGAAATATCCATATTATTATGTTGAGCCGAGTCTTGTGGTTTCAACATCGGCAGTTGAGTTTACCCAGATGGGGATTTTGTTTGCAAGGACGATACCCGTCGTTGGTGATGATAACCTGCTGCGCGTGGTTGTCCAGATTACCGCTCCGCTCATCGCGCATGGTCTCAAGGGAACGATACATGCAATACTCGCTCACGAGTTCATGCACTATCTGGAGCTTGTGAGCAGGATAGTCAAGATGAAGGTAATATCAGATGAGGTATCCGGCACACTTTTCGAAGGGACGTATGCAGATTCCTCCAGACTGCTTGACGAGCGCGCAGTGTTCAAGTCGGATCCTACTCTGATACGGCATATTACCGCCCGGTTCCCGGAGGGGTTCAGGGACATCAAGCTTGAGGACAAAGTGATCAAGATGTGGATGAATAAGGGTCTGCCTACAACAAAGGTTCCGATCGATGCAAACGTGATCAAGATCCCGATTGAGGCCATGGCAAGGCTGCAGGTAGAGCAGGTGGTGAAAGATAAGATTACCGAGTTTGAAAGCGTGAAACTGCGAAAGAAAAAGACAGGTTATGTCTAGTATTTCGCCTCAAGAACTTCAAGTCATCAGACAGTGCATCGGCAAAGTTGCAAAGAGACACATCGTTTCAGCCTTGTGCATTTACGGATCCCGTGTAGCAGGCTATGCCAGGCCTGACAGTGATATCGACATACTTGCTGTACTCGAAAATTATCCCTATATTGTCAAGTACGCCTACTTTACCGAGGAAGGAACAAAGCTATCAGTCCTCGCAGTTGACAAGAAGGCCCTAGAACGCGATGCAAGGACCGGCTTTCTTGGAGAATTTGTTGTAGGCCGGTTGCTACACATTTACGAGCCTATTGTCAATGCAGAATTTCTTGCAGCGATCGAGCGGGTCTACAAGCGGCGAGTCATCCTCGAAGAGGTACAGGACATTGTCAGTTCCGCTGGCGTTCTGAGCACCGAGATCAGCTTCCCCTTGGAATTTGTAGCCTTTTCCAAGATAAAGCGGAGGATGTCGCTTTATCCAAGTGCCGCGTACAGCTACCAAAAAACATACAGCAACAAGGATAACCCAGTGAACAACAAACGAAATCTGGAATTCGCACTTGATGGTTATCAAAAGGCATTATCTGACATCATCGACGAAGACAACGGTCTGTTTCTGCCAAGGATGGATGGTCTCCTGCAGATTTCAGATAAACGCGTACTTGTGGAAGAGACCAGAACGCGTCTTAAGCTGACCCGGAGATTGCAGGAATTCAGCTCCTATTTTGTGCATACCTACGCAGGGAGGAAGATCATGCATCTTGCAATAGCAGAGGCAGAATCAAAGATCAGGAGGCGCACCAAAGCCGTTAATCTTCCCAGATTCATGGCCTGTCCGAGAGGCGCGTACTGGCAACTTCCTGAAGGCAAGTTGGTGGTTGACAGCAGGGATTGGCTTGGAGATCTAGGATTTTCGGTTGTCGGAAAGAGGCGTCTTGGCAATTTTCAAAGCAGGACTGTTCTGCACGAATTGCAGGACGGGAGGAAGATTGTCGTCAAAGAGCTTGCTAGGACGAAGGCTGCCAAGTGGGCAGCACTGAGCATCTGGACATCGCCGGTAAAAAGGAGGTTCAGGGTGAATCCGCTTCTCAGGCTCGGCTTTGAGTACAAGGCCCTCCGGCACATCCGGAGTCTCGGCCTTCATACACCTATGATAGTAGCAATAGTTCTTGACAGGAAGCTCTTGGTCACGCAATTTATCGAAGGCATGACGCTGGCAGAAGTGGTGAAGGCATACCTTAGGGGAAAAGGAGAGGAAAAACATAGTTTGCTACTCTATCAGGCCGGTGAGCAGATTGGCAAAATCCACAGCTCAGGGGGAGCATTTGGCAATGTCAAGCCCAAGAATATTATTGCAAGTAGAGATAGTGGTGACCTCTATTTCACAGATGTTGAGCAGTTTGTCTTCCAGGATGGGGATCCCGCATGGGATATTGCGCAATTTGTCAGCTGGAGCCTAAAGGGCAATCCTGACGTGGAGAGGGCTGCTGAAGTGACAAGGGAATTTCTGCACGGCTATGTTAGCGCTACAGGTACTGTAAACATTGTCCGCCTTTACAAGAACCGGCGCTACATCGAGTCGTTTTACCCGGTGCTAACACCCAACGTGGCACGGGCGATCAAAAAAGAGATCAAAGAAATTGCGAATTAGATTTTTTTTCGTTTCTACTTTTTCCCTTTCTTGGCAGTATCTTTGTGAGTGAACTCGGTATACCCACACTTGCCACAGGTAAACCTGTCCTTGTGTTCGGCCATGAATGTGCCCTTTCCGCAGCGGGGGCAGTCACGCCTAGTACGGGTAACCTTGTCTCCTGCAACCTTGTAGAACTTGTATACTGCAACCTCGCCTTTAGCCGGAGCTTTCTTGTCCGCCATTGCTACTTCTTGGCACCTCCGCCCTTGGATGCTGTTGCTTCCTGCTTGGCCTTAAGCTTAGCGGCCTTTTCTTCGTCAAGGATCTTCTTGCGTTCTTCTTTTGGCATTGTCCTTAGAATTCTATACCGTGGCAGCTGTTTTGCTGCTTCCTTTTCGTCGTCATAGACGTAAAAGAGCGCATGCACGTCGGTCATGCCAGTTTCACATACAAGATTAACCGGGATAACTTGCTTTTTATCGACACTAAGCTGGCTCGCAATCTTTTCAGCGGCCTCGATTCTCTTGATCTTGCCGGCAGCTCCCTTGAACAGAGCCCTTACCTCCCGCCTGTTCAGAAGTGAGTTCTTGCGGTCTTCCAGCGTCACGATTTCCTGATTGGACAAATCAGACAAAATCGTTCCTGTAACTCATATAAGTATTTGCTTATGCTATGCTGTTCCATGGTTTGCAATGACTCCCGAGTACTCTTCTTAGTAGTATTCAACTCAGACATGCCGCGAGTGGTATGTCATGAGGTATACAGAAGAATTCAATTAGATCAGGTTCCATGAAGCCCTTCAGACTATGTGAAGAACCGTGTCGTTACTCTGCCATTTCTCCTCTTCCTGTGTGGGGCTGTTGCTGGTCTAGACAGCCGACGTCAAGGGCTTGTTCACTCAATCTCTCACAGGGTTGCTGATTGGCTTTCTTTCTTGAAACTGGGTTGTTGACCCCGGATGATATCTCACATTCATGCCCGCTTGCGCGTTGCGTGGCGACCGCATTGTTATTGACTTGGTGCACAGCGGCCTATGCGGCAGAGGTTGATGCTGGTGATCCTGGTGAGAGATTGCGAGAGGCTTGCGTGGGTGTGTGTGCTGATTGTTCCGCGCTGACTGATCCTCCATCCTCTATTACACGAAAATCAAATATACCCAACACATGAAGAGAGAAGTTGAATGAAGCCATTCTTCCAAGAATTTTGCGACAAGGTGATCACGCTTGACCGGTCTGTCAGGTTTGCCGGCATTGCCGACGAGGACGGCAAGCTCGTGGCAACTGCCGAGAGGAAGGGGCTAAAACCGCTCCTGTCCGCGGAAGAGAGGGCTCAGTATGCCATCACTGCGGCCACCCGCCAATACACTAGACTCAGATGGGAATATCTGTTGGGCAAGATTAACTATGCAATGTCTCACTATGCCAAACTGATAAGGGCGACGATCCCGATAGCCGACGAGAACAGCAGATTGTCGTATGTACTCCTGCTATCCTTCGATGTCGACGCGGAGAATGTCCACGAGGTAATCATGAAAAAGATAATCCCTCTTGTTCGCGAAAACACCAGCAGATTCCTGCACGACGGCTAGGACCGCCTAGCCTTCTAACCGTCCTATTTTCCAGCCGCAGGCACGCTAGTCTGATCTTCTCGCCTAGATCGAGTCTCTATTGCCCGCCCCCGGAGTTTCGATGACAAGCACAGTTTGATTGCAATACCTGCACCGTAAAGTGGCAGAAGTTTGCAATTCCAACAGTCTCCGAAAATGTATTTGAATGTACCAAAATCAAAAGGGGTTATGACTGTGTCTTGGTCGTCTGAAGGCCGAAACCCCCAAAGGTGTACGGAAACTGTTCAGATCACTCCAACGACCTGTAGATCTCTCTCTTGTTAACCCTATTCCCGCAAGTTGCAGTACGATGACTTGTTACAATTGCTATGTGTCCGGACTTCCGTCTCCGTCCATGTCGTGGTCGACTTCATGCAGTTCCTTTTGCTCAATCTCGTCCTTGCTTTCGACCTCTTCAGGCCAGAGTTCTGTCTTGGGAGGTTTCTCATCTTCCTTCTTGACTATTGCCTCCTTCGGTACTTCCGGAAATTTCTTGCTGCTCATGGTTGAAAAATAAAAAAGGGCGGTCTACTACTTGTTTGTTCCAGCAGCGCCCTGCTCGTACTGATCGCCGGTCTCTCCAGCGCCTGCTGTCCCCTTAGCCATGCCTTTGCTTCTCGCGACTTCACGTGCCTCTTCCGGATTTCCGCCTTCCTGACCTTTCTCAACTATCTGTTCAGTCATTTCGCGTTTGACCGCCGTTGGCTCGTGTTCCTGTATCTTCGCAGGGGTCATGGGTTCCTTTTCACGGTATTCTTTCGTTGGGTCTTCTCTCCTTCCCTTTTCTGTGCCGGCCGCGCCTTCTTCGTACTCTCTACTTTCTGACATGACTCCCGCGGCATCAAAGACTATTTACTGATTTTGAAACAATGCAAAGGTATATTTTTCATAGCCGGCGAAGTTGGCATAGCAATACATGCCCTTTGAAAGCCTTGGAGAATACATCGATGCACTTGAACAGGCAGGACAGCTCAAGAGGGTTAAGTCAAAAGTTAGCCCACATTTGGAAATAGCCGAGATCATGCGCCGACTGATGTATTCCGACGGCCCAGCGGTTCTGTTTGAGAATGTCGAGGGCAGCAGTGGCATGCACGTGCTTGGGAATGCATTTGGCAGCATGAAGAGACTTGAAATCGCGCTCGAAATGCAGGATTTCACCGAGATCGGGAGGCGCATCACGGAGCTGACAAAGATGAAGATGCCATCCGGCATGCTCAATAAGCTAAAGATGCTGCCCAAGCTGTCAGAGTTAAGCGAATATGGTCCCAAGTATGTTGACAGCGGGCCGGTCACCGAAGTTGTCGAGACTGACAAGGCATCGCTCAACTCAATGCCTGTCCTGAAGTCATTTGCAGGCGACGCCGGAAGGTTCATCACTTTTGGGATGACTGTGACAAGACACCCTGAGACAGAGATCCGCAACCTTGGAGTCTATCGAATCCAGGTTGTTGATGACAAGCATGCCATAATGCACTGGCAGACGCACAAGCGAGGGGCCCAGCACTACAAGATGCTGAAAGAGCAGGGCAAAAAGATCGAAGTGGCAATTGTGATCGGGGCAGATCCCGCGACTGTCTTTAGCGCGGTCGCGCCGGTTCCGGAAGGAATGGACAAGTACCTGTTTTCCGGCATTACCCGGAAAAAAGGTGTAAAGCTGGTAAAGTGCAGGACAGTAGACCTGGAAGTACCTGCAAACTCTGAAATCGTTCTGGAAGGCTACGTAGATCCAAACGACGTAAGGATGGAGGGCCCCTTTGGTGACCATACCGGGTATTACACACCAGCTGAGCCCTTTCCAACTTTTACACTGACAGGCATAATGAGGCGACAAAACCCGATCTACCTTACAACGGTGGTCGGCAAGCCCGTCTTGGAAGATGCCTATATTGGTAAGGTGATCGAGCGGTCGTTCCTCCCGCTCATCCAGATGTTCCACCCTGAAGTGGTTGATTTCTCGATGCCTGCCGCAGGCTGGTTCCAGGGGCTTGCAATAATGTCGATAAAAAAACAGTACCCTGGGCAGGCGAAGAAGGTCATGATGGGTCTGTGGGGCATGGGGCAGCTGGCACTGACCAAGATGTTCATCGTAGTAGATCATGATGTCAATGTGCACGACATTAACGACGTTATCTGGGCAGTGACTACCCGTGCAGACCCAGCGCGTGACACTGTCATTATCAACAACACTCCAACAGATACACTCGACCCTGCCTCGCCACTTGTCAATCTCGGGTCAAAGCTTGGAATAGACGCTACTACCAAGACTAGAGAGGAAGGATATATGCGTGAAATCCAGCAGCTAGCCACTGTGGACGAAGAAACAAAAGCACTCGTTGACAGAAAATGGCGCGAGTACTTTAATGGTACTTTATGATATTGTAGGAATTATCGCGCTCTGCAACCCTAAAGCCTGCCTGTTTTACGGCCGCAATTATCCTGTCTGATGTCAACTCTGTCGATCGGGCTCCAGTCGCGCTCACCACTTCTTCGCCAATGAGCGTGCCGCCAAAGTCGTCCGCGCCATAGTTGAGTGCAAGCTGCGCCATGCCTATGCCATTTGTCAGCCACGATGACTGGAGATGATCGATGAGGCCAAAGTACATTATTCTTGCAATTGCAATCATTTTCAACAATGATAATCCGCCTGCTGGATACTTGATCTTGCCCTCTGATTGAATCTGGGTCTTGTTTGGCTCAAAGCTCCATGGGATAAAGACAAGAAAGCCGCCAGTCTTTTCCTGCAACTGTGCTATCTTCATGATGTGTCTGGCCCTCTCTTCCTCTGTGTCCACAGTGCCATACATCATGGTGGCGACAGACTTGAAGCCCAGCTGGTGCGCCTCTTCCATTATGCGGAGCCACTCGTGGCTCTTTATCTTGAGAGGGCTGATCTCCTGCTTCACCCGATCTTCCAGGATCTCGGCTCCGCCGCCAGCGAACGTGTCCATGCCTGCATCCTTGAGCCTGGCGAGAACTTCTCTTGTGCTGCTGTGTTCGACTTTGGCAATCATGTCTACCTCAGAAGGCGACAGACCATTTATCCCGACGTCAGGGCACTTTTGCTTTATCGCTCTGAACGCGTCTTCGTAGTACTCCAGTTTCAAGTTTGGGTTATGGCCGCCCTGTATCAGAACCTGTGTTATGCCAAACATCTCTCTTGACATAGCCACTCGTTTGACAATGTCTTCTATCGGCACAGTGTAAGACTCTTCGTGACCGGGCGGGCGGTAAAAGGCACAGAATTTGCAATAGGTGACACAGACATTGGTGTAGTTGAGTATGATGTTGTTGATGAATGTGATGGTGTCGCCAAACAGTCGCTGCCTGAGGACATTTGCAACAAGGCCCATTGAATGGACGTCGTCTGACTTCATCAACCTGATGCAGTCATTGAGGCCAGGCCGGCTGCCTGCAAGTACGCCTTCAAGAATGTCGCTGATATCTGACTTTTTGAGAAAATCTGTGAGCAGCCTGTTTTGCAAGTGTTAACGCGGTTGTGGGGTCGTCAATGGTATTTAATCGTTTTATGCCACAACCTTAAGATACAAGACTGCGATCAGCTGATTGTGGCTGCAGACAAGCTAACAGAACTCGCCAACCACAAGTACATGAACCTAGAGACTTACAGGAAGAATGGTCAGCCGGTCAGGACACCTGTGTGGTTCATGATCGATAACAATGTGATTTATGTCGTGACTACAGCTGACACCGGCAAGGTCAAGCGCTTGCGCAACAATCCTGCAGTGCGCATAATGCCAAGCGGCTTCAGGGGAGAACCCAAGGGCGAGTGGATGGAAGGAAGAGCCAGGTTTGCTGAGGGGGCTGAAGCAGAGCGGGCAATAGAGTTGCGCAAGAAAAGATATGGACTTCAGGCAAGGCTTGTTGGTCTCATCCGGGACGCGACCACTGTTATTGCTATACAGCTACTGGATTAACAACAATTTATAACCGACTCTGACCCATGCAGCTGCAGTTGCAAAAGAGCGACACCATTACAGGCGGAACGGCGGCTTTGGAGAAGGCACTTGCAGGAGAGGAGCTTTCGTACAGCGACGGAGTCCAATTGATGAACGAGGAAAACCTTTTCCTTCTTGGTGCCGCTGCAGACAAGATCAGGAACAGGGTCTGCGGCAACGTCGTCACATTCGTCGCGTCTTACTATCTGAACTATACCAACGTTTGCGCCGCCAGCTGCCCTCTTTGTGCATTCTACCGGAAGGGCAACGAAAACGATGCCTACACTTTGTCAACAGAGCAAATAGTCGCCAGATCAAAGATTGCGATTGAACAGATGGGTGCGACAGAACTTCACATAGTTGGAGGGTTCCATCCCAAACTTGGACTTGACTATTATGAAAAAATGATGCGGGCAATAAAAGCCGAGTTCCCAAGAGTAATAATAAAGGCGTTCACTCCTGCAGAGATATTCTTCATCTCACGGGTGACAAAGAACTCGGTAAAGGAAGTACTCATGCGCCTCAAGGCTGCGGGACTGGACTCGTTGCCGGGAGGGGGAGCTGAAATCTTTCACCCCGATGTCCACAGAAAGATAGTGATTGGCAAGTGTTCAGGTGAAGAGTGGCTTGACACTGCGCGCCAAGCGCACGAGCTGGGCCTAAAGAGCAACTGCACGATGCTCTTTGGCCACATCGAAAGACCTGAACATATAGTCGACCATGTGCTGAAGCTAAGAGAGCTTCACAAGAAGACAAAGGGATTTACAACTTTTATCCCGCTGAAATTCAGCCTTGAAAACACCGAGCTTGAGCAAAAGGGGTTGGTCACTGCGGAAAGCCCATCATCCTATGACCTTCGTGTCATTGCAGTGTCTCGCCTGCTACTGGCAAACGTGATGAACAACATCTCAGTCTACTGGGTGGCACTTGGCAAGAAGGTTGCTCAGGTGGCGCTCTCTTATGGCGGGAACGATATGGTGGGGACCGCGTTCTCCGAAGAGATATTCAAAGCCGCGGGAAAAGAGACCGGCACCTCAATTCAAGAGCTTGCAAGTTTGATCAAGGAGATCAAGCGGGAGCCAGCCCAGCGGGACACATTCTTTAACATCATCAGAAGGTTCTAGATGATGTATCCAACGCTTGTGAATTAACATAGTTCAGCAAGACGTTATTCATAATTCTACGATCAGGCAGGGAGGTGGAGGCAATGCAAAAAGTTGTAGGGATTCTCATCGCAATTTCCATACTGCTGGCCTCTGCGCTTGCGATTCAAGTAAGTCGCGATGGCGGGCTGGCAGTGGGCCAGACGGAAAATCCTGTGGCAAAGGCGGCTCCTGACACGTCTTCATCGCAGCAAAACCCCAGCACCACAGCTATCGTCAATTCCGGATCGGCAGTACTTGACACCGAAAGTTTGACTCTTAACCAAGTGTTCAAAAAGACCAACAACTCTGTGGTTCAGATAACGAGCAGCGTAAAGACAGTCGTCCCAAACATAATAATCAATGGCAATCCGCTAGAAAGCCAATCGACGCGTCTTGGTTCCGGGTTTGTTTACGATACCGAAGGTAGAATCATAACCAACAACCACGTCGTTGACGGCGCAAGAACTGTCGATGTCACGTTTGTAGATGGAAATACATACTCTGCCGAGGTTGTGGGAACCGACGCCTTTAGCGACATCGCAGTGCTGCAGATAACTGACGATTTTTCAGACGAGGTCCTGAGTCCTCTTCAGCTTGGCAACTCTTCGTTGTTGCAGGTCGGACAGCAGGTTATAGCAATTGGAAATCCATTTGGCCTGAGCAATACCATGACCACAGGGATCGTAAGCCAAGTAGGGAGGCTGCTGCCAAACCCTGAGTTGGGATTCTCCATTCCAAGTGCAATACAGACAGACGCTGCCATCAACCCTGGCAACTCCGGAGGGCCGTTGCTCGACGCTCAGGGTAATGTGATGGGTGTCAACACCGCAATCACGTCCAACACTGGCGATTTTTCCGGCATTGGCTTTGCAATCCCTTCGAATACTGTGGCGCGCATTGTGCCGCATCTCATAAGTGAGGGCAAGTACGACCACCCTTGGCTAGGCATAACGGGCACAAACCTAACGCCGGATCTTGCAGAAAAGAAGGGGCTTCCGAGGGACTTTAAGGGCGTGGCCATCGCTTCAGTGGTTCCTGGGGGACCCGCGGAAAAGGCCGGCATTATAGGCGGTTCCGGGAATGACTTGCTTGCAGGTGATGTCGTAACCGCAATCAATGGGCATACAGTCAAAAGGATAGAGGACATTATCTTTTACATAGAAGAGCAAACTTCGGTGGGAGACAAAGTTACGATCACGGTTCACAGGGACGGTCAATCCCAGGAGCTTTCTGCAACTCTGGAAGCAAGACCACCACCCATGGCACAGATAGGCTAGACCACCTTTACTACCACATCTGTGTCGATTACTTTCCTTTCTTTGGCCATTTCAAACATCCTTTCTATTGCTATCTTGCCGTCATGACCCATGTCAACAGTCAGTTTGTTGACGTACATTTTCACAAATCTTGTGATTGTTTCCTTCGGCTGTCCTCGACCATATTGCATTGCATAATCGACCGCAGCATCGATGTTGTCAAGACCATATTTCACCGATCTTGTAAAGAAATCGCTGAATTCCTCTATCTGCTCGGCACTCATTGTCCTGGCGCTTGCGACATTGATCCCAAGTGGTACCGGAAGGCCACTCATGTTCTCTGTCCACCAGCTGCCAAGGTCAAGCGCTGCAGAAAACCTGTTCCTGTCGTAGGTTATCTGTGCCTCGTGAATGACCAGCCCTGCATCGACCCTGCCTGCTGCCACTGCGTCAGGTATGGCGTCAAAGGACATCTCTTGTTCATTGAACTTGCCAATTGCCAGCAGTAGCAAGAGGTTTGCGGAGGTCATCTTGCCCGGTATCGCTATAGTGGCCTCTTGTAACTGCTCTGGCGTCATCTTGTTTTCCTTCTTTGTAATGACTATCGGGCCATAGTTGAGCCCAAAACTGCCACCGCTTTTCAAGATGACATAGTCCTGCAGATAGGCAAATGCATGAGCAGAAACTGCGGTGACGTCCAGCTCGTGCTTGAGCGCACGCCGGTTGAGAGTTTCGATGTCCTGTATGACGTGTTTTACTGCAAAGCTGGATCTTACCTTGCCAGACGCAATTCCGTAGAACATGAACGCATCGTCCGCGTCCGGCGTATGCCCAAGCGTTATCTCCATGACTCATTTTCAACCGATTTTTGTACCTATTAAATCATCGTCTCGAAATTTGCGAAAACTCATTGTCGCAAAATCACCATTGCAGGGGAGAAACGTGCTCAATATAAGAGCTATGTGGTAGCACTCTATAAAATTTCGCAGGATGGGGAACAAATGCTAAGAATTCTTTTATATTGGACACTCTACTCCGAATGTATGGAGAGAAGATCCGACAGCAACCAGGATAAAGTTCTGCAACTCCAGTTTTTGGGAAGCACCGCACAAGATTCGCAGCCAAAGGTGGCCCTCTTTGCAGTAGATACGAAGGGTGGCATCACCACGATCAAAAAGCTACAATCTCTTGAAGGCAACAAGATCAGCCTTTCCGAATTGACCCGCAATGTGAAGGAAGGTGTCATCTATGGGTTTGGACCTGATATTGACGAGACCGAAGTAAGAAAAGAGATGTTGTTTACATTTAGGCCAAAAGAAAAGATCCGCGAGTGGACAGACACCGGTGTTATTGAAATCAACCCAAAGTGGCGCGACTGGATCCTGCCGATAGCGTGCGTCCACGGTGACGTTCACAGATGTCGCTTTATCTTTCCACCCATCATTACTCTTGCAGGAACGAAAACACTCGCCGCAAGTTCACCAGCGGCCCGCAGTTCTACTTTTAAAATTGCGCAGGGCGTCTCTGATCAACTCCATCCAATATACCCTGAGCTTTTTCCAATCTGCGCACCTGTGTGTAATGCCGTCGTTGAAGTTTACGAAAAAACGTGCTGCTGTTTAATCCGGCCTTTTGACATAGACGCTTTGCTTGACAGGCTAAGGGAATGGCTTGAAAGAATTCCGCCGATACCTCCAATAGATCCGGAAGATCCGATCGGTCCGATACCCGGACCAGACCCTGCTCCATTTGGAAGAGAGGTTGCCAAGACTGCCAAATTGGCTCAGGCAAGCGCGATCAAGATTCCACTTGGCATCTTGCCACAGAGGCTTGTGGAAGATTACCAAACACTGTCCACATTGCCATATGAAAAGAGGCTTGAATACGTCAATACCCGCGACTACCTCTATCCGATATTCTGCACATGCAGCTCCAGGAAAGTAGGCGAAACCCCGGTCAACGAAGACGGTGAATTCAGCCTCTGCTACTTCAAAGGACCGACAAGAAGCGGGTGCAGAACGACGTATTACTATAAGGTGAGGCAGTGGCAGGAGAACCAGTGGGTCTACATCTACGATGGCTCGACCACAAATGAGTACTTCAAGGGGTCAGACACCGCTCATCTGCGCACATGGAAGGGGCTTGCGTGCCGGCCGGATGGAGGAATAAATCCCGGAGGAGACTTTGTAATGCTGGAAAACATTGGCTCCACTCCGAGTTGGAGGCTTGACAGCCCGACACAGGATTCAGAGTTCGGCGTATCAAGTGCGAATCCTTCGGACGGCCTTACGAACATCGGCCAACCATGGGGCAAGACGCTTCATTTTAGGCTCAAGTTCAGCGAGGGGCTAAAGGCGCTCGGAGCAAAGTATTACAGGGTTAGCGTAGTCAAGGCCAACTCTAGCGGAGATCCCGAGTTGGGAGCGGTCCCGCAGCCTCTGACAAGCCCTGTTGCCTGGAGACGCTGGATCAATGCTGGCGGCCAGATCAAGACAGAGGCAGTTACGCTCGGTCCGCTAGTAGCGCCCAACGGAGCAGGCGCACTATATTTGATACCATACGAAGCTGACGCGCCACTTGGATGGCTCTGGTTCCAGTACCATCAGACATGGAATACCACCGCCTACGATAACGCCAAGCATCTTGTCATTGTAGAAATTTTTGACGCTAATGGCAACAGGCTCAAACCAAATGGAGCGCCCGGAGGCGATATTGCCAAACCCTTCACATTCAGACGCTGGATCGACGAAGAAAACACCGTGGCCGTGAACTTTGCAGCGCTGACACACATGTTCCACGTCGACAATATCAAGTGCTACGGCGACATCGTCGACTTTCGCAAGAACGGGGTTCCATCAACCGCCGAATGCCAGTTCATTACAGGGTGCGCAACGGACAACTTTTCTGTCGGCATGTATGCATTCCATGTCAACGGCTTCATGAGTAGCTATCACCTCTGGTATCACAGAGGACTCAATGGTCCGAATGTGACTCTTGAGACAGGCACCACAAATGCACCTGCCGGCATACCTCCAATTCCAAGCCCGCTCAACTCTGCAAATGCGAAGCAGTCCAATTCAAGCACATTTGATGAAATGCTTGGACCCCACGACAAATGCTCATTCAGCGTAGAGCTCAGAGTATATCCAAAGCACACGGATGGCTTTGGGACGATCTGGGAGTACGGCGCTTCTGACACGGCTGCAGTTGCTTTGGAAAAGGTTCTCTGCATCAGCAGTCAAGCTCTCGCGATACCTGTTCGGGAGTTGTCAAAGCCGGCACCATTGCCATAACAACAGACAAAACCTTCTCTTTTTTCTTTGATCAAAAAAAGAACCGAACATTTAATAGTCCTGCGAAAAACTTTTTTCGATTGTAGCATATGCCGAAGTTCAAGTCAACCCAAGACATATTGAGAATAATTGGTAACAAGGATCAAATTCGAAACTTTGGTGTCATTGCCCATGTAGACCACGGCAAGACGACCATGAGTGATAGCCTCCTCGCCGCGTCGGGCATCATTTCCCCGTCGGTCGCAGGTCAGGCGCTAGCCCTCGATTCCATGAAGTTGGAGCAGAACCGACAGATGACAATCAGAGGGGCAAACGTCACGCTATTCTACGAAACGGACGGCAAGGAATACGTCATCAACATGATCGATACACCCGGCCACATTGACTTTACCGGCAGGGTGACCCGTGCGCTGCGCGCAATTGACGGAGTGGTCGTGGTGTCAGACTCTGTAGAGGGCATCATGACCCAGACAGAAACCGTCACCAGACAGGCACTTGAAGAGCGCGTGAGGCCTGTGCTTTACATCAACAAGATAGACAGACTCGTCAAGGAGCTAAAGCTGGGTCCAGAAGAGATGCAGAAGTGGCTTATGAACATCATCAACCACTTTAACCAGCTCGTCGATATTTATGCCGAACCAGAACTCAAGGACAAGTGGAAGGTCAGCATTCAGGGCAACAGCGTTGCCTTTGGCTCTGCCAAGGATCGCTGGGGCTTTAATTTCAAAATGGCACAAAAGACAAAGATCAACTTTAAGGATGTTTATGATGCTTATACAAAGAATGACCCTGAGCTCATAAAGTCGCTCTCGCAGAGATCGCCTCTATCAGACGCGGTGCTTGGCATGGTGGTGGAACATCACCCGCCGCCCCACGTTGCCCAGAAATACAGGATCCCAAAAATCTGGCCGGGCGACCTCAACTCTGAAACTGGCAGGGCGCTGCTGGCATGCGACGAAAAGGGCCCTGCACTAATGATGGTGACCACCATCAACGTTGACCCTCAGGCTGGAAGGGTTGCGACAGGTAGGCTCTACTCTGGCACCATAAAGGACGGTGACGAAGTCTACCTTGTCGACGCAAAGAGGACAGGAAGGGTACAATCTGTAAACATCTACATGGGTAACACCAGAGAAATAGTGAGCGTTCTGCCCGCAGGTAACATCCCTGCACTGCTAGGGCTTGACTATGCAGTCGCAGGCGAGACCATATCGACTGTCAAGGGCGTACAGCCTTTCGAATCGATCAAGTACGTGTCCGAGCCTGTGGTCACTATTGCAGTCGAGCCAAAGCACCCCAAGGACCTACCCAAGCTAGTGGAGGCGCTGCGCAGAATCACCGTGGAAGACCCCAACCTGATAGTCAAGATCAACGAGGAGACCGGCGAGACTCTGATGGCAGGCATGGGTGTACTTCACCTGGAGATCGCAACTTCGCTCCTGCAGGAAGCAGGCCTTGACATTGTCACTACACAACCACTCATCAACTACCGCGAAACCATTCGCTCAAAGGCCGGGCCCATAATGAGCAAGTCGCCTAACAAGCACAACAAGATATTCCTCCGCGTCGAGCCCCTGCCAGACGACATCCTTGACATGATAAGGACCGGCAAGATTAAGGAGGACATGGACAAGAAAGAGATGGCGAAGCTCTTGAGGGACAAAGGATGGAGCGCAGACGAAGCAAGGAGCGTTGCTGCAATAGATGTAAGCGGTAACATGCTGGTAGATGAGACCAAGGGTGTCCAGTTCCTTCAGGAATCGATGGATTCTATCCGGTCAGGCTTTGACGACGTGATCAAGAATGGCCCGATAGCACATGAAGCAGTCAGAGGTGTCAAGTTTGTGCTACACCACTTTGTGCCTCACGAAGACCCTGCACACAGAGGTCTTGCTCAACTTATGCCTGCTACGAGGAGAGCCATGTTGGGCTCGATGCTCATCGCGGACCCTGTGCTCCTTGAGCCGATACTTGGCATTGAGATCAAGTGCCCGCAGGACCTAATCGGCGCGGTGTCAACTGTACTTTCGGGCAAGCGTGGCAAGCTGCTCAACGTAGAGCAAAAGGGGATCATTGCAATCATGCAGGGCGAAGTGCCCGCTTCAGAAACGTTCGACCTTTCTGAAAAGATGAGAGGGGCCACGGCAGGCAAGGCGATGTGGAACACCTACTTCAAGGCCTGGCAGCCAGTTCCAAACTCGATATTCCGCACACTGGTTGCAGATGTGAGGAAGAGAAAGGGACTCAACCCTGAGCCGCCATCGCCAGACGAGTTCATAGACAAGGAATAAGAGCACTCTCCCCCTCCTCCCCCTCCGCTCATTTTTGTGCCGCTTTTTCAGGCCATGACTAGATAATGTCGTACGTTATGATTTGTTGGAAATAGCTCATGAGCAAATGACTATGCCATCACCATGACGTTCGTCATGACGCTCAAGGGACACAAGAACCACTATATCGTCAAGCTGCTGAGAGGTATCGTTGTTCCATCACGCGTGTTCGAGCAGCTCGGTTCGATACTTCGGAGCAAGTGCCATGGCCTTCGCTTTGAACTCTGCTTGTGCTGCTTCATCAAGCATAGGTGGAGGCGTTGTGCGGGTTGCGACCGGTACACCAGCCTCCATGAAGAAATCCTCCTGACCGGGCGGTGAACATATGCAAAGCATTCTCACGGGCTGAGAGGAGGAGTTGTGAAACTGGTGCGGCGCGTTTGCTGGGATATTGATCGTCTCACCCGCCCGCACGGCACGTTTCGTGCCGCGAAAGGTAGCCTCAAGTTCGCCCTCAAGCATGATGAAAGTTTCTTCGAAGTCGTGACGGTGTGGAGGTGGTCCGCCACCCGGGGGTATATGCATGTCGATCAGGCAAAAGCGGCCTGACGTGTCTTTACCTGTGAGAAGGATGGTGTACGTATCTCCAACCACTCCAATGTGAGGAAGTTTCTGATTGGTGTTTGGCTGGGCAATGGCGAGATCGCGTTTAAGATTATCGGATGGTAAGATTGCTGAAGCTGGCGGCTCCGGCATATTTGTTTTTTTGGACATTCTGCGCTTCAATAGACAAATGGCACCTCCAACTAATCAAATTATCGAAACATGATTCTCTATCAAAATTGTAGGTTGTGGATTTAATTGACTATTGATAAGAGCAGTTTCCTTCACCCTACCCCGGCTCATTTTTGTGTCGCCTTTTAGGTTCGGCTATATCATGTTGTATGTTATAATTTGTTGGAGATAGCTTATCAATAGATGGCATAGCCATCATATCGTTCGTCATGACGCTCAAGGGACACAAGAACCACTATATCGTCAAGCTATTGAGAGGATATGGAGCATCAAAAAGCCCGAATAATAACAAGGTTGTTTCGAAAGGAGCTAGGGATGAATTCACAGGCCCGCAAGAGATTGAAGAATGGTTTGTGACACAAATTCCGTATGAACGGATTGAAATAGCCGACAAGGTGTACGTGTCGACTGATGTTATACAACTGCTAGTTGATCATAACATAATGTGATTTTATTGGATTTGCTTAGTAAGCCTTTTGTCAACATGAACAATATCGTGGCTAGTCTTACTTGCACAAACTATGAGGGATTGATCTAATGTGCCATCAGTGAATTAGTAGAGAAGACGGCAGTTCGTCAGTTTCATGTACAGCGTCCTAACCTGTCTGCTCTCTGCCTCGCCGCTCAGACCGCTACATCCGGGAAGCAGTAGAAGGCTCTGCTGGCGCCGCCTTGCCAAAGTAGGCCTTGACATGTGGCCTGTACATGTAATAGAGGATTACTGCGCTGATGATGATGATGCTTACAATAGCTCCTACATTTCCAGTCACCAGCGAGACCGAATTCAAAACTATACTGACAACTGCCAGCACAACAGTCAAGGCCCAAGCCCAGGACTTGCCCGTTAAAAGGCCGTATGCGACAATGGATGAGAAGACGCCTAGACCGAGAAGCATTGCTCCAACTGCTATCGCTGCGCTGCCAATGGCGTTGGTGGGGATCTCGGAAATATCTACACCTGGCAGCGTGTCTTGCGTCTGCTGCGATGATGTCGGACCTGCAAGCGTTGACATCACCGGTCCTAGTGCGATCATGCCTAGCCCTCCGATTACCATGAAGCTACCGCCAATTATGTTGAGAATTGCAATAATGGTCACGCCGGTCGGGCGTGCGCAAGCTATAGTCACATGCTGTGAATGGGAGCATCGGATTTAAAGGCACTGGTCATGGCGATTATTGCATCAGCATTTTCGGAGCCCTCTCCGCTGACATGAGGATCCACATCCTCACTTACGATGACGAGTACATCATTTTTTCCTTGGAGGATACCTAAATATCACCATACGGTCTACCTTGGTGTGCGGATTTTGTTGATTGTCTGTAACCAACATTCTTTGAATTCTGGGAAGAACAGAACCGATAGTAACGCAAGAAATCCCAGACGAGATAGCAACACTACGTACGTATTGTGTCTACTTCCATTCATATCCAATGGCTTTGACTTGCTGTGTCGCAGGATCAAAATCAGACTCTAGAGTCAAGATCGTTCAGCCAAGAATATTTCTGCGAATTTGTGTAGCCTGAGATCATCACCAATCCTCTTATTTTTCCGCCCTCCACCGTCCTGCCCTTTTCGTGGGCCCACCACAAGAATGTGTCTCCGTCGGAAAATGTTACAAATCCATTGTAGCTTGCATCGACGACTCCGTGGGGATATTGGGTCATTGTACCAAAACTCATGCTCTTTCCACTTGGAAATTTGCCTATCCCTCTTCCAATCATCAACATAGCTCAATTCTATTGTTATTCCTTCTACGGGATGCACCTTAGTTATCCTGAACGCTACTGCATTGCCAGTCCCTTCAAAGATTTTCTGGCCTAAAGCCATAGAAAAATGCAAATTTGCAAATTCATAAGGACTATGTTATTGGGTCTTGGTAACTTGGTGGGGGAGATCAATGTCAATTTCCTTCGCACGATCCTGCTTATCTCATGTCAAGTTACTGCCGTCTTCTTTTGCAATATTTAGTACTCTCCACTCGTTGGAATGTTTTTGCCGGTTTTTGTGAAGTTGGATCAGTGAAATGTTCCATTTTGAGTTGTTGTCTGTGTTTATCGATAGGAACTATAAGCAGAAGGGCGCATCCACTAATCATAAATCCGACAAAGCTAACTATTCGATAGTATGGAAGAGCTGCCTCAAAGAGCTTTAATCCTTCAAGGAGGCGGCGCCTTAGGTGCCTATGAGGCAGGTGCTTTCAAGGCGCTATATGAGAAACTGATCAAAGAAGACAGAGAGAGCAAGAACGCCGAAAGGCCTCTTTTTGACATCGTCGCGGGTTCGTCGATTGGAGCTGTAAACGCCTGCTTTCTAGTAAGTTACGTTCTCAATAACAAACAATCCAATCCTGAGAAGAGCATTGCGGATTGTTGGAAAGATTCCGATCAGGCTCTGGTGAACTTTTGGATCGGTCTTGCCAATCACACCTTACTAGATAATGCACCAATCCGGTTTGTATGGGATTGGATTTGGAATTCAGCTAAAGCCTACCGAGATGGATGGGTTCAGTACTGGAAAAACCTTGTCGAGATCTTTCCGGGGAGCATCAGCTTCAGAAAAGAATGGCCTTTCAGGGAGTGGTATTATTCATGGCCTGACAAGTGGGGACCGCTGGCAACAGGTGAAGGAGCAAGGCGGTATTATTCATACTGGAATTCTTCTTTTACAGGTATCGAGGGGATTTTGACCGGGGGCATTCCTCAACCGGATTACAAATTTCTAAATGGGTTTGCTCCAGGCTTCTATCGCTTTGACAACACTCCCTTAATCAACACCTTAAAAAGGATGTGGTATCTAAATGGCCAGCCGATATCAACAAAGAAAGGGGAACCTAGGCTATTGTTGGTTAGCGTCGACGTGCAAGATTGCAGCTCTGCTGCGACCTTCGACAGCTACGAAAAGAAGAGAGACGGCAGTACTATAAGACATCATTTTACCGAATATGGATCGGAAAATGAGGAGCCAAAAGTAATAGAGTACGAGGGTGTCGCTACAGATCATTTGCTTGCAAGCATGTCTACAAATCAGAGATATGAATTTCCTTCCATGCGTACTGCCGACGGAAGGCAGACACGTTACTTTTGGGACGGCGCGTACCTTAGCAATACACCATTGAGGGAAGTTATTCAACACCATCGGGACTTTTGGCTAAAAACAGAAGGCGAGAAGAAAGTGCCAGATCTGGAAGTCTATATCATCAACCTATATCCCGCAACTGAAGCAACGGTGCCCCAAGATGCCGATTCCATCCAAGACCGGGAGATTGATATAAAGTTCCACGATAGAACAAAGTATGACTTGAAGGTTGCTGGCATGGTAACTGACTACATAGATCTCGTGGAAAAGCTGAAGGAGCTCGCAGAATCAAAGGGATTGTCAGAACAAGTCAAGAGTATCCTTGATGGAGAAGTGGGGAAGAGCGTCAAGCGAAGCGGAGATAAGAGAAGGTATCGAAGTCTGATCGAAGGCAGGTTTGCAATCCCGAGAACTGTTCACGTCGAAAGACAGGATGATTCAAATGCAATTTATGGCAAGGCATTTGACTTTTCAGAGCATACCGTTAAGAACTTGATCGACCTAGGCTACCAAGACGGACTCAAAGCCTATGATAAGAGTGCAGAATGACTGTGCAAAATCACTATTACTCGCTTGTCTCCTTAACGATCCTTTCTTGATGAGATATACTGTCACTACCTGAATAGTTATTTTATGATTCTCAATCAATTTGAAAGGAATCGAGTACTATGTTTCCTTGTCTCGTCCGTGCATATTCATCCTTTCTGATCACGCGAACAAATGTCGCTTCTTCTGCAGAAGACTTGTAAACAGCAAATTTGACTAACCCTCCGAGAGGATTAATCTGATCATAAACTAGTGTTTGGAATGAATTATGCGTCTTGTGGGCAAGGCCTTAGTGTGATTCAGGCCCAAGGTCATTAGCGAACTTCGTAATTTTCGCAGCTAGCATGCCCCTAATTCAGCAGATCATCAACGGCATCCGACACATATCGATTGTTCATTATGTCACCTCTACCACAACGCGAGTAGTAGATATGTCTTGTTGAAAATAATTTGACATAAGTTCTAAAATAGACATATCCAACTCGTGCTTCTACGGTGAGAAATTCGCACATGTTAGTCGAGGTATTGACTTTTGCAAGATTCTGGCTCAATCCTGTAATGACATCGCTCAAATTATACCTGTCAAGACTCTTCAGAAAGGTAGTCTGGATCTGAAGCTTGGCGGCCATTAACTTTCTTTTGCAAATAAGGACCCTTTTCTTTCAAAGAGCATCATACTGTCCGTTGTGTGACTAGTTTCAGTTGGATTTGACATTATTCTGAGCAGCTTGGAACCAAATTGCCAAATGAATCTGACAAGATTACATTGATGTCATCATTTGTGAGTAGCGTTATTGCATCAGTTGAAACATAAGCCTTGCCGGCAATTGTAATCTGTTCAGAAGGAATGTGCACTATGAACCATTTTTCCATTTCAGCCTGCCCTTGTAAACCTGGTGATGTTGTCTTTCAGGCATGTTCAGTTTGCTATGAGGCCAATGGAAAAGTCGTAGCCATGCACCAACTCACATTGCAGTTTGTTCAATTGCCCATCAGCGTCAACGCATCATGTGCAGCATGTAATTGCTGCGGCTCTACTCCAGTTCGCCCTATTTTTTGTGCTCAGACTGAGGGAATCAATCTTTGGAAGAGGGAATAAGAAAACAAATCAAACGCTTTGTGCCCAAAAATCCGCGTTGGACACAAGGCGACTAATCAGAGTGGAATTGCATTTACTTCCATTCATATCCTGTGGACTTGATTTGCCGTGTTGCAGGGTCAAACTCTGTCTCTAGGACAATGACAAGGTTGTTCAACCAAGAATATTTCTGCGAATTTGTGTAGCCTGAGATCATCACCAATCCTCTTATTTTTCCGCCCTCCACCGTCCTGCCCTTTTCGTGGGCCCACCACAAGAATGTGTCTCCGTCGGAAAATGTTACAAATCCATTGTAGCTTGCATCGACGACTCCGTGGGGGTATTGGGTCATTGTACCAGAACCCGTGCTCCTAGCATTTGGAAACTTGCTCAATCCCCTCAGCTCCTCGACAAAGCTCAGTTCCATTGTCGTTCCTTCCACAGGGTGGACCTTCGTTATCTTGAAACTTACTACGCTGCCAGTCCCTTCAAAGACTTTTTCGTCAAAGACCATGACAAAGTGCAGAGTTTGCAGTTCATAAAGATTGCTTTCCGAGTTCTGGATTTTCTGACGGGACATCTAGGTCGCTAGCAACCGGCTAACCACGCACTATTGATTGGTGCCCAAGTTGTGATTCAAGAGTACCGTTGGCGTTTGGAGTTTGATTAAGATCGGGCCGAATCACATCGGTGACATCATTCGCTCTCATGCAGGAATCGATCTGAATCTTGCATAGTATGAAGTTGAATCACGCACGAGACAGGTGGCGGTTTACTCAAAAGACGTACAAGAACCAACAGTAAATGGACTTGGTATCGGAACAAACAAAGTGCAGGTATTGAATGAAGGCGATTCGACAAAGATGAAGCCTCTTGAATGGATGGAAAAGAATTAATCGCGCGAAGTCCATGATATACTGAGAGTGCAGGGCCTTAACTGGATGGCGAGTGGAAAGGGTAGCTGCTGGATAATCATGACAGTTGCATCAAAGTATGGCGGCAGCCTTTAGGAACATGATGACAGCTACAAAGATCAACACAACGCCAATGAGCAGCTTCAGAGCGTTGGCACTAAATCTGGTTGTATATTTCGCGCCGATATACCCACCTATCATAGCTGTCGAACCCATCAGGCCAAGCACCAAAAAATCTACATTTCCATTTAGCAAATGACCTGCCAAGCCCGCCGCACCCATGATCGAAGATGCTGCTAGGTTTGTCCCAATAGCTACCTTTGGCTCCATCTTTAGCACCCCGATCATTGCCGGCATCCTTATGCTACCAAGTACTAATCCGACCATGCCGCCAAGAAAACCAACACCAAAGCCAATTGAGGATTCAACACCTAGATTTGGTTTACTCGCGGCCTTCTGTTCGCCCTTTCCTTTTTGAGAGCTAGTGATTAGCGAGTATGCTTCATAGGAAACAATCAAACCAATGATGACAAAGAGAAAAGTTACTGGCACATGCTGTGTCAGCATAGAACCAAGAAAAGCACCCGCTGCACCTGTAGCAGCCATTATTGCAAAGATTCTGAGGTGCACGTTATTCTGTCGGAAGTGTCTGATTGCTGCGGTCATGGCTCCCAGAGTGCTAATGCCCATGTTCGTTCCAGCAACCATAGCTACCGTAGCTCCTGCGCCTCCAGTCGTTGTGAGAATCAGTGGAAATCTAAGCACTCCGAGAACCAGGCCTAAAAGACCTCCTACAAATCCAATGGCTAACCCAAGTGAGCCAAGCATGATAATCGTGAATAGGTCAATTGGCATTTTGTTCTATCAGGATATTATCGGAAGCAATAGAGCCTATAAAAGCAGATATTCACACCACGCGCAACGAAATGATCTCCGCGCGGGATGGAACGGTCAATCAAATTGCTTCCACGACACGAGTTTGCAACTGCGCTAAAATTCATGCTGGATAAAATGAGAAGACTATCCCTTGCTTTTCGACCACTTTATCATCCAGTCGATCAGCGACATGACAGATTCAACGAGCTCTTGTCCTTTTGGAGTCAGACGATATTCGACACGTGGTGGGATTTCGTTATATGCCTGCCTGCTCAGGATGCCGCTCTTTTCTAGTTCCTTGAGCCTAGAAGCCAGAGTCTTGCTGCTAATCCCTTTCAATGCCCGCCGAAACTGTTTGTACCTGACAGGTCTTGTGGTGCAGCAGAGAGGTATCAGAATTTCAAGTGTTCCCCTTTTGGTGATAATTTTGCGCAGCTTGGCTGTCTCTGCCATCAAGGAATCAACATCGTATCCGCAGCCTTCGATCATTGGGAGCTTCTTGGTTTCCATGGTGAAACTAACGATAGCAGAGTATCCTTGACAAGTTAAATAGTTTCCCAAGTAAACCTAAGCGGTGATAAAATGGCAAAGAATAACCAACCAAAAGAAGCGGTAAAGGAATGCTGCCCAGATGGTTCGTGCAAAGGTTGTTGCTGCTGTTGCTGTTAGGCGGTGGTGAACAACCCCTCTTTTTTCCAAAAAACCACGCGATCGGCAACAGCCGCAAATGTGCCGTAGCAAAAACAACCAACTTGCAGCACCCGATACTAAACACCGAGTACGCAGCGGAACTCCAAACCCTAATACTTATATTAAGTTTATAAAACACCGTTATATTGTATGGCATTTCTAGAAGTAAAGGATCTGCGCGTCAGCATCGACGGCAAGGAGATCCTCTCTGGACTCAATTTGAGCGTTGAAAAGGGTGAGGTCCACGCGATCATGGGACCAAACGGTTCTGGCAAGAGCACTCTTGCAAATGCTATCCTTGGTCACCCCAAGTACAACGTCGAGTCTGGCGATATACTCGTAAATGGAGAGAGCATCCTCGACCTGTCTACCGATCTTCGAGCAAGGAAGGGTCTTTTCCTCGGATTCCAGTACCCTATAGAAATCCCTGGCGTTGGCTATAGCCACTTTTTGAGGAATGCTTACAACACTCTCGGCAAGGAAGACAAGAACCGCGAAGTGTTCCTCACTGTACGCGAGTTCCACGAGTACGTCAAAAAGAATCTTGACGCGGTAGGGCTTGACAAGTCGTTCTTGAGTCGATACCTGAACGAAGGGTTCTCCGGCGGGGAGAAGAAGCGCTCAGAAGTAATGCAGATGCTTGTCTTGAAGCCAAATATTGCGATACTCGACGAACCGGATTCAGGGCTTGACATTGATGCCGTCAAGGCGGTGGCTGAAGCAATAAACAAGCTGATAGATACTGGTGCTGGTGTGATCGTGATTACACACTATGCTAGGATCCTGCGTTACTTGACAAAACTCGATCGCGTCCACGTGGTTGCAAAGGGAAAAGTAATCCGATCGGGTGGCAAGGAGCTTTCAGAAGAGCTGGAAACAAAGGGCTATGGCTGGCTTGGGATAGAAGAAGGCAAGCCGGAATAATAGTGAGACTGTAATTCACAGCTCTTCACTCCTCTTTTCTCTTTCGAATATTTCCGAAATTCGGACGATGATCATCAACATAGACTCACGTGATATTGTCCAAAAACGCGACTTCTGCCTGCAGAGCGTAATCCTGGTTCTCAGTGATATTTGTCCGGGCAGCAGGTGCTGCAACCATAATGGGATACTCCGACTCGATGATTGATCTTTCAATTTCTCATCTACAAACCATGTATTCCTGCTTAGACAACGGCAATGACAACAGGCATTATTCGGAGTTGCTATTGCAAGAATAGCTGTATATCAATTGTCTTGCAAGTGGCTGCACGCGTGAACGAATATACAATTGTTTTAAATATGGTTTGGAGGCAATTTACAGCAAATGTCCGAAACACCCTCTTCTGCTGCTACTACTACTCCCACTGCAACTACTTTCTTGAACTTTTCATTCTTCAAGGTGGATCCAAAGTGGCGCTGGCTCAACGAGATCGGCAAGGATGAAGCGGCCAAAGAGTTTGCAAACCTGGTCGAAGTGGCGAACACTAAGATGAAAGTGCGAACATATTCGACTCTGGGTCTGCGTGAAGATTCTGACTTTATGATCTGGATGATATCTGATTCGGTCGAAAAGATGCAAGTCATGACTTCCAAGATCTATTCGACAGTGCTTGGAAAATACATCACACCGTCGTATGTCTTTTTGTCTGCAGCAAGACCATCAATCTATTCTTCGAGGGTTACGCCCGGCTTTATGACCGACGAGCAGCCTATGAAATACTGCATCGTCTACCCTTTCGTAAAGTCACGCGAGTGGTACTTGTTGCCATTTGAAGAGCGGAAGAAAATGATGGAAGAGCACATCATGGTGGGTCGAAAATTTCCGCAGGTGAGGCTCAATACCACATACTCTTTTGGTCTTGACGATCAGGATTTCATGCTGGCATTTGAGACTCCCGATTTGATGGCATTCCTGGAGCTGATAATGCAGTTGCGGGAAACAAAGGTGAGCAAGTACGTTGTCCGAGATACTCCTATGATTGTCTGCGTTTATAAGGGAGTCGAGGACATCATCAAAAGTCTGGGATAATGCAGGCGCTAAAAGAATGGGCCGTTGTCTGCAGGGCTCTTGAAGATGGTCGACAGGTCGTGCTTTTGCGCAAGGGCGGCATACTGGAATACAAGCAGGGCTTTGAAGTGAAACACGACCGGTTCTTGCTGTTTCCCACATTTGAACACCAGTCTAAGGATCATCTGCAGCCAGATTATGCGAATAAATTGGACGACGTGTTGAAAGAGCAGCCAGCCCCCGGCAGCAACAAGATAACTGCATACGCTGAAGCAGTTGAGGTCAAGGAGTTGACCGACCGCACTGCCGTGCACTCGCTTGCAAAATACCACATATGGAACGAAAGCTATGTTAATGCGAGGATTGATTACAACCCCAAGAAGCCAATGAGCGTGATATTACTCCGCGTTTTCAAATTGGACAGTCCCATAATGGTCGACAGCAAGCCTGAGTGGGTCGGCTGCAAATCATGGATACCGCTTGATCTAGAGGCAGAAGGTAGGCCCGCGTTGAGTGATTCTCAGTTTGACAAAATCGCGGCAGAAGTCAGGGAGGTGCTATCTGTAGCAGCATGAAATATCGAAGACTTGGCAAGAGCGGAATAAAAGTAAGCGAGATAGGATTTGGAACATGGACTATTGGCCTCGACTGGTGGGGCAAAAAGATCGATGACGACGAAGCGATAAGAATGCTTAAGCGCGCATACGACCTTGGAATCAACTTCTTTGAGACTGCAGACATGTATGGTAAGGGCAAGAGTGAGCGACTGATGGCTCAGGCCTTCAAGGACATGCGCGGCGAAGTAATCTATTCAACAAAATGGGGTTATGACATGTACAATGCTGAGCAGGTTGGGCACAACGAGCTCCCACAAAAACACGACCCTGAATTCCTTCATTTTGCGCTTTCAAAAAGCCTCGAGAGGCTAGAAACTGACTATGTGGATGTATACAGTCTGCACAACCCCAAGATGGATGCGATAAAGAATGACGCACTTTTCCAGGCGCTTGATGACCTGGTGAAAAAGGGGACGGTCAAGAGCCACGGTGCTGCGCTTGGGCCCGCTATTGGGTGGAAAGACGAAGGACTTGAGGCGATAAGGAACCGCAACATCACTTGTCTCCAGACGGTCTACAACATATTGGAACAGGATCCAGGTCGCGACTTTATCCGCGAAGCCGAACGCTACGATGTTGGAATCATGGTACGCGTGCCCGACGCATCAGGGTTGCTCACGGGAAAAGTCACGGCCAATACAAAATTTGACAAGAACGATCACCGCAGCTTCCGAAAGCAAGAGTTCATCCTCGAAGCAGTGCAAAAGATAGAGAACATGAAACCTGTTGCAAACAGCAAGGGGTGGAATATCACCGAACTTGCGATCAAGTTCATCTTGTCGCAAAAGCAGATTTCCGTGGTGCTGCCGACAGTGACAAGCATGGAAGAGCTAGAGATGTTTGCATCGCTTTCCGATGGTAACTACCTTACTCCGTCAGAGGCTGCCCAGGTCGAACAAATGTACGAAAAGAACTTCTACGTCCAGCCAATCGCCAAATGAGTGCCACAACGGAGCTCTTGCAGGATCACGTCTTCATCCGACGGCTGCAGACGGTCATTGAAAAATGCTACACTCTGCTATATGAAGGCAAGGAGGTGCCATTTGGCGACCTCGTCAAGATATCTGACATGATTGAGCAGTTTGTGGACAACCTCCACCATGGTAAGGAAGAAAAAAGCTACTTTCCGGAAACAGAGGGCAGGGATCATTATTCAGAAGAGATCCGAAAGTTTGTGATAGAACACGAATTCGGCCGGAGGATCGCCAAGAGGGTGAGGATGCATCTGGAGGAACTTTTGCAGGGTAGGGACGCAAGGGAGCCTCTGGCGCGTTTCCTGAAAACTTATTCTGTCTTTATTTTGGATCATACTTCAAAAGAGGACAGGTTCTTTAACGACATTAAGGAAAGAAGATTGCTCTCTGACAAGGAAGAGGAGGATCTAAAAAGGGCTTTTGAACTCATGAGACGCGACTGCATGCGCAAGAGCGGCGACATGGAGAAAATGCTGCAGCAGCTGGAAAGCGCCGAGTGGGCGCGCTAGACAAAATATTTCACGCGCTCTTTCTTGAACTCGCGGGAGCTGAAAAGTATCTGGTAGTCCTTTATGCCGATCGCTTCAGACATCTCGGCGGCCATTTTTTCTGCGGCCTCGAGCGTCCTTGCATGCACCATGCTGAATAGGTTGAACCTCCAGTCCGGGTAGATCGGCCTCCTGTAGCAGTGGCTTACTTGCGGAAAAGCGGCCAGCTTGAACCCAACTTCGTCAATCTTGTCTTCTGGCACATGCCACACGACCATCCCGTTGGCGACAAAGCCAGCGTCACGGTGGCGCAGTATTGCAGCAAACCGCCTCATGATTCCGTTCTTCTCGTATTCTTTCGCCCTGGCAAGCAGCTCGCCTGTTGTTATTCCCAAGTTGTCGGCAAGTTCCTTGAATGGCTCTGGTACCACTGCAAGATCCTTTTGGAGTTCGCGGATGAATTCCTTGTCTCGCTCGGTAATCTGCACTTTTTCTGGATTGAGCTCCTTCACTTCTTCAGTCGGCTTGGGTTTCTCTGGATCGCTGTTTACCATATCGAGCCTGACGCCTATCTTGTAGAGCTTTAAGGTGGGGAGCACTCTGTACTTTATTACGCCGTCGAGAGCCGCCATTCTGTCAAGATCGACTTTCATGTCGGTGCCGGGCGGGACCGCAAGCGTGAACCACATGTTGTATTCGTGGTTGCGTTCATAGTTATGGCTGACGCCCGGATGCTCGTTCACCTTTTCTGCAACGTATTCAAGTTTGTCCGGCTTTACTGAAAATGCTACCAGCGCGCTCTTGTAGCCGAGTCTACGTGTGTCAAAGATCGCGTTTATCTGTCTGATAAGCCCGATATTTTTCAACGAAGATATTCTGCGCATGACTTCTTGTTCGGAGATTCCATACCTTTGTGCAATCTCCAGATAAGGCCTGTCTACGAGAGGAAAAACCCATTGGATCTCGTTTAGCAGCTTCTTGTCAACCTCATCAAGCCGCTCGTTCACTTGCATTTGGCAAAGTCAAAATTGTTTCCCATCTATTAAAAACCTACCTCTTTCACTATGTATCATGGTAGATGCAGGCGACGCCCTCTGGATCACCTCTGTCATTGCACTGTCCATAGGAGCTACCTTTCTGATGCTGTATCTCCTCAGGCGGTGATCTAGCCTGCCGCCGCCCCTCCCTCCCCTAAACGTGCTCTCTTGGTTATAAGGATGGAAACCAAGCGTGTATTTGCCTGTAGGGCTTGTAGCCATCAAGGCGCCTGCTCCCCCAGCGCGCTCTACAGGCAAACCCCGATTTCAAGAATTTACACTCTTTCAGATCAGGGGGGTGCATATGGTTTATTTGTCAATTCCGCGAATATTGTACGTGGAGGAGAAGAAACATGGTTGACAGGGCAAGACTGGCAGCTACAAGATGGATTCCCTACAGCTCGGCAGGCGCCGCAGTATCACTTGTCGCCGGGTTTCTGCTGGGCCTTCCGCCGATACAGGTAATCGTATCGACTGCACTGACCGCGACTCTGATCTTTAGCGGACTGTTCTTCCAGTCGTACGGAAGAGAAGAGAAAGGCCAAGAGGTCCGGCAATAGGATAATTCCCTTCTCACTTTTTTCGTCATTTGGGTAACAAGGTTACTGTTAATTTTTAAGTCGGGAGCGCGAAGTAAAGGGTACTAGAGAAGTCTATGAGGCTATTTGGGTGGAAGCCGAAAGGCAAGATGTACAGTCTGAAATGCAACCAATGCGGCAAGGGCTTCTTGTCAAGCTACGCCCTTGAAGCACCAATATGTGGCACATGTCTTCAAAAAGCCAAGTCATTAGACTCTACCATAGAACACGAAAAGCATTGCATAAAGTGTGGTTCTGCAGGAGTGATCTATGGTAAGGAATACTGCTACTCTTGCTACTTTAATTTCGGCAAAAAGTAGGACGTCAATACGCCTCCATTGTGTGGAGGCGCCAGCAGAAGAAAGAAAATGTATGGATGCCCGTTGGTGTTTCACGCGGCGGATTCTCTTGCCATCATGCCCTTCCATGCCTGGAAGATCGGCTCATATTTTTTCGCCGGTTCGATCACACCTAACTGCATCATGAACCTGAGATCATCTCGAAATGCCTTATGCTCTACAATCTTGCTATCGGTGGTCAACCTATAGATGTGTGCTGCCATGTAGGAGAAACTATTGCCAGTGGGTTCTATCCCAAAGAAGTTTCCTACATGCTTGCCGGTTACCCGGAGGATCATGATTACCTTGTCGCCAGACGCAATGGTTTCCTGCTCCTCGTAGTGCAGGTCCGCAAATGCGTTCCGAAGCTTTGTAATGGTGTCTCTCACCTCGTCCGCCCCGCGCAGCTTGCCTCGCTCAGGGCTTGCCTGTGACTCGTGGTTAAAATATTGCGAGTCAACCAGTTCGTCAATCTTGGTAACATCGCCGGTGTTAAATGCTTCGATCACTTTCCTTACTGTTCTTATGTTTTCTTCTATGTTACCTGACATGCGCGACTAGTCACCAAACTTATTCTTAAGAAATTTGGAAGAAAATTCAGATTTTCCAAAATAGAGAAAGGGAAAGGGGATTAATCCTGTGGGAGAGGATCATTCCTGCTAATCTTGTATGCAAACACGTCGTTGAACGTCAGCCCGAGGATCACGTTGCGGCCCGACGCGATTATCTTCTCTTTTGGTACTGCAAACCTGTAATCGTAGTGGCCGTCAACAATTATCTTGGTCTTCGTCTCCTTTATTACATGTCCCACATGGTCTTCGTCCTGCGTCCTAACTCCTTTGTTAAAAAGCGAAGTTGGGTACCTGCCCTCGTATGTGGCTAAATCAACCCTTGTATCTGGTATTGCCATCAATTTCTGTAATGGCAGGATGCAAGATTAACTGTGCTTGGAACAAGGCTGTATTGAACAGTAGTGCAACCAAGAAATCATCCTAGTGACTGCCCAGTCTAACGCGGTTATGATTATTCAAAAATGTTCTTGATAAGCACTAATGACTAGAGGGACGTAGAATTTTTCATGTGACAGCCAGACCAGGGAGCCAGCTCCTCAGTCGGTATGGCTGTCGCAAGGCGAGATGCTTCACAACAACAAGACATTTCCAGGGGCTGGTTCCAGCACGATATAACTCTTTAATGGGATAAGGTAGATGTTCGAATATGCCTTCAAGCGAGCTTTTGAGGTGCACGGTTTGTGGACAGGATTTCCCAACAATCGATTCACTAATGGAGCACCAGCTGGCAGAAGAGGAAGAAGTTGAGCTCCGCCACAAAGGATTCGCCGATGGCTAGATGATGGTATGTCCACAGCGCCTGCGACGTTCACAAAATCGGAGCACGTTTAGCTAGGGATCTTAAGAATCTTCAAGACTGCCTAGCCATTATCATGACGTGTATCTACGAGAATCCCTATGGGATCTTGCAGAATTTATGGCGGAGAGATGCGAAAGATCGCAATCTGTTCTGCTTGTGAGGGAAATGTCCAATGGAAGTGCATTTCATGCAGCAAAGAGACTGACAGATCGGTCCATATTCATGAGCGCAAAATAGTCGCCTCAAGAACGATTGACAACGAAAAAACCTGAGCACAAGTCCATGGACTTCAACCGTGCGGTGGGGTAGAGAGGCAGCTGCAACAACCACATCAGCAGGCATTTTGGGTACACTACTACTTATGCTACGTTGGCAACGGTAGCGGAAAATGGCTCCTCTCCTCCTGTGAATGTCGTGAGCAGCATAACAAAAAGGGCAGATCAGCGGAGGAGCAGCAGTAACAGTAGCAGGCATTGGCTATGACTCCAATGCTTAGGTGGGAGTGTGTACCATCGATGGCATTAGGAACCTTGAACGCTTTGGGGTTGAGAGGATGTCAGATCATCACAGGCGAGCCTCTCCAAACGGAGTCGCCTGCTACTTCTTCCAGTTCTTCTTCAGATGGAGCGGCAATGTAGGTTATTATGTTATTTATAATCAAGAAGAATCAGAGGGAACTTGCGTGGTGCCATGCTTTTATCTGGCCGTTTGATACAATACCTTTACGATATCTCGTGAGACCAGAGGCGAACGTTATGTTGATCTTCCCGGGCTGGTCCTTGCAGTAAACAGGTCCATACGGTACTGTGCAGTTGTGAACAAGCTGGGCTATATAATCGCCCAAAAGTACCGCAGGGGTCTCCAGCCGCTAATGACTGCAGAAGAAACTCGCAAGAACGCGCTGCATGCAATAATCCGACATTCGACCCGGTTATCGTGGGAAAGCAAGTTTGGTAAGTCGTTGTACTCGATCACTCGATACGAGAATGTCATAAGGGCTACAATACCACTGATCGAAAATCATCTACTGCTGGTGTCACTTGATCCAAAAGTTGGCAATGTGGATGGACTGATGATGCAAGGCGTATTACCTGCAATCAGAGGTTATCAAACTTGACATTTGTTCAAATTCTCTATTGATTCCCATAGTGAGAGATGGATGATGATGATGCAATTGTTTTTTTCTTGGATTGAGAATACAAATTGCAAAACCGAAAAGTGATCCTTTTCTCTTCTATACTCTGATTGCTACTCAATGCATAACTAGCATTCTTGCGAATTTCTCAGTTATGCGAGAGGAACAAAAAATCCTCAACCATTTCATCGACACTGAAGATGAAAATGGCCATACAAACATTCTCCATGAATTGCAGACGGTAACAGAACAAAAAGTGGAGGAACTAGACTACGAGCAACAGATAGACCGGTGGAACAGGTACCAGCAGCTTCTGGACAAAATAGAAAAGAAGTGTGATACAAATACTGGGGTCAGACTTGCCAGAAACGTCTGGCACAACTTCAAACTCTTTACTGCTACATCTTCTGCGGTACTTGCTGTTGTGGGGATTACAGGATTGATGGCATTATTGGGGGCATATACGTTGGATAATGCCTATTATGCGGCCGGAGGCCTCTTTGCTCTGGGTGTTGCAGCATGGCAGGCGTTCATCAGGCTTCACCATCCATCTGCAATCCACTTCAAGTGTTCTCCTGTCTTGCATATCGACGAATTTGCCTACATCCGACACGCGATAAAGTCAATCCCGCCAATTGAGAATGACCCTGTGGTGAGGCTGCCTGTGCTTGAAATGTCTGTGTCGAGGGCATGGCTGGCGCAACACGGGATGTTGAAACTCATGCAAAACCTTGTTGACATATAAAACTCAATGAGTTAGTAGTGGACATAAAATAACAAGACTCACGACTATGTCGCGTCATGGAAACAAGACCAAAAATGAGAAAAGAATGGCCAATGTGTGAGAATAGCTTGTGCTTGTCACTGCACTCCTGTTTCGCTTATACTCTCCGTTTTTGACTATGATTGGTAATCCCTTGTAAGCGTCTGGCACGCGAATGAACCTGCACGTAGCTAGCAACTCGCAAGTGTTGCGGAATCCCTGCCCGTAGCCAACAACCTGACCGGCGTTATTTCAGATGGCGACCTTGGCGCAGTTTCTCATATTTGCTGCGAATCCGATCCTTTGCCTTGCGAGTTGCGTCCGCGTCAATCTCTATTTTCTTGACAATACCATTTTCCACGTGTAGCTCGAGTCGCATACCCGGCTTTGCACCATCTACTAGTTCCAGCGGAACATCAAATCGCTGGAAGTCAGTGTCTGAGTATATGATGGCATGTTCTCCTTCAATGCGATCATAGCTAGCTTTGATTACTCTTTTTTCCATCGGCTACTTATCCTAGTATAACCCACAAGTGAAATTAATGCTATTGTCGCAATCAATGCCACGGCCGCTTGGAATTCGGGCACCACCACTGTCCTTCCGGTTCTCTCGGTGAAAATTGAATAACCATCGCTTCCATCCGTGGTCAGCGTTATTGTGCCGTCAATATCTGTTCTGAAAATGTGCTCAGCTCCTGCAGCAGCTATCCTCTCCAGCGCTGCTTGATGGGGATGACCGTAGCTATTGTTTGCTCCCGCTGATATGACAGCAACCTCTGGCGAGACGGCCTGTAGAAAAGGGTCGGTGCTTGAATATCGACTGCCGTGGTGACCCACCTTTAGGACATCAGCGTCAAGGGAAGCCTTTCGTTCCCTGACCAGACGTTCCTCAACATATTGTTCCATATCTCCTGTGAACAAAGCCGTGAAATTTCCATATGTCAACTTCATGACCACGGAATTGTTGTTCAACTTATCCTCTATTCCTTCTGGCAAAGGAAATACTGGGTTGAAAAAATCCAACCTCGCTGAGGGATCGATATTGATCGAGCCGCCGTCCCTTGCAGTCTCAAGTGGAATTTGCTTTGCCTCGATAGCGTCCAAAAAGTCTTCAAATGTTCGCGTTGTGTGAATCTGTCCGGAATCCACGACATATCCTATTTCTATATCGCTATTGATGATATCGATCAGTCCGCCTATGTGATCCGCATGTGGATGAGTGGCTACTATCAAATCCAAGCGATTCAAACCGTGATCCCTTATGGTGGAAAGCACCTTACCGGAGCTGTCGCGCTCGCCACCGTCAATTAGCATCGTCTTTGAATTAGAGAAAATAATCAAAATAGAGTCTCCCTGACCAACGTCGATGAAAGTTATTGTAAGGGTGCCGTTTGGAGCGTAACGTGAATAGTTGGCGCCGGGTGAAGGCTCCTGTTGGGACATCGGATTGGGAAGAGGGATCGAAGAACCGCCTTCAGAGTCATTGACAGTAGTTCCAACATTGGCATAACCTAGGGTTTCGCTGGAGAAGACCCAGGTATTGTCTGCTCCGTCGGGTGACCGCTGCCAAGTGGCGTTATCATTGTCCTTATCCGAAAACGGGCCTGCCGAATCTATGAGCTCACCAGAATCATTTCTTAATTCTATTATTTCACCGTCGTTATCCAGCCACTGAGAACCGCTGCCGACCAATAGATAGCCCCCGGGTGGAATGATTGTTCCCGAACCTATGGTAACTCTAACACCATTACCTTTCGTAGAGCTTATGATCCAACCGCCAACATCGATCGCGCTGGTTGAAGGATTGAAGAGCTCAACCACTTCCGCTCCGGCATCTGGACCTTTGGGATTTGATTCGATTTCATTGATTACAATGGTGGAGGCAGTTGCTATTGCCTGGTTGGAAGCAAACAACGACGAGGAAAGGATAACTGCAACCAAGATAAAGAGGAATTTTCTACTCAACCATGATTACGAGGACTGACATCGATATAGATATTGTGCAGGCATAGGCACTGGCCGGGGCTTTCTTTCACAATTTGGAATTTCTACCGTTGACCAGTGCTCCGGCTACGCTGCTCCAATGGATGCGAGTAGTTCCGCAAATGCCGTTGGCTCCGGCACTGCCGCACGGTGGAGTCGCTTCTAACTCTGACAGGGAATCACATTACTGATCTCTCTACTGAGATGCGTTACATTCGAACAAATTTTAAGAAAGATGGCGCGGGGAGTGGGAATTTCGCGCTGCCGAATAACAGCGTTTCGAACCCACGAGTCCTTGCGGACATGGGATTAGCAATCCCACGCCCTACCAGGCTAGGCGACCCCCGCCCGCAAATTTCATTCAGGTTGTGCCAATTTATACTATCCGCAGCGATATGGTCCGAGGCTCTCCAACTTTGCGGCAGAATAGGTCATGCACTCCGTGTATGGGCTACCAGTTGCGCTGATACAACCCTCTTTTGCAGCTGGACCTGTAGGCCGGTATGTCACCGCTGATATTTTTACTGATGTGGCAACTGCTGTTGATAGTAGCCTTGTGACTGATAGTTCAAAAGTGGACTTTGTCCGAGCTTTTCCCCCTGCTCTCATCCCGAGCTCCTCGTGTCTTGTATATCTGAGGAACACGTTGAGGCTTGCGACGATAACCACTACACAGATCAATACCAGCGGCATTCCGATGATTGCGATGCATCTCCAAGCATCTGTGAACAAACCAGTGTCCAGAATGTGATCTGCCAATTCAAGGTAACCGGGCAAAGGCTTGGTAAGCCAGTCTTCCCTGCCACCAGCTTGACAGATGATGGATTTGACTGATGCTGCTGTTGGGACGTACTCTGTCTTGCTTGACAAGATATCAAAGCGAATAGTGAGAATTCTTGATACTCTCGATATTGATGACATATGCGAGATATGATTTCAAAATAAACCACGGCAAATTAGAGCCGATGTCCCACCCCATCATGTAAAGGGAGGAATTTGCTAAATTCCAAACCAAGAAAAATCTGTTGAGAACAACATCTTGTATGCGTAATGCCAAGCCTGCATTTTTTTGTAGAACTGGATTCACTTCCAATCTGTACAATTTGCTATATCTATTGGTGTGCCCGGTTTTCTCGATGACAGATATAAAAGAAGGCATGGAAGACGCAGGAGATAAGATAAAGGCCGGAGCCAAGGCAATGGGCGAAAAGATGAAGGATACCGGCAAAGACGTAGAATCAGAGTACAACAAAGAGAAATTGAAAGAAAAGCTGGACTAGATATTGTCTAGTCCTGCTCAATTTTTTACTGATCCTGCCAACCCTTATTTTAGACGGTTGAACCCGCCCGTGTAAATGCTTGATCCCTTGGTGATTAGGCCAAAAAATTCGTTCCCAATCGGCTCAAGGCTCTTGTCCTGCATCATTTTGGCAAATGTTTCATCACGGTGCTTGCGGTCCCTGTAATACTGCAGCTCCATCCATGCCTCTTCGTCTTCAGTGGCAGAGAGGCTCCTGTCAATTGTCACCATCGGCATGCCTCCGATGTCCTGGATGCCTTCGAACTGGTAATACTCTATGCCTACTCCGTTCTTCTCAAACCATGGGATGAACTGCTTCAGATTATTTACAATCAACTCATGGTTCATTTTTGGCACCCTGTAGAAAAAGGCTTCAAGGTGACTTCTGTTCTTGGCAGATTCGCTGCTGTTCATGTCCACACTTGTAGTGGAGAAAATAAAAGGCGTTACTCCCCAAGGGGAGGTTGTTTTTTTCAGGCCATTTAAGACTGATACAGCTTCTGTAGGAGTGAAACACAACTAGCCATTGTATGCCCGTTGGAGTGCATCAATGTCTACTTTCTTCATCTTCAGATATGCTTCTGTAACTCGCGCTACCTTGCCTTTATCTTCGTCCTTCAGCATCTTTGCCAGAATGGTTGGGACAATCTGCCACGACAAGCCGTACTTGTCCTTCAACCAACCACACTGTTCAGCCTTTGGGTCAGATGAGAGCTTTTCCCAGTAATAGTCGATCTCTTGTTGCGTCTCACAGTGCACCACAAATGATATCGCTTCTGTGAACTTGAAGTACGGACCGGCCGAGATGAGGGTAAAATCCTGGCCCAACAGCTCAATGTTGACTATCTGGGTTGTCCCAGAAGGAGTGTTTTCAATCGTCGCCTTGTTCTTGATCCTTGAACCCTTAAAGATAGTTGTATAGAATTTTGCAGCCTCTTCCGCCTCTTTGTCAAACCAGAGAAATGGAGTAATTTTCTGCATGCCCTATCACTCATTGTTCCTAATCTCGTCAGGCACTGCATCCATATTCGTGTGGAAAATCTCCCAGATATGCCCGTCAACATCTTGGGAAGCGCGGCTGTACATCCAACCATAGTCTTGAGCCTTTCTGTACTCCGAACCGCCGGCTGCTACTGCTATCGTCCCTCCACTCATCTCGTCCACTTCCTGGCGGCTACGTACAGTCAGTGCGATAAGTTCTTTGGCGCTACTCTTGACATCACAGATTTCTTTGTCGGGAACAAATTCCCTGAAGAATTTTTCAACCAGCAACATCGCGCAAATGTTTTCATCTGTTAGAGGACACGCAGCGTTTTCGTCGGTAAAGGCTGGATCGAACGAGAAGCCGAGCTTGCCAAAAAAGTTCATCGTCCTCATCAAGTCATTGATCGGCAGGTTGACGAATATCTGATTTGTGTCACTTGCTTGTGCGTTCATGCCTGAACTATTGCAGATAACATAAAAGGGATTACTCCCCAAGGGGAGGCTTATTAATTACAGATAGCAACTATTGATGCTTGCCAAAGCCGAAGCGAAACAAGATGGAGATATACAATGACATCCTGACTGCAATCAAGGCGGAATTGACAAACGGCGAGGTCAAGCCTACGAGGGTCCAGACGATGAGCAATCTCGCCTATGACAAGCTCATAAGATATCTGAATGAGCTGGAGAGCAAGAGGATGATCGTGCAGAATCCGCTTCAACTGACCGAGAGGGGTTACGACTTTTTGCGAGATTACGATCGCATCCGGGATTTCGTGGCAGCGATGGGTGTAAAGTATCTTGGCGTGGATAGTGGGAGGGAGCTCTAGTGAGCATTGATGATGAATATCGACCTGTAAAGTTCCTCGACAGACTCGAAGGCAACAACCACATTGTTCTCCTATACGACGATGAAAAATATGCTGACATGATAATAGCCCGCTATTTCCTGAACGGGTTGGAAAAGGGCGAATCCTGTATCTTTTTCACGGCTGATGATCCAGAGGCAGTTGAAGGGAGGTTAGCCGCGCAAGGCATCGAAGTCGAGTTGTACAAGAAGAAAAACTCGCTACGCATTTTTTGCATAGAGAGGTCTGACGAGAACAAGCATGACTTCCTTGCAACTCTCAAGCGCATAAGGGCCGAGGCCACCAAGGGTATGAAGCCACCTTACAGGTTCGCCGGCAGGACAATAATCGATACGACTACGGTAGAAGGAATGAACCTTGGGATGGATTTGGAAAGGGTGGGTCACGAGCATTTCAGCGAATTTGACAATTCACAATTGTGCTTCTATGATATATCAGGCATAGAACCCACACAGAGGGACAAGTGGATCAGCCAGCTCTTGAAGAACCATCACCACGTCGTGTATGCATCAAGCCCTGACAAGGCCGTCGCGTTTGAAACCGATCTACTGGTAGAAGACAGCTGATGGTCTTGTACCATCATTCACTCAGCTTGCTTACCACAAACGCGGAGCCAAAGACTGCGGCGCTTCCAACCAGCAAAAAGACGCCGATGACTGCCCAGTTGACGCTTGGTAACTGTAAGAGCTGAAATACTATGCCAGAATCTAGGAGGAAGTGCAGGCCAAATGCCATCAAGAATGTTCCCACTACTATCAGGGCGATGACCTTGAACATGTTTCTTCTTAACTCCAAAAAGCGATAAGAACTGCCAAGCTTGAAAAATTTGATATTTCGATCCAGAATGGAATTTTGCTCTAGTACTTAAGATTGGAACAATTGTGATGTATATTGACCATGCATACATGAAAGCGTGTCCATCTACATTGCAAAATTTTCAGACTTTCTAAAAGGATTATATAATCTGCACACATTGTTAAATCTCTCTTTGAACCTTAAGGAAGCAAACGAGGTATTTCGGCGGGCCATAATCAAGGCATACTTTGAGCCAGAGCTACTCAAGATGGACTACCGCAGGTCAAGCGTAAAGCACCCAAACATCTCTGAAGGCGGCCTAACGGTCGAAGATGTCTTGCATCTGTATTTTGACGTCTCTACCGGCAACGACTACCCTGACGGCGACGAATGGTTCAGCGTCGAATATCTACTTCCGTACAGCGTCAAGCTGCCGGACGGCTTGAAAGGCCCTGACTATTTCACAACTCTATCGATATCCGAAGGCAAACACTACTGGAGGCATCGCGAGCTCATAAGATTCAAGTACGGCAAGTCGAAAAAGCTGACCGAGTCGCTGGAGTTCATCGACAAGAAGTATAAGGAGCTAAGCAAGTCGATACACGACTCGCCGGTCATCAACCAGCTGAAATAGCAATACTTGTAGTCCGGATTTTTTACTTTGTTTTCTTCCACTCGCCGTCCCTGAAGGCATAACTGATGACATCGCTCTTTGCCACGGCGGGTGTCCATCTGTAGGCATCTTCGTCGTAAGAGTACCATATCTCTTCTATGCCTGGCGGAATTGCCATCAGCTGAATTGGAACAATGTCGACCATGTACTCTATTTTCTCAATGCCCATTTCAAACGATCTGTCTCTCTTTGACAACAACGGGAACACGACATCAGCATCCACCTCATTGCCAAAACCCGCGAACCTCACAACCGCCTTCAGCCCTTTTCTGCCGCGCCTGGACTTGGCGTCCTTTATCACACCTTTGATCTTGAGCCAGCTCTCCATTGTGAACTCTTGAAAAAACAATTCACCATAGTGCAGCGGAAATCCAATTTCGATCATGCTGGCATACTGTGGATCGTCGGGCTGAAGCTGTTTCTCCTCCACTTCGAAGGAGCGTCTCAAAGTGTCATAGATGACTTCCATCTCCCAAGGCGATATGCCATAATGATGGAAAGTGGCAGTCGCAGCCGCTTGTGACACGGCGTGAAATTATAGAAAAAGAAATAATAGTCTTGCTAGAAGACGCCCACGAATTTTGTCAAATAGACCAGAGACAGAGTCACTACTACTCCTGCCATGTGCTTCCATGGTATTGGCGGTAACCTCGGCGCGTTCAGCGTTATCTGGTGGTTGTCGATCACACTTGCGATGTATTGCTTTAGCTTGGCATGCCAGATCTGATACTCAATCTTGTGCTTTTTGAGAATCGACTCTATTTCGTAAATGACTGGAGCCCTGACTGAGCGGATGTGTTGTATGTACCTGCGCGAAATCTCTACTTCTGCATGGATAGCTATTAGTCCTTGCTGCATTTCGAGGAGGCGCACGTGCATCTCCCATGGCTTTGCAAGCTTTTTAGCGAATCCATGCCCAATCTGGGTTGGCTTGCGGTTTTCCATGCTGACACGCTGAAATCCTTCTGACATCAGGGCAGAGATGATTTCATCCTTCTTTGTCCTGACCATGAGACACAAATGGTCCAGCTCAATCTCTTCTTTGCGGATAAGATCCTGTATTCCTTTTACAAAGTTGATTGTCCGCGGATAGCTCGTAAGGAATTCGGACATTTTATGGTGTAGGACTTGTTCACTGAAAGGGCATATTAAAACTCTATGCATCAGTAATCTCTAACAGTTCTCTCTGACACGGCGGACTCCCCTCAAGTAGATGTCCTGGTTAGGCTCTACCGCCATGTCTCTCCATGAGAACTTCCTCTCGGACCACGCGACTTTCGCTCCTCTCACGATGGAGACGGGAGTTGCCTCGTCACTCTCGCCCATTACTGCCACACCCATAGTAGCAAGCCCGTCGGCAATTGCCTTGAACGTGTATTTCAGGACGTTGCCAAAAAGGTCCCTCTTCCCGCGCAGGTCCTCGACTGGTTCGAACCCTGCACAGGCTATCGCAATGCCTGTGGTACCGATACGGGTCGGCATTATCCTGCTGTCTGCGATAACGATCCCGACTTTGACACCGATCTCTTTCTTGAATCTCTGTCTCAGCTCTTCGGCTGTGCCGAATGGATCGCGTGGATAGAGGATAGCATACCCCTTTGGCACATTGGATCTGTCGATGCCTGCATTTGGTGCAATCGTGCCGTCCTTTATCGCGAGCAAGAAGCCAGGCACTCCTTTGATAACATAATCTGATTCTCGTAACACAAGTTCCGCCATCTTTTGGTCTATGTGACACTTAGCCGCCAATGCACGGGCTTTCTTGCTCGCTCTTATCCTAGCGAGATTTACCACTGCGCCTTCGCTCATTGACACAAACTTGCTTGAAATCACCACAATATCATTGTCCTTGTAGTCGAAATCCTTCATGCTTTCAAAAAGGTCAAATCTGCCTTTCTTGACTCCAATCTGCACAGGGACGATCTCGATCAAGCAGAATGACGTAATTCGCACTCACTTTTGTGCCTTCTGCAAAGGTTTTAATCCGTCATTCTGGAATTTTCTCACAATACGTGAATTGCTTTGGCAGGAATGACAATCACCGAAAAGATACTCGCACGTGCGGCGGACAAGCAAAGGGTGTCTCCCGGCGATGTCGTGTTTGCAAAGGTCGACAAGGTCATGATGCATGACGTCTCCGGACCCGGAGTTATCAAGGTATTCAGCGAGTGGGAGAAAAAGGGCAAAAAACTAGAGCGCATCTGGAATCCAGATAAGGTTTGGGTCACAGAAGATCACTTTGTCCCAGCTGCTGACAGGGTATCTGCAGAGAACATCATCACGCTATCCAACTTTACGAGGAAATATGGGATCAACAAGCACTTCAAGTACGGCCTTGGCCAGTACGGGATCTGTCATACTCTCTCTCATGAAGAGGCGATGGTGCTTCCCGGGGAGGTCTATGTAGGGGGAGACTCGCACACAAACACTACAGGAGCGATGGGCGCCTTTGCGGCAGGGCTTGGTCACACTGATATTGCATATGTCCTTATGAACGGTCAGATCTGGTTCAAGGTTCCGGAGACGATGCTCTTCAAAATCGAAGGAAACAAGCCTGATCACATCATGGCAAAGGACATCATATTGAAAATAATTGGCGATATAGGAACTGACGGCGCCAACTACAAGACGATGCAGTTTGGTGGCAGCGTGGTCAAGAAACTGGCGATGGAAGAACGCCTCACTCTCACAAACATGACCACTGAAGCAGGCGCCAAGAATGGAATAATCGAACCTGACGAAACCACATTTGCCTACCTTAGTGAAAGGACTGATGCGAAATACTCGCCAGTAAACGGCGATCCAGACGCACACTATTCTGAAGTTTTCACTTATGAAATCGAGAAACTCGAACCCACGGTGGCCAAGCCGTTTTCACCCGGAAACATCTCTGCGGCAAGGGAGCTGCAGGGTACTGAACTTGACAAGGCGTATATCGGTTCATGTACAGGTGCAAAGCTCGAAGACTTGCGCGAGGCAGCCAAGATACTGAAGGGAAAGAAGGTAAAGATCAGGACTGAGGTACTCCCTGCAGCGCAGTCAATCTACATGAAGGCAATGAAGGAAGGACTAATATCGATATTCATGGAAGCAGGCGCAATTGTAGGACCGCCTACATGCGGCGCATGCTGTGGGGCGCACATGGGTGTACTGGGCAAGGGTGAGATATGCATCAGTACTACTAACAGGAACTTTCCGGGGAGGATGGGTCATGTGGAATCACAAACATATCTCGCGTCGCCGATAGTAGTTGCAGCATCTGCAATCACGGGCAAGATAACTGATCCGAGGGATGTGTCAAATTGAACCAGAAGACATTGAGAGGTAAGGTTCACAAATACGAGCGCGACAACATCGACACAGATGTCATAATTCCCGGTCCATACCTGAAAATTCACGATCACAAAGAGCTTGCTAAACACGCAATGGAGGGCATCGATCCTAAATTCCCAGAGAAAGTGTCACAGGGAGACTTTCTTGTGACGGGCAACAACTTTGGCTGCGGTTCTAGCAGGGAGCACGCACCGATTGCGCTTTCGCAGACGGGTATCAAAGCGATTTTGTCACCATCGTTCGCAAGGATCTTCTACAGGAATGCAGTTGACGGTGGATATTTGCTGCCGATAGAAATCGACGAGGCAACAGTCAAAAAAATCTCTGACAAGGACGAATTGGAAATAGATCTTACACAGAACAGGATAACCAACGTCACAAAGAATGAGCAGTACTCCATGAAGCCATTCCCTGAACTGATCGCAAGAATTGTCGAGGCTGGCGGGCTAATGAACTACAAGCCGTGATCTCATCCTTTTCCCCGCTTTTTCCTTCTTTCTCATATCCTGCATCTCCTATGAAAAGCCGGATAGATTGAGAACAACCTGTGCGCTGACCTGGTCTCTACCTACTCGTTTTTCATTGTCGTACTCTTGATATTACTTAGGCGCATTCCCGTGGGACTTGCTGCGTATTTCGCGCAGGCGTGAACTAGAAGAGTCTTCTTGCCTCTCTGGGCCCATCCATGACAGGACAGCGAAACTCTTGCAACTGCGGCCGCTTCTTCCTATTCTTGTAGTGGGCATGAGGGAGACCCGGAGACGTCGCGCATGGATCTACATTCTACATGATATATAGCGAGCGCGTCAATAATTGTGTCATGGCACGCAAGGGGCGACTGGAAGAGATTTTCAGCAGGGCGCTGTATGCCGATGACCCCAAACTCTATTCTGTATGCTATCGTGACTTTGAAAGCATCGTAGAAGTCTCATTGCCAGATTTTGTCGAACTTTCGGAGAACTTTGAACTCATTCCCCAGAATCGGATCGTGCTTGTCAAAAGGGGGGACGAGGTACTGTACCGCAAACATGGCCACTAGTATTGTGACTCCGCAACCCAGCCTTCTGGCAGCATGATGGTATCTCTGGGATTGCCTGTGGCAGTGGCATAGCGCCAGACATTTTTGCTGATGTCGTTATCGTCGTCGCCAACGGTCACGCTTGCCTTTATCTTTGCAAGCGCCTCAATCTCATTCTGAATGCCGTCTGTAGCAACCTTTGTCGTTGCAAATTTCTTGCAGAACTGGCAGTGGTCATCGAGTGTGGCCGGCTTGGAGTCACCTATCACAGGATACGCTCTGCATGCGAGCGGTCTTTCTGAATAGATCCTGCAGCTATAGCCGCCATGGGGAGATTTCGTATTGCTCTCGACATCTAGGAAAGGACAAAGGTCGCCATCTTCATTCTTGCCCATCATCTGGTATGCAATCACCTTCTCCGGGAATTCCCTGCCGATTGCAATCCTTGGCAATATCTTTACCTTGATCTGCATCTTTTTCGCAAGACTTTCGATCATCTCCTTTTCTTCGGGCAACAAGAGCACTCCTATCTTGCCGTATTCTGTAGACGGGTAATGTTGCCTGTATATGCAGCAGTCAGAACAGCCTTGGACGCAGCTGAATTTCTTCACGACTTGTTTTCTTGTATGCACTGCCACTCTATACTGCCTGGTTCGAGCTCCTCGTATTTAAGAAATGAAATATCGTATATCGACTTTGACTTTTTCAGTACTTCCAAGTCGTATTTGCTTCCGTCATTCTTCTTTGTGTTCTTCTTGTAGATCCCAAATCGCAGAATCGCCTTTTTTTCCAAGCCCGCCTTGAACCTCTCATAATTCTCGGACACCGGCACCTTCTTGACGAATCCCGTGTTATCCTTGCTATAGTCAGATCCGCCGTAGAGAATGAACCAATAGCTGCCGTCTTGTTCTACAAACCGAAGCTTTATCTTGTCGTCAGGCCACCACTCAATCGTCCTTTTCCACAACCTGAACGCAGCTATCTTATCGTCAAAGAGTGGAAAGACATTCATGTAGACATCGTGGTATCGGTAGCCCACACCCAAAAAATCCTTGAACCAATTGGGCGGCTTGTTCAACGACACATCATCGGCATCGTCGGCACCATAATAAAAGTGAAGATGGAAAAGGAGAAAGACGAATCATCTAGCTGATAATTCAACATCGCCTAATAATACGGACAGCGCCTTTGTTCCATGGAAACCAAAAAGTTCCTAGTCAAGGTGCCACTGATGCTGATGTCTGTGGCGCTCGCTGCTACCCTTTCGATAGCAGGAGCCGCTTTTGCACAAGTATCGCCCCCTGTTGACCCTGCTGCCATTGCCGCAGTACCTGATACAAACAATACCATCTTTGTAATCGGGACCGCTACACAAAAAGTCCAACCTGACACCGTAACGGTTGTCTTTGCGGTTGAGACGGTGGAAGAGACCGCCGCAGGTGCTCTGGAATCAAATTCCCGATCAATGGGTTCGATTCTTGCGGCTCTACGGGACGCAGGCGTCGTAGAAAACGAAACCAGCACCGCCTACTTTAGCATCGGTCCAAACTACAACTATACCGAGTCTGGCAGGAATGAGCTAACGGGATACACCGTCACAAATGCAATCATGGTCAAGAGTCATGACCTAGAAATGGCAGCTAACTGGATCGACGTAGCGATCAGTGCTGGCGCCAACAGGGTCGACAGCCTGTCTTTCTCCCTGTCGGAGAAACGGCTCGATGAAATCAAGGCAGACCTTGTACAAGATGCCATAGACAACGCTCGAAATAAGGCGGAGGCATTGGCTCAAGCACTCGATGTACGAGTTACCGGGGTCAAGGCAGCAACGTTATACGACTTCGACGCACCGGTGATGCCATTTCCACTGACGATCGCTACAGCCACAGCAGAAGATGCCTTGAGGACGCCCATACTACCCGGCGAGCAGACGGTGACTACCACAGTAGGAGTAGTTTATGGTATGGAGTAGTAAATCTACTCCAATCCTCTGTATTTTCTGTCTATATAGTTAGAGACGTAATACTTAATACAGACTGCATGCCTGCTTATTGTTGAGATGGGCGACGTATACCGCAATAGCGTCAAGATAGTAGGTGACGTACTGCGGATAGCTGATGAATCGGGGAGAACCGGAGTCAACCTGACGTCGCTTCTGAGGAAGGCCAACCTGTCATACAGCAGGCTGGCAAATGTAGCAACAAAGCTGCTAGAAGCAGGGCTAATAGACGAGCAAGTGCAAGAAGGGCAGCGTATCTATATCATTACATCAAGAGGGAGGGACTACCTCCGCAGATACCAGCAATTTGCAGAGGTAGCTGATTCGTTCGGCCTAAAGCTCTAGTCGACATCTGTGATTATTCAAGCTTCTCTACTGCTTCAATGTGGCATTCGTGACCTCTGTGATCCTTGTCAAGCTCGCGAGCTTCTTCGCTTGTAATTGGGAATTTGTCCTCGCTCACACCGGGCTTTTCGAGAAGAACCTTGCCACAGGTGTCGCATACAAGCTGCATCAATATTTCGCCCATTTTTCTATGAATCTATGACAATGATATTTATAGGCTATTCTGTTTGGGCCTCATTTGTCAAGGTCAACAGGTATGCGCTTGAAGATGCTGCCCAGTATCCCCCTCTTGTTCTTTTCCTTTTCTTCTACGCTCTTGTAGCATTCCGGGCAAAGGGCACGCAAGTTGACCGGTCGGTTGTCCTTTTGAGAGCCGTTGATGTGTTCAAAGTGGGGCTGAACGCTTGGAGTGAATTTCACGCTACATTTCTGACAGCGGCCGCGTGCGCGCTCAAGTACCGTCTGCTTTATCGCAAGCGTGAGGTGCTCATACTTTTTCTTGTCATAGGTTGGGCCACCACTGGGAGGACCGAAAAACGACACGTACAGAATTGTGGTGAGCTCAAACTTATTTCTTGCTATTTTCAGAGGATCTTGGCACTTCTTGCAACCGCATAGACATGATCCTTGAGGTCCCGCTCGTAAAGCGAGTTCATCTTTTCAATTAGCGTCTGGCGCGCCTGCGCCCTTGCGTCGGGGTCCTCCGCAGACAGAGCTGCGGCAAAAATCTCGGGGAAATTCTCCTTTATCCAACCATCAAGCACCAGGTATCTGTTTTCGTTTATCCAAATAACGCGTGAAGTGGCTTGGTCAACTTCATCGCTGAACCTGTCTGCCTCTATTCTGTCAATAAGCAGGAAGATGCAGTTATTCGGATCTGGGTTGTTCAGGGCCTCCATTGGCCTGCCGGCAGCCCTGCCAGCCCGAATCCGCTCTATCAGGCCTTGCGGCCGGACTTGGGTCCCTGCCACGTGCACCTTGCTACCATTCACCGACTGGATGCGGCCTATGATAATCTTATTAAAATCGCCATCTTTTTGTGAGACAAAAACATACTCGCCCGGCTTGATTCCTCCCCTATTAAACATCACAGAGATGCCCGCTTGCAAATTATTTAATGTTACCTCGCGCGCATCTTTGCATGCATAGTTGGTTACAGTATCATAAGTTTTTCAGGATTCGCCGCATTGCGGGCTAAGGAATTGTTTTTTGAACATGGAATTCGCTAGAATTACATTTATTAACATAAGGGCCTGCTACGTTAGACGGATATGCACAAGTTCGACGAGCTTGACATGCGGATACTGTCCGAGCTTACAAGGGATGCCAGCATTTCTGTGCCTAGGCTGAGCAAGAAGCTCAATGTTAATTCTTCTGTTCTTTACAGCAGGATAAAGCGCCTGACAAAGCGCAACCTTGTCAAACGGTTCACGGTTATCGTAAATGAAAACATGCTGGGCATTAATGTCAAGGCTACCGTCGGAATCAACCGCGACCCTAAGCTAAAGGAGCCGATACACGCGGAACTAATGAAGATTCCAGAGGTCCGTTCCCTTTCAGAAGTCACCGGCAGGTTCGACATGATAGTAACTGTGCATGCCCACACGTTGGAAGAGCTCCATAATGTTGTAATTGAGCGTATAGGCAAGATAGAGGGAATTCAGAACACAGAGACTTTCGTCGAGATGCAGAGGACTGAGAAGGAGCCACTGTACACAGTCCAAACGTCGCTTTCAAGGTAAAAGCGACAGATGTTTTATATAGCGTAGGCTCTCCTCCAACCCTGAATTGTCCATCGTCGAGCGCAAGATTACAGAGATGATCCAGACCCTCAGGCTGGCTAAAAAGACCAGCAGGGAAGACTATTCACAGCACCTGCGTTTGGTGGTTCTGGGCATGCTCACAGTAGGCGGCGTGGCGTTTGTTATCAAGCTGATAGCCGAGTTTGTGACATTTAGCACTAGCGGCAGGTTCGGCTAGCCAGTCAATAGGGTTAAAATACCTTCTAGTTCAACCGGAATCCATGGAAAGCAAGACAGACAATAGCGTCACCCACGTAACGACAAAGACGTGGGATGCCGAAGTGCTCAAATCCGATCTGCCCGTATTTGTAGACTTTTGGGCAGAATGGTGCGGTCCATGTAGGATGGTGGGCCCGGCAGTGGAGCAGATCGGCAAAATCCTGGCAGGAAAGGTAAAGGTGGCCAAACTGAATGTTGACGAAAACCAAGAAATCGCTATGAAATATGGAGTTCAGTCAATCCCGTCGCTTATCCTGTTCAAGGGAGGCAAGGAAGTGGCAAGGACTATAGGCGCCGCGCCTAAAGAGGCCTACCTAAAGTTCATCGAGAAGTCGCTCAATGCCTAACTAACTCCTCTTTCTTTTAGATCAGTGACGAAAGCATTAATATCGTATTTTAAGACAAGATAGCAGCAATTGGGCAAGAAAGAACTGGCCGCGCTATTTTCATCCAACCCTGACAGGTATTACAAGGTCTCACTCTTTGACAAATTGGGCTTTGCTCGCCGCAAATGCGGCAAGTGCGAAAAATTCTTCTGGACTCTTGACAGCGGCCGAGAGTTCTGCCCCGATCATGAGAACTATAGTTTCATAGGCAAACCGCCTACGGACAAAAGGCTCGATTATGTCAGCGCGTGGAAAGAGGTAGACAAGTTCTTTCGCGCAAATGATCATACTATAGTAAGACGCTATCCTGTCGTATGCAGGTGGCGTGAGGACCTCTACTTTACGATAGCGTCGATTGTAGACTTTCAGAGGGTGGTGGGCAACCAGGTAATCTTTGAACTGCCCGCAAACCCGCTCGTTGTGCCCCAGATGTGTCTCAGGTTCAACGACATTGAAAGGGTCGGGCTCTCTGGCAGGCACTATACCGGGTTTTGCATGATCGGCCAAACATGCAATGCCGATGCACCCGGAGGATACTGGAAGGATCGGTGCATCGAATTGGACTATGGCCTACTGACAACTGGGCTTGGAATAAAGCCAGAGGAAATAACATTTGTAGAAGACGTTTGGATGGGTGCGGGCGCGTTCGGCTACTCTCTTGAGTACTTTGTCCGCGGCCTGGAGCTTGGCAACGCTGTCTTTACAGAGTTTGAAGGAAACGAGAATGACTACCGTGTTATGCCAAACAAGATAATAGACATGGGAGCCGGCCTCGAGCGCTTCTCGTGGATAACCATGGGCACCCCCACCAGCTATGACTGCTGCTTCGGGCCGGTCGTCAACAGGCTGAGAGAACTCACAAGCACGGACAGCAACAGCGACATCTTGTCAAGATATTTTGGAGCAGTTTCTTCAAAACTGGATAACACGACGAGTATCAAAGAATTGAAATCGCTTATCGCAAACGAAATGAAGATAGAAGAAGAAGAACTAGCAAGACTGGTCGCACCACATGAAGCGATTTATACTGTGACGGATCACGTTCGTACCCTGATATTTGCAATTTCTGATGGCGCTCTTCCATCAAATGTTGGAGGCGGCTACAACCTTCGCGTAATCCTGCGGCGGGCACTTTCCATACTTGAAAGGATGGGGTGGAAGAACGTCAGGTTGGAAGATGTCGCCGACATGCACATCGATTACCTAAAGGAGATGTATCCTGAACTTGAAGAACATAGGGAAGACGTGCGGACGATTCTAAGGCTTGAATCTGGTAGATATACAAGCTCACGGGAGCGAATGAACCTTGTTGCGACCTCGCTCAAGAGCAGCAAGAAGGGCGAACTCTCTGTCGACGATCTCATTAGGCTATACGAGTCAGATGGCATAACTCCTGACTTTCTTGTAGAGCAAGGGGTGATACAAGGCGTTCCCTCGACGTTTTACACAAAACTGGCGGACCTGCACACCACTCTGGCAGCAGGGCAGGCCCCAAAGCCGATACGCGGCCTCGAAGGGCTCCCCCCTACAAGACTTCTCTATTATGAAGACGAAACGATGAGGGAGTTTGACGCAAAAGTGCTCAAAGTAGTTGATGGCAAGTATGTAGTTCTGGACCAGACTGCTTTCTACCCAAGGGGTGGAGGACAGGAGCCAGATACTGGAGAAATTGCCGGTGCCAAGGTAGTAGAGGTCACAAAGCAGGCCGATGTAGTCATACACAAGATAGAGGGCAAACTTACAGAAGGGCAGAACGTTCACGCCTCGCTGAATGCGCGCAGACGCGATCTCATTACGAAACACCACACCGCAACTCATGTCCTCAACTCTGCGTCCCGGAATACACTTGGCTCCTGGGTCTGGCAAAACTCGGCTTTCAAGGAAGAAGGCTACGGCAGACTGGATATCACCCACCATTCCGCCCTTGGCAGGGATGAAGTCCAAAGAATAGAACATGCCGCAAACCGCGTCATCAGAGAAAACCGCCCAGTATTGATCAAGACATACGACCGCGGAGAAGCCGAACAGGAATTCACGTTCAGAATATACCAGGGCGGCGTAGTGCCTACCAGCAACGTCAGGATAGTCAACATCAAGGGGTGGGATATTGAGGCGTGTGGGGGCACACATGTGAAAAGCACCGGAGAAATCGGCCTTGTCAAGATCATCAAGTCTGAGAGAATTCAAGACGGAGTTGTAAGGCTGGAATTTGTAGCTGGTGAAGCTGCTATCAACTATATGCAGCACCTTGACAACCAGCTCGCATCCATTGCACAGGCACTGGGGTCGAGCAGAGAGAAAGTAGTCGAGTCGTTTAACCGGTCAATGGAAGAAGCTGAAGCAGCAAAGAAGAAGGCTCGTACGATGCTGCGTGTTGTAGCCGGCCCAATAGCAAAGAGCATCTCGGAAGAGGCCAAGAAGATGGGCTCTGGAATCCACTTTTACAGCACATATGACGAGGAACTAGATGAAGATTACCACATTGCAATTGGAGAAAAGGCAATAGAGCTAGACAAGGATCTGATTTATGTTGCGCTAGTGCCAAAGGGCCAGGGCATAAGAGTAATAGTGTTTGCCGGCGAGGCAGCACGCAAAAAGGTCAAGGCAGGCACGATTGCAAAGCAAGTATCTGTCAAACTAGGTGGCTCTGGCGGGGGAGACGATCGCTTTGGGCAGGGCGGCGGAAAATCAAAGGATAAGATAAAGGAAGCGTTGCTTCTAGCGGAAGAGGCTGCAAAATAATCTTGAGTGAGCGCATAGACTGGAACTCAATTGAAAGCAAGTGGATAAAGAGGTGGGAAGAGCAGGGTCTCTTTGAAGCCAATCCTGATAACCGGAAAAAGTATTTCGTGACTGTCGCCTATCCTTATCCGAACTCTCCTCAGCACATAGGGCATGGGAGAACCTACACTCTTGCTGACGCCCACGCCCGATACATGAGGATGAAGGGCTACAACGTTCTGTTTCCGATGGCCTTCCACTATACCGGTACTCCGATCCTAGGGATGTCCCGCAGAGTGGCTGCTGGCGACACGGATCTGATGGAAACTTTTCACAAGATATACAAGCTAACTGACGACGTAATCTCTACCTTTGTCGAACCAGTCAAGATTGCAAGCTACTTCCACAACGAAATCAAAATGGGTATGAAAGAGATGGGCTACTCTATAGACTGGCGGCGTGAATTTACAACAATCGATAAGATGTATTCCAAGTTCATCTCTTGGCAATTCCGCACCCTGAGGAAAAAGGGCCTGATAGTGCAGGGCTCGCACCCTGTTGGATGGTGTCCTCGAGACCAGAATCCTGTTAGCCAACACGATACGATAGGAGACGTCGAGCCAGATTTCAATGAATACACCGTGATAAAGTTCAGGTCGGGGGACAACATACTCCCGGCGGCTACCCTCAGACCAGAGACACTTTTTGGAGTCACCAACATGTGGGTCAACCCTGATATCGAGTATGTGCAGGCCCAAGTGGACAATGAAAAATGGATAGTCAGCAAAGAAGCGGCAAGGAAACTAGAATTTCTCAATCATAAGGTGGAGATCCTGAAGACTGTCAAGGGAATCGAAATAATCGGACAGAGCGCCATAAATCCGATAAATAATTCCAGTGTCCCTGTCTACCCTGCTTGGTTTGTTGAAGCCGACAGCGGAACCGGCGTTGTAATGTCTGTTCCTGCTCATGCACCATATGACTACCAAGCACTGGGAGACCTGAAAAATGACACGAAGATCCAACAGGAGTTTGGCATTTCAGTCGATGTAAGTCCAATCGTCATAATCGAATCAGAAGGCTACTCTGGAGTACCCGCCGCACAGGCAATAGAGCAAGTGGGCGCAACCAGCCAGAATGATGCAAAGCTCGAAAAGGCAACAAGCCTTCTCTATTCTCATGAATTCTACAAGGGCAAGATGACAGGCAACACAGGCAAGTTTGCAGGCATGACGGTCGCCGTAGCAAAGAATGAGGTCAAGCAAGACCTGATCCGTTCGGGCGTTGCGGATACGATGTACGAGCTTGTGAACAAACCTGTCAGGTGCAGATGTGGGGCGGAATGTGTGGTGAAATTGCTGAGCGATCAGTGGTTCCTGGACTATGGCAACAAGGAATGGAAGAACCTTGCCCACGAGTGCGCAACCAAGATGGATATTGTACCGCAGGACATTCGACAGGAATTCGATTATGTCATTGACTGGCTGAAAGAACGTGCCTGTGCAAGAAAGTCTGGTCTTGGAACAAAACTGCCCTGGGATCCTGAGTGGATAATTGAGAGTTTATCTGATTCGGTCATTTACATGGCATATTACATTATTGCAAAGTACGTCAACAGCAAGGTCATAAGCGACGAAGGAATAACCGATGCCTTCTTTGACTATGTCTTGCTTGGAGTTGGAAGTGCCGATCAAGTTGCAAAGGAATGCAATGTGCCAGCTTCTACCGTTGAGGATATGAGAAAGGAGTTCAGCTACTTCTACCCCGTTGACTCACGCCACTCTGGCCGTGATCTAGTGCCAAACCACCTCACATTTTTCATCTTTGATCATGTTGCGATATTTGACAGGGAGAACTGGCCACGACAAATAGTAGTCAATGGTTCTGTGCTTATGGAGGGAAAAAAGATGAGCAAGTCTCTGGGGAACATAATCCCTCTGCGCGCTGCGATAAAGGAACACGGTGCAGACAACATCCGACTTGCAATGCTAGTATCTGCAGAACTCTTGCAGGACGCAGACTTTTCTTTTGACACGGTACGGGGCATACGATCCAAACTGTCTGGCATCTTTGAAATGGCCGATCGGTGCAAAAAGTTGGAGGTGCCAGGCACCGAAATTGAAGACAGATGGCTTGCAAGCAGGCTTCAGCGCGCTATTGCAGCAACTGCAGAGTCGATGGACAAGCTGAGAGTTAGGGAGGCAATACACAATATCCTGTATTCGATGGAGCAAGACCTCCAGTGGTATCTCAAGAGAACTGCGGCCAAAGGCCGCGAAAACATCAACGGCAACCTTGCCGAATTTCTCGACGTCCGGGTAAGGATGCTTGCCCCATTTGCACCATTCACTGCAGAAGAAGTATGGGAACGAATGGGGAACAATCAGCCTCTGACTGTCGCAGGATGGCCTGTAATAAATGAAGACAAGATAGATCTGGTAGCCGAAGAGTCCGAATTTCTGGTATCCAACCTTCTTGCGGATCTGCAAAACATTGTCAAGGTGACCAAGATAGAGCCAAACAAGATAGCAATCTATACATCTGCCAGCTGGAAGGCCAAGGTCTACAGGACCGTTCTTGCAAGCATCTTGGAAGGCAAGACGAACTTTGGCGAGATAATGAAGCAGCTGATCGCCAACCCAGAAACCAGCAGGGCGAAAACCGATCCAAAGATGGTTCAGAAAATGATGGAAGATATTCTGTCGACTCCTGTTGAAGCAAGAAGCAGGAGACTGAAACTACAGGAATTCGACGAAATCGCCGCTATAAACGATGCCGCATCACTACTCTCGATGGATATTAACAAGGCGCAGATATCGGTCTATTCAGAAGATGACCCGGCGAAATACGACCCAAAATCAAAGAGCAAGTCTGCAAGGCCATTCAAGCCAGCAATCTACATGGAATAGTACTCTATAATTAGTAACTCATGACAAATGTGTTACATTATCAGCCGCGGACACTTCTCTTCGCAGTGATCGAGGCAGCCATATACAGAACAAACCCGCAGGCCACCATCACTACTCCAAAAATTGCAACCGCTTCTCTGCCGCCGTACTGTCCAAATGCGGCGAGCAGCGCACCAAGTATCAACAGGCCGATGCCAATGCGAGCATAACCTGACATCTGCATCTTCTTTTTTGACATCGGTAGGAAAGCTAGGCAGAACCTCTAGATAATGTTATGTTTTTATTGCATGCAATTGCAGGACAGTTAGATAAAGATGAAGATAGCGGTCGTCGGGATAGGGGTCGCCGGCGCGTACCTCATGAACAGGCTGAGTGATGACCGCGACAACCAAGTGGTGGGCTTTGAGCGCATGCCACACGACCAGCATGACGCCGTGTGTGCTTGGGCTACATGCGAAAACGTGATGGCTGGGCTGGCGAAAAACTGCGGCCTGAATTTTGATAATTACGTCCTTCATGATGGCAAGCACATGAAAGTTGACCTTGGAGACAAGAATTCTAGCATTGACATCAGGCTCAAAGGCATGGTGAGCTATGATAAACTACGACTCATACAAGACATGATAAAAGGAACAGAGATCAAGTACGGAAGGGCTCCAAGAAAGGAAGAGTTGGAACCCGATTTTGACATCATTATCGATGCCACCGGCTTTCATCGCAATTACCTCCCAAGAGTCGCAAACGAGCTTTGGATACCCTGTGTACAATACAAGGTAAAGTATGCGCCGGGTAAAGAGCCCTTTGACGACTTTTACCTCCGTTCGTTCCCCTCAATGTCTGGATATTTCTGGTATTTTCCACTTGGCAACGGTTATGCTCATATAGGAGCCGGAGACTTTATGAAGGACCACAACCGCTTCGTCGACGAGTTCTTGAGGAGATATGACTGCGATGTGATAAAAAAAGTCGGAAGACCTGTGAGGCTCACTCCGCCAGCCAACTGCGAACCCTTTACAGACGGTAAAAAGACCGTGGGTGTAGGTGAATCGATAGGCACTGTCTATCCTTTGCTTGGCGAGGGCATCATCCCATCAACTTGGTGCGCAGAACTCTTTGTGAAAAACATGCATGATCTTCGAGCTTACAGGCAGGAGGTCCTTGAAAGGTTCAAGATCTATGCGAATGTCTTCAAGTTCATACAGCTGAAAATATCCGGCAAGTTTAATATGTTAAGACATGGCATGGACATGCTAAAGATCTATAGACACATGAAAAGCGAGGAGGAGCGCTATGGCATGGAGGTCAGGATGGCAGACATGCTCAAGGTCAGCAAAGTGTAGTTTCTCCTCGTTCTCCTTTCAGGCTTCTCTGGCCAAAGCACGGGATCATTCACGCTGGCAAAAGCCTTGTTCTGAAAAGATTGGTTGATGCACTTGCGAGTTATTCAACACACTTACCCGAGATCTAAAGCTTTAAAAATCGAACAGGAGCAGTGTGAGGTTGATAGATATGAGTTCCGCCAGCGATCCGTCCAGGCAGCAGGAATTGGCTGCAATGGAGCAGAGGATCAACGAGATGGTCCAGCAATCGAGGCTCCTTGAAGCATACATGAATGACGTTATGACACGCCAAGTTACAGTTACAAGGTTGATGGAGGAAGCCCGGCTGGCTTCAACCACGATCCAGAACATTAGCTCTGAGTCAGAGGTCGAATCGCTCATGCCAATGGGGATCGGGGTGTATGTCAAGACGGTCGTGCCTCCGATAAAGAAGCTTCTCGTCAACCTCGGAGCAGGTGTCGCGGTCGAAAAGAGCAGAGAAGATGCCCTCAATTATGTTGAAGCAAGAATTAAGGAATATGAAGTTGCTGCTAGGCAGCTCGAGATGCAGAGGCAAGAGCTAGCAATGCGTATGGAACAGCTCCAGTCTCAGATCAACCAAATGATACGTGCCGCCCAACAACAACAACAGCAGCAAGGCTAGCCTGGCTGAAATACCATGTTTGACAAGCTGAAAAAGGCCTTTTCCAGTGCAGCAAAAAGCATCGGTCAGAAAGAGCTCACAGAAAAAGTTCTGGATGATGCGCTACTTGACCTACAAATTGCGCTCTTGGAAAGTGATGTGGCACAGGAAGTTGTAGAGGAGCTCTCGACAAACCTAAAGAAGGAACTGCTCGGTCTGAAACTGGACAAGAACCAGGATGCAACGCAAATAGTCCAGTCAAAACTGCAAGCCGCAGTCGCAGAGATTTTTGCTCGTGCTGGCAAGCTCGATCTGATTGAGAGGATAAAGGCGAAGAAAGAGAGCAAGGCCGGGCCCTTTATCATCGTGTTTCTCGGCATCAATGGCACTGGCAAGACAACGACCGTTGCCAAGGTTGCAAACCTCCTGCGCAAGGCCGGGTTCTCTGTCGTTGTGGCCGCGGGCGATACGCACAGAGCCGGGGCCATAGAACAGCTAGAGCAGCACACCACCCGACTGTCTCTGAAAATAGTCAAGCAGCGTTATGGAGCCGACCCGTCATCTGTGGGTCGTGATGCGTACGAACACGCAAAAAAGAACTACATTGACGTGGTCTTGATGGACACGGCCGGAAGGATGCAGACGTCCAAGAACCTGATGGACGAGATGGGCAAGATCGTAAGGGTGGTCAAGCCGGATCTCAAGCTATTCGTTGGCGATTCTCTTGCCGGCAACGACACCATAAATCAGGCGAGAGAGTTTTTCCAGTATACAAATTTTGATGGGGCAATACTGACAAAAATAGACGCAGACGCAAAGGGCGGAGCTGCGATGTCGATTGCACACATTACATCAAAACCGATAATTTTTGTAGGTGTCGGGCAGGGTTATGATGACATCATCCCATTTGATCCTGACAAATTCATCGAATCCATGTTCGGAAGCGTGGGTGAGGTAAGTGTCGAGAGCCTGATGTCTCTCCCTCGGCCAGAACCAATCGAAAAAGCGTCTCAGGATAAAGACTTACCAAGAGTCGAAGAGGAGAGGGAGGAAGAAAAACCTGCTGCTCCTTCGCCAAAACCTGTGGAGCAGCCACGCCCCGCCATTGTGGCTCCGAGTGTGCCAGAGACAAAGCCCTTTGAAGAAAAAGAAAGTTCCACTCATGTGCCGGTCGTGCAGGAGGAACCAAAACCTGCAACCACGAAAGAGCACATTCCTCAGCCTCCTTCACAGCAACAAGAACCAGTGGAACCCTCACCGGCCAAAGTTGAAGAACCAAAGGAAAAGAAGGGAAGGTTCGGAGGGCTCTTTGGCAGGAAAAAGAGTGATGAGGAACGCAAGAGGGAGGAAGCAGAAAAACGCAGGCGTGAAGAAGAAGAGCGTGTCAGGGAAGAGGAGGAAAGGTCTAGGCTGGAGGAAGAAGAGCGCCAACGGAGGGAGAAAGAAGAGGAAGAGAAAAAGAAGAAGAAGAGCAAAGAAGATAAAGAGACGGATGAACAGGAAGACAAGGTAATATATCTAACAGATGAAGACATTGAAGACCTCCTTAAGTAAAAAAGACATTCTCAGTATTGCGGATCTGAGTGCTCACGAAATCAGCGTGATTCTGTCTCTGGCCGGCAAGCTCAAGCGCGAGCAAGAGAGCGGCAAGGCGCGACCACTCCTGCGTGGGAAAACACTTGGCATGATATTCCAAAAGCCGTCTACGCGTACCCGGGTCAGTTTTGAAGTTGGCATGTACCAGCTTGGCGGCGAGGCTGTTTACCTAAGTGCAAGCGACATCCAGCTTTCTCGTGGGGAGACGATAGAAGACACTGCCAAGACGCTTTCGCTGTACCTGGACTGCATGATGGCGCGTGTCTATGATCACAAGGATGTCCAGACGCTCGCCAACTATGCTTCCATTCCTGTGATAAACGGCCTTTCGGATGCTTTCCACCCTTGCCAGATTCTGGCTGACCTTATGACCATCCAAGAGCATAAGAAAAAGCTGAAAGGACTGAGCCTCGCATGGCTGGGCGATGGCAACAATGTGTGTAATGACCTCTTGCTTGGCTGTGCCAAGACGGGGATCAGCATGACAGTAGCGTGCCCAAAGGGATACGAACCACTTGAAGAAGTAGTCAAGCTAGCAAAAGAAGAAGGCAAGAGAAGCGGGGCAGATATTGCGATAACTCAAGATCCAGCCGCTGCAGCGAAAGACGTTGATATTGTGGTTACAGACACGTTCATATCCATAGGAAGGGAAGGCGAGCGCGCCACGAGGGAATCTGCGTTTCTCCCAAAATATCGTGTCAACTCTGAAATCATGAAGCTGGCAAAAAAAGATGCAATTTTCATGCACTGCCTCCCGGCAAAGCGCGGCTTGGAAGTAACGGCTGACGTTATAGACAGTGATTCCTCAGTGGTATGGATGGAGGCTGAAAACAGGTTGCATGCACAGAAGGCGCTACTCTGTCTTCTCATGAAGGCTTTAGGCTAGTCCTCGCCCTTTTTTGCACGGGACTTTCTTCGCTTGGTGTACCATACTCCAATGCCCGCCACAATAGCTGCGATGCAAATTATGCTGACAATCGTGAAAGCCGTAGAAGCCTGCTCAGAAAAGCCACTCCAAGCCTCGCCAAGGTAATATCCTGCAAGAGTTAGCATAACTGACCACGCAAACGAGCCAGCAAAAGTATAAGCGACAAATTTTGCAAGGTTCATCTTCCCAATGCCTGCGGGGATCGAGATTATTTCACGAATGCCTGGAACCATTCTCCCGGTGAATATGGCAATTGGGCCGTACTTGGCAAACCATGCTTCTGCCTTTTCAATTTCGTGCTCGCTCACCCTTACGTGCCTTCCAAACCGTACTATCGCGGCACGGCCGACTTTCATCGAGATAAAATAGATGAATATCGCGCCGACTGTCGAGCCGAGTGCGCCAGTGGCGGCCATACCAATCGCATTCTCGAGTCCAAGTCCTCTGCTCTGGGCTGTAAATCCTACAAGCGGAAAGACCACTTCGCTTGGGATCGGGGGAAAGATTACCTCAAGGAGCGCTGCCGCAAAGACCGCAGGATATCCGTACTCGGCTATCAGGCCGGTTATTGCGTCGATTACTCCGCCAACGATCCCTGCCGACGCCAATACAATGATAATGGCAGCGCGCATTGCTGCTTCCTATGGATGCGGGAATATAATATGTACGTCACACACCCCCTCCCTCCCCCTAAGGTGCTGGTCTTGTTATAAGCATCTCTACTGCCTATTGTGCTGTTTTGACCTGCAAGAACATTTGCGTTAGGCTAGTTCCGGGTGGCGGCAGGATACAAAATCCTTACCATCAGGGGCTGAGATATTGTCGCAGGTGCGAAGTGTACTTGAAAAGCACCAGCAGCCACTGCCCGTGTTGCGGGCTGCACCTCAGGTTCAAACCTGTGGATCCTCTTTCCAAAGAAAAGCTACGGATCTTCCTCAAGGGCGGCTGAATTTGCGGAGAGCTCCTTTCATCAATCTTCCCTTACACTCAGGACACGCGCCGGCATATCTTGTGCGCAGGATGATCAAGCTATCACGCGCAATGTCGAAAGTTATAATTGATGAGTACGGGCAGGCCGAATTGCTGCGACGTCTCTCTGACCCTTTGTGGTTCCAAGCATTTGGCTGCGTCCTGGGCTTTGACTGGCATTCCTCGGGTGTAACGACCGTGGTAGCCGGCGTGTTGAAGCAGGCACTAAAGGCTGATGTCCATGGTGTTTCCATTGCTGGCGGCAAGGGCAAAAAGTCAACTTCTGCAAAAACAGACATTCCTCTTATGGCACAAAACCTCGGCCTTTCCAGCGCAAAGACAGACTCGATCATCTATGCTAGCAAGATGGCAGCCAAGGTAGACAACGCTGCCGTGCAAGATGGATATTCTCTTTACCACCATGTTGTGCTGTTTGATGAACACGGCGACTGGGCCGTTGTGCAGCAGGGAATGAACGCAGAAAATAGGATGGCGCGGCGTTACCACTGGCTTTCAGAGAGTGTTCGGAATTTTGTTGTTGAGCCACATGCGGGCATTATCAGCGATAGCAAGAATGCGAGAACACTTGATATGACTTCAGAAACATCGAAGGAAAACCAGAAGGTGTGCATTGATCTGGTCCGCGGTGATACCAACAACCTGAAATCATCAGTTTACAGACTGGCTGCGAAAGAGACGCTTGATCAGTGGGTTGGCAGTGGCGCTTGCACAACCATTGACACATCTGGATATGAGATGCCAAGGAGGCTTGACTGGGATCTATTCAGGCGGATCTATGACATCCAGCCAAGAAACTATGAAGAGCTGCTTGCTATTCCGGGAGTCGGCGGCTCAACGGTAAGGGCGCTCTCGCTGATCGCCGAGCTGATATACGGATCGAAGGCTTCCTGGGACGACCCAGTCAAATACAGCTTTGCCCACGGTGGCAAGGATGGTGTTCCCTATCCTGTGGCTAGGAAGGTCTATGATGAATCGATCCGGTACCTCTACGGCGCGATCGAAGGAGCGGAAATAGAAAGGGAAGAGCGAACAGCTGCGCTGAAAAAGCTTGCCCTGTTTTCAGAAAAGATGTTTCCAGTGAAACTAAAATAGCGCCATGCTGAAGCTGTGCTCATGGCAAAGGTCCTAGTTGGCAAGACTTCCGACATAGGAGCAGGTAAGGTGACTCACGTCACTGCCGGTGGCAAGGAGATACTGGTTGCAAATGTGGGAGGTCAGTATTATGCCACCAGCAACATTTGCAACCATGCTGGTGCGGAGCTACACGAAGGCGAGCTGAATGGCAAAGAGCTGAAATGTCCGTGGCATGGTGCCAAATGGGACGTCACAACAGGCAACATGATTTGGTTCCCGCAAAAGCTGAAAGATCTTGGAACATACAAGGTAACCGTCGAGAACGAGACCGTATATGTCGAAGTCTGATTTATGCAGTTATCCGCGTGTTTGGACTGCCTGAACGGTAGGCTCGGCAACTCGGGGAAAAATACAGACCAGCCATGACAATAGTCATTGCGAAAAGTTGCGTGGCTCTATAGGTGGCTCGCTCGCGTGGAGACAGCTCTGTGGTGAGCTTGATTGAAGAGAGCAGATCCTGCGACAATTGGGCGCAGGAATGCCGATTCTATGATCACAATCATTGTCTCTTATTGTTTTCACTTTTTCAGTTTTCGGCTTATAGATTTCACCTTATCCTGCAGCGTCTGGGTCTTATCGCGCCGGTCGTCTATTCTTACCGTAGTTATAACACGTT
>JBIQJB010000001.1:284678-286555 GCA_044507735.1 Nitrosopumilales archaeon
AGCGTCTGGGTCTTATCGCGCCGGTCGTCTATTCTTACCGTAGTTATAACACGTTTCGCGCCGGCAGAAATCGCTGCCGCATGGGCAGCCTCCACCGCCTTGAGTATGCTGGCGAGGTCTGCTGCCTCCACCTGCGTGCCAAGTGCCGTAAGATCAGCTTTGATATTTTCTATTTTGCGGATTGCATGAAATGCGGCAGCGACCTGCTTGCTCATACTGGTAGTCTTGCCGCCAGCAATTGGCACAATGCTGATCTCCGCGTGCACCGTCATTACGATACATCTTATTGTGAAACAGTGTAATAATGATTGGCAGTTCTGGAACAGCCAGACTTTACCTTTTGTGATTTGGCAATGGGGATCTGTTAGCTTTGACACTGCGGTGAACGCGAGCCATTTTTCTCCTCCACTTCCTCCCTGCAAGGTTTAATAACACAATCTATACACAACAACATGACCTTGCTCAGGTACAAGTTCCGTCTCTATCCAACAAAAGAGCAAGTGCTCGTACTTGAACAAACGCTTGACGGCTGCAGATGGGTGTACAATTACTTTCTTTCACTGCCATCGCCAATGTCCGAGTATGACATGAACTTTGCCTTGACGGAACTAAAGGAACAGCACCCGTGGCTTCGTAACTATCATCACAAGGTGCTGCAAATGGTGTGTAAGCAGGTCGTGACTGCAACAAAGGATGATAAAGGCAGAAAGGACAGGCTATCATATCAGAAACATGATGATTTCAACTCATTTACCTACAATCAGTCTGGCTTTAGACTTGAGAGTAACATGAACAGACTATCCCTCTCAAAAATAAGGGGCGGTAGCATAAGGATCGCGCTACACAGAAAACCACTGAAGATCCATCAAGTGACAATCTCCAGGAAGAATTCAAAATGGTACGCAGTTGTGACTTGCGAGGAAGTGCACAGAACGCTTTCGGCAATAGTCAAATACAACAAGAAGAGGCCGATAGGGGTAGATTTCCGCATTGCAAAGTCCCACATTGACTCTGATGGCCACATCGAAGACAAGAACCCCTGGATTCTGACAGAGCTGGAAAGGCCACTGCGAAGAGCTCAGCGCCGAGTATCAAGAAGGCAGGTTGGCAGCAGCAACCACAAGAAGGCAATGCACATGCTTGCAAGGCTTTATGGACGCATCCATAACAAGAGGAAGGATTTCCTGCGCGAGTCAGTGCACTGTGCTAGCAGACGCAACAATCATCTGACAATATTTCTAGAGAGGCTGCAACTGGCAAACCCGATCAAGAAAAACCGACTCGGCCCCAAGACCTTGCGCACAGACTGGTCTACTACCTTTAAAAAAGTGCTTCGGCCCAAAGGCAGCCGCGTTCTAAGATACGGAGACGCATGCACTTCAATCGACCATCGTGGATGCAGATTCTGTCTTCTGTCAGAGTCGCCTGCAGTTGGTACGAATGTACGTAAATATACAGAATGCAAAGACACAGTGCTCGACAGAGACTATGGCGTTTTTGCTGGGATCTTTCGGCGAGAGCGGAAAACTCTGGCGAAGTTGCTACTACTACCGGTGGAGCGCCGGGAAGTTACGCCTGCAGAGATCGCACTAGAGCGGTCAGGGAAGCAGGAAGAAGTCCTTGTCTTCGGACATGGGTAGTTCACCATCGATCAACAGACCCACAATTACAAGAAAATGGAACTTCATGAATTTCTTTCGACACTGCCGCAGTCAGTAGTGACAGGGGAATCTGTCTCCCTGCCTGACAGCGTCATCCGCAAAATCTTCCAGTTTGCAAAGCTGAAAAAGAGCGATGTATTTTATCACCTTGGCTGCGGAGACGGAAATGCAGTCGCCATTGCCGCAAAAGAATTCGGCGTCAAGAAATCAGTTGGC
>JBIQJB010000001.1:286655-293485 GCA_044507735.1 Nitrosopumilales archaeon
CCGGACCAGATAGAGTTTCCCTTCTTTATAAGCAAGAAGCCCTTCAAGAGAGCAAAGTCGATTCGTCAGCAAATAAAAGCGATCTACAAGACGGAATGCATAGACTTTACTGCCGCGTGGCTCCTTGCAGAGCGCTACATTGATGCCCTTGAAGTAGTCCCGGGCGAGTACCGACGTTTTGTCAACATGCTGCAGGGCATGGTGATCTGGATAAACGCGTGGAATATGGGAGTCGCCTGCGAGGACGAGGTGCCGCCTCCGGTCCAAGCCTATGTTGGGATACTGAGGACATTCTTTGGCATCGACCTATCAGGAATGATAAAAGAGCGCGAATAATGGCCCTACGTATCTAAAAGGCAGTTACCATTACCATAGAACTTGAAGCTGTTCTGCTACAGATCGCTTTAATAACGCAGCTCAGAACATTGCCCTTGTTGGACGCCAGGGTGAGGAACGCAGTGCTTGACAAGATAAACGAAACTGTATCGAACTCGGGCGAAATCTTGCAAATCGTCCAGAGCTTGGGGAACATCTCCATTGAAAACAAGAACGACTTTGCCTTTGGCGTTGCTATCGGAAGATTGTACAACTCATTTCATTACCAGACACGGCGCGCCTTGAAGAGGAATGCAACTGAAGAAGAGTTCTGTGAGTTCTTGGCTATCCTAGCCGACAAGACCGCTGAACTGCAAGAGGCATTAAAGCAGCAATAGCTGCGCCCGCCCACATTTTTGACAGCAACCAGCTAAAACCTTGCATTAGAGACTGAAACGGAGCGTAAACTGCTTGAAAATCTTTTTAAGCTACCAGCTTTCACTCACACAAAGCTTGTCTCTGGATGTGGAAATGGTCCTGCTAACGCCCGCAGAAATCAACCGCTTTATCTCAGAGCTGAAGTCAAAATATTCGCCTTCTGAAAAGAAGCATAACAAGAGCCTAAGAGTATCGAGTCATGGTCAGGGCTAACATCCTCCGGCGCTAAAGCGTCCTCTCAATTTCTTGCGGGATTGATCGACTAGCTCGGCCGATAGGTACTGCACAGCTCAGCAGAGCTCATTTCTCATGTCGCTGGCAGTTTCAGAACTTTTGGATTTGAAAAGTCGAGCAGATGTATTTGGAATGTGGGTATGTGGATCGTGGTCAGCCGCGCACCAAAGGCAAGTATGCCGGCACTCGGCGATATTTTCGTCATTTCGCACCACATTGAAAAAACCGTCGGCCTATGTTTCTATCCGAATTGAATGATAGATTTGGCCAAATCTCCTAGGATGCCCAACCTCTGTGGGGCAGTTGCTTTTATTATAGAAGTCTTTACGAAAGTTGTTAAATGGGCTTTTCGGCAAACAGATTAGACGTCGAAAATTCAGGTGTGGATGAAGTGGTAGTTGGAAAAGACAACCCAAAGATTATAACTACAAAGCCTATGATACAGCTCGCGGAGATGGAGATCAAGCTTGGCAGAGCTCATCATAACCTGTCAGTGCCGTCATTAGTCGAAATGATCATCAACCGGAATGAAGGCATTCTATCTTCAACTGGCGCCCTTTCTGTAAAGACCGGCAAGTTTACCGGGAGATCCCCGGACGACAAATTCATCGTTGACGACGAGGTCACTCACGATACTGTAGACTGGGGGAAGGTAAATCATCCGATCTCTGAAGAGAACTTTGACAAGATATTCAACAGGATGAAGGCTCATGTGGAAAACAAAGAGTTCTTTATCTTTGACGGCTTTGTGGGAGCAGACCCGGAAAACAGACTTCCAATAAGAGTTATCAACAACAGAGCGTGGCACAACCTTTTCGCAAGACAGCTGTTCATTCGGCCTACTTTGGACGAGCTCGACAACTTCAAGCCCGAATTCACGCTCATTTCGTGTGATGATTTTGCTGCGATTCCGGAGGAAGTTGGGACCCGGACAGAGACCTTTATCATCATCAACTTCAAGAAGAAGTTGGTGCTCATAGGCTCTACCTCCTATGCCGGCGAGATCAAAAAGGCCATGTTTTCAATAATGAACTTTGTCCTGCCCAGAAAAAACGTATTCCCAATGCACTGCTCTGCCAACGTTGGCAAGGATGGAGATACGGCATTGTTCTTTGGATTATCTGGCACGGGCAAGACCACTCTGTCTGCAGACCCTTCCAGGCGGCTTATAGGAGATGACGAGCACGGCTGGTCGGACACTGGAGTATTCAACTTTGAGGGCGGCTGCTATGCAAAGTGCATCAACCTGAATAAGGAAAAGGAGCCGCAAATATGGAACGCGATCCGTTTTGGCTCTGTGATGGAGAACGTGGTGGTGGACAGCCGCACGAGGGAGCCAGACTTTGATGATGGGAGCCTGACAGAAAATACACGTGTAGCCTACCCATTGGACTATATCGAAGGCGCCGTAATTCCTAGCATAGGAGGCCATCCAAAAGTCATAGTTTTCCTGACCGCCGACGCGTTTGGAGTCATGCCTCCGATTGCAAAGCTAACAAAGGAAGGCGCAATGTACCACTTTATGTCTGGATATACGAGCAAGCTTGCTGGGACAGAGCGCGGAATAACAGAGCCAAAGGAAACATTCTCGCAGTGCTTTGGAGCACCTTTCATGCCGCTTCATGCCTCCAAATATGCTGAAATGCTAGGCAAGAAGATGACTGAGCACGGAACCCGCGTCTACCTTATCAACACAGGCTGGACAGGAGGACCATATGGGGTAGGAAAGAGGATGAACCTTGCCTACACAAGGGCGATGGTCACCGCTGCACTCAACGGTGAAATTGACAAGGTTCCAATGAAACACCACGCTATTTTCAACCTCGACATTCCAACCTCTTGCCCCGGAGTTCCTGACGAGGTGCTCGACCCCCGCAACACGTGGTCTGACAAGGACAAGTATGATGCAGCTGCAAGGAGGCTGGCCGCACTCTTTGTCAAGAACTTTGAAAAGTTTGGCAACGTGCCAAAAGAGATAATCGACGCGGGTCCAAAGATATGATGAAATAGGAAAGAAAATGGCAGCCAGCTGTAACCCGCCGCTGTAGCTCATGCTACTCTGACAGACATTTACATGTGAGCCTTCCATGCTGGCGAAGCTATGCAATAGCAGCATTGCTCGCAAGTGCTGTGGCGACTTGGACGGCAGAGATTGGTCGAATGAGCTAGTGGGTAAAAGATGTGACTCTTCATCATTCTTTGAGAAAGCGAAAGTCGCGATCATCGTGACTTGCTGATCGACCAATCGGGAGTGACTTTGCACTTGTTGAATCTGAATGACGGTAAAATCATCTGTAGTGGAATTTCGGCACACTAGCGTCACATGCCTAGCACTAATGATTAGCCATCAAAATGCAAACTCCATTGCCTGCGCCTGCATAGAACAGTAACCCCGATTTCAAAACCTGCGCCAGGCATACAATTTCGTGATTACAAGGGCTTTGATAAAAGACAAGAATTTGACAAAGATACCCTGAATGGCAGTACAACCCTGAGCTGCTCTTTCTGATGGAGGCAAAAATTAGACCAAGTTCATCCTTGCCTGTCTACTTGGAAGGAGTAATAACCTTCCAGATCAATTTTGCATAAAGAAATGGTAGCCCGGAGCAGATTCGAACTGCTGTCTCCAGGTTTCTCCTTTTTCTCTGTAAGATCCAGAGCCTGAAATCCCTAGCCCTCAACCTTGGAGATTGGCCACTAGACGACCGGGCTAACCAAAAAACTGATTATACATCCCGTATTTGACTCTAACGTTTAGTGTTTACTTCCCGAATGACAAGTCCGTATTCAAGCGGCACCTTTTTTCTCATATAGGGTATCAGACGGTAGTGTATGGAATATCCGTTCTTGTCCCTGGTGATGATGTTCTTTATCAAGAGCGAAACAAAGCCTCCTGCAACCTTTGAAGGCGCAATGCCGCTTTCTCTGCAGAATGCATCCCTCTTAGCATGATACTCTCTTTGTGTAAAATAGGACCTGTTTACATCGAGCACCAGCGGCCACACAACGTTTTCCCATACCATCCTGCGGTTCTCGGTGGATGACGCGTATTTGCCCTTCCTTCTTGGTGCCGGTTCTTCATCCACGCGTCGCTCGTGCTGAGGGCTGAGCAAAGTAGAATAAGTTTAAACTCCCGGGTTTATAATTGATGTCAGTGCAGCCAGATAGCTCTGTCAAGAAATCACTTGATCTCCTTGCAACAAAATGGAAGATAGATCCAGAATTGTATGAGCTGCAGACGGGCACGCGGAACGATATCGTCGACACACCCGTTAACGTCGGCGGTGTGATATTCCACATACCCAAACTGACAAAGGCTAATCTTTACGTACTGTGGAAGTGCCTATGGCCGGACTGCCATAACTGCTGCGACAGACAGGGAAGACTGCCGCTCACAAAGGACGACATCAAGACGATCTCCAAGAAGATAGGCTACGCTTCTGAACCGGAATTCATCAAGAATGAGACGCTTGTATCGACATGGGAGGAGCACGGGACGCTTGACAACATCATCACTACTCTGACAATGATCTCGCTAAAGCGCAGGGCAGATGAGCGTTCAGAACAGGACGGAACGCCTCTTCGCTGCAGGTTTTTGAATGAGGACGGCGCCTGCAGCATTCACCCTGACAAGCCCGGCGTATGCTGGCTCTATCCATTTGCTTCGTGGCTTGAATCAGACTCTAGAGGTCAGCCGGTCGTTCACGCCACCTTCCAGTTCACCGGCGACTGCCCCGGCTTTTACCTTGAAAAATCATTGGACAATATCATGCCCGTCTTGCAGGAATATTCTACAAAGATCTATGGCTACAACATGGCAGTCAGCAGAACGACTAGGGAGAATTACGGATTCGTGAACTTTGTTGATCTGCACCGGGTCTAGGCACGTACGATTTTGGCTTTCATCCGCAGCTCCGGCTTGTTGTCATGGGTCTTGAAAACGTGTCTGAAAAAAGCTTCATAGCTTGAAAAAGAATCATTACAGTCTGGACACACTACGCGCCACGAAGTCATTATATCTTGAACACAAAAAACGAAAAGGGAGATTGCTACTGGCTGAATCTCCTTGCGACTTCGTCCCAGTTAACCACGTTCCACCAGGCCGTGACATAATCGGCACGCTTGTTCTGATACTTCAAGTAGTATGCGTGTTCCCATACGTCAAGACCTAAGAGCGGAGTGAGTTTTTCATTGTTCCATCTGGTCCATGGGCTTGTCTGGTTCGGCATAGTGATGAACTTTACTCCGCCGGAGGCGTCCTTTACCAGCCATCCCCAGCCACTTCCCTGAATAGCCACAGTTTCAGTCTGGAATTTGGTCTTAAAGTCGGCGAAGCTTCCAAACGCCTTCTTGATCGCTTCTGCTAGCTCACCACTCGGCTCTCCGCCTCCATCTTTTTTCATGTTGTTCCAAAACAACGTGTGGTTGTTGTAGCCGCCGCCGTGAAAGTTGATAGCGCTTCTTGCGCTTTCCGGGACCGAATCAATATTCTTCAGGATCTCGACAACATCATTCTTGGATTGCCATTCGGGGCCAAGATTTGCAAGCGCTTTGTTCAGGCCGTCGGTATAAGCCTGGTGGTGCTTTGTATGATGGATTTCCATGGTTCTTGCGTCAATGTGTGGCTCCAATGCGTCGTACGAATAAGGCAACTGCGGGAGTGTAAAGTTAGCCATGTATCCACAAAGGTCGAGGGATGAATATATTGTTTTTTTTTGCAAGGCTACTGCTTTCACCTTGCTTGAGGCGTGATCTTTGATAATGAAATCGCATGGTCGTCGATCATCGTTCCAACGCCGACTCCGATCTCTCTTATCTCTATTTGCACTCCTGCAAGATCCTGCTCTGATAGAGAATATCTTTCGGCAAGCACATTCTTGACTTTTGTCATAGAATCTGATATTTCATTCATCTCCGAAGGTACGGTGATGTCCAGAGTCCTACCAATGATCTCTGCCGGAATCTTGCCGCTCGTGTCATTGGTTATGACAAAAGCAATCTTGTCAACCATTACAGGGTGTGGAAGCTCGTCAAGGGCATTCGCAGTGTAAAATGCTTGGACCTCTAGGATGTTGATATCTTCAGAACGGCCAAGAACTGTAGCGCCGCCTGAGAGAGAGCCGAGAAGCCCCGGCTCTACTGGTACGTGAATGATTACAAACCCTTCTACAAAGCTCTCGTTATTTCCAAGAACTTGTCGCAGATCGTTGCACACTATCCCAGTTGCACTCTGTGGCCGCAGCGTTCTCAGTATCGAGTTCGTGTTTGCGCCGTCGTTTGCAGTAGCACTCCACTGAATCTTTACAGGAAAGTCCTGCTTGTTCAGAATGCCAATGTCTGTATCATAATGTCCCGGCCTGAGTGGTCCCTCATCGCCACGAATGGTGCCGCACTCGAACTTGACATTGTAAATGATGTTACTTATCCGTGCACTGGTATTGCTATTGCTGTTGCTTTCGTTGTCCATCTGTGCTGAGGCAGTGGAAGACCTGTTGTTGTTTGTAGACGGTGTCAATGACTTCTCCTGTGATGGCAGGAGCATGGCAACTGTGGCTGCGATGATCACTGCTGCCACTGACACGGATGCTATCGCAACGACCCTCTGTCTTGACACCTGACAGATATAGTTGCATACGTGATAATTAAATCATTGGAGATCCTACATCAAGAATTAAATACACATGAAGAGAAAACATCCGTGTGCAAGCAGGCAGGCTCAAGATTCTAGCTTTTGTCTTCACGTGGGTCCTTGCGTTTTCAATCATGGCAATTGTATTTCCGGCGAAAGAAGCATTCGCAGACGGCCTGACAATGGAAACATTTAGCGCATCGCTAGGCGACAG
>JBIQJB010000001.1:293585-296906 GCA_044507735.1 Nitrosopumilales archaeon
ATCTTTGTCCACGAAGAAGTTCAGATCCCCAAGTCGTTGGCTGGGTTGGGAGATGCCACATCATTTGCCGCGACTGTCAATGGCAACCCTATTTCTGGCAGGATGCTCGCAATAGATCCGTATACCTCAGAAGAATTTCTTACCCTGCACTATCTGGTCAACAAGAACGACATATTGAACATGGCCGGAGAGGTTCCAAGTGGAACTGCTGAAATGACGTTCACTCTTGCGCCGTCGACGGGAGAGAGCGCACAGACAACGGGTGAGGCTCTAACCGACAGTGGGAATGTCAATGTGCTTCTCGAGTGGACACCTAACCCGCTGGGCGCAGGAACCGACTCAACATTGAAGGTCGTATTCTCTGACGGATTTTCCGGCCAGCGGATAACCAACGATGTGAATTATAATCTGAGGATACTTGATCTCAATGGGACCCAGGTATACAGCGAGTCCAACCTTGTGGCTCAGGGCGGAGAAGGCACTCAAACAATAGTCTTCCCACGCGACGACAACTATAGGGTGGAAGTACAGGTAACCGGTATTGCGACAGATGGCGGAGGGATGGACATGACGAGAAATGGCATAGCAAGGGCAACGGTGGTTGTACCAGAGTTTCCCGCTGCGGGAGTTCTGGTTGCAGTAGCAAGTATCATTGGTGCACTGGTTGCCGCGCAAAGGTTCGCAAAGAAGAAGATGCCGGGCATCTAATGAAAAAAGAGTTCCACGACAAGCTGTCTGAAAAGCTGTATACAGAATTGCCTGACACCGGACCTATACCAAACAAGGTGATGCTCTACATTGACCGGTTTAATATTGGGCAGAGCTATGTCACCGCTGCGGTGGAAAACAGGTACGGAGACATCGTCAATATTAACATCGAGGGAGGCAGGTTCGGAATTGAGCTTCAGGAGACACTCTTCAAGTCAATAACCTCAAAGGGCAAACAACCTTGCTTCGCCTATCTGATGACTACGATAAATGAAACAGGCAAGATCCTCGTGCGCAAGCTTCCTGTTATCGGGATAAAGGACTGGCTTCTGATATATGAAGACGACTTGTTTCTCCTCGCGGTAAAGGACGCCTATGATGAATTGGATATACGGGTTATTGATTGAAAAGGTAGTCTGGCGAAGCGCAGTTTTTTCTCACCTGCGCCCCTGCCAGACCGTTTGTTCCCCATCGGTTTGGTCGATGTAAGAATAGTCTGACACATTGTCAATTTAAATGTGATGATCATCAACCTATGATGTCCAGAATTTTGGGTATGACCCTTTCATGGTAGGTAGGCGCATCGAGCGATATGCAGAGGAACCTATCATGCGTGGCGGTAAGAGGTATCGACACTAGGGTCACCTTGTCAAACTCAGTCATTTGGAACCGGATTTGGCCAAGATCAGACTCGAACTTCTTGTTGAATGCAATAGCCTGATACGCGCTGTAGAATGAAGTGGCCTTCGGGTCACCTTCTGAATTGGCCTTGATGAGGGGAGACGGAATGTCTGGGCGGTATCTGCCTATCAATAGCTTGCCTTCGCTGTTTATTACGCCGGCAAATCTGACGGTTTTGTCGGCGTTCAGGACAGAGTCGCACAGCTTCTGAAGGTAGTCCCGTTCTTCCTGCCCCATCCAATACTCCTGATATTGGCATAGGAATATAAAATATGCCACGAAATCCGCACACGCATACAATATTCACTACATTATCACGTATGTGTGCAACACCTGAGAAGGGAAGAGAACTGCCTCGTCTCCAAGTATTTTCTCAGGATAAGGCGAGTTGACGAAACCTGGCTGTGAACATGAGTGCCAACACCAGCAGGCGAGATGGTGAGAGCTTCTCATTGAATCTCGCCTGACGTGCTCAAATAAATTGGTATGTGTAGGTCAAATTTCCCTAGAAATACCTTTAAATGAGCTAATAGTTCTACGAATGCCAGTAATGCCAGTTGTAGGTATTGACGATCTGGCTATCTATGTACCTAGACTGTACCTCGATTACAAGGATTTTGCGGAAGCAAGAGGCATCGACCCGCAAAAGCTCGAGTACGGTATAGGGATCAAGAAGATGGCCATTGCCGACACAAATCAGGACCCTGCCTGCATGGCCGCAAACGCGTGCCTCAAGCTGATGCAGAGAAACCATCTTCATCCTGACGATGTTGGCAGACTCTATGTGGCCACCGAGTCGTCGTTGGACGAATCGAAGGCGATGAACTCTTTTGTTATTGGCATGCTTGAACAGATCTACGGTGAAGGCTCATTTGAGCATGCCGGCGGGATCGAATGCAAGTTTGCATGCGTAAGTGGATCTTATGCGCTATACGACAATACGAACTGGATACGGGCTGAAGAGAACAATGGCAAGGCCGCAATTGTCATTGTAAGCGATATCGCGAAATATGACATGGGCTCTACAGGGGAATACACACAAGGAGCCGGAGCGGTCGCTCTTTTGATCAAGGAGAACCCCCGTCTGATGGCATTTGACCAAAAAGTCGCCTCCACAACCATCAAGAACGAGTACGACTTTTACCGACCGTTCGGCAAGGAGACGCCGCTTGTCAATGGCAGCTATTCAAATTTGCTGTACCTGATATCCGTGAGGAAGGCCTTTGACGCCTACAAGGAAAAGGCGATAAAATCTGGTCTGATCAAGCTGAAGGATGGCGAATCAATAACCGACCATATTGACTTTTTTGCAGTGCATCTTCCTTACAGAAAGATGGGTGAAAAGGCGCTTGCATACCTTTTGAGACATGAGTGGCGTCACCTTCCGCGCTGGAACCATGTCATAAAGGAGATCGGGATGACTGAGCCGCAACCAAAGGATCCTCGCGGCACCATCGAATCAATCCTTGCTGACACTGAATTTATGAAGGCAGACGAACGGTTCAGGCGTGCATTTATGCAGACCTCTTTCTACAACGAAGTTTATGAGAAAAAGATGGCCTCTTCGCTTGAAGCGTCAGCAATAATCGGCAACCTCTATACTGCTTCTATGTACATGGGCCTGCGAAGTCTGCTGGAATTTGAGTTCAAGAAAGGCACCGACCTTACGGGCAAGAGGATTGGCTTTGGATCGTATGGCAGCGGAAGCAGCGCCATGGTTTTCAGCGGGGTAATCCAGCCAGAATACAAACAGGTTGTAAGCAAGATGGACTTGGATGCCGATATTGGACCGCGCCAAAAGCTATCGATGGAAGAGTACGAAAGGCTGCACCGCAACGAGCGTGCGTTCACCGACTCTATTGTGCGCGCTCACAAGGAATTTGTGCTGGTGAAACTGGGTGGCGCAACGGCAGATAAGGCCGGATTCAGAGA
>JBIQJB010000001.1:297006-315289 GCA_044507735.1 Nitrosopumilales archaeon
TCAGCTGACTACTTTGAACTCTATTTCCTTTTGCTTGAGGAATTCTACGAGCTTGTGGGCGTGTTTCTCATCCTCCATTTCGAGACTGAGGTAGACGCCTGCGGTGCCTGCCGGGATGTGCGAGCTGAGTCTGTCGTGTTCCACTTCAACTATGTTGATGCTCAGCTCGGCAATGCTGTCAACCACGCTCTTGAGTGCGCCCGGTTTGTCTGGCAGCAAGATAAAGATCTTTAGCATCCTGCCCATCTGCATGAGCCCCTTTGCCACAACCTGACCGAGAAGGTACATGTCCACGTTACCGCCTGACAGAATCGTTACTACCTTGTCTTTCCTATTGGCATGCACACCATTTGCAAGCAGGTATGCCAGACTTGCGGCCCCTGCTGGCTCGACCACCAGCTTGGCGCGCTCCATGAGTAGGAACATCGTTTTGACTATTGATATGTCATCGACAAGAACAACATCATCCAGATACTTGCTTGCCACCTCAAATGTCAGCTTTCCCGGTTGCTTCACAGCGATGCCATCTGCTATGCTGTAGCCCTTCTTGGTGGACTGGAGCGAGCCCTTGGTCATAGACTCCTTCATTGCCGGAAATGCCTTTGACTCCACTCCAATTATTTTAACATCAGGCTTTCGTGACTTGACTGCTATTGCGACACCTGCTGCAAGTCCTCCGCCTCCGACAGGCAGGTATATCCTGTTTACATCAGGCAGGTCCTCCAGTATTTCTAGTCCGATGGTTCCCTGCCCTGCGATTACGTCAGAATCATCAAAAGCATGAATTATGGTTCTGCCCTCTGTCCTTGCTATCTCTTGCAAGGCCTCCCATGCCTCGTCATAGTTTGAGCCGCGTCTCACCACAGTCGCGCCGTATGACCTGGTTGCAGCCACCTTGGCCGGCGATGCGTTCTGTGGCATGACAATTGTACATGGGATCTTTTTTATCGCAGCCGCATAAGCCACACCTTGCGCATGATTGCCTGCAGAAGCAGCAATGACTCCGTGGCTCGCCTGCTTGTCTGATAGCCTGCTTACTTTGACAAAGGCTCCGCGCGCCTTGAAAGAACCGGTCACCTGGAGACACTCAAGTTTCATGAAGAGATTCGCGCCAGCAAGGTCGGAGAATGTCTTTGAGTTCTGAAGCGGAGTCTTTCTGATGGTTCCCGCCAGAAGATCTCTGGCCTCTAGGATATCCTCAACCTTTGGCATCTGCTGCCTCTTGTCAGGATCCCATACACTACCATCATTCATGAATACCCATCAGCAGTTGACGCCTTAATTATAATTATCTCTATAAAAATCCAAGAGTGCATCTCGGAATGGTTGGCTGCTGCAGTCGGCAAGAACAATAATCCAATAATAAACAATCATGCCAACCCGTTGTATTCTTCGACCGATGGGTGAATTGTGCTAGCTGGTAAATCATTATTGTTTCACCTGTTGTTCATCCATATCTCGCACATGTCGAGCAATAGTCACCAATATGCATATAGTTGTCATTCCAAAGAAAGCCACTTCTCGTGCGGTGAGTGGGAAATCACATGGCCATATTTTTCTGTCCCGAAAGACTGAACTGGGACCTCTGCAGCTTGGGGTCGTGATCAAACCCGAAGTGGACGGGACACCCTGCTGGAATTGGCAGGCCGCAACATCACAAGGCTCTCAAGGTTGTGCCCTTACGAGGATTGAGGTTCTACTCAATCTCTGAATTGATTCACCATGCTTTCCATCTCTGTTGTAGGAAAACCGACTAAGGGTTGCAGAACTTGCGAGCATCTGCTTGATGCATCAATTGCAGCCCAAAAAACCGAATCAAAAATAATAGAAGAAGGTCCTATGGTGGACAGCCTTCCATCTTTTGTATCCAGTAGCCATTCTGCTTGATTGCTTTCTCTACAAAGGGCGGTGCTTCCTGTATGTGGCAAAACTGGCATTCCTCTGACGTCATCTTTTGCCCACCTTGGCCTGCTGTTTCAAGGTACTGCTTGCCGTATTCAATTGCCTTTTCATGAGGTGTGCTCGCTTCCACTACGACGTCAAAGTGCATAATCTTGCCATCCTTCTTAGTTACGTATGTGTCATAGACTGCGCATTCCATTTTACGATTGATTCTGTTCTATGGTATTTATTCTATTTCCTTTTTCTCGATCTGTGCAATACGTGATTTCGCAGGCAGTTATAGCCAGCGCCACAGTTTAAATCGGTTCTCTGTGATAATCTTGTCATGTTTCGCCGACCCTCGCTTGTCAATTCAAAGGCAAAGGACTTCCCAAAAGATTTTGTCTGGCTCAATACTGATAGGCCTCTATCCCTTGAAGATCTAAAAGGCCACGTGGTGATTCTTGATTTCTGGACCTACTGCTGCATTAACTGTATGCACACACTTCCCGATCTGGAATGGATCGAAAAGAAATACCGCGGCAAACCTGTTGTGGTGGTGGGGGTCCACTCTGCCAAATTCTACAACGAGCAGGAAGTTGAAAACATCCGCGAAGCAATTGCCCGGTACGAGATTAGCCATCCCGTTATTGCCGATCGGAACATGGAGATCTGGCAGTCATACGGCGTGAGTGGGTGGCCGACCCTCGTAGTAGTTGATCCAAGAGGCAACATCGTCTATCAGCAGTCAGGCGAGGGTCAGCGTGAGAACCTCGATGATGTGATTTCAGTATTGCTTGAGCGCAACAAGGAAATGCTGGCAAAAGAGCCTATTACAATAAGAAGACCCGCAGGTGCGCCCTCCCGGACGCTATCGTACCCCGGCAAACTGTCAGTTTCACCAGACGGTGGAATGCTCGCCGTCAGCGACTCAAACCACAACCGCGTTCTTGTTATCGATGCCCGCAGCGGTAAGATAATTCACAAGGTTGGAAGCGGAGCAAGGGGTCTCCAAGACGGCAGTTTCGAACAGGCGCACTTTTTCCGTCCGCAAGGTGTACTATGGGTGGGCGAAAAGATCTTTGTCGCTGACACTGAGAATCATGCCCTCAGGGAGATTGACCTGAAGTCAGGAGCAGTCAAGACACTTGCCGGCAACGGTAGGCAGGGATACTGGATCCAGTCGGCGCGGGAAGGCAGGACAACCCAGCTGAGCTCGCCCTGGGATCTTGCGTACGACAGCGGCTTTATCTTTATCGCCATGGCCGGCCTGCACCAGATATGGGCATACCACCTAGAGACTAACATCATAGGTCCATTTGCGGGTAGCGGCTATGAAGACATTGTAGACGGCTCGCTTGAAGAGGCCCAATTCGCGCAGCCAAGTGGCCTTTCAATATCTGGGGGCAATCTTTTCGTTGCAGATAGCGAGGTTTCAGCAGTGAGAAGAATAGACCTCGACCGCAAGATTGTTCAGACCGTAGTGGGAGAAGGGTTGTTTGTCTTTGGTCATCGCGACGGCCCGTTTGATTCTGCGAGATTCCAGCACCCTCTCGGTGTCTCATGTGGGGATAACAATAGAATTTATGTTGCAGACACGTACAACCACGCGATAAGACTTTTGGATCTTGCCGGTCGAAAAGTGACGACGCTTGTAGGCAGGCCAGAGATGAAAGCAGTTTGCAACATCGACGATCCCTCGTGCGACACGCTTGGCCTTTACGAACCTGGTGATGTTAAGGTGCATGGCAACACGCTCTACATTGCTGACACAAACAACCACTTGATCAGGATGTATGACCTTGAGAAGAAAGTGCTCAGGACTTTGGTCGTCCATGAATAGGATTGACGTTCATTTAGCATTTCACGTCGACTTTGGCAAAGCTGGTGCCTATCAAAAAAAATATTGATACCTCCCATTGCATTCCACTCGTCCTCTGTCTTCTATCTGTGACTCAAGAAACATCCTTTTGTCTGAACCAATTCTCCAGCGATCAATAACGTGAAGATGGCAGGGACGACATGTTCTTGCCTTATCCCGATCGAAAGTCTTTAGTGCTGGGGTCCCCATTACTGATCTTCAGATGAAGATATTTCCTAGCGACATTTTGTCACGGATGTACGCGGGCGAGAACAGCGAGATAGAGTTGCCCAAGAAGGAAGAGACACCGTCGGAAGTAGATGATGTGCTCCAGACCAACATCTTTAATGTAATGCTTAATCGACGGTCCCAGCGCAGATTCGAGGATCGGCAGGTGGAGGACTGGAAGCTGGAGATGATATTTGCTGCCGCTGACACTGCCCCAACGGCCGGCGGCTTTCAAGGCTTTGAAATTTACCACATAAAGAACCCTGATGTAAAGTCAAAGCTAGTGGAGGCTGCAAACAACCAGCCATACGTTAACGCCCCGGTCCTGCTTGTATTCTGCATGGATCCGTCAAGGGTCAAGATGAACTTCCCCCAGGACATTATCAAGAAATTTTCAGTGCAGGATGCAACCCTTGCCGCAGCATATGCGCAGCTGGCAGCCCACGCGCTAGGACTGAGTACAGTTTGGATTGGAATGATAGATGAAAAGAAGGTGATGGAGGCACTGAGCACCGACCTTGTCCCTGCATGCATGCTTTGCATAGGCTATCCGCAAAAGATGCTGCATCCAAAGCCAAAGAGGAAGCTGTCTGAACTGATACGCGAGATCTAACATTCGTCTGGTTTAGTATCCCGCGTCCATCAGGTATACCAGTGTTTCCTCCTTCTTTGCCACACTGGTCTTGTCGGGGCGCTTTACCTTGGTGTTCATCAAGCGAACATTGACTATATCTTTGCCAAAAGACGAGTCGAGATCCATCTCTACCGTTCCTGGCAACCATGTGTCATCGTGGGCATGGTCAAGCAACACGCCTCCCATGGGGATTACCACCTTGCTGACTTTGACGACATTTTCAATATCGTTTCTTATCTTTATGCGCACTAGTGCCTCTTCATACTTTGCCGGCTTGATGTCCTCGCTGCTTGTGCTTATCTCGGTCTCGATGTACCTGCATACCGACCCGCTCTCAGGAGTGCCATAGAGTGCATACTGTTGGCGTGAGCGGGAAAAGACGTCGATCATTACCTCTTCATCTTTCGTCTGCCTGTATACTCCGATTTCAATGGGCATCTTTGCGTAAATGACGGCCTGGCTAGTCTGGTCCACAACCACCGGTGCTTTGAACTTCATGTACAAGTTCTGTGCTACAACAGCAGGAGTGAACAGGGGAGGAACTGGAAAAACACCTATTGTCATTGTGTCTTCGTCTGAAACTATCATTGCTTCCGTTGCCAGCGTACTTCCTGCATATCGTCTGTATTGAAGAGCCGAGCCGACACTATTAATCTCGATCCTGTTTTCGCCAAACACAAGCTGGTAGTCCTTTGTTGCCTTTGATTGCAGCCGGTGTCGTCCAAGTAGCCCTTCCAAACTAGGGAATTTTGATTGCGATCATTTGTAAACCTATCTGCCAAGACAATTATGGGAGGATTGGACACGATTCCAAGATCATACTCTTGACTCTGGCAATTGATGGACGATGAACATGAACTTAGCCTTTGAGAGGTTGTTACAGCTAGCTTGCTTGAAATGAGGTTGCCGATAGCGAGCTTATCGGGTATGCATACCTGACAGAACTGCTGCCACTGTGTACGCGACTAGCCATACATACGCATAAGGAGAGAGAGCGCTGCAGTTTCTGCGAGCGTACACTAGGCGATCTTTGACTTTTTCAGCGCCTTTGTAACCTTAACAAGCTCGCCTTCAATGAGATCTGCCTCTTCTTTCTTTATCTTTGGTGTGTCAAGGAATGGCTCCCTTGATTTTGTCCTCTTGTTCTTTATCACTTCGATATCAAAGTAAGAAGTGACTCCCTCTTCTCCCTGCATGAGTCTGTTGTAGTCAATAATGACGGGCGCTGTCTGGTAAAGCTCTATTAGAAGGTCACTGAGCTCTGAAAATAGCCTATTCTTCTTATTGCCCAGTTCTTCGAACTCGGGGAACTGACTCTCGACCGCTGACGCCTTTTGGTCAAGCTCCTGTACGAGCTTTTCATCATCAAACATCTTTGTGAAAAGCTCCTGAAAGTCCAAGTTGGCAAAGCCACGCTTTTGAAGCTCTGCAGCAAGCGCCTTGTCGGCGGCTCCTGACATGTCTTTGAAGATTGTTGTCGCTTCTTCTGCGATCTCTGCCAGTTCTTTCTGTATCTCTATGACACGCCTGTCTACTCTATAGTAGGGAAGCACATGAAACTGGACACCAAAATACCCGCTGATATAGAACCTGCCAACTTCCTTCGTGAACTGGCAATAGAGTCTGTGCAAGTCCTCTGTGGCGGACTTGAGAATCCCTGAAAAGACCCAGCCTTTGAGCTCAGTTGCAAGCCGCTGGTAGAACATTTGCACGTTCTGGGGATCAAATGTATCTGCCTGCGTCACCGTCCCATCGCCCAACATTGCACTGACCCTTTGCATCGCTATTGCCGGACCTATCGCCTCCAGGTAGGCCTGTTCTACCTCTTGCACGGCGGCATTGACTTGGCTACAGAAATAGTCGTCTCCCTTGAACGGTGCCCTCACGCCTAGGTTGGCGTCTTTCTGTCTAATATATATCCATGTTTAAATGCAACAACCCAGCAACATAGTGCGAGCTTGGCCGAGGGAAAGGAAAAACACGAGGGAGAAGATCAGGAGAAGACCAGCAAGTCTCTTGTGGACATGATGATGAGCAACAACAATGGCACAGCACTCGGAGCTGGTGCCAAGACTGTCGATTCAGAGACTCTGGTGTCTCAGACACAGGACCGGCTGTGGAGGGCACTCAAGAGGCGTTTCCAGTATGACGTGACGCTGGAACCGGGGCAGAAATATCTTCTCAACCACGTAAGCAGTAAGATCCCCCTTGTGATAATGTACGCCGACCTCGTGGGCTCAACCAACATGAGCATGACGCTGCCTGCAGACAAGCTCACGACCATAATCAGGGCCTTCACCTACGAGATGTCCCAGGTGGTTTACAGCCACGAAGGCTATGTGCTAAAGTACGTGGGAGACGCAGTCATCTCTTTCTTTCCGGCGAGCTATAACAAATTGCTTGCATGCGACAGGGCAGTCCAGTGCGCCAAGTCAATGCTTGCTGTAGTAAAGAATGGCATCAACCCCATTTTGAACCAGTATGACTACCCTGAACTAAACGTCAAGATCGGAATGGACGAGGGGGAGAACGTAATCGTGCAATACGGACACGACAAGAGCTCGCAGATAGACATCCTCGGCTACTGCATGAACATAGCCGCCAAGATAACCTCTTTGACTGGACCCAACAAGATCTCTATTGGAGAAGACGTTCACAAGATGCTGCATCCTTCGATAAGGGCAAAATTTAAGGAAATGAAGCTCAACCCGGATGATTGGAAGTACACGAACCGGCAAACAGGCAAGTTGTACAGAGTATACACATTGGCCTCCGGTTAGCTCTCTTTAGTTCTTGTCTTGTAGCATCCCTTCTATTGACTGGTGTGCCCTGAGGAATTCATGGCCCTTCTGAGTGATACGGTACCTCTTGTCTGTCTTGTTATATGACAGCATTCCGTTATGAAGTAGAAGGCTAAGGTATTCTTTCAACTGCGAGAACGATAGATATGCACCATACATGATTCTCGTTTTGCTTACGCCGTCGCCCTTGGCAACTTCTAGAATCTCTGAAACAATTTCTGTCCTGCTTCTATACTTCACTGTTTCAATGGAATCAATTTTCCTTAAAAATCAGACGATATTAGATTCTATAATATTCCTCTATAATTATGTCTAGTAATAGATGGGAAAGATCCGGGAGCCTGCGGCAGTTCAAAATTCAGTCATCTTGAAGGATCTGTCAAGTCCTCACGTCATACGATCCTCTCGCCATCGCTATCATTGCTGTCCTTGCTGCTCAATGTATTCTCTGTGGCCAGTTTGTGCCCTGTGCTGGACCAACTCTGATGTAGAAATGAGCAGTTGATTGCAAGATCTGCAGATATAGCCAACAATTTTGCTGTCAGTTTCCAACCTTCTCTACTCCCTATGGATGAGGGAGGGAAAGCCACGCGTCTCATTTAAGCAAGGTGGAATCATTTTCTAGAATTATCTATCTGCGCGATGCGCTACAAGAATACAAATCCCAAAAATGGAAGGGAGAAAAGAAGAGACAGTCTAACGGTAGGATTTCTGTTTCCTGCGCCTTGCGCCAGGGCCGCCAAACTTCTTTGATTCTGACTGCCTGCTGTCACCTGATAACAGATGCCTGTCATATTCAGTGATCTTCTTCCTAATCTCTTCTCGTATGCTCTTTGTGAATGGATGATCCTTTGGGTCCTTACCTCCCTTCTGCTGACCCGTGAGTGCCCGTGAAATCGCAACCGCGCTCGCAAAGGCCCTGCCCATAAAGCCACCCCCGCTTACTCTTACGTCTATGTCGATTCTGTTGCGATAGTCGCCAACAAGCGTCAGCGGAGTGAGCACCAACTCTTTTGCAACATCTGGTGTCAGCATTTCTGCCGGTATGTTGTTTATTCTGACCTTTCCTGAGCCTTTCGCAATCGTGGCAACTGCGCGGCTGGTCTTGCGTTGGCCTGGATAGAGCTCTATTTTAGTTGTCATATCTACTGTCCCTTCCACCCTATTTGCTTGGCGATCTCGCCGAGCGAAATATAGTATGCTTCTGGCTTGGTAATCTTAGAATCTTCAAACGATTCCATTTTGGCGTTCTTCATTTCTTCAGGCACCCCGATATATACCCTCAAGCGCTTGAACGCTGTCATGCCACTTGACTTTCTCTTTGGAACCATTCCTCTCACCATCTTGGATAGGATCGTGTCTGGTCTCCTTGGATGGAACGGTCCATGTATGGGGTTGGTAACCGAGTTAATCTCGAGGTGCTCCTTGTAAAGCTCTATAGTCTTGTAGCGGTTGTTGCCAGACAACATCGCTTTCTCTGCATTCACAATGGCGACCTTGTTCCCCTGAAGCAAGAGCTTCGAAACGTGAGAGCACATCCTGCCTGCTATGCAATTGGTCGCGTCCACGACTATTGTTGTTGCTTTTTGCTGCTTTTGCACTGTCTTTTGTTCAGCCAATTATTCTCACTCCCTTTCCGTCAGGATATTTCTTTACCAGGTCTTCAAATGATACTATCTTGCCACCGGATTCGACTACTTTTCTTGCTGCCGATTCAGATAGCGAATAAGCGCAAACAGTTAGCTTGTGCCCCAAGTTTCCTGTGCCCAAAATCTTACCGGGCACGACTATTACCTCCCCATCCTTTGTGACCTCTGCCAGCTTCCTCATGTTTATCTCGCGCCTATTTGAGCGAGAGCCAGCAAGCTCTTTTTCAAGTGCACGCCAGATCGGGGCCTTGTTCTTCTTGAATGCTGAGCGAAGAGTCCAGATGGTGTTGTCAATCATTGTATTGGCAAACATGCGTTATGTCAACTCGTAGTAAAAGCTCCCCAAATAAATGTACCTAGGCATTCTTTGGAACCTTGAGCGACGACATTGCCTGCTTGAAGTTCTTGGTCTTTGACGACAGACGCTCAGCAGCAGCCACCAGTATTTCTTCTGCTGTCAGCGCTCCTGTGGATTCGATCATCAGAATTATTTCGCTTTCGTCCTTGCCATCCTTGACTACCGCCGCCGAAGTCGGCTGCCACTTTGCATGGTCCTTGCCTATGCCGAGCCTTGCATACGCTTCAAACTTTAGCTTTTGATTTGGCGCCAGAACGACAATTGGTATGTCTTTGCTTACTGGCTTGACCAGCTCGTCTTCAGATACGAGCTCGCCGGAAGTGACTACCGAAGTCTTTTCACCTGCCTCTGCATCAAGCACCAAGAGAACTCTGCATTTGCTACAGCCAAGAGTACTCTTGCAATCGCACTCGTGGGGCATTACAAACCTTCCGGGGTCGGCGCGAAGGGGAATCATGCCCAGCCTGTGGGCCAGAGCCTCATCGTGCATGACCGATGAATTTTCAAGAATTACAACATCGTCGATGGCAAGTGTTGGAACTTCGCTTATTGCAAGTCTGCGGAGCGAGTTGACATATTGTCTTGGAATATTGTTAAACTTGGTGACGATCCTCTCGTCTGATTTTTCTACAACCTCGATAGAAGGAGAAGCCAATACTTGTGAAAGCATGCCAGATCGACCTTAAAAATCTACCGAACGTTGCAATTTTTTCAGCATCTTGACATGCATATATATTCCATAAGTGATCAACTGGCTATCAATGACTGACCGATTCATAGTCGCCCGGCTCACGGAAGACGGCGACAAGTTTGAGCTGGTTGTCAAGCCTGATCCTGCCTTGGAATACAAACTTGGCAAGAGGACTGACATTTCGAGCGTGCTCGTGTCCGACGAGGTCTATTCGGACGCTCAAAAGGGTTCCAGGGCCTCGAGCGAGAAATTGCTAAAGCACTTCAAGACTACCGACTCCATAGAAGTCGCTAAACAGATCCTTGCGAGGGGTGAACTGAACCTCACCACGGATCAGAGGAGAAAAATGGTCGAGGAAAAGAAGAAGCAAATTGTACAGTTCATCAACCGAAGCTTTGTCGACCCCCGGACTCATTTACCCCACCCGATAGTCAGGATAGAGGCTGCTATGGAGGAGTCAAGGGTTGTAATTGACCCGTTCAAAAAGGCTGAGGATCAGGCAAAGACTGTTGTGGACGCGCTACGCAAGATACTGCCCCTAAAATCTGAGACCTCAAAGCTGACCATAACTGTTCCTCCACAGTTTGCGGCCCAATCGTACAGTGTGCTAAAGTCTACTGGTGACCTTAAGAGCGAAGAGTGGCTTTCTGATGGCTCCTTGAGGGCAACTCTTGAAATGAACACCGGCCTGAAAGGACAATTCCTCGACAGGCTCGGCTCGGTCACGAAGGGCTCAGCTCAAGTCAGAGAAGACTGATCTACACTTAAAATATAAGTCAGCCATAACTAACCCAAAAGGAGCGAGAAAGAGAAAAAATGAGTAGTGATGTGATATTTTCAGAAGGGCATTTTGCCCCGGTGGTGAGCCTTTGAGATATGCACGATGTCAAGAGAAGGTATGTCATACCGGGAGACAAGATAGCCGAAGGAAATTTTAGGCCACTTATGAACGTGGTCAAGGCTGGCAACGCTCTGATTGCCACAAGGATTGGAATTGCAGAGACAGGTAGAGATGGCGTCAAGGTCATCCCGCTTTCAGGCGTCTATATCCCACGCGTTAACGACCTTGTGATCGGCAAGATAGTCGACCACTCTTCGTTGTCATGGGAGGTTGACATCAATTCATGCTTCTCGGCTCATCTGCCGGCCCAGGATGTATTTGGAAGAGACTTTTCACCAGCAAGGGACGACATGAGCAGGCACTTTGCAACGGGCGACATGATAACCGCCCGCGTCATTGCATTTGACAGAACGCGCGATCCAATGCTGACGGTGCAGGATCGCGACCTTGGCAAGATCCCAAGAGGCGAAGTGTTGAAGATATCTGCTACACGTGTTCCGAGACTGATTGGCAAGCGCGGGTCGATGATCCAGACTATAGAACAGGCGACCCAGACACGAGTACTGATAGGGCAGAACGGCGTCGTGGTCGTGACCGGCAGAACTCCTGACGGGATACAACTGGCGGTTAGGGCGATCAAGATGGTAGAAGAGGAAGCGCACACTGCGAACCTGACACAGCGCATCAAGATGCTACTAAACGTGCCTGATACGCCACAGCCACCGTCATCACCAGCATCACAGCAGCAGGAGGCACAACCAAGTGCTTCACAAATTGCTGACGGAGACGACAAGCCAAATCCAGCAGAGGAATCAGCAGCCGTAGAAGAAATCAAAGAAGAATTGGAGGTTGACAAGAAATGACTCAAACAAGAAATTTGATAGATGAAAATGGAAAAAGGACGGATGGGCGGGGAATAGATGATCTCCGCGAAGTGAAGATAACCGTCGGTGTTGTAAAGAATGCCGATGGCTCTGCTTTCATTGAATTTGGAAATAACAAGATACTGGCGGCAGTGTATGGACCGCGCGAGGTGCACCCAAAGCATATGGCACAGTCCGATAGATGTGTGCTCCGATGCAGGTATCACATGTCGCCGTTCTCAACAGACACCCGCAAGAATCCCGCACCATCTAGGAGAGAAGTCGAGATTTCAAAAGTTATGCGCGAGGCGCTCGAACCAGCAGTGATGCTGGAAGACTACCCACGCGCGGCGATTGATGTCTTTGTCGAAGTGCTCCAGTCGGACGGCGGGTCGCGCTGCGCGGGCATTACAGCTGCTTCAGTGGCGCTTGCAGACGCGGGCATAAACATGCGCGACCTGGTCGCTGCATGCGCTGCAGGCAAAGTCGATGACAAGATTGTCCTTGACATCAACGATACGGAGGACAAGGAAGGGGGTGCAGATATGCCTGTCGCATACTTGCCCCGCTTGGAGCAAGTGACCTTGCTACAACTGGATGGCAAGTTGAGCCCTGAACAGTTTAACGAATGCCTTGACAAGGCTATTGTCGGCTGCAAGATGGTCTATGAAATTCAAAAGCAAGCGCTTATGCAAAAGTACTTTGGAAATGAAACTGAACTAAAGGAGGAGGTGCAGTAAGAAGAATGAGTTCTTCAAAGAGATCAACAATAATTGTTGAACATTTGCGGAAACAACAGATGTGGGACGCACTGTCCCGCGGAAAGAGGCTTGACGGGAGGGCATTTGATGAGATGAGGCCGTTGGAGATCGAAGTTGGCGTGATCAAAAAGGCTAACGGTTCTGCAAGGGTCAAACTTGGCGACTCCGAGGTAATTGCGGGAGTCAAGGTGGAGACAGGCGAACCGTTCGAAGGCCTTGAAGAGAAGGGTGCTCTGATAGTCTCTGCAGAAGTGTTGCCGACCGCATCACCATATGTTGAGCCCGGGCCTCCAGATGAAGAAGTAATCGAACTTGCAAGGGTAGTAGACAGAGGTGTCAGGGAGTCAGAAATGATAGATCTTGACAAGCTGGTCCTTGTGCCCGGCAAGATCGTGTACACAATCTTTGTAGACTGCAGCGTGATAAATGCGGATGGCAACCTGTTTGATGCAACCTCCTACGCCACAGTGGCATCATTGCTGACTGCCAATCTCCCGGTACTTGAAATGCAGGATGGCAAGGTTGTGGACACAGGCAAGACTCAGCCAATGCCGGTGACATCCATACCAGTCTCAATTACCGCTGCAAGAATTGGAGACTATGTTGTGATAGACCCTACTGCCGAAGAAGAGGGATGCATGGATGCAAGGATAACCATAGACACCAATGAGGCAGGCTTTTGCGCAGTCCAAAAGGGCTACGCGGGCGCCTTTACTGTAGAACAGCTGAAAAAGGCAGCCGAAACAGCAAGAATTAAAGGAGAGGAAATACGGGCAAGACTGAAGGAGCTGGCAAGGAATAATGGGTAAGAAAGGCTCGACAAACCTGAAAGGTCTTGGTATCAAGTTCGGTGCAACCGTGCGCAGGCGCTACGGCAAGGTTCACCGTACTCTGCATAAGAAGCGCAGATGTCCGTCATGCGGCTCGCTGAGGTTCGGCAGGCTCGCTGCAGGCATCTGGAGCTGTCCCAAATGCAACTTCAAGATCGCATCGGGCGCGTACGACATTGACCTTGAAAAACTACAGGGCTAAGATCAGGATATCTGCAAAGTCGGAGCGCATGTCCGCATCAATCCGCGACGCTCTGGCTCCCGATCTTGTCCGCCTGCCCAAAACCGGAGGGGAAGGTGGGGGCAGGACAAAAATTTTTCTAAAAAATTCTGATATCGTTCTTGACATCGCGACACCTGATATTCCATCACTTCGGGCGAGCATCAATTCATACGTCAGGCTGGTAGATGCCTCTAGTCGGTGCTTGCACATGACAGCCTCTGGCAATAACAAGAGCTGGCCCCCAGCGGGTCTCTAATCGTGACAAATTCACAGGGTTTGTCCAACGTTACCGGGGGAAATCGCTGCCTGGCCTGTTCTCCTCCGATGCTCGTTTAATGAATCAACAATGATTCTCCCAAGGTGACACAAGTGCTTACGAGCAGGCAGCTAAATTGTACACTATCGCAACTACTGCAAGTACTGTCCAACTTGCATCGTGAGAAGCAGTTGCAAGTACTATTGGCATTGCAACTGATCAGAGACTCTACACAATTTCGCTGGCTCTGTATGCCTAAATAACAAGGTGTGGGACAAGTCTACGAACCGCCTGTTTGAATGACTTTCTCGAACGGATTTTTTCGATCCGCCCTACTCAGGAACGGGTAACGTAGACGACATTAGCAAAAGCCGCGATATGATGGTCGCCTCTTCTACAACGGCCGCGTCATGGTACAGAGACACGGTCATGAAACACCGGCACAACATTTTTTCTGCTACTCTGCCTTACCCATTCACTTCTGGCGAAGACGCAACCCAGAGGATTCCAGATGAAACATAACAGGAGACTGGGGCTATAAAATACTAGGCTTGATAGTTGCCAAAATAAGTGGCACCTTTGCACGGACGTACCTGCACGAGTGCAGACTCGTGATACGATCACGAATCATGTCCAATCGGAAGGTAAAGAAAGCATATGTTGGTCCGAAGTTTCAGACGAGAACACTATCCTTGCCAACGCTATGATTTTATAGGATACAATGTGATTAGTTGCAGAGTAATAGTTTATGAGCGAACAGGAACTTCCACCATGGCTTAGAGAACAGGTATCACGCTTACAGCAGCTCCAGCAGAACCTGCAGGCTATAATGATGCAAAAGCAGCAGCTGGAGGTCGAGTCAGTAGAAACCGATCGAGCTCTTGAAGAACTGAAAAAGGCTGGCCCCGACGATGCAGTATACAAGAATGCCGGCTCTGTCCTCATCAAGGCAAAGAAGGAAGATGTCATCAAGGAGCTGGAGGAAAAGAAGGAGCTATCAAACACCCGCGTGATGGTCCTCGGAAAGCAGGAGGCGAGGGTGAAGGAAAACCTGAAAGAAGTCGAAAACAAGATAAACGAAATGGTTCGCGGCATGCAGGGCGGATCGGCTGGTCCGGCAGCAGGCGGAGCGGGCCCACGGCCTAGGGCTGAATAAGAAATTATAGGGAAGGCAGACACATTTTTTGTGTGCCTGTCCGAATCGTTGTAGACGAGAGGGAGAAGAATAGTGGCATCCCTGAATTACTAAGAAATGCAGGCGCTATTATCGACTTTGCACAACTGAAGGTGGGCGACTATATCGTTTCTCCTGAAATTGCTATAGAGCGCAAGACAGTCCGCGACCTCGTCAGCTCCATCTATGACGGTAGGCTCTTTATCCAGTGTTCTGATCTCGTCACGCATTACCAAAAGCCGCTCTTGGTGGTACAAGGGAATATCGCCGAGCTTGCAGAAGCACCTGAAGAGGGTGAGGATGACAACGCAAAGCAAGCAGGCAATAATAACAATAATGGCGTTAGGCGTCTGGCAGAGCGCATGCCGCTTGCCTACGATGCGCTTGCGACAGTCGCCACCGAATTCCGGATACCGATAATCCACACGTCGTCGGGGGAACAGACAGCGCAGCTGCTAGTCACACTTGTGAACAAGAGCCTTCGGGACGGCAAGGCAACAGGGCCTCTCTTAAGAAAGATCAAGAAGGAAAATCCTGTATACATCCAGCAGCTGTCAGTGCTGTCATCAGTCCCCGGCATCGGGGAGAAGCTTGCAGCAAGGATGCTCGACAAGTTCCAGACACCGAAGAGAGCGCTCAACGCCTCTGCCGCGGAGCTGGCGACGATCCCGGGATTTGGCATTGCAAGGGCAGAGCGAGTGCGCAAAATACTTGACTCTCCCAACAAGGTAAGTCAAGTGGTGCAGAAGACGCTCTTTGAAGAGGATGAAAAGCCTAGTTGACGACCTTGAATTTTCTTCGCAACTTGTTGCCGCAGAGTGGGCACTCTCTTGTGTCGGAGCCAAATGCTTTCCCGCAAGCACTGCAGTATGTAATCCACCTTCTTTTCTCCCTGAGGCCCTTACTCGACGTGGACTTGACTGTAATACTCAGGGCAGAAGCAACATTTGCGACGGCATAGTCATCCGTCACAAGAGGTATCTTCAGCTCGGACGCAAGGGCAATTATGGACAAATCCGCAGGTGAAAGCTTGGTATAGTCGCCGGTCTTCTTAGCTGCTGTCTTTGCTTTTTCGATGTTTGCAGCGCTGGGGTCAATGATCTTTAGACTGCCAGTTTCGAGCAGAGCCTCGTTTGCGCCATGAGATTGCTTGATGTGTCTTACTTCGTCAAACACTAGCTGGGTCGTAAAATAGTTGTATCTTGCCTGCGATAGAAAGGGGATGCCTGCATAGAATGCGCCAGCGTCAAGCACGCTAGAATTCGAATTTAGAGAATCCAAGTTTGGATAGCTGCCTCATTCCTTTTTTCTGGAGGCGTAGAAAGACGGCGTCATCTGCATACCGGGAAATTCTGATCGGCTCGTCGGCTCTTACCGTGAAGGACTCTTGGCCGTCAATTACGACGTGCGATTCGTATGTGCTCTGGACAGTGATCTCTTCGACAGGTATTACGAGCTGCGGCATCCTGTTCACGGATGCAAGAGGACTGAGGATTAGGCAGCTCATGCCTTCGTGGAGCACCGGACCACCGATCGAAAATGAGTGGCCTGTCGAGCCAGTTGGAGTAGAGACAACAATGCCGTCCATTCTCTGTTTTATCTCATCGCCCATGAGCCCAATCGATACCAGAGGTGTCCTTGTAAGGTTCACTCTTGTTATGAGTATATCGTTGAGTGCTGGTGGAAAGACGTTCTTGCCAACTGATGCCTGGATCCTGATTCGGGAATCATAGAAGTATTTGCCAGAAAGGATTGCATCGATAGCTTCTTCTATCATGCTGGCGTCGGCTTCGGATAGTATTCCCCTGTGTCCTCCGCTGTTGATGCTGAAAAGCGGAACCTTGCCTGGTACCATGCGGAATGCTCGAAGAGTTGTGCCGTCGCCCCCGATCGCAAACACGAGGTCTATCTTGAGGTCCTTGAGATCTTCCGCCGCGACAGATGTTGTGATTACACTATCCGTCTTCAGCGGCTGCAGAACATACGTGTTCACCTTGCTCTTGCTAAGTAACCCTGCGACCTTGATCGCAGCGGCCTCTGCCTCTCTACTCCCAGCTTTTGTTACAATAATCACGTTGCGGATGCTCGGTACCAATACAATGACCGCACGGCTATATCAGAAGAACAGTTCTTAAATGCCTTTGGTCTTTGATAGGTTAGTTTCTTATTGTCATTATCTGTGGGAACTTTCCGAGGCAATGGTTTCAACCTCGCTCTGGACGGCGGATGGTGACCATATCCCTCCAGACCCGAAAAGACTCCTTCCTGAGGAAATACCAAAGGGGTGATGGCAATAGACAGCTCGTCAAAGCGGCCGCTCTCAAAATTAAGCACTGTACTCGTCAAACTGGACGATATTTTCTTGTTCTGAACAGTTAGAATGCTGGATGGGGAGCAATGGGATTATACTCTACTGTGAATATTGGCCCTTGCCTGAGCAAACCAAAATTGCTACGCCCTTGGAAAATAAATGGAACATATTTGACATCTCTACATGTTGGCGCCGATCCATAAGACACAGCGCTATTGCGAGTTGACATAAACTTGATTCTCCCTGCTGCCATCTAATGCCTTGTGTTTTTCATTCCAATGCGCTACGAAGCGCTGGATGTCATCTTCAAGCTCATTATATGAGCGCATTCTAAAATAGCGGGGGAACCTCCGACTGAATTCCTTGCAGTCAGCGCAGTTGTACCAGTAAGAGGAGGATCTGCCATGGGCCTCTCCTACTATGCAATTTTCAGGTGAAGTAATATCAGAATACCATTTGAGCCACCTAAACGACCATTTGCTGCTTGGCAGGTGCTGGAGCCGGACGCTCCACGAGGGGCAAATTTCAGACAGGGTCACGAGTTCTTTTGCAAAAAGACATTTGCTGCGAACTCTTGTCTTCATTGTTGGGGTACAAATTGATATTAAACAAGTTAAGGATTGTAGAGAAATTTACGGTCGATACTATTGTAGAAACGACTGAAAGAAATCCTGAAAACTCTTTTATCCCATATTTCGTCGTCGTTGATAGTATGTCTACGTCTGCAGCTAGTAAAGATAGTGTACCAAACGTTGTGGCACTTGAAGTCCTAAGAAAAAACGGAGTGGACGTTGAGAAGCTGATCAAACTCATTACGGCTGGAGTAGGGGCCGAGTTTACGACGTACTATTACTATACCATTCTCCGGATGCACTGCACTGGCCTTGAGGGCGAGGGAATAAAGGAGATAGTCGAGGATGC
>JBIQJB010000027.1:0-8432 GCA_044507735.1 Nitrosopumilales archaeon
GAACGGTCCTCTCACGGGACAGGTGCATGGCCAGACATGCGTTTAGCGCAGGTTCATATGCAATCCATAGCCAATAGTCGCGCCCGTCTATCTGAAGCAACGTTTCATCAACAAATATCGCCCTGACGAGGCGTCTGTCTGTCCTGAATCTGTCAGTCACGTCAGCGTATCTCTGAACCCATTTCCAGATAGCTACATGGCTCCTCCTCTTGATTGGTGCCAAGGATTTAGCTGCCAGCCTGAAACTCCTTGAAATACAAGTACAGTCCATATGTGACTACAGCAGGGTCTGTCCTCTTTCTTTTCATATGGCAATGAAAAGCTAGGACAGTCCTAGCTTTACGAATTACCCTAAGTTAACAGAGCCCACAGGAGTGATATAATCCATAAATTGTATAAGCGAGTATATTATTTAGGCACGATACTACAGATGTCTGAAAGTAAAAGTTTTATAGAAGAAAAAGAGCGCTCATATAGAATGGCTACCAAGGTGGCATTTTATATTGGCACTGGCCTGGTTGATTTCAAAAAAAGATTTCAGCATCAACTCAACTTTCTTGAAAGAAAAGAAATTGACTATGACATCTATCATGATCCCGATCTCGATGCTCCCAGCATGTGCATAAACGGCCAAATCGTTGCTGGAGAAGATCTCATAGAGCAAGAATTAAGATCAAAACTAGACTCTCCAGTCTAATGGTTTGAATGACTCAGAGAAATGCAAAACCAATCATCACATTAGTATTTTCTCCTCCGGGAAAGAGACGGCAAATCTCGGATCTGTTGAAAACAAGATATGGAAAACAAAGAGTTTTTAATGTTGAGCAGGAATTAGCGGATAAGCTAAAGAAATTAGATGATAAAGTTTCGAATATTTTTGATGCGATAAACAGCTTTAGTAGAAGTATCCTTCAGGAATATTGGAGGGAAACAATCAAGGATATTATTGGCAGGATAGAAGCATACGAGCATGAAGAAGAAGCCAACAATCACTATTTCATCCTAACTAATGCCCTTTACTACAAGAGCACAACAACAGAGTTCTTTTCCGTTGTCGATGCAAAGTTTGTCAACAACTCTCTTTCGGACAAATTAACTCCAATAGCACAGACTGTTCTATTCATAGATGATATATATGATACCTTTCTTGAGTTAGAAGGTCCTAAGGATCTTTTTGGATATACGGCTTTCAGACAATACAAGCAGAATTACAAGAAGTTCGTTGAGCTCAGTGACGACAAGAAGGATATTGCAAAGCTTTACATATCTTGGGCCCAGTATTGCTTGAATCTAATACTCAGTTGGCGTGCTAGCGAAATCATACTTTCACAAAAAATTTCAGATGAACTTGGAAGCAGATTTGTCCTTTGGAGCTTAAAACAAGATTTGGATACTTTATTGGAATGGCTAGAGAAACCTAATGATAAGATTTTTTATATTTCCCATGCAATTAGTGAGCCAAGGAAAGAGTTGGAGGAGGACAAACCTCCACCTTCTGTGATAACTGTTATCAACAAAGTCCAAATTGAATTAAGAAAATTACACATATACTCCATCATGCCTACTGGCATAGATGAGTTAAGATTAGAGCGGACAGGAAATGGATACACAGGCAAACTTAGCATGAGATGGCCTGTTCCTGAGGCTGTACACGAGACCTTAAGTAAGAACGACTTGATTAGAAATCTCTCATCTGACATTCTGCTCCCAAATACAATGGATTTAAAATTAGATAAGAAAGGATTGGACTCAAACTCAATTGCGGAGATTCAAGATTATGTTAATGGATCCTTTAGAGTTCTGGAATCTTCGATTTTAGAACAAGTAGGAAACAGAGACCACTGGTTAGTTTGGCTTACAGATGCGATACTTGTAATAGGTCCTTATTCAGCCAAAAAGGGGAAAGTGCACAGTGGAATGGAGAGAGAAATTCAATATATCAAAGAAGTCAACAGAACGACATCTCCGAAACGGAAGATCAGCGTAATACTTTCCAAGGAAGATGTTCAATCAATACTCAATAGACCTGATTTTACAGAAAACTACAGGTTTAAACTAGTACAAATTGTACAAAGGGAATTTCCCAAGTTGAGAGAAAATGAGGGTCTTGTCAATGAGCTAATAGATGGAGAAGGAAATCTTGTGGAAGAAGAAAATCAAGCTTCTATAGGCCGCTTTCTAGATGCAAACAGCCTACAGTCATTACGAAATAATTTCTCCAAATATCAAGAGGAGAGCAAATTGTATACGGTTCTAAACTTTGCATCATGGTTAGGTCAAAGTGATATGGAGTATACTCAACCTATCATAGTCCAAGATTTCGAACAAACTCTGAGCTCTCTTGTACTGGAAAAAATCAAGCAGTTTCTATTGCATGATAAAAAAGATGAAGAGTGGAAAGAGATTATTTTACAGCTTGCATCCAAAAGGACTGAGCACCCATAAGCACAAAGAAATACATCCTTTGGGGGGGGACATGAAGAAAGTAGACGGGAAAAGGCAAAAGACTGCGGTGAGCCTATGTTCAGTAACCATCAAACTTCCCGCGGCACGCTTTTTCTAGAAAAGATGACCGGCTAAAATGGCTCAGAAATGAGGCAAGTTGACAACTCGCATAAGCCAAGACAAATAACGATGAAATTTAAGTATCGTGAGTAGTATGCACTAGAAACCTTTCTTGATTTCCTGCGATATATTGCCATATTCCAAAGGTCCTATAGTTGGCGCAAAAATGATGCCAACCCCCTGGCCCCGCTTTACCTCATGTAATGCCTGTCATTTTCGTATGCGTAATGCACACATGCGTTTTGCGCAATTTCGCATTCGTTTAGTGCAGCCTTCGCATGCGATGCGCGTACTGCGTTATTATTTGGCAGACAGCCGTTCATTTTTCGTATTTTGGTATTTACTACGCCGTAGACAGCTCGTGACGCTTCTTTTGCGAATCATAGTATGAGCTGCCGTTCAATGATCCGCCTAGCGTATTCGATAACTTGCTGTGATGACGCGGGAAGCGATCTTCGCGCCCATTACCGCAGATGTATCAATATCGGCGCTCGGCATCCTTTGGCTGCCGGAGTAAAAGATCCCTCCAGTGTAGATCAGGTAGTTTAGTGATGTGATGTTCCTGCTGTTCAGGTCCAGATTCGTGTCGATTCGCGATATCTGCGATAGCGGATTCGACTGCGTCTGCGCCGCGGCTGGAATCACGAAGGCGGCAAGTACGGATAACAGAATCAAAAGGTAGAGCGCCGGGTACTCGCGCTTTGGCAGATTTCAGGCTACCTTTGCTGGTTGATACCTGTAATAATCTATGAATGTCAGAAAGTGGTTAAAGTGGCTTCTTCATAATTCTTGTTATGACAAACCAATCTACTGTTGCAGCGATGAAAGTACTGATAGCAATCAATCCATAGATGATTACAGCGGCGCGGGCGTTGCCCTCTAGTTTCTCAGGATTTCCCATGTTATCAAATATGACTAATGGGCCTGCACCCGCGGAAACCAGAAAAATTGCTTCAGCAACATATACAGACACCACAAAGACTCCGATATTGACACCGATCAATTTGATGTTAAGTTTCGAGAGAATCCTTGTAGCCAGAATTACTGTGGTAATCATGGGTACTGATATCACAAATGCTCTGTAAGCATCTTTCTCGACATCGGTAATGCCCTCTGCATGAATATTCATGGCAAACGATTCGATGAAGATCAGAATGGCAATAAAGTAACCAACAATGATGTGCCAAGTCTGCTTTTCGCGCTGTTCTTGTAGTACGACAACAACATACTTGAAAAAATGCTTCCAGTACCACTTATTCTTCAGATAGTTGTACGTCTCGTCGTTTATGCTTACACGAAATAGAAGCGAGATAGCAAACACCATGATAACCAAAATAACAGCAAGAGCTGCAATCTGGGCGGGCACATTTCTTTGCGTATCTGTGCTACTCAGACTTGCCCAAATCTGATCAAGAGTAATACCAAGGTCGATATACTGCAATCTATCGGACGCAATAAGCAGTACCAAGGGTATTGCGATCATGATCGCAATAATTACGGCTATGATACCAATCTGTCTCCATATTGATGGTTTTTGCTGCTTATTCACTTGCTTGCGATAAATAATCACACTGTATTACCTTTATCGCTCGTGTTGATGGCCCATCCTGATCCAGCAGCTATCTCTGCCATTCGTCAACCAGTGGAATCCCTGCACTCTTGCAATATCGTCGATTTAACGCTATTCCTTCTTTGCTACCCATTTTTTCGTTTGATGGTTCTTCTTTCATTTCTTGGATACAATTAGCAGTTCCCTCTTGGTCAATGAAATTTTCTTTCTCTCCCCCTGGTTGTAAAGTTCAGCTGCAATCCTATCGTAATCCTCCATCAGATTGATTCGCTTCTTGAATTCTGGTATGACGTGTTTTGCATACTTGTTATTGCCTTGGACTGAAACCACGACAAGTGCTGTGGCTGCTACTTCTTTTACTGCTTTTGTTATCCTGTCGATCTCTTTCCTTGCTTCCTTTTTCCTCATGTTTGGATCCTCGTCAAATGCTCTTAGCAGGCCGGGAATCATGACGCTCTTTGTCTGATATTTTGAGATGACTTTTGGAAGCTCTTCAGACAGCAGCCGCTTGACTTGTGGAACTGTAAACGCTCGAATTACCAGTATTCTCTCTAAAGCCTTTTCAGCGTTCATCCCGTATTGCCTCGCAAAATTGGCAGCCCTGTATACATCAGAGAGGTTGCCCACGTCAGCGACCATGACGTATGGCGAATTCAGGCCGCCATGGCTTTCTGGCAGCAGGGACCTCACGCACAACCTGGTCAGAAGCAGATTTGAATAAGCCCCACTAATGCAACACAGGTCCCTGCTTCCAAGGCCAAGAAACGAGTCTATCTTCGCGATGTCAAATTTCAGTTTCAGAAGGGCATCGGCAGTCTGAATCTTCAGCGGAGCCTGTTTTGTGGCAGGTCGAAAGGATCGCCTCTCCAAGCTATCAGCCAGTGACGAGCCGCAGCTTGGGCATTCTTCCCTCAGTGAGCGAATCTCGATATGTTCTGACGTCTCTTTCAGTACAGAGCCGCATCTGGTGCAAACATACTGGTTGACCTGCATGGGCTAACATGTTGGAACATGGTAACTAATATAGTATGTCCTGTCTCTCTTGGTTTCTGCCAGAAACACATGGCCTGGCATCGTGAACTGCAATTGAATCTAATACTCCAGGCTCTTCCTTCTTGCTGTAACAACGATCATCATGCTCATAGCTGCGACAGCTAAGAAGAAGGGATTTAGAAATTCAGAAGCGAGGTTAGCGACTGATGTGATGGGGCGGCGTCGTATGGCGAAATGCGGTAGGCCTGACCGTCCACTGGCTCTTATCACCAATGGTGAGCGTTTGAGCCCTCGGTGTTTCGCAGCGTGGTCAGACGACGCGGATATCATGATACGTTATGTAGATTTCCCTCTGGTTGAACCGTTTCTTTAGTCGTTCTTTATATGAAGCGAGGAATGCCTCCACGTCCTTGTCAAGGGCCGCTATGTCTACGTAGAATCCCGTGTTGATGTCGTCATGCCTCTTTCCACCGGACGGGTCAACCCACGTGCCTTCAGAAGGAGTTAACGCTGAACAATAGCCGAATTTCTGCACCAGCTCCTCCTTTGTTTCGAGAAATTTGGAAGGCTCGATCTCCCTGCCATCGTTGTAGTGCAAGGGCAGCAAAATGGTTACGCGTACCCTTTTCTTGATCGAATTCCCATCACCAGACTAGTCTGTCTTTTTGTACCTAATGCCCTTTTCTGAAAGCATGGTACCCTGTTTTTCGCTGATTATGTATCGAGAATTCGATTCGGCATGGACTGGCATCCCCGACGTCAGCAAAACATAGAAGCCCCTTTCCTCGTCGGCCTTGTCATCGAAGTATATCTCAATTGGTTTCAGCTGTGATAGTTCGGACGCCATGTCACGATTTACCGTTAGTTACGGTATGTTGTCGTGCTATATTAGGCTATTTGGGTCTCGGCTGGAACTGGTGCAGGCAAGCAGCCCACCGATATCCTGACGGCTGCCGGCAACATAGAAAGACCCTCTCTGTGTACACCAACGCCGGCGTTGGTGTACGCGGCTTTTCTGTCCACCAACTGTTTTTTGGTCCACAGGCTCTTGCTGTTCCCAGTTAAGGCTTTAAAAGCACGCTCAGAAAGGCCGTAGTGGCTTTTAAGGCAACAGGCCATTTTCTGCCGGTTTCTCGGAGTAGAACCAACCCCTATCATATCATGCACGCATTTCTGGCTTTTCGCCCCCTACTGTGAATTTTCAATCTCTAAAAAACACATGCGTTCTGGAGCATTTTTTGGCCAAGACCTGCGACAGCAGACGAAATTCCAGGATGTACGAGTCCCACGTTCGGGCATGATAGAAGATAGGATAGGATTCCCACACCACGTGTCGGCATCTCTCTGCGTTTGTCCGCTTGTCTTGGCCAGACCAAACCATAGCGACGACGGCGACAGTGGCAACTGCGCCGACATGTTTTGCTCTGGGTCTCCGGGAGACTGGGCCATTACAAAAGCAGTGGTAGAACGACGACTGCGGCGACAACACCGGGAACTGCAAAGGTGGTAGCAGCAAAAGGTCACGGCCGGGGATGATGAATTCCATTCATGTTGATACCAGTAGAGGATATCAAGCAAGCGTCTGACCCGGCCACCTGCTACTACCTCTAGGCCCCTTTTATTTTTTCTTGGATTGATGGCTGCACGGGCGAGCCTCCACGCGGCGCAGCCGGGCAACGCGAATCTGCCCGACCAAGAGAAGAGAGTGAGAAAACAAAATGTCTGAAGACATTAGTAAAAAAATCAACAACCTCCGCAGCTGCAGGTCAAGCTGCCACAGTACTCAACATGGAACTGTCAGAGTACACAAGCAACAAGTCTGGCGTCTTGGACAAACACGGCGGACAATTCGGGGATGCTGGCACGACAGGAGAGAAAAGACGCGCGGCGATTTGTAGCTGGTGTGGCGACCAGACCGACGACCCCATAACAGACGAATCTTCAGGAGAGAACTACTGTACGGATGAATGTCGCAGAGAGGGCGAAACTGACCTAGCCATAAACCGAGCAGAGGACAGGTCCAGATGGTTGCGCGACAGGGAGGGGCTTGACTGACCTGCTATCAGGCAGCTTCTGGCCCTTCCCTCATCCTAGTGTAGCCACACTCTCCGAATTATCCTTTCTTTTTCCCTCCACGGCCCCTCCTGGCAGGCTTCCTCGTAGCGGGGCCGGTAACGGCGTTTTTTAACAAGCATCCACTTGCTAGCGGACGCTGTCGAAGACGCCGGCGAACTGCCAGACCAAAAGAATGGGTGAAAAAAGAGAAAAAATGTCATCAACAGAAAACATCGACCGAAATGAAGCGACATCGACCGAAATAACAGCAAGTAGGTCTGCACAGGTACCCCAGACGTCAGAAGTTTCTACCGGCAGCGCAGAAAAGGCGTCGGCGGCCCTCTCGCGCATAGTCCACCTCTTCTCCACGACAGAGCTCCACAAGACAGTCGCCACAGTCTACATCAAGTCGGCTGGCAGGCCGTGTGAAAAGTGGTCCATAGGCAACCTGCTCCTGATGTATCTGGCAGGCACGACCGACGGACGCACGTACGTGGCGTGGAAGCGCGCAGGGAGGAACGTGAAGAGGGGCGCAAAAGCGTTCTACATACTCGAGCCGCGGGTGATCACAAAGGTCAAGACTGACCCGAACACAGGCGAGCCGGTGCTGCATGAGGGCAAGCCAGTCACATACCAGGTCCTCGCCGGCTTTAGGCCAAGCCCCCGGTTCAGGTATGAGGACACGGAAGGCGAGCCGCTGGAGGAATTCAAGCCCCGTCAGGTGCCCCCGCTCATGAACGTGGCGGAAAAGTGGGGCATCAATGTATCCTACAAGAACACCATGCAGGGAGAGCAGGGCTACTTTGAGCCTGCCACAAACTCTATCGTGCTGTGCGTGGAGGACCCGTCGGTGTTCTTTCACGAGCTTGCCCACAAGGCACACAGCAAGATAGAGCCGCTGAAACCCGGCCAGGACCCCGAGCAGGAAGCGATTGCAGAGCTGACCGCGTGCACCCTGTCAGAGGTGTACGGGTATGACGTCAAAGGGAACGCATACGAGTACATCGCCCACTATGCTCGCAGCCACTCCCCGGAGCAGGTGGGCCGCCTATGCATGAAGGTGCTTGACAAGGTCAGGAAGGTGCTGGACCTGATACTGAGCACCGGCGAGGAGACAGGGGCTGCAAACGACGAGAAACAGCAGCAAGCACCATCCTTACCTAACCAAGATGCAGCAGCAACGACAGCAGCTCCTGCTCCCGAGGCCATGATAAAGGAGGTGACGGCGTAGGGGCATGGCAGTCAGGTT
>JBIQJB010000027.1:8532-24462 GCA_044507735.1 Nitrosopumilales archaeon
CTCAAGACGATAGTGGCAGAGCAAGGTGAAGCCCAGAAAGAAGAAGACGAAGAAGAAGATACTGACGCAGATTTTGAAGAGTACGCCACTAGCAACAACCCATGTCCAAACTGCGGCAGCAACAGGGAGACTCGGTATGTCCCAGTCTGCGACAGGAACCCAGGTGGACTTGCCTCCCAGACGCCGGAAGAGCACGGCAACATACAGCAGGACGGCATGATCCTTTGCGAAGATGGCTACTGCAACCCCCGCGAGATCACAGTGAAGGAATTCAGAGAAATCAATGGAAAAGACGTGGAGCCGCAGGACGTCATAACGCGGTGCCACGAGTGCGGCACCATAAAGGAATGAGGGATTTTCCGATGGTAGATCAGCGATCAACAGCAGGACAGGCGATGGTCTGAATGGCGGAAAAAGAAGAGAAAGCCACTCCATACAGGTGCCTCAAGTGCGATGCCGGCTTTGCAGATTTGGAAGCATTCAGAGAACACATGAAGGCTTTGCGGCACAACGCGTGGACCGTATCTAGCAGCGAGCTTCTCAGGCTGGGCACGCTGTCCCCAAGAAAGATACTGTCTGGGTGAGCTGGCAAATGGCAATCCACACAGAAAGGATCCCGATAGACAGGTACGTCTGCGACTCTTGCAACGGTCCGCTAACAACAGACGACGGGGCATATGTCGTCACCGAGTCGTACGCGGTCAGGTACGAGCACGGTCTGTACTGCCCGCGGTGCGCCGCAAGTCTTGTCAGGTACAGGGAAGAAGCCAGAGAAAAGCCGGAAGCGCCTCTGCGCGTGTACCTGCTCGGAGAGGTAGTCGACGACCTGAGCAGGGAGCTGTACATCAGCTCTTTTGAAGAGTTCGACCCGGAAGAGCACCGCTAACACTCGCTGCAGCCGTTTTAGTCAATCGAACAATCGCCTACTGAAAAGAATGCCGCGGCCGGGGATGATGAAGCCTGTTATCTTTGATATCAGTAGATGATATCAACCACCCTGCTGACCCGGCCACCTGTTACTGACCTACAACCCCCTTTTCTATTTTTTCCTTTCAAAAAGGCTCTGTGGCAGCCTTGCCTCTACGTGGCAGAGCTAGAAAACCCGCTATTTTCTTCTGCAATACAGAGAGAAGAAAACGGCGGGGCCAAACAGGCTGCGCAAAAAAAAGAATAGGTGAGAAAAAAACCAACATGTCAACCACAACCACAAAAGCAACAACGTGCGTAGTTGAAAACAACAAGAAGCAGACATCAGCGCCTGTTTTTACAGGGGCGCTTGCACAGGTACCCCAGCAAGTCGAAAGCCAGAAGAAGAAAATGGTCAGGCTCTCCTCGCTGCTAAAGTACAGCGAGAGAAAGATGGCCGAGAAAAGGATGGCGGCAATTGCAGTGCAGGAATGCGACGGCGGCCCGATACGGTACCTGCACGCAAGCAGCATGGTTCCAGAGACGGCAGTGATAGTAAGGGACAGAGAAACTGGCGCGCTCGTAGGGCTTCCTGCCGTGATGGGCGGCTGATCTCAGGCCAGCACTTAACCTGCCGCCCTATCTTTTTCCAGCTCCAACAACAACAACTCTGCTTCTTTCATGCGCTTGTGGACCAACGCCGATACCGCGTCGGATTGGCCGCCGCGTGATCCCTTTCCTTCTTTTTTTCCTCTACGGCCACAGCTGGCAGACCTCCACGCGGTGTGGCCGGTAACGGCGCTTTAGGTCAGCATCCACTTGCTAGCGGACGCTGTCAAAGGCGCCGGCGAACTGCCAGAACAAAAAGAATAGGTGAAAGAGCAAATGGAAAACAACAACAACAACAATCAAAACAAAGAAGCGACATCGACCGAGACGATAAGGTCCACACAGGTACCCCAGATGTCAGATGTTTCTTCCGGCACCGACGCCGAGGCAATCAGCACAATCTACTACAAGCCCACGCTTGTAGAAGAAGACCCGCTGCCGCTTGACAGCAGTCAGCTCTCCTATGCCTCCAAGCTTCTCCAGGCGTCAAGCAACGGCCTAATCCCCGTCAAGCTGGAGCAAGATGTCATCATACAGCGCATATCGCACGACCTGTACTCCGACCCCAAGTCGGGATTCAGAGAGCTGTACAACAACGAGGCAAGGGCGTGCAGGATTGCCCGCAGGAACTACCCCGGCACAGACCCGCGCATAGTCGTGGCTCTAAACCCCTCAGAGCGCAAGCTGGTAATCCACGGAATCGACAGTATGGGGATGTCGCAGCAAAAGTTCCTCACCGTGTACACTGTGCTTGGCAGGAGCGACAACTTTGACTCGAAGGAAGTCGGCCAGTTTGGCTGCGGCCGCGCGAGCTATGTCACGCTGTCAGATATAATGGTGCTGGAGACGTACAGCAGGGAGACAGGCGAGAAATTCGCGGTAATGGGCAAGAACGGCGTCGGCTACAACGTGCTGCCACAACCTGCCGACCTTGACAGCTACGGCACAAGGATAGCCGTCACGCTGCGGGACGACATCAGCATCCCGGACCTCGTGCAGTACATTTTCGATGTCTGCAGGTTCTCCGGCGTCAGGACCACCGTCGAGCTTGAAGCCGACATAGACGACTTTGGCGACTCGTTCCACGCGGGGCAGTACGAGCTTGGGCTGGAAAGCATGAAAGGTCACGTTGCCAGCATCCGCGAGAAGAACGGAGACGAGGAGAAACTATTGCTGGCCGTGGAAATAGCAGACGACCCTGACATCTATCTGTACGGCGAGATAATCGCCTGCAAGAGCAGCTGGGAAGAGGATTACACCAGGATACTTGACAGGCAGTCCTCTTCTTCCTCGGCCGGCACGTATCTCGTCAACGTCCCGATTGAGGGCGACCCCGGAGAGCTGCCCCTTTCCCGGTGGATACTGAACATCAGAGACGAGAGAAAGTTCCCGCCCACAGCAGACAGGGAAAGGCTGACCGATGCTGCAATTACAGCCATCAGGGAAAAGATCATGGAAGCGCTGAAGCAGAGGCTTGAACCTGCGCTAAGGCTGGAATCAGTATCAGACTATGCGCGCTCGCCCTACCGCATCCTGTACACCTCTGGCACATACCACTACAGCAGCGGATTCGCCGAGCGCCTGCTGCCGCTGCTTGACGACCACACCAGGGAGGTAGTGGCGTTTGTCAGCACAAAGGTGCATGTGCTGCGCAGAAGGAGGCATGGCAGCAAGATGTGCAGGACACAGACAAAGATCTCCAGCCTGATAGACCGCCACCACCAGTACAATTGCATGCGGCTGTTCTGCGTCCGCAACCTCAGGTCTGCCGCCGCAGACGCGCTGAGGGAGAAGGCTGCGGGCGAGGTCTTTGAGGCCGACTCTGGGCTGACCGAGCTCATGGCCAAGTTCGGAGTGATAGACGGCGACCGGTATGTGAAGGAGAACAACCTAAAGCGAACGACCTACGGCGAACCGGACACCATCACCGCCTACTACAGGCGCGGGTACAGCACATACACTGAAAAGATACACATCGACAGCATTGTGGCAGAAGCTGAAGGCAAACAGGAGAAAGAAGAAGGAGAAGAAAGCGGCGTCTCAGGACATCCCAGACAACACCGTCTGCTACTGCCGCCGCTGATAGCCATGACATCTGAGCAAAAGGACGAGTATGCGCAGCTGATGGAACATGACACAAGATACAGGATAGTCGTGTGCGGCAGAAAGGACGCCAGAAAGAAAAGGCTGCTCGCCGGCAAGTGCACCTTCCTGGACGAATTTGTGTCCGCGGTGGCAATGAAGCATGTCATGACCTCGATGGGCACGATGACAGTAGAGGAGACGCTTGAGTGCATCAGAGAAAGAGGCATGGAAATGGCGCAGCTTGTATACGACGACCCGCAGGCGCTGGCAGCATCCACTGCAAGGCTGCTGCATGGAAATGGCGACGGCGACAGCCGAAAGGCGATACTGCCAGTCGTGGTCCCTGACGAGGACAGCAGGTATGAACTGAAGGTGTTCTACCGGTACCACGGGGTGGCCACAACCCTCGGCTGGCGCGATGTGTTCAAGAAAGTAGAGCAAGGGTTGCTTGACGGTGAAAGACGCCTCGACGAACAGAAGGCAAACGCGATGATGCATTCCATGGCGGCGTTTGGCGGGCGGTACCCGGAGCTCTTTGAGCTGCTGGCGCACGCGATGGCAGATGCCGAATACTACAACATAGAGAAATTGCGCGGTTGTGCTTTCTCGCTGGCTGCCATGCTGGACGAGAGAGATGGTAATAGCAGCACGGCACATGCAGATGCAGCGGAATGCCTTGCCAAGGTCACCGAGCAGGGGAAGTAAAGAAAGATGGCATCGGTCCGCAGCGACAACAACGGCGGCACAGTACCACAGCCAGCAGCTACAACAACCACAACAACCATCCTCGAGCGGCGCAAAGACGTGTACGTGCTCTTGCTCGCAGGGGGCAGGGTCGTGACTGTCCCAGCCACGCCGTACAACAAGCTAAAGTACGAATACTTCCAGGGCGGCAGGATATCGTACTCTTTTGGCGATGACATAGGGACAGTGCAGGAGACGTACAACGACGGCATATTCAATTGCACGTACAGGGACATGTCGATGCAGATACGTTCTCGCGATGTACTGGCGGTCGCGATACTGGAGCACATGCGCCACATCGGCGGCCCTTCTCTGTACGAGTCACTGTTCAGGGAAGAGTACGAAAAGCTGCACCAGGCTGACCTCCTGAAGTACATGCTGGCAGGCTACAGGGACAGGGTGCGCGTCGTGACCATGGCAGGCGGCGGCAGAATGATGAAAGAAGCTGCGCCGGACATGGACGTGTACATAGACGACGGCCTGTTCAGGATAGACGCCCATGGCAATGCCAGCGTGCTCGCACTGGATGAAGATGGCGAAAGCAGGAGAGAGATGTACAGGCAGATATGCATCGTCGCGCACGGGGAGATAAGAGAGAGGAGCATAGAGACGCCCATTGGGCCCGTCAGGATGAACGAGCAGACGGTGACGACGCTGGCAAAGGCGATGTTCCTGCTCGACCCGGACCTCGAGGACGGCGTTTTCACCAGGCAGCTGCCGCCCCTGGTGATCGAGGAGCTGAAGGCCCGAAAGCATGAGCGGCAGGAAGGGGCGAAGGCCGAGTCGACGATGACGACAACAATGTCTGTCCGCAGGCTGGTCAGGGTCATCAACGACGCGTTGCGCACAAACGACGCCGCGCTTGTCCACACCCTCGTGGCTCATAACGCCCACAATGCCGAGAGGGCACTTGAATACCTCCCTCCAAGACACAGGTTTTTTGTCAAGAACGCGCTTGCACAGGTTACATCGGGTCCTGGCGCAGGCTAGCACACATGCACGTTTTACGAAAAAACCCGAATCCCGGGCCTCAAGACAAGAGTGTCCGACGACGACAGCGACTTGTATTCCCGGCCTTTCCGATCAGAGAAAGGCTGGATGATTCCAGGCCTCGCGATAGGGGCCTGATGATACCAGGGCAAAATCCCCTGATGAAGGTGCGATAAGCGCGCATGTAAGTGCGCAAGTGCGTGCGCGCACAGCACCTGCTCGGCGACAACAATTGCTTGCCGGGTTGGCCTATCCTGCCCACCATCACCACCGCTACTGCTGCTCCCAGCCGGAGACAACCCGGATGGGAGCTCTGTAGCGTGTACCTGGGGTAGGCCGAAACCACCCATGGCTGCTGCTTCCGCGTGGCAGCCAGCAGGGTGGTCGGGATGCTACTACCGCTTTTTGATAATATGAGGCAGCGGCATCTCGGGTCTTGCGCTATTTCTCTGTGTGAGAAAAATAGAACAGACGTGTGCCAAAATAACCGCCAGCGTATACATCATTGCGAGGAGCAGCGGCCGCAGACTCTTGCGGCAGCCGGTTGATACCATCAGCACTGACGAGCAACATTGCACAAAATTCAAGAGAAAGCTTCGCGTATTGATTCAATAGTGCGCAACAGGGCAGTCGTTCCGATAATTGCAGGCATCGCAGGCATCGTAGCAACAATGGTGTTTGTTTTTGCAATAGCGGCGCAGCCAAGACAGGGAAGTGACCTATCGCTGACTATTGTCGACGAGCCAGTCAATGGGACCGTAGTGGTTGGCACTGCACCAGACACAGCAGGCTTGATTTCCCGGGCAGAGGCAGTGGTCATTGCAATGAGGGAGACGGGCTTGATTGAAGAAACGGAAAGAATAGAACGGACCTACACCGACTGGTTTTACGTTAATGAAGACGGCCAGGTCTATCGGGTCGATCCACAGACAACGGAGATGATATCTACGGAAGGCGACATGTCGCGCGAGATAGAGAAACTAGCGAATCTTGACAGAGCAACACACTACTGGGTCATAAGCCTTCAGACGGGTATCGATTCTGGCCATGTCTTGGTTGTTGATGCGTCCAGTGGAGTTGTAAAGGATGAATCTGGCTATGAGTTCTGACAACTGCGACTGATTTTCACCAAGCAACTCTTCTTTTTCCATTTGATGGCCGGCAGAGAATCTGAGCGACGTCCATCCAGCCAAATGTCAGAGCCTTCCTTTGATTCCAGCGGGCGGCATACCAGGTTCAATGCGCCAGCACCACCAGCAGCCGTGTTGACATGAAATTGAAAAAGAAGAAATCGAGCGGTCACAGAATTTTATTAAAGATATAAATACTATAACAATTTTTTTAATAGCGCTAATAAAGTGAATAAGGAATCTTATTTCAGATGGGGCATGACACGAGCCGCCGCGTCTGCTCCTGCCACCATCCTCATGGTTATACTCCTCATTTCTGACACAAGCGGGGTCTCTGCGGTATCACTGAAAGAACGACATGAAGTGGTGGATACGGTGGGGGCGGGTAATGGTCCAGGGGGCGTGGCGGTAAACCCCATTACCAACAGGATATACGTGGTTAATTATTTGAGAATATCGCTTTCCACAAGCGTCTAATGCACCAAAAGCGTTGCATAACTTGTTGCATAGTCGCACCGTTCAAAACAAACCGTGAAAAAATAGAAATACTAAGCTTTTACTTTGGCAACTATCAAGTAACACTAACAATTTTCCCGACTTTATTATTTGTTATCTGGTATATCTATCCCCCTACTAGCCCACTGATTCTGTCAGTTCTAAGCATTGTAATTGATCAAAAGAGGTTATCTAGCTAGTGGCTCAGATACGTGCTGACAAAGTACAGACAAGAAAAAGCAGACTAAGGGTTAAGGGATTAAAGGTCAAGGATAGAGAGAAGATCAAAGAAGCTATTGCAATCAGCATCCGAAACGGTAATTACACAACAAGAGAAATTGGCGTTGACATAGGCAAGGACCATAGCACTATATCGCGATATCTAGGTGAAATGGAAAGAGAAGGTACTTGGGGAATAAAGCGCGATGTCAACGGAAATATCGTTATATCACTACAAAAACAGATAGAGCAAGCTTATCAAAAGTTAGATAGAGCACCGTTCAATAAACTGCCAGCTATACAGAAGTGGTTAGTATATTTGAAGTCTGGCAGGCTACAAGCTTCCCGCATTCAGTACGTTGTAAACATTGTACATGGGATATCTGACCAGCTTAAGGTGATGCCAGAGACGCTAGTTAGCTATGGCATACCGATTGACTCGACAAAGAGAAAAGAAATAGCTATTGAATACTGGCAGAATTTCTTGGCATGGTTCAATACCGCGTACCCGCAGATGCAGCATATAAACACCGTCAACGCGTACAGAAGCTTTCTTGCAGCTCACAGCATCAACTTTGCACATGGTGAGGGCAAAAGGTACGGGCTATCTACAACATCAGAGAGATTAGGAGAGTACAAAGATATCCTCTTGACGCCAGAACAGATTGCGGCAATTAACAAGAGACTTGAAAATGAACGCGATTGGGAATCTTGGAGCTTCATGAACATTGACCTGCATACAGGAGCTAGGGCTTTTGCAATGGCATCTATGAACCGGGACAGAATAGCCTTTTCTCCACTGTTTAGAGTGGAACAGTTCGAGTCCAAGATAAAGCGTGGTGACTGGTATCTGACTAGAGAAGGCAAGTGGTGGGTAAAGTACCCAACAGAAGAATGCAGAGCTGTTGTAGAGACAGCTTATGACAAACTTCCAAAAGGAAGGAAATTCCTGTTCTTTGAAGATGCAAAGAGTGAGAAGGCAAATGCTCTGCAAGCTTCTTATTTCATGTCAAAAATGGCTGTCAAATTCAAAAAGATATTTTCAGAGCTTGACAGAAATAGTTGGTTAAATGAGAAGACTAGGATATACGCGCTTGGCGATGGTCTGTACTTTAATGGGCATCCATTGCATCTATTCAGGCATACTATGGCTCAGTACTATCTAGCTGCCACAAATTGGTCGCTCGCATATGTGGCAAGCTTGGGTGGTTGGGAGAATACAGAAGTGTTAAACAAGTGTTATGGAGGCATTCCAGAGCATATCAAAGCGCAAATAGCCAAGTGTGTTCATGTCAAGTTTGATACTCTTGATCTCAACACTACGGTTAAACTTGTTTCGGTCTAGTGCAAAGCTATCTGGGATAACAATTCTAGTAACTTAAAAGAAGATTAATCATATAGAAATGTTTTTCTTTATTCTTGTTAATGGACAGATAGCATACTTGGGGAAGCATTACGAAAATTGCGTCAAATGTGGCAGAAAGGTCGAGTATAAAGGTGAGTACTCATCCGAGATTCCACAGGTAGTATGTCACGAATGTTCCCACTGTGACGCATGCGGTGGACTCACGAACAATAAGAAAAATGGACTTTGTGGAGATTGTCGGACTGTAATTGCACAAAAGGCAAAAGAAATTTTCTTTAACGTCCTAGATGGTGTTTCAATAAGCAAGCAGCAAAGAAATGGAGTCACATTTACTATCTACTTTGCCAAAGACATTGATAGCAAGCTCAGAGTATTAGAAAGGGTCGATCTGGCTGACAAGCAGGAAAAGAAAGGCAGATGGAGTCTGTTTAAGAAAAATGAAGCGGAAAGGAAGTCATTAACTCAACCATTCCACATTCTTTCAACTTTGCTCAAAAAGACTCCCATAAGCAGCAATACGGTCAAAATAGAAGTGAACCTTACTTTCAAGCAGAGATTTGGATCATTGATTTCTGGCGGCAATTATGACTATAGGCAGGGAATAGATGAGGGATATACTGTTCATGTGGTAGCAGAAAGTGACGATAGTTGTACAATTCCAATAATCACCAAAATCCTCAGAGAGGAGCTAAAATTCGGCTGTCATGTCAGTAACAGAACTATCGATGGTTTTCTGCCATTTGTAAATCCAACGCCGGAAGGCGAAGAAAAGTTAGCACAAGAAGTAATAAAGAATGTTATTGCAGCCTTCGATCCGGGACAACATAGGGTTCTGTAGCATCTTCGTTTGATTTCCTGCCTGTTGCATCGCGTTTGATCAAAATTTGTTTATATAGAAATTAACTCTCCAATTATCCTGCTTGGTAGATTATCATACTCTGCATGGGGATAGTCCTTGCCAATGTCCAAAATGTAGGGAAGCAAGAAAAAATCTAACATGGGAACCGACTCCACAAACGCCTATAACATGCCAGTGTCCTAAGTGCAAAGGTCTACGCGCTCACCCTGCCGAAGAACCGAAAAAGGAAAAGCGCAAGTGGTTTTAATTTTCGCTAAAAACTCCTTTCAACTTCTTACCACACTCATGGCATAGTATCTCGGCAGGTTCCTGTCCGTACGGGCTTTCATATTCAACACGCGCACCACATTTAGCGCAGTTTTGAAAATGCTTGACCGGATAGTATTTTTTGCGCCTCTTGAGCATTTTCTTAAGGTTATGGCAGCCTGCTTATATAGTCAATTGCCGTGTTAGTTTAGCTAGATTGGGATTATTCGACTCAATATTTGGAAAGAAACACAACGTAGAGCGAGGTAAGGAAGTTGAACAAGACTTCAAGGCACAGAGAGAAATAATGGGAGAAAAGGTTGAGCGAACAGGAATAGGCTCTGATTATAAAATTACTCATCCAGCCAATCCAATTCTAGGTCGCAGAAAACGATCTGAATATTGGGATACAAAACGTAATGATTCACCTGTATCTGAAAGACAAAAACAAACACGGGGACTAAAGATTTATCGTCATTACGATCCTTCTCCCGAAAGACCACTTGGTGAAACCAGAATTGAAAACACTAATGGTGACAAATTGGAATATGATTATCTTAAGGGCAACTACGTAAAGGCAAAGAAACAAAATAATGATTTCTTCAGTTACGGCTCTTCAACTCCTCGGAAGCGAAAGTCAAACTCATGGGATCCGTTTGGCTCAGGGTCATCCTCTCGTAGACGCAATGATGATTTACTAGGTGGATTCAGCGCTGATAACATGTTTGGAGGCGGATCATCTGGAAGAAGACGAAAGCGTAAGAACGACCTTTGGGGATTCTAAGAGAAGTCGCGTTAGCAAAAACAGAAGAAATTAAGACTCCAATAATGAGATTTTTGCAGATAGAAGAAAAGCTGAAAAGGCGTTTTGGAACAAAGACAAGTTAATGTCCCCTGTTTTTTGTTAGTAAAAAAACACTATACTATCTACTTAAATATTCGACTATTGTTTTCTTTGGTTAAACTCCATGAGCGGACATAGCAGACGATGGGATGACCGGGATAGGCAGTATGAGAACTCGCAAATTTATGGAGGTGCTTATTCCAGATACGGTCAGACACCATGCAGATGTCCTGCATGTAATCACAAATTCCATTATGAGTGCGTCAGTGCGAGATGCAAGTGCTGCGCAGGTGGTTGATTGAGCAGGAGGTCTGAAACGAAGGATGGTAATAATCGGTGGAATTACTATTCTTCTGGCGATTCTCCGAATCTGAGCCGTTACGATTGCTACTCCATACTAGGGATTACGCATAATGCCGATGAACATGAAATAAGACGAGCGTACAGGCGGCTCGCGCTACTTTACCATCCCGATCGCAGCAAAGACCCAGAGGCTACAAATATCTTTAGAGTAATTCAGATGGCGTATGACACTTTAATAGATAAGGGAAAGCGGCGCTCTTATGACTCGACAATTCCGGCTATCGGAACCATGAAATCTGAAACAACAATCAAGGTCATTCTTGAAGGTACGCTCACGGAAGGTTTCTTGCTTGATGATCGTGCGGCAATTAGCATTGCAGGTTCAGACGAGGCTATAGTGTTTGAGAATAGCATTACAGTCCCGATAGCGTGGATTCACAGTCAGGGAGAGCATAGACAATACTCTATATTCACAGATGTGGCATTTGAAAGGTTATTCCGCGCTGTCTACAAATTGATGGATCCAAAGGCTGATCTGGATGATTTAGAAGTATACGGTGTTCCTGAACTACGAGCACACTTTGATGCACGGTTTTGGAATAGAGGACAGACGAATGTGTCGGTTTATTGTTACAGTTCTATGAGTTTCACAATCATCGACGGCGTGCCATATCTGTACATGCATGGAGCAAAGTATCATCACAGTCGCTATGAAATTACAATGGACTTCTACATGAAGCTGAAAGAAGTAATTCAGAATGCAATCAAGGCGGAGCTAACTGGAACAGTTGAACCCCCTGTAGATGTTAATCCTCCAACAATGTTTGAGCCCATAAAACACATTAGCGAGCTGAAACTTCCGCCAAAAGAAATATGCATGGCATTTGCAAGGCTTTGCAGAACGCAATCTGCACAGGCAGCTGTTGAGTTTCTGTCGAAGATATACGGAGTCCCGGCAATGAAGACAGTGTTTCAGCACAGGTTTCCTGTTAACGACATGGTGTGCAGGGATGCGATTGCAGTGTATTACACAGACGATATGACCGCGTATTTCAAACCTGAAGGAACAAGTATGAGGACTATCTTGCATGAATTTTATCATCATCTTGTCAACTGCTATGGTGTGAAAGATATGCTGGACTATCAGATTCTTCCTGATCCTGTTACTGGATACTATGCCCGTAATGAAAGAGAAGAGAGGGCTGCCGACAGCTTTGCTGAGACATTCGTCAGGAGAGTTTTGTAATTAGATGGTAAATTATACTTGGGGCGATAAATGGGACGAGCGCGAAAAGGAAGAACAACTTAGACGATATTACGGACCCGGTGGCGGTTATAGAGGTGGTAGCTCCAGTGGTGGCGGCTCTGGTGGTGGGAAAGGATACACAAGCTATCCCAGACGTGGAGGTCATACTGGAAGAAATATAGGCATCGTACTCGTAGCTGTGGCGGCTATCGGGGGACTGATATTCTTTTTCAACCCCCTAGGAATAGACTTCTTTGATAATCGCACTGCTAATAATGAAAGCACTTCAAATATTCCAGCAGGAAACGCAGGCGATAACAAGCACGAACCTGAGACCACAAAGGTAGAGTACGTCGTTGAAACAAGGACGCTTACTGTGCTCAATGCTGGAGCTTTCCTGAGCGCAGATGATGTCAGATCATTTAATCTACAGATACCAAACAAGGACGTTAGCAAGCTCGAAGGGACGATCACTGTCGATGGAGAGCAATTTGTTAATGTTGAGTTCCAAGATGCTTTTGGCGGCGTATATTGCGATCAATGCTCATACAAGGTGTATGGCGAAAGCTCAGGCAAGGCGGAGAGCGCACAGAATAACAAGGTTGACATACCAGTTGATTCAGGCGATGCATTGAAACTTCTTATTTCAAATGGAGGAGACGCAGAACTCCAGACAGTCAGCATCAATCTCTATGTTACATATGAGGAAACGGTTGAGAAAGTCATTCAACCAGTTGCGGAGGAGGAACAGACAGAACCAGAAGTAACTCCTGTAGTAGCGGAAGAGGAACCAGAGACAGAACAGCCTCAATCAAAGCCGGAACCTGCATCGGGCATCGGTAGAAATATTGACCCTGATGAACTTGCAGCCAGGATACACGACCTCATCAATGAAGAAAGGGTGAGTCGCGGTTTAGCAGCTCTCAATTGGGATTCAAAACTAGCTGGCATTGCCGAAAGGCACAGCGAGGATATGGCTGAAAACAACTATTTTGAACACGATAACCTAAAAGGTCAAGACCCTACTGCAAGAGCGGAGGCCGCCGGATATGATTGTCGAAAGAACTTTGGCAGCTACTATACCGTTGGCATTGCTGAGAATATCTTCCAAGCGTGGACATACGATTCTATCACTTACATCAACGGCATCCCGTTTTATGATTGGACCACACTTGAAAAGCTCGCAAATGATGTAGTGCAGGGATGGATGGGCAGTCCGGGACACAGACAAAACATACTCGATGAACAGTATGACAGGCAAGGCATAGGCGCAGCAATAGCATTGAATGACAAGATTTACATCACTGAGGACTTTTGTTAAAATGACAGCATCCTCAGAGCCGACTCAAGGAGAAGAGTTGTGGCAGACATCTAGCACTGGAAGACAACATTGCAAGTGGGATCGCCTACCAGAAAATTTGAAGACTCGGATCAAAAGAGAGGATGGGTTTGAAATCAAGATAGGGGATTACTTCTATGAATATCATCGCTTTAGCGGCAATGTCTATCGTTGGAAAAAAGATGTGCCAGCAGCTCAATCGAATATAGAGAGGGGCGTATGCCACTTTTGCGGGAAAAATGAACCATTCGCTTATGTCTGCACTTATTGCAATCAGAACTTCTGTCTTAAGCACAGGCTTGCAGAAATGCATGATTGCATCAAGACCCGTTATGTAAAATACATAAGGAAGGACTGGTTGAGAAAGTACGGTCAAAATATTACTACTGGAATGTACTATGTAGTATGTGATCAGTGCGGTTATGAATCAGACTATGGTCTCATAGAAGTTGCAGGTGCGATGCTGGTTGAACATATCAAAGCTAAAGGTTGTGATGAATCAAAGATATTCTTGCAGGGTGGGGGCTGAGCTGGTTCATACATGGAAAGGCAATAGATGTTATTTGTTGCATCTAATATTGCCCCTAGTTTAACTGCCTCTCGTTATGCAACATAACGGTAAATCGACTAGTCCATATCAACCTGAGCCTTGATATTTTGGTTTATAAACCTATATTAGTTGATAAACTCCATTACGTTTATAAACTAAAAAATTAAGATCATGGTTGAAATAACAATGGGAAATGTCTGGGAAGACCTCGGATTTACAGGCAATCCATACGATCCCCGCGCACTGTCAATAAGCGACGAGGACAGAAAACTACTAATCGACAGAACTGACGAACTACGGATGTTAACTACTCTGGCCAATTCTGGCAGCAGAGGTATCATAATAGTAGAAGGAGGCATTGGAGTTGGAAAAACTAGCTTGGTTAATGCCATGCAGTATGATTTGTTACATCAGAAAAAGAACAAAATTCTGCCAGCATTTCAAAAGATTGAACTCACGAATGACAACATAGAACCCAAGAGTTTCACCCTCTCCACATTTTCTAACATGATATTCAGTCTTGAAAAATTAACGAATACAGACTTGGCAAAACAAACAGGTATATTGAAGGAAGGAAAGTTGCTGGTTGCTCAAACCATCCAATCTGGCTTTGCAGGAAATCTCCAAGCCTTTGGTTTTGGTGGTGGAATGTCACGTAGCCCGTCTACCAGTCAACCGGCCGCTGTAACATTGCCTGCGATATTGAATACAATGGATAGATGGGTAGAATATGTATCAAAGAATACCGAATATGATGGGCCGGCAGTTATCCCTGTGAATAATATGGATGTCTTGGATGACAAGGAAATCGTATCTTTTCTTAACTCAATGCGAGACACCATTATTGATAGACCGCATATCGTTTGGATACTGATAGGAAGAAAAGGTCTGTTCTCTTTGCTTGAAAGTGAAGCTAGAAGGGTTAGCGAAATAATAACAGGCCAACCTGTGGTACTCCAACCGCTAACATTACAAGATGTATACAACGCGATAAAGGTGCGTATCGAATTGCTAAGCCGAGACAAGAAAAGTAGAGATAGTGTAGTCTCTGACGAGATAGTAAAGATTCTGTATGACACTTCACAAGGAGAGATACGATATGTTTTCAAAAGAATAACTGATATCATACTCAGATTTAGAGGACAATTCCCGTCAATTTCAAAAATTCCATTAGATGTTGCAAAATCGATGATCATCGATTTTGCAAAGTCACGAATAGATGCACTGAATTTATCTCCAAAAGAAATAGCTGTGCTCAAAAACATTGTCAAAAAGGGGTCAATGCGAACAAGGGAATACCAGAGTGTAGGACTGCAAACTCCTCAAGCATTGAATAAGTATCTTGCAAGCTTTTACAAACAGAATTTGGTGGTAAAGGAGTATGGAGAAGGGAGAGCTGTCTACTATAGACCAACAGCAGATACAATCTTTGCCCTCCAAGACACCACTAAATAAATGCAAAATATGTGATAGAGAGCATTTTTACGAAGGAATACACTTTGATTTCTGATTCTGTTGCATATAATATTACTCCCGGTCTGACTGCATCTTGTTATGCAACAAAATCGAAAACTAATTATTTTAACAACACAGTCTCTGTAATTGACGGCGCCGAAAACACGGTGATAGAGGCTGTGGGGGGTGGGTGTTCATCCACAACGTGTGGCGGTAAACCCCATTACCAACAGGATATACGTGGCTAATAATGGCGGCGGCAGAGTCTCTGTAATAGACGGCGCCGAAAACACGGTGATAGACACTGTGGGGGTGGGTAATGATCCATGGGGCGTGGCGGTAAACCCCGTCACCAACCTGGTATACGTGGCTAATAGTCTTGACGGCACAGTCTCTGTTATCAGCAACACGTACGCCGATGTGATGGCAATCACGGACTCTGTCTCCGCAGCCACAGTACGGGTACGCCCTGCCGCAGAAGCCATGTCGGCTACTGACTCGGTCTCTGCTGCGCTGGTCGGCGGCCGGCCAATCTCTGACGCGC
>JBIQJB010000028.1:0-24316 GCA_044507735.1 Nitrosopumilales archaeon
CGCTCAAGCAGAAAAGGACGCTTGAGTACATGATGGCACTACAATCGTCATCATCGGCTGCTGTGCAGAGAACGACGACCACGGCGGCTGCAGCAGGAGGCCGGGCAGTGCTGGAATATGGCGGCAGCGATGCTAATGATGACGGTGACGATGACAATGGCAGTGGCGAAATAGGGTCTCACCCATCCATTGGGGCCACACCCGGCAAAAAGGGTGCCAATGGCGTATTACTGCCCGACAACAACAAGTCTCTCATACACTGCCTCCACTGCGGAAAGCAGCAAGTCGTCGACATGTCTACCGGCGCTGTATGCAGGATAGAAGAGTTCGGGCCAGTAAATGTGATACGCGGAGACGGTGACGGCAGCAACGACAGCCAGGTGTTCTGCCTCAGCCCCAAACATGTAGAATTCCTCGGGCTTGCTTCCGGCACCGTTGACGTTGACGACGTGAAGCAGCTTGTGACAGACAGAAAGAGCGAAGTGGAAAAGTTCCTGAAAAGGGTAAGCATCGCCACGAGGTTTGTCGTAATAGCAGTGGACCATGAAGTATGATACGCCATAACAACAACAATAATAGCTTCAACAATAACAACGACGAGAATAGTAGCGGTAGTACCGCAGCGGCAGTATGGATAAAGAGAAAGAAAGTGGAAGGAATGAAAAGGCCGTACTGCATGCGCGTCTATCCGGCCGGCAGTCCTCAGATGAAAGTGCTTGAAAGGCTGTACTATACTCCTGACAGGTCACTGTCTGTGTCTGATTTTGGCGACATGGAAAAAAAGTGCCTTGACGGCCTTGCAGCTCGACAACTGGTAGAGGTGACGGATGTTGCTACTTTAAAGGGAGAGGAAGGAAAAGACGAAGGCCGTGCCCACAATAAAATTGCTATCACGACTCCAGGCGTGGCGCACTTTATAGCGTCCAGGTTCGGCCTGAGTTTTGCCTACGCTGTATACCTGGCGTACCTGTACGTCGAATCACGCGATCCCCTATACGCCTTTACACTTGCTGGCGGGGACGCAGAGCTGGCGAGGATGATTGTTGAAGGTAAAGCAGAATTCCCTTATGGAATATTGTACAGCCAGAAAGCCGACAAAAAGTTCGAGGGTACTAACATGTTTGTGCTCGGCACCTTTCTAAAGGAAAGGGGGTGCTGTCTCAACGGGCTGGTGCCAGAGATCGCGCGGCACGAGCTGTCGAGGGTAGGAATAGTGCGCTGCGTTCCAGGCGGTACGCTGATGATACCACATGAAAAGTACAAAGAACTACAAGGGTATGACGCTGACCTGCGCGCCATAGTCGCGTGGGCGGATAAAGTATGTGAAATAGAGACTGCTGAAAGGATGTCCGAGGCAGCAATACTTGTCGGAGCATTCAACAGAGGGGGCAGTAGTGGTAGTGGTGGTGATGGCAACAAACATGGAGAGTAGCAAGTAGAAGTACCTGGGTGGCTATGCTGCGATGCGCCTCCTGTTGTTCCGCCGAGGGGCGTCAATCAACAACGGAGACTTTAGCACAAGTCTGGTTTTTGATTTCTTGCCATTGTTACTATAATGGTTCTTGACATTGTTATAATCATCGTCACTGTCTATGAAGTAGACTTCAACACTGTATATGATGTCCTTCCCTGCGTGTCTTACAGACAGCAGCCTGAACAGATAGTCTCCGACCCGCTTCTGTTCTCCCGGCAGTAGCGAAGCTATGAACATACGTAGCTGGCTGGCCGTAAGCCCTGTGACTCGACACAGCCACAAGAACCGCATGTAATACTTTGTATGCAGTTTCATATCACCGATCTCCCCACTCCTGCCTACCTTCTACCTCTTTCTGTTTTGGGAGCGCACAACCCACAAACTCTTTGTTGCCAAGGTACGCGTCCAGGTGGCCTGCTCCAAAGAAAACAAGGAATGCAGATGCAAGTACAAAGAAAAGCATCGGCGCAGGACCCTGGCTCGCTTCTCCTGCTGCTGGATCATCAAGCGGGACCAAGGGGGAAATGGCAACAGACAACATAGCCGCCAGTGCGCATGCCACTGCGACTGTGAAAGCCGCGTGCAGCACCAGCGTAAGCCATGCCCTGCCGCGCGTGATATGTCTGGCTATGATGTTCACAAAGATGTTGGACTCGCCGCCCTTCATCACATGCCGCCAGTTCTTTGCGGTCAGGCGCGCGTCCAGCTGCCAGCCAAAGAGCCAGAAAGCCGTAAATGAGATTGCGAGAATGGATGGAGGGTTGACATTGATGTCCTGGAGTCGCCACACATACACATAGGCGACTATGGCAGCGATCGCTGACGCCATTCCGGCGGCTGTTATGGCTATCGACCTCTTCTTTGTCGTGTTATTCACCGCCGCCACCTTCTTTCCTTTGTCGACTTCTGGTTCACCTTGGCCACAACATCTGCTATTGTAGTAGCGTCTGCATCATGCGCCATCTTCATGATCATCAAGACAGACATGCCGCCGTTATCACCACCATCAACATCCACATCAAGACGAAAATAACACAAGAGAAAAAATCAGGTCGGGTTTACAGCTTGACGAATCCGATTATGATCCCGGCAGTAGCTATGAACGCGCCTACGAGGATCATTATGGTCATGCCGTTTCTCATCAGGTTTGCCAGCTGGGGCGGCAGACATCCACTACTGCCGCTTGTAATGGTCTGTCCTGATGTGCAGACGGACGGGTTGCTTATGTCAACGCCTGAAAGCCATCCTATGATTGGCCCCGCCAGCGCGACAGATGTGCCAAGTATCAGTGCTGCTACTACGATTTTGGTTACTTTTGCTTTTTCGTCTCCTTCGATGTTCTGGAGCATACACTGCAATGTGCAGTCAGTATTTAACCGAAGGCCATTTTTTCAGCCTACAGACAGGATCAAGAATGGTACCTACACCAACACGGCTGTTGGTGTAGATATCGGGAAAAAAGGGAGTGTGTTATACATCACTACCAACGGGTCTGTTGTTCTTGGTGGTGGCTGTGATGTGCGTAGGCGAATGTATACGCATACATCAAATCTTGGATATTTTGCAATTCCACATCATGCCGAGCAATGTCCATGACAGGGCGGCGTCTATCGGGCCTGGCATTTGGACACGCCTATCAGCTGTATCAAATACTCCACATGCAGACCACTTTTTGATGTCGTCAGCAGGCAGTTCGACGCCTCGTGCTATATAGTCATACAATCTCGCAAGCGCACTCGAAGTACACATGTCGAACCCAAACTCGGGCGACATGAACATCGACGAGGTTGCCACCTCGTCTTCACCTTCAGCCTTAAGAGCCGTCATTTTTTCCTGTTACCCTCCTCTCCCTTCTGTCCTCCTACAGCAAAATCTCCGGAAGATGGCGCTTGTGCAAACATCGCCGCGATGTGTTTCTTTTCCGTTGTACGGCTGGACCGCATGGCAAAGAACCTGATTGCCGACATCAGGTATTCCTCTGCTGTCATTACGCGCGGCTTGTAGAATGCCATCATCAACGCCATGCCTGCCACTGCTGCAGCGACATACGGGTTGACCGTCGCCAGGCCGTACGCAAGAAGCAATCCGGTGAATAGCAGAGCGAGTTGCTTCATAGTCAGTGTTATGAACCCTATCGAAAATATCGGCTCCGAGAAAACACCCAAGCTGTTGAACCATATCACCTCGATGTGCTCAATGGGGCGTGAAGACTGTTGTGATGTTGCTGTCATCGTCACTTTCGTGCATTGAAAGTGCTGACCTCCTTAAAAGGCGCTAACACATTGGAATGTGTGGGTAAAACAAGTGGCAGGAGCGGGGATAAAAGCAAGAAGCTCGGTGGCGGGATATTTTCATCATTCAGGATGATGAGGAAGGCAGGCCAGATCCAACGCCCGCAGCACCAGGATGTTGATGCGAATACGAATACGAATATCACTGGACAACATGGGTCAGTGCAGCGCGGCGGCCAGACGCAGGCACAAAAGGGCATGCAAAAAACACACACATATGCGTTTGAAATCAGGCCGACCAATTTTTTCTCACTGCCAGACGAAAAGCAGCGCGTTGTGCTAACGCGTTTTCTGCAGCTGATAAATGCTGCCACCAGTGACGGCGCTCCTGTAATACTTACTGTGGCAAGGGCACGCGTAGACTTTGAAGGTACGGGCTACAGCACTGTGCGCACGTTCGTGTCCACCACTGGTAGGGAGGGGGATGGCAGGGGCGCGGCACTCCACCACTACCTCTCAGCACTGGGGTTCGGCCCGGAGCCAGTGAGCGACGATGGTGGTAGCAGTAATGGACTGCCTGCCATAGATGTCATATCGGAGAACCCGCGCAGCGTGTCTGTGCGCTACAGCTATCATGGCAGCAGCGTCGGCAATCATGGGGGTGGTGGTTACCACGGTCCCGATCGCAACCACGGATATATCAGGTGCAGGACCTTTGTGCTGCTTATTCCGAGGTACTCGATGCAACCAGCATGGGTACACTCTCTCCTGCAGCACTGCGACCTCGTGCGCGTCAGGATAGAAAAGATAAGCCCCGAGAGGGCGATAGCAATGGCGCAAAAGTACAGGTCGACAGTAGAGGTGGCGCTGCGCAGGAACCCCAATTTAATGCAAAAGTTCCAGCGGGCTTCTGCCCTGTACGAGGGCCTCCAGTCCCAGTCGACAGCGCTTTTCAACGTTGGCCTTTCCTGCACCATATTTGCAGAAGACGGGAAAGATCATGAAGCCAGGAGTAAAGAATTCCTGAAGGCCATGAAGGCGTCAGAAATGCGCTTTGCAGACGTGCCGTTTGTCCAGCGCGAGCTGGCAGCAGGCACATGGAGAAAGAAAGACGCTATAGCCGACCTTGGCACGCTGGCAGTGATGTATCCCTTTGTATCTGCCGATCTGCTGGAGGTCAAAAATGGCGTCCTGCTGGGCCAGAACGTGGAGACCGGCTCTCCTGTCGTCTATGACTACATGATGCGCAGCAACTACAACATGGTCTTGCTCGCGTCGTCAGGCGCAGGCAAGTCGGTCACTGCCAAGACAATATTAAAGCGCGTGACAGAAAAGCACCCGGGCACATACGTGTACGTGGTAGATCCGCAGGGCGAGTACGAAAGGATAGCGGGCTATTTCGGGCTTTCCGTGGTAAAACTCACAAACCCTAATACAGGCAAGGTGCGCCGGATGGGGCTTGACCCGTACACTCTCTTCGAACCACTTGATGTGCCACAGGTCATCGCAGACATTGCAGCAGCGGACGACCTTGCGAGAAAGGAGATAACGGCAAAATCCACCTCTGCCAAGTCCATATTCGACCTTTACTCAAAAGTAAGCGACGATACAAAGAAGCACCTTATGCAGCTTGTGGAGGGGCCCTTCTCAGAGCTGTTCAGGGAGCCGGAGTCCGGAACCGACAATAATACTGCTGCTACAGATACTGCTGCTACCACTACTGCCACTACAGACATGCTCTCTAGGACCATTATATCGCTGCAGGGCGCCTACGACAACAAGGAGAGGCAGGCGATACTGCTCACGCTGGCGCTCGCAAAGGCGTGGAAGGCCATCATATCTGCACCGGCACACCTGCCAAAGGTCCTCGTGGTCGACGAGGGCTGGCTCGTATTCAAGATACCGTCCACAGCACGCTTTATCGAGATGATTGCGCGCACCGGCCGCAAGCTGAACGTTCTCTTTTTGTTCATCAGCCAGAACCCCGAGGACGTGATAAGGCAGGAGACTGGAAGGGCGATTTTAGAGAACGCTGACACCAAGATACTGTTGAGGAACACCGAGATAGCTGCACACATGGTAGCCGAGACCATGTGGCTTTCTCAGCGCGAGAAAGAGATGTTGCCGATACTCCAGAACGGCGAGGCGCTCATGTTTGCCGGCGAACACAGGATGCGGGTCAAAATGACGCCGAGGTCGCAGGAAGAGCTGCAGGTGTTTTCGACCACACCTGTCACTGCATTATTAAATAATAGTAGTAGCAATGGTGGCGGCGGTAGTGGCGGCGGTGGGTAGAAAAAATGAGCGAGAAAAAAAGACGTACGATGATGATAATAGTTGGCAGATGTCATGAATGTGAAGCTGAGGTCATGCTGATGCAACGAAACAAAGTGCCTATGCAGGACATCTGGACATACGAACAATGCGGCGGCGATATCTCTTTTGCCAGGCTGCGTGAATTGAGATTGCGGAGATGGAGAGTGTAAGAAGATGAATATCACCGGCAATAGTAGTAGTGGTGGTGGTAGTGGTAGTGGTGCCAGCATACGAGCAATAAGCCCTGCCATCGCCACCATCGCGCTCATCGCAGTAGCTGCCGCTGCAGCGACGATAGCAGGCTCGGACATGGTGAGAAAGGCCGCGCTGTCGTCGTCTTTTGCAAAGCCTGCTGAGATATCCGAGATATTCATGATAAAGCTATCTGATATGAAGGCACACTTGCACGCCGTTTACAGGATACAGCCTGGCTGGACGACTGTGAACGTGTCGTTTACAGACGACTCTGGCGCTACTGTGACTTTCAACCTGCCGACTGGCTCTACCACGTTCGACTCGGCTATCGATGCAAGTGTAACCATTGGTGAGAGATACAACTTTATTATCACAGCAACAGGGAATGACGGAAACAGTGCCACAGTGACCATGTCTGTCTTTGTAAGGTAGAAGATCGCCTCGACCAGCAAAGTTTATTATAATTATCCTTCAGAGATTAATAATATCCTATGAATGGAGAAATAGGATTCATGATAAAATTCAAACCCTGTGCACACAAGCCGCTTTCATTGACTTTGCATAGTTTTCCAGCATCTTGAGTCTTTGCTTCTTATTGTCTGAAGACCTTGGTAGCTTGTCTACTATTGTACTTCCAATAATTATCGCGTCCGCGCCAGCATTTATCATGAGTCTTGCATGTTTGGGAGTGCTTATGCCAACGCCTACACCAACAGGTATTCTGGACCTTGCTACTTGCTTTGTCCTCTTGATGGCATCAAGTGTATAGTCTTCAAATGACTTACGGGCACCGGTTACACCATACACCGAAACGATATATACAAAACCCGAAGAATTTTCTACTATCTTCTGTAATCTTTCATCCGGGGTATTTGGTGATGCAAGAAGGACTGTTGACAGCTCGTATTTTGATGCTAGAGAAGAATAGCGGCCTGCCTCTTCTAAGGGCATGTCAGGAAGTATAAAGCCATCGAAGCCACTTGCTTTCGCTTTCGACATAAACTTATCCAAGCCTGCCCGTACGAGAATGTTTGAATAGGTCATCGCCAGCAGTGGAAGGTCAGGGTGTTTTTTCCGGACAGATCTGGCAAACGCAAGTGCTTTTTCTGGCGTAACGCCGTTTTCAAGTGCTTTGTGCGATGCTTCTTGGATAGTGGGTCCGTCCGCTATCGGGTCTGAAAATGGTATGCCCAGCTCGATAATGTCCGCGCCACCAGCAACAAGCGAATCAATGGCCTTTGCAGTCGTTATGATATCTGGATAACCGGCCACTACATAGCATATGAGCGCGCACTCATCTCTTTTTGCAAGACGAGAGAAAGTTGCAGTCACTCTATTTTCTTGCATCGCGCTTGCGACCCTTTTTGAAGTTCAAGTAGTCTTGAACGACCGTAACATCTTTGTCTCCCCTCCCAGACAGCGTGACTACGATTATTCCATCCTTGTCCATTTCCCTGGCAATCTTTATCGCGTGTGCTACTGCATGTGATGATTCGAGAGCTGGGATGATACCCTCAAGTCTTGACAAGGTCATAAATGCATCTACTGCCTCCTCATCGGTACAAGGCACATAGACAGCTCTGTTTATGTCTTTGAGCAATGCATGCTCGGGGCCAACTCCGGGGTAATCAAGGCCTGCAGAAATGCTGTGGGTTTCGGACACTTGGCCGTGTTTGTCCTGCAAGAGATACGTGAACATACCATGCAAAACCCCGGGCGAACCTGCGCATAAGGTCGCCGCATGCTTTCTTGTTTCTATTCCCCTACCTGCTGCTTCCACACCGTATAGTTTTACCGATGAGTCATCCAGAAACGGATAGAAAGAACCTATAGCATTGCTTCCTCCTCCCACACATGCAACTAATGCCTCAGGGAGTGTGCCTTGTTGTTCTTGCATCTGTTGCCGGATCTCTTTACCGATGACGCTCTGAAAGTCTCTAACAATCATTGGATATGGATGCGGACCCAGAACAGAACCAATAAGATAATACGTAGTGTTGACATTAGAAATCCAATCTCGTAATGCTTCATTAACTGCATCCTTTAGCGTCTTGCTTCCAGAATGCACAGAATGAACTTTGGCTCCGAGTAATCCCATGCGGAAGACATTCAATTTCTGTCGCTCGACATCTTTAGATCCCATGTAGATCTCAGCATCAAGCCCCAGCATAGCACATGCTATGGCGGTGCCCACTCCATGTTGACCCGCTCCTGTCTCAGCTATTATCCGCCTTTTGCCCATTTTCTTTGCTAGAAGTGCCTGACCAAGCGTATTGTTTGTCTTATGAGCGCCACCATGAAGGAGGTCTTCTCGCTTAAGAAAGATCTTGGCCCCTCCGACATGTTCGGTAAGGTTTCTTGCATAGTAAAGTGGCGTGGGTCTACCAGCATATGTTTCGAGGTAGTATGCAAGTTCCCTTTGGAAATCAGCATCATTCTTGTATTTCTCATAAGCAGTTTCTAACTCCTCTACTGCAGGAACCAATGTCTCAGGCACGTATCTTCCTCCATACTCGCCGAACTTTCCATCGATAGGATACTCCCTAAGCATGCAGGCCTGTGTATGCTTCTCGCGATATTAATACCAATATGAATGGGGATATCTACCAATACTACTTGCTGTGGCGATAAGAGTATCAAAATTCGACATGAATTGATTTTGCTATCTGTGTCTTAATGAGTTCTTGAATACTGCAATAGCGCTTCAGTGTTTTCCCACCTGCATAAACTAGCTAAATGAGCAAGCGACCAATTAGTAGCCGATAGATAGTACTAAGCCACAATATGTCGGAACAGATGAAGCGGATGGTCGTTATCGTACGACTGATCATCAAGTGCATAGGTCTTGGTCTTTCCATCTAGCCAACCATTCCTGTCAAACTCAGAAGGCATCTTTTGGATTTAACAACCATTCTTGACATGACATAGGAAGCTTTCAGTACATTTGCCTTGTCGCTCTTAGAATCTCCAGAGCAAGAATTTTCTTTTGACAATCTATCAGCAGCAGAGTCTTCACGACAGCTCTGCACTCTTCAGCTTGATACTTCATCCACCCTCACCTTGCTCTTCGATTAGATATCATTATCCTCGTTTTTGATTTGGATTTAAACTGTTCAACTCTAGATAATGAGACAGATGCAGTCTTGTCCCAGCTCATCGATGCCATCGCAAATCCTCGTTAATGGTGGTAATCGCCATTGAACGGTCACATATACCCCTGATAGCCATATCATACCAATCGTCATAGCCAGCATTAGGCTTGCTCCCAGATTCCACTTTTTCTTCTAGCAGTTGTTGCGGCCATGGGTGGAGTGATCGCTTTTACAAAAAGGAAGGGCTTGAAATAATAGTCGATTCAATTGTAATTCGCGATGCCAATCTATGTTTTTCTGGCAGAAACCGGGAGAGACAGGACAATGCTCACTGAAAATGCTGAAGGCGAAATGGCAGTACTTGGGGAGGGTACCGCGCCTACGGTGCAAGGAAGCTGGGAAGATCAGCTGGAAATGATACCGCTTCAAAAAGAGCCAGAGGAAGCGTTCAGCGAACAAAAATAGCGTGATGCTGCTTGTAGGATCAGGAACAGCCATTGCAGGTATTGTTGCGTTCTTTTCTTTGAGAAGGCGGAGAAGAAGGCGGAGAGACAGTAAGTGATTGATTGGCAAAACTAGCCTATTCATAACCTGCGTTATTGTAACGGCATACCAGAATAACAGGATAACTTCAAGCACAACCCGCTGTCTCGTAACTGATTTTCGGACGGTACCTTGAGAGTAATATTATGTGAAACAACTATTTTGTACCATTGCAGCTTCATACAATTTCTACGAACCCCAAGCTTTCGAGCGTATCCTTAGGTAGAGAAAAACAATGGTGTCTCGCGACATCTATGTAATTATTCTATTATGAGTCACTAACAATAGTACAAGTGAAGAAATTTGACATGTTGTAAACCAAATAGTGGGCGGCTAGGTCATCTTTTCAACAATTCTTTTTGCAAACTTTGAGGATACTATTGATAGAGGAAATGCAATCACTAGTGCGACTATAAAGGATCGCATCCAGATTTCAAGAAAAGTAGATCCAAATCCAATGTTTACAAGAACCATAAAGAAAGATATGACGAACGCCATTATTGCGCTCATAATGCTTCCGAAAAGTAGAGGTGCTAGTTTTCTTGGCAGAGTATATGAAAAATGATTCATGAAATTCCAAACCCTTGTTGTACTAGTGTATCTTTACTAGTTGTTCGTACTTTGTATCACTCATCATTGAAAGATTATCCTCTTTGATTTCATATCAGCTTTTTTGACTTCTACTTTCGGCAAACTATCGACTAGATTGAGTTTAATGCAATTTCTAATCTCTCTGATATTACACCATTGCCGGATGTTCTCGTAAAATGTCTGCATCATCGTTGACCAAGGCCTTGTAGTAGTTTCTATCGCTATTTCAATCTGCGAAATATTATTTCCATTGCTGCTTACGTATGCCACCCAATCACTATATTGACCCTCAAATGTATTCTCAAGAGCATAATGAAGTTGCATTTCATGAATGAGATTGTCGTCAAGAAATAGAGTATTTGCAGCTCTGCCAAGAACTCTGACTCGCGGGGTGTCTAGACCACATTTGCATTTTTCCGTGTATATTTCTACGACATCACCAATCCTGTATCTTATCAATGGCAAGACCTCCTTCGCCAAGTCTGTTACCAAGATCTCTCCACGTTCACCATTTTTGCAATCACGGATATTCTTTATCCTTGGTAGATGGTTGGGATTTGTACGCATTAGCCTCATCTCTTCCTCTGGAATGATTTCGAAAATGAGTTTGCTCGTCATAAGATGAAGAGTTCCTTCTCCTTTTGCACACTCAATAGCCAAAACATCCGCCTCGACGCTACCGTAAAGTCTCCTGATCTCGCAGCCCCATAATTGCCTAAGTTTTCTTTCTAACGGCGGCGGAAGAACATCCCCAAATATAATGCCCATTCTTAATTTTGGAAAAATCTCTCGTGTGTTGCCATATATTTCCTGAACCATCCTTGCGGTGCTTTGAGCAATAATCGGTGTTGCAAAAAATGCAGTCACTTTCTTCGAGTCTCCATTTTTTATTGGCTCATCGTAATCATAGTATGAAGTATTCACAACCTCTGCTCCAAGCTTCTTTGATCCATTTATAGTGGCCCAAGCAGAAATACTAGGCGGTGGCGCAGCCAACGTTAGGATCACATCTTGTGAACCTAATCCAGCTATAGAGAATGCCAAAGCTTCGTGTTCTACCTGCTTTTGAAGATCCAGTTCTGAATGAGGAATTCTTTTGCTTCTCCCACTCGTCCCCGAAGTTTGAAAGAAGCACTGTGGACATACTTCAAGTTCAGTAGCACCTTCGAAAGAGTACTCGTTGGTAAATTCGGCAAGCTTCTTGGGTGTTAGAATTGGTGCATTGCTAAGGCTTTCTATTCTTCCATACAGGGGGTGTTGAATCGGGAATTTTTTACTGATCTCTATATCCGGATTCATTATGCATATAGTGGCTAATAATACATATTTAAGTAATAATATTACAGTATTTAGCTCTTCTACTATTGTCGAGCATATTTCTGCCATTAACAGCTTTTGTTATCCTTATTATGGACCTCATACCATGAATTGCAATTGTATGAGCACCATCACATACAGTGCCCAGCAAGAAGCACTTAATAAGCCGATGTTTTCGGGTAACGGGATTGGATGCAAATAAGGCCGCATTAGCTTTGCATTGCGTTTCATTCCATTCGCTAGCACGGTCAGAATCCATGACAATTCTGGCCTCATGCTGCACATACGCGCATCCCTTGTTTACCAAGATACGGCTGACCTCATGAAATGCCATTGATGGTCTATCAAAATGAAATAGACAAAAAGCCGTTCTATCAAAAATGCTCCATTATGTAACCATTTACCTTTTTGAAGTTCACGCACGGCCACTGAACTTTTCAGTCTAAAAAATTCAGTACTCGTGCGGGAAAACCAGTGAAAACGGTCCTTTACTTCAAAAAGGTAAACTCGTACTCCATTATAATTTCTATCATGGAGATGAAAAAAAGGCTGGAGGCAAAGGTGCGCAAGATAGGTACAAGCTACGGGGTAATAATACCCAAAAAGGAACTTGACAGCCTCAAAGCAAAGGAAGGCGATACGCTGATAATAGACATCCGGCCTGCAAAACCTATCAGGGACATGCTGGGGGCATTTCCCACCATGAAACGGTTCAACAGGGAGCACGGGACAGACAGGTTTTGAATCCTCACCATTTTCGCGGCGTAGTATTGGACACCTATGCATGGGTCGAATATTTTGCAGGCACATCCCAGGGCAAAAGAGTGGCTGAGATTCTTGAAGAAAGCAGAGAAAGGATTACGCCTGCTACGGTGATATCAGAGTTAACCGAAAAGAACCTGAAAGAAGGATTTGCAGAATCAGAGATAGATGAGATGGTGAGCTTTATCGCAAGCCAGACAAGGGTCTATTCCTGCGACCTAGAGGTTGCACGCAAGGCCGGGGGAGCTCAACTTTGCAATGAAAAAGAAGGTGAAGGGCGGGGGAATGCTGGACTCGTTAAACTACGCTGTAGCCGTTCTGCTCGGTTGTGCCTTTGTGACAGGTGATCCTCACTTCGCGAGTCTCGACAGGGATGATGTTATCTTTCTGCGCTAGCATCAAGAAGCGCAGCAACAGGATAGTGTTCTTTGACGACGAGTGCGCCAGGATACTGAAAAGGTGGATAGCCCAGAGGGAAGAGCTGAACGTCATGACCAAGGGTTTGTCTGGCGCAAGGACGCAATCGACATCTATGACCACATCGACAAGGAAGAGCTGAGAAAGGCGTACCTGGCCTACATCCCCCGCTGGGCATCGATTGACCGCTAGCCGGGATGGTGGTTAACACGCGAAAGGTTGTATCTTTGTTTTAAGCTCCGGCTAGCCGGCCTTTGATTTTCTCCCATGCTCTTTGATGTACGTCTCGATCGTCTTTTTCGTGCTCATCCAAACTCTTCCCACTTTGATGGCGTCAAGCACCCCTTTTCTTGCCTGCAGGCTCAGATACTCTGCAGAATATGGTGTCCCTTTTGCAAGCTCTGGGAGCGTGCGCAGCTTTTCTTTCGTTCTGCCTCTTTCTATCACATTGAGGTACAGGTCAAGCGTCTGCTCGACGCACCTGGCTATGTAGATGAGAAATGGTTCAAAGTCTCCTCTGCCAGACACTGCATCGAGGGCGTCAAGATACTTTTTTCTGTCCACCTTTTTTATGACCGCAAACGGGTACCTGTTTCTCAAGAGTATCAGGTTCATAAGTAGCCTTGCCATCCTGCCGTTGCCATCATCGAAGGGATGTATCCACGCAAGGTAATAGTGCGCATGAGCAGCCAGCTCTACCGGCCTTAGCTCGGCAGTGTTTTCATTTATGAATTCTACAAGCTGTTTCATTTCTTCTTGAATTTGATAAGGTGGCGGGGGCATGAACGACGCACCCACTATGCGCACGTCGTGGCGCCGGTATTCTCCTGCTGTGCTTATTATGCCTGACATGATTGCCCGATGGATGTCCAGTATGTCCTGCTCTGCCAGCTTCTTGTTTCCAAGGGCAAGCTCTTTTACAAGCCCGATGGCAGGAGTGTGGTTCTGCGCCGCGAGGACGTCTGCTATGCTCTTTCCGTGCACAGTTATGCCACGGATTGCAAGCTCTGTCTCACCGCGCGAAAGCGTCACACCTTCTATGCTGTTGCTGTTGTAGACAAACTCTACCTGCATCCGCTCTTCAAGGTCTCTGATGACGTCAGACGACAGTCTTGACTTTACAAGCCTGTCGCGCTTTTCCAGTATGCGCCTATGGAGGTCTCTCGGGAGCGTTGCAAGTGCGTGCATCTGCAATATCGGTTAGCTATAAACGATATAAGTATATATCGGATGAACCCAACCAATACTGATACATCTACCGCAAAGATAGAAACGGCTTGTACTTGAACACCCAGAAAAGCGCCGACGCCATCAGCCTCTGTTGTTCAAGAAAAGTAGCTCCTCCTTGTGAACTACCCACGAATTTATTCGTGGGTAGTTCACAAAGTGAGAATGAAGAGTCTGCCGTATTGGCTGAAAAGGCGATTTCAGTTTGGATTAATTCAGTTTGGGGAGTTTTACTTGTACTGATCAATCGCGAAGAGACTAGGGGGAGATTCAGTGGCCTGAATATCGGTCATTGGAAGTTGCTACCCATTCTTGATATTCAAAAGATGAAAAAATCCACTATCAAGAAGCTCGCTGCGGTATTTGACAAGTTTGCCGAAGCAGAGTTTGACAGATTGTATTTGCAGTTTAGCGACAAAGTTGAAGAAGTGAACAAAAATCGATTGCAACTTGATATGGAGGTGTTACGTGCACTTGATCCAAATATTGACCAAGAGGAGGCCAAATTAAACTTGCTTAAATTGTATGGCATGATACGTGCCTCATTTGAAGCATGGATGAAAGAGGACTAACATCGTATCATTTAGGTCCCCGTTTGAATATGTGGAATCACTTTTGTCAATCAGCCAGCGCTTATAAGCAGACACGACCTTTTGTATCATGACCCATGACTGGTATGAACAACAACACCACAAGCAGCACAACAGGCCGCGGGCAATCTCGCCTGCAATTGCAACAATAGCACTCATAGGACTTGCGATTGTAGCCGTAGGTGCTGTAGGCGGCTATGTTATGAGTCAATCGTCAACATTGAAGCAGGACATCAGTATGAATATACTAGAAACGCACCTTGTGCAACTAAGAAAAAATACTAATGACTGGAATATGGGAATATCATTCAAAAATACTGGAACTGTCACTATCACGAATATACGGATAGATATGCGCTTGAACGACGGCACCATTTGGACTGTATCAGGTACACCATTTGGCGGTAGTGCAGCGCCAGGTGAGACGAAGAGAATTGACGGTACTATGACTACAGCCCAGATAACGGCTGGCCAAAGCTATGCTCTTACCATCGTAGTAGACGGCACCGTTGCAGGTGAGGTACACACAAGAACATACACTACAACAGTAATCGCAGAAGGGTTGTGAACTACCGCCGGCTAAAGCACGGCGGCTTCCTGTTTCTTCCACCGGTACTTGCCTCCACATACGGAATGCCTGACAGGCATTCCACAATGGAAGTAGAGGTCCCGGTGTCCACAGGCGTGACTTTCCTGCGTTCCACAGGTAGATGATAGTGGTGTTTTTGTCTTTGTCTTTCTGCTGCCATTGCCATGCCTTCCCTTTCTATATTGATGGCGGCGTTGTAGTCGCGGTCGATTACAAGCTGGCAATGGCTGCACCGGTACGTACGCTCGCCGATGGCAATTTCATTCAGCCTGCCACAGCCAGAGCAGGTTTCGGTGGACTTGAAGTCTGATGGAATTACTACAGGAGTACGTGCCTTTTTCAACAGAGCACCTGTTATCCCTCCTATAGCAGTCTCCAGTACCTTCATACCTCCGCTCCAGTGGCGGCTCTTTCTTCCTCTTACTCTTACTCTTCTTTTCCTTGCAGGCAACTTTAGCTGCTGCCAACTACGTATGTCATCTCGTTGTATGCAGATTGTATCAAAGTTGTTAACAAGACATGACACTATCTTGTTCCTGACGTCTGCCTTTACGTTGTTTGTATGCTCGTATGCCCTGCGCAGCTTTATCCTGGTTTTCCACCAGTTTTTACCATGATGAACTCCGCGGCGTGTAAGCTCTCTGTGCAGCAACCTGACTTTTCTTGTAGCCACAGGCACTGAATACCTGATCGTAATCCCGTTTGACAGAGTGAGCTGGTTATGTAGTCCAAAGTCAATGCCTATCGTGGATGTAGACTGTGACGATGATGATGGCGATGATGATGATGCCTGCATGTCTTTTGGAACGTATACAGTCACATACAGGTAATATCCAGAAGGTTTCCTTACCAGCGCAGCGTTAGCAAATTCCACGCCTGAAGTTACCGGCGGTATCTGCTTGAGACCTCTGACAACAAGCCGCTTCTTTATCCCCTGTATTTTTATGCGGTTGCTTTCCCTGAAGATCGTGTACGTCTGTCCATGAGATCTCAACGGTATCGAGTCCATCCTGCTCTTGAACTTTAACCGGCCAACGCGGTAGCCTTTTTCCTTCAACCTTGCAAGCGACACTATGTTGTTTTTCACCCGCTTGACGATATCCTGCCGCATTTGAGCTGAAAGCTGTGTTATCGTGCGCTGCTCAAAATGGTCCCTCACCTTCACCTGTACCGACACAGATGCCTGCTTGTAGTCATAGTTGTATGGGTCGGGCTGGGAAAGTACGTGGTTGTATAGCCACTTTGCTTCAAGGAACATCCTCGAAATCCTGCAGGCCAGCTCTCTGCCTATGTGAGAGCTGTCCAGTTTCAACTTGTAGACCCTGCATGACATTTGCCTGTGCCTTGCGACTGTGGCTCTCCTGGTGACAGCCCTCCGGTTTATGGCCGCTGTTACTTTTGTCTGTGCCTGTGTCGGTACTTGTGTCGGTGCCTGCTGCACATAACGAAAACTATGGCGAGTTTAAAAGTGAAATGACAAACTGTTGGCGATTCATCCCATGTGTCTAAAGAACGTGGGCTTTCTCGCCTACTTCTTGGTAATGGTGGCAGTAGTGTTCGCAGTTGTGCATGATAGTCTCATCTCGCCATCTCATTTCTTTTTTCCCTACATGCTCGGCCCTGTTGTATACGTACCCTTCCTGCTTATGTTGAACCTCGCGGCCCGTGGGTCGCCTGGCAGGGCGGTGATGTTTGCAAGCTCGATATCTGACAGCACGCAAAAGTGGCTGGCAAAAAACATTGGTTTCTTTTCCACCTCCATCCTGTACGCAGAGTCCCTCTCCATGGTGGCTATGGCAAATCCGTCACCGTCAAAGGACAGGACCTTCATCAGCGACTTTGCGATGTCGATGCTTTCGGCACCGATAGCAACGCTGCAGTGAAAGTGCCTCAGCCTCTGCTTTTCCTTCGCCATGTCGGCGCGTAATTGCCGCTCGACCGATGTGCTCTTTTTAGACTGGCCGTTACTACCACTGCCGCCGATGAACATCCCGAGCACTTCGCCGGCAAGCGACGGCTTGGAATAGAGCTGCTTTTCCACATACTGTGCTATGGAATATGATTCGTTGTGGTACCTCGCCGTGACCGCTATGAAGCATGGCCTGTCCATCCTCTCCATTGTAGAATAAAGGAGCAGCGGGCGCGATTGCAGCTCGCGGTGGACGGGCAATGCGTAGTGCTTTTTCATTTTCAGGTACGAGACAGTAGGCGCGGAGAATGTCTTTGGAGATGTCCGTTCGGCGACGGCGTTCTTGAATATCCCGGATACAACGCCTGCGTCTACGGGCAGCGGCGCGTGTAAGAAAAATCGGATCATGCCGTCCTGGCCTCGGACGATAAACATGGAAAGCTCTCTTGCCTTCATGACAAGCTCGTGCATATCGCTGTACTTTTCGTCTACAAGTTCAAAGAATGGCCTGACCTCGTACCAATTACTATTATTCATGACTGTGGATGTGATAAACAACAACAAGAAGAAGCAAGTGATCTTTTAAGGCGAGTTTCTCCTGGTAAAGAAGGAAAAAGAGAAGGGAACGGAACGAGGAAAAAAAGGAATGTGGCACTGGCTGGTAACAGCCTGTTTTTTACAATGTCTTGACAGTTACACTGAATGTATCCGTTGCTGTTGTTCCATCTGGGCCTGTATATGTAACTGTGCCAGTGAGCACGGTGCCGGCGACACTTGATCCCATGTTGGCAGCGGTGACACTTGCAGTGCCTGACTTGGTCTGGCCAGGGGCTATATCGTTGATGGTGATGCTCGCGCCGGTCACACTTGGGATGCTGACAGCCGCAGAACTGATGTGTACGCCTCCGTTGTTCTTTACTGTAGCAACAAATGTACCTGCACCGGTGCTGTCTCTGATGAGTTCCACATTTTCAATTACAGCCTTGATCCCTCCCTGCGCGTTGTTTGCGGTATTGAACGCATAGGCACCTGCTGCAGCTGCTACGACAACGGCCACCGCTATCAGCGCTATGGTCGTGATTCCACCTGCTATTGCCCTGCGCTCTCCCGTCCTTGTCTTAGCTGCTTTTCGCTCTCTGTTATCAGAGTGTGTGGATGTTGAATCCATGCAAGGCAATAATTTGTACGATTATAAGCAACTGTTTGATTGACTCTTGTGCCTATTATCATTCCATCCCGCTGCAGCTGAATTTCATAATTTATGAAAAATCACCTATTATGTTACCGAACATGCTCACGCTAGCCCTCTAGTATCCATATATGGAAACTTTAAATCATAGTATACTTTTCTAAATATTGGTGACAGCAATTTAGAAGGAAAAATTCTCTAAGCAAATATTGGATATCGAAAAGCATGCTAGCCAAGAAGACATTAGTTATGGCGTCCGCATCCCTATTGCTCGCCAGCATGACTGCGCTATCCCAAATTCCTGCACACTTCTTCAAGACAGCAGACGCGGCTACCTGTACTCCGGCAAATCATTGTTATGCACAGGAGGAGATTTCATCTGTGACAAATTATGGCAACAAATATCGGACGATAATTTCTGATCTGACCCTGTCAGATTACTGTAACAACTTCATCACAGTCGAACAATGGGTAGGTCTTCCAAATGGTGATTGGTTAGAAATGGGAACCATGGTTGGCAAGAATCCCGTAAGTGGAACTTGCCATACTACCGAAAAGACTTTCAGCGCCAAGCGAGTAAGCGGTGTGTATAGCGAGACCACTCACAGTTCAGTGACTATAGGCAACACATACATCTATGAACTGAGCGACACAAACAAAGACAAGACATGGCGCGTATTGAGAGGCGGCACCGAACTTGGAACAATGACAAGCCCATACGCAAACGGAATCGGAGTAACTGTGGGTGCAGAAACAACGGTGGATTCAGGTCTTCCCAAGACACACATATGGGATATTGCTTGGTACAAGAGCACGAACGTGTGGGAATTTTGGGACATTGCAGACTTCTTTGGCGAGATACCATCGAATAATCCATTATGGATAATAAACTGTACGCCTAACTATACCCATGTCCACGTGGGCAGTGGCACTGTAGGAGATTGTACCTAAAGGAGGAATGACGAAAGAAAAATGGTAGCAACAGAAGGAACCGCGCGCAGAATCAAAACCAAATCCGTGTTTATAGTGGGAATAGCCGTCGCAGCAGTGCTGGCAGCGTCCCTTACGGCATATATGCAGTCCTCGATGTTGGCCATTCATGAAGACGACTCATCAAGTTTATACAACCCAAGCAATAATGACGCGAACCTGCAAAAAGGTCCGCCACCCATGCCATTGAGCGGATGGGGGCCAAAGCTGCAATCCTTTGACGAAGCAAAAGAATCATCCGGATTGGCAACAATATCTCTTCCTACACGTGTTCCCTCAGAGGTAGCATTTGACTCCGCTAGGGTCCTATCTTCTCCGGGTGACTCGACTAGCATAGTAACGGTCTTCTACACTCCAAAAGGCGTAACTGCAGACGACACCACTACATTCCAAGATATCATGTCAAATGGTGGAATAGCAATAGTCTACGCCAAAGAGTCGGTATCGCCAGAATTTGACAGGGACAAATGGATGGAGGATTTCGTAAATGAAGCTCCCGAGGTCCGGCGAATCGTGGATATCAACAACACGCCTGCTGTAGTCAACATGGGCAACATGGATCAAGAAATTACTGCCCAAGTGCTCTTTTACAAAGGAGGCGTCCAGATAAACTTGGTCTCCCTAAAATACACAGACACAGATCTGATAGAGATCGCAAAAACAATAACCTGAAAAAGCCTTTTTCCTTTTTATTTATCCTAGATAACCATCCAGGGTACTAAGAATTCATGTAGGGCAATAGTTTGTGCGCTTATAAGCGACCGTTTCATTAACCACTGTGCCTACACCTACATCATTCAATCCAGCTGCCAATGTTCCCAGTCATACTGCTGTCATAGCTGATGGGGGAAAAAATGTCGGGCTGCGCGAGCTTACCAAATACACAATCGGCGAGGCCGGTGTAACGATCTACGGGGACTACAGGCGGGCCATCGGCAGGTATGTTGTAAAGGAGCCAGAGCTCACCGAACATGGCAGGATAGCCTACCGCATGTTGATGGAAGAGCTCCAGTCCTCGCCTTCAGTCGGCAGCGACGCCATGACCGTCGACAGGCTGGAAAAAGAGGTTGACGCAGCTGCTGAAATCTTGAACATAGCAGGGGCTGTGAATAGCGAGCGCGATGCGATACTGTACAGGTACACAAAAGAGATGCTTGGTTGGGGCAGTGCCGACGTGCTGTTTAACGACCCCGACATAGAAGAGATAACGCTCCCCAGCCCCCGGGAGAGCATATTTGTCATACATCGCAGGTTTTCAGAGTTCAACTACATGGAGACGAACATCAGGTTCGAAAATGCCGCCGAGGCCGACAGGTTTGTGCACCGGATGATGCACAGAGTCAACAGGTCGCCTTCAGTGGCAAACCCCATAGTGGACGGCACCGACGGCACCGGCAACAGGTACGCCGTATTTCTGGGCGAGGAGGCGTCGCGTGGGTCGACATTTACAGTGCGAAGGATATCGCAGAAGGCAAGGAGCCTCCAGCAGCTGGTGGCGGATAACATGCTGTCTGCGGAGGCAGCAGAATACCTGACGCTGCTCATGCGTGCAAAGGCGGTGGTGTTTGTGATAGGGCCCACAGGGTCTGGAAAAACGACTCTCCTCAATGCCCTTGTCAACGAGATGCCTGAAAACTGGAAGTACATCACCATCGAGGAGACGCAGGAGATACAGGTCAACCACAGGGTATGGGTATCCACCTTTACGCGGTTTTCACAAAAGAAGGAATACAGCATAACCATCATGGACCTTGTAAAGGCGTCACTCCGGCACAGGCCTGACCTGCTGGTGGTGGGCGAGTCAAGGGGAGAGGAGGTGCGCGAGATGTTCCAGGCAGCAGCGACAGGGCACGGCCTGATAAGCACGTTCCACGCCACAGACACGGCCGCCATGCTGAGCAGGATGATGGGCGAGCCGCTGAGCGTCAAAGAGTCGTTCATACAGGTGATATGGGCCGTCGTGACGGTCATGCCGATATCCTGCGACGACGGATCGCGCATCAGGAGGGTGATAGGCATAGACGAGATAGTGAGAGAAAGAACAGGCTCCTACAGGGTGGAAAGCACATTCAGGTACGACTATGCCGGCGACAGGCTGGTGTGCGCCGCTCCTGAGAAGGACTACAGGAGGACCGCAAGGGCGCTCGAAGCCATGAAGATAACTGGCATTTCCAGAGATGGCAGGAGCGCAGGCGCAGGATAATTCGGATGAGTGAGCTATGGCCTCTGTCAACAGCATTGTAGAACGCTTGAAAAAAGAGGCGAGGGAACTTATCGGCACTCATGATGAAGGAAGGATAGTAGTAGATGATGATATTGAATTTGGACCCGGGCCTGGTGACGACAACAGCAACAAAAGCGTTGGCCTGATTGCGAGTGATGACGGCAGCAACAGTAGCAGTAGCAACAAAAAATACAGGCATTATTCCACGCCGGTCGCGAGCAGGGTTGCAGGCAGTATATCCTCGCCTGGCGCAAAGGCGCGGGCCTTCCGCGCCGCACTGATAGCAACTGCTGTGCTGTATGCTTATGCGCTAACCTCCCACCCTGTCATCCCTATAGGGCTTGCAATAGCTGCATTTGATCTGCTCATAGGCCTTGAAAAAATACCGCTGTGGGTTCACAGCGCCACATTATCTGTTGCCATCACGGCCAGGGAAAAAAGTACACAGAAGCGCGTACGCTTTAACATCCGTGAAGTCCCTGCAGCAGTCGAGAGATCCAGTGCATACCGCTGGGCCCGGAAGGAGTTCCAGGAGAGGCTGCGACTTGCGTCGTCTGGAGTTGCGCTGGCAGGGTCGGCTACAGACAGGGCCCGCAAGTATCTGAACGTCGCACTTGCACTTTCCCCTGCCATGATATTCGCCGCCGGTGCTGCGGCAGTTATGGTCCACCCGTATTTTGCATTACTCATTGCTGTACCCGGCGCGGTCATAGCCGCCCCGTTCCTGTCGCTGAAACTCAAAAGAGCAGAGAGGGGAGAGATAGACGACGAGCTGCCGTTCTTCTTGATCGTGGCAGAGATGCTTGCGCTTGTAGAAAAGCCGCTGATACACGCATTCGAGCTGGTAGCCAGGAGCGGCGACATGCTGCCAAAGGTGCGAAAGGAGGCAGAGATAGTCAGGCGCGACGTGAACGCATTTGGATATACTCCGGACCAGGCAATAGACAGGCTTGCAAAGACGCACCCGAACGCGGAGCTGCGATCAATCCTTCACGGCTATCTCTCGTCCATGAGCCTTGGCCAGAGCGTCGCGCAGTACCTCCAGAACAAAGCCGAGACATACCTTGGCCGCCTGGAGGCCAAGTACGAGCGCTACAAGGACAATGCTGGCACGGTCGGCGAATTGGTCCTCATAATGCTCATGATAATGCCGCTCACGGCGTCGATCTCTACACCCGGAGGCGGCAGTGCAGCAGGCCAATCCTCAATGCAGCAGTTCATGCTCGTGCTGGCGATACCGTCAATCGCTGTGGCCATGTTTTTCATGCTCGACAGGGCGCAGGTAAAGGGCCCGGACCAGTACCGCAGCAATCAGGATGAAAAAGGAGGGGACAAAAAAGATAGAAGGAAAGGGAGCGGCGCGCGCAGCCAGTCACTTCCACAGCAGCTGCCAATAATCCCGACAGTTTCTGCCGCCGCTGCTCTGGCCGCGGTGATCCTTGTATTTGGATTCGCAGACCCTGTCGCCATATTACTTGCACCTGTTGCAGCGTTCTCTATACCATACGGGATGATTGTCCGGCGCAGGATAAAGGCAGAGGAAAACATGGTCCTCGAGCTTGCCGAGTTCCTCCGGACCGTTGCAGAAGTGATGAAGACAGGTATGGACGTGGTTTCTGCCATACGCCATACAGGCACTGACAGGTTCACGGTGCTCAGGCCGCACATAAGGAACATCAAGCATGGCCTTGCCGCTGGCAAGACCCTTGACAACATGATGCATCCGGCGGCGCGCTCCGGGGGCTTTTACCTGCGCTATTCCCTGCTCATCATGTCGGCGCTGGCAGCAAGCGGGGCTACCAGCTACGCCATGCTCGACAGGCTTGCAGAATACCTGGGCAGGATAAGGGAGCAGAATGCAAAGGTGAAAAAGTCGGTCATGGTGTACGGATTTCTCGTCGTAACTTCGCCACTCTTTATGTTGTTTGCGATACATGCCATGGCATCGATGACAGGACAGTTTACCACCCTCACTGAAGGAACGGAAGGCGACGCGTCGCGGGAGGTCAACCTGCCGGGGATTGGAGGGATGCCCACGCCCATTGGGAGCGTTGACCCAGAGTCGCCGGCAATCAAGGCCATGCTCGTGCTAACCGCCCTTGGTGCCGGGCTCCTTGGCGGCAAGATGATCAACAGGACGATAAGGGACACGGTGCCACTGGCTATCGCCTGCATAATCACATTGGTGGCACCTGTACTGCTGGGCGTTGTATGGTAACTAGGCCAAAACTGTACGTACACCAACAGAGATGTTGGTGTAGGTCATCTTTCTATCCTGTCAGATTGGTGACCAATGCGGTCTTATCGCCGTTTTTAAAGCATCGGGACATTGCTGCATATGTCCGGACCGCCGAAGAAGGCAAGATGCCCTCCATCATCATCAATTGTTATCTCTGTAGTTATCATTGTGATGATCCTGACTTCATCGTCGATGACGACTATCGCAACCGCTCAGAATGTAGGATTTGACAATGATGATAGTACCAATGCCAGCATCACCCTGTGGATCCCTCCAAAAATGCTGGCTGGCGAAAAGTATTCCGGAGTTGTTACTGTGGCAGAGCCTGAGGGTTACGACAGGGACGTACTGATTGTGTCTAGCAATCCTGGCGTGATAAGAGTACCGGAACGTGTTACCATAAAAGCAAACATGCACCAGG
>JBIQJB010000029.1:0-23728 GCA_044507735.1 Nitrosopumilales archaeon
ATGAAAAAAGCTAGGACAGTCCTAGCTTTACGCATTACCCTAAGTTAACAGAGCCCTTCTGGTGTTGGTAATTCATAATACTTCCCGCCCTTGACTTTTGTTACGATTGCAATCAATTCTCTATCTTTGAATTTGGATATTGCCTTGGTAATCTGTTCCCGATCTATACTATTCCTGCATCTGATGCAGATAGCCTTGCCATTTTTCTGGGTAAAACTATTTCCTTCCTTTAGGCTTAAGTTGTAATCTATATGCACACTGAAGTCATGATTCTTGTTGACCAGAAACTTGACTCCTGTCCTTCTTCCCTTTCCCCTAGCTAACCACATATTGTTTGTTAATGGAAATCGCTGATTACAATAGGGGCATCGCATACACCACATCCAGACATAAGCAAGAGCCTTATTTTCAGCTCTATCAAAATATGGATGCAGTTCTTTCCTACATCTGTCAATTACTTCATATCCAAATTTTTCAACATCTTCTACAAGTCTCTGTCCATACTTAGTAGGGAAATATAGACTCCCGTTCATTATCAAGTATGCTAGTGGATTGTAGTCCATTGCTACGCAGTTTAAGCCCAATTCTTTAGCTTCAAAAATAAGATTACCCGCTCCAGCAAAGGGATCAAGTACATTAATTTCCTTAGGATTTTTCTTTATTTGCTTGGCATAGACCTCTAAATTAGGTTTAAAATTGAAAGCAGGTTTGTCTCTAGAGAGACCCAGCAATGAACTGATTACATTGATGTTATCCAAAGTACTGGCCAAAACTACTGCTCGACCTACAATTAGTGGCTTTCTAGTCCACCAGTAGTGGATCTCATTTATCGGCGGCTTTGCATTACCTAGTTTTTCCCTTCTTGCCTCTGTACTGACCGAGGAAAATAGTTTGACTAAATCTATTGTCTCTTCCTCGATGACTGTATTATTCATAGAGGGATCTCCACGCCTTTCCAGTTCTCTCATTTGTCATGAATTTGCTGGCCCAAAAATGAACTTCCATCCCACTCAGAGATTCTACTGTACTGATAAACTGCATTGCTTCATGCATGTTTCTCGCGCATTTCAGAACTTGCAATCCGACAAACATCCTCGCGACATTTTCATTCCATTCCTTTGATTCAAAGGTCAGATGCTTTAGTGCAAAGTCCTTTCTCCATCCCTTTACATACGATAGATTGAACGCCTTCTTTCCGAACCTATCGTCAACTTCTATCTTCATTACCGCGGATTTACCGCTCTTGCTTTCTGAAAGGAGGTGGTTGAAATTCCTCATGTCTTTGAGACCTTGATCTTGTACTTTGTGAATTCGTTGGTAAGATCGGTATCTGATGTGACTATGACACTACCATTACCACTGTATCTATTCATGAGAGATTGAATCAGACTCTTGATCTCTGGTATTCCAGCGGGATTGGTATCAATGCTTATGGTATCGGTTTCTGTCCTCATTGAAACGTGAAGCTGTGACCTGACACTGCTCCCAACTATAATGACAGGTAATGTTTGAAGTACAGCAAAGAGTTCCTTGAGATCATGGCAGCTTATTGAATAATGATACTCGGGTTTCCCACCAAGTTGCTCTTGCGATCCTCGTTCATTTTCAGCCACCTGTTGTTCTTTGGAAGATACTTGTTCGGACTTGGAGTATACGCGGTCTTTCTTTATGATCCAGCCACTCCAGTTTACGAATGCAATGTTTTCACCTATTCTAGCGACATACTTGCCCTCATTCTGAACCGGCTCATGTTCTTCCGAATATCCGAAAGTACCTTGTTTTACGCCTTCTTGAACTGCTTCAAGTATTACTTTTCCATTTAGAATCAGACGCTTGCTCTTGTCCTTTTTGAATAGAGCGTATACATCCTCTACCCGCGCCTTATCTTCTATCATATCAGATAGCACATCTGGAAGGAGCTTGTCTACTAACTGTCCTTTCTTGCGGAGTAACTCGAGTATCGCTCCTGTCAGGTCTCTGCTTTTAGTATCAAGAGTAGAGATGGCATCGCTCCTAAGGTCATTAAGATGAGAATATGCTACCTTGGAGTATACATTCATGCACTCAGATTTTAGATTGCCCTGAGCATGGTTTAGCCTGTCCCTTACTATGGGCATATTATTTTTGTCAAGTTTGATGCGCTCATCTTTTTGGGCCTTTTCTATTGCACAGACAAGCTTGGCGCTCTCGACTAGAGATTCAACTCCAAACCGATCTGCGTAGATGAAAACCAGTGTGTTCTGATAGTCTCTAATGTCCCCATTTGGCCTGTATTCGATCAAGGGTTTTAGATATTCCTTGTAATTATCTTCATTGATTTTTTCCTCGTAGTTGACTGCAAATATTTTCAACTTGTCATTGTCTTCGACCATCTCCCTATCCCACAGGATCACATTTACTCCATCCTGGGGTGGCAAGAGTGAGTCGAGTGTCTCGTAGATCTTGTCCTTAGTCTCCCTAGGAGAAACCTCTTGGGCATAGTCATAGATAATCTTGTTAATGCTTGGTTCCTTGTCAAAGTAGAATTCAGTACCTTCTTGCTTCAGATACCAATACTGCTTTGACATATCGTCAAGGGCCTCCTCAATAGTATCAGGGTCAATCCCTGGATAACACACTCCTAATTGGAGTTCGCTCTTTTTTATCCCAGATTTTCTGCTGCTTCCTATGATCGAGTAAATGTAAATTGTTCTTGCCATTCGCTCAAAGACCTTGATGTTTCTTTTTTCATCTAATGCCTTTGACTTTTTTATGCAGTCACTTTCAATGACCGGCTTGTAATCCGCCATGTCTATCTTTGAGGTCAGCTCTTCTTGGATCTCCTTGTCCTCGAGCTGAACATCAGCTGTGCTTACCAATTGGCAATTTTCCTTGTTGGTGTTCAAATTGCGAAGGACCAGTGCTAGTAGTCGTAGAATACCTCTTGTCCTGTTGAACTTTTCTACAGTAGATACTCGTTCATAGAGGACATCGATTAGGAACGGATGAAAGGGGTATGCCTTTCGAAGATTCACTTGAAAATCTGGATCTACTGGTATTCCCTTTTCCACATAGTATTTGTAGTATTCTTCAGTTACTTTTGCCGCAACATTCTGATTGAATTCCTTGACAAGTCGCGTTCTTATCACATCATAGACCTCTTTTTTCTCGACTGGTGCTTTGAATTGCACTTGGCGTGAGAGAACGTCTCTCAGGTTATCGACTATAGTATCTACGCGATAGTCCCGGATCGACTTTAACGACTCTCTGAGCTTCTCTGTATATCGTTCGTAAAGCTGCTGCTTTGCAGTGAACGTCATGATAAGCACAGAGTTCTTGCTGGCTGAAACTGCACTAATCAGGTTTAGGATAAATCCGATTGTCAAATCTGCTAGTGTTACCTTGCCGACCTGCTCTGCGTCTGCGGTTAGCAAGAAATGCGGCAATTCATCGATTAGCAAAAGTGTAGGCTTGTCAAAGAGCGCTTTGATCATTCCGATGTCTTTAATCGGCTGCTTGGCCCTGTCAAGCTCCTGCATCTCTTTGTATCTGCCCAAAGAGTCTGCAATCTCGCCCCAGAGAGTGTTCTTTGTCAACCTCCTGCAATCAATGGCTACAACGTTGGTCTGTGGGACATCGGCTATGTCATAGTCTTTATGCAGATTGTATTTCTTGATATAATCCCTGCCAAGGTCTTTGTTTTTGAACAGATGGTAAAGAAGGAGTATCGTGTGGGTTTTTCCACCGCCAAACTCTGTATCAATAATATATGCAGGTTGCCCTTCGCCGCGGGATACCCTCACGAGGGCATCCTTCAGGATGAGTTTCGCGTTTGAAGTCAGAAATGTATTCTTCAAAAAGAGCTTTGGATCTTTGTAAATATCGGCTGCTGAGCCGTCCAAAACAGAATGCAGTTCAACTGCAAATTTGCTATAATCGAGCTGGTTATTGATTATTTCGTCGCTGAATTTGCATGTCTTCCAGACACTATGAGCATCCATCTCGTTACTAAGCTTAATTCAAAGAATGTTTGCTTAAGAACTTTTAGCTAGTATTTACTTCTGTTAATATACTAGAGTTTATCGTGCTATCCGGCTTCGCCCTTCGCTGTTACGGCTGTCAGGGTAATATCGACCAACTGCTTTGCCAGCTCCAACGTTGATGCTTGAATCTGTCCGGTCAATGTCCCATCATTTAATATTGTCACATTCATTACGGCATTCGAGAGAAACACTCTTAGACCAATTAGATGTAATTTATCGCCTTCAACTGGATATTTGTCAAGAACTCTGGTGTCTGTTACGTTCAATTGTCTTTCTTGAAGCTGTGAATGAATCTTGGATTTGAGACTGTCAGGAGTTTGACCAGATATTGAAAAGCTACCCCTGGCACGAAAATCATATGATTCGGGCCCAGCACTAAATATTCTGTATTTTACACCTGATTGATGTACCTCTGGCTTTTCTTGAGCAATCTCAGTTTCAAGCACTTCTTCGATGTACTTTTTGAATCGATCCGTAGTTCGATCAAGTTCAACTGCAAATAGATAATCGGTATTGATCTGGTTTTCTCTTATTTTCTCTCCAACTTTCAATTTAGGATTTAGTTCAGAGTGTTCTTTTTTTACCGTTTTTCTGTAATCATCCAGCTCTCTCTTTAGCGAGTATCCTTCTGCTACAATTTCTCCAAGAGCGGCAGCAGATTCGTTGATCGACTCTTTGGCATCATCATAATCAGTTACCCAGAGACTTAGCTTGGCATCATACAAATGAGTCATGGCTCTTTCTATTGCTGATTTTATTTCCTCAGGAGTGCTTCTCATGGCCGCACCACAATGATCAGAGCATCATATTGCATATTACGAGCATCACGTATGAAAATGGCTACAAGTCCATAGTTCGTTCTTATTTGTTCAATCTGTTCGAAGGCCGAGCGCATTTTAGCTGCTATTTCTGGAGGATAGAATTTTGAAGCCCCCTTTGCTTCGGCAACCAATGGTGGTGCAATAGGTGTTGTACGACCCGGTTCCAAGACTTCTGCAAGCTCTGGTGTAATAGAGCGGATGTAAAAGTCAGGTGACCTTCCAGTATGTTTGGTTGCCTTTAAATGGACTATGGCGCTAGGGAGCAATCCGTACCTTACTAGGAACATTGAGGCTAGTAGGGATTCCCCTATTGTTCCCGACATGTCTCCCGAGATCACCTTCCTCTGTAGTTTCTCTACCGGCACTCTTCTGCCGGTGCGTTTGACGATGCTTGAAGGGATAGCAGGAGTAGGTACTGTAAGGGGAGGAAGAAGCCGCGAAGCGTAGAGTTGGAAGTGAAAACCAACTTTTTCAACCCATTTTTCTACATGTTTCTGCGCATCAATATCGACAAAGTCAGTATGCCACAAAATTGGAAAATCCTCTTCTCCTCTAGACATACGACCATGGAAAGTAGTCGCTAGATTTTTGCTAGTGTCAATTATTTGTTGATCTGAGGCCAGGCTAGAAGAATCTATGCGTTCAATGTAAACATAACCAGGTATTATCATCTCACTTCGCAATCTCTTGAAAGCTATGACGATGAGTCATGCTCCAATAGCCTTATCCGAAAGTGTTAGTAAATAATATTTTTGGTCTAGGACAGAGTCACCATATGACACCACCATCGATCAAAAACTGATTCAGGCTCTACAAATTGATAACCACTATTTCCTGTTTGGTCATTCTATTGCTGATTCGGATCCTTGCGCCCTATATCGATCAATTCGCTAACCATATCATAGAGCAGAATGGGATTGCGATTCAACGTTTCCTTAACAACATCTGCCAACGCAGTTATGCTATTTTCTATATTCGTGATTAGTTTTGGCAAATAACCTTCATTACAAATCACTATGGGGATGCCGTAACCTAGATCTAGATTTTCGATTTTTCCAGTTGGATGTGGAGGCCTGAAGTAGTATATGCCATATCCAATATCCTCAAACCCTGCGATCTGATCATTCTGCATTTGAACACGTATCAATCCGTTGTTTCTACCTATCACCATCAAAGGAATGGTCAGCGATATCTCATACCACCCTAACCCTTCTAGAAACTCATTCATGAAACTAGTCAGAGCTTTGTCCATAGTTTTTTTATCAAGCTCATCACCAACGCGATAACGGGGAAACCTCTTTCTAGCATCACTGTGTCTAGTTACGAAATTATTCGCATCATCATTCTCTAGATAGAAACTGCCCAATCCATAGAGAGCATTGCCAACATAATGTGTTACTGCATCAAGAATTTGCAGGCAAGCACCAAAAACCGTTCTATCAGATTCATGATACTGTTTGCCCTCCACGTCCACCTCTGCAATTTTTTCGATGATGGATGGGAAACTAAAGAAATCTGAAAGCCATTTTCGTTCTGAGCCGGACTCGAATATCTTCTTTCCGTCTAGGGTAATCGGGAAGGATCCATACAAAGACCGCTGGCTGCTATCAAATACAAAAAAATCATTTGTTGATGAATACTTGCACTCGCCGATGATGCGCAATCTAAAGTCGATTTTACAATTGTGTAGTACAAACCCCTTAACCTCTTTCTCGAGATTTATGTCGATCTCGCGCAAAATAGATGTACCAGATTTTTCATCTTCATTGTAGTAATAGCGTCCAAATTCCTCCCGATAGCCCATTGCCTCCAGCTGCCTGATGACCGCGATTTCGAGGGGGAATCCTACCTTCTCAATGTCTCTCTTCAATTCCTTTACAGCTTTTTCGCTATTCATCCATTCCTTGTATGACTTTTTGGCATTCGAGGATTTAGTCAAATGACTTAAGGGCACAATCGTAATATCCTCTATAATTATCTTCTAAGTTAAGACGATTGTTTCAGCATTCTTTGATATTATGCCGCCTATACAAAACCCTTGAATCTACTAGATTAGCTCAAACAATAGTTAATTACAGACAGTTTTGACGCTTCGTACACCAAACGTTGTGGACACCAGCTACATTCAAGACACACAAGTATATCGCATGTCATTGGAATTTTATAAAAAGCGTCCGGTGTGTCAAAAGTGTCAGTGCAGGATCGTATCAATTGCAACTCTAACCCATTTGTGAAACTCATTTAAGCCCAATTTGGGAGGGTTGTAGGGCAACGCGATGAAGAAAGCGCCAAGGGGGCAAAGAAAAGCCAGAAAGAAACAAGTCACTGTTGATGATTCAGCCGTTGGAAAAGAGAATCCTTCTGATAACGCAAAGTCCAAAGTCTTCTCTGATCAGTGGTTTCGAGAAGTTAGCGCCATCATAAAAGACATGGAGGAGTCAGAGTTGGACAAGCCATACCACACCCACAGCAAGGCCATGAAGATGCTGATGGGATATTTTTCACTCAGTTCCATAGCTATGCAGAATCTAGCACCGGACCAGAGGGAACGCGTAAGGAGAGAGTCAGAGAACGTGTGTAACCGGCTTGGATTCTCGCTTTTCTCCGATAAGGAAAGCAGAGTGTAATAGTAGCCTCATTTGTCCTTGTCTTTTTTGTTTATTCTTCCCAGAACGTACAGGACTCCTACCTGTGTAAGGGAGCAAACATCTCCGCTTTTTCCATGCGAGCTCACATACCCCTTGTTTTCAAGCCTCCTCATAATAGAATGAAACCCTTTCTTCAAGCCATACCTCTGTGACAACTCAAGCCAGTTTATTTTGGCTCTGACAATTTGGATAGGTCTATAGTCCATGCCAATTATTCCTTCATCATACATCCTCATCAGTATCTCTTCTTCGTAATCAGCCAATGTCATCGCATGAAGTCTTAATTTACCAATTGTACGGTATGTATATAAACATTAGCATAGTTATATATATGGTCGCGCATAGTTATGTACATAATGACGACGCAAAGAACCCCACCCGCACTGTACAAGGAGTATTTAAAGAGCAGTGGCACAATTGTGACCAATTTGATAAATAATTGTTCTACAGAAGGTGTGTAGCTCCCATGAAACAAAGACTAGCCGACCCGCAAGGAAGAAAAGAGAGCGACAATTCTGCCGAAAGTTCCCGCACATCATTTGCAGAGGCATGCGAAACGGTGATGAAAGTTTTGGTGGAACAGCAGAAGCCATTCTCTATAAGTGGCATAGCAAAGGAATCCAAACTGCACAGAAGAACAGTCGAGAAATGCATCGAATTATTGGCGAATCTGGAATCAAAAGGGCTAGAAGACTACAAGCTAGCATTGCATACCGTAGATAACAAGAAAATCATTACTCTGGAAAAAAGAACAGGCCTGCTATCCTATCCCCTGGACATCCAGAAGATAATATTGCGAGCGCAACACTTTCCAATGCCCTCCAGCGAAACCTATCAGATTGTAAACCTGTATCTGCGGGATGCCAAGTCCGAGAAAACCGCAATGGTTGTGGAAGAAAACGAAGTCTTGAAGAAGCTTGTAAAACAAGGACAGGTCATAGCATCAAAGAATGGCTTTTACTTATCCGAAGAAGGGATTGTAGTGGCGGAAGGAGCGTTAGAACTCTATCCGTTTCTAAAGCAGCACAAGCCCGAGAAAGAAAAGAAACAATAATCCTCTCTCCTATTTTTTGGATCTACTGCATTACAACTTTTCTGCTGAACGCAAGTTAGAATCAACCAATATGTTCTGCTGGAGTGATTTGAGAATCTCTGTTATCCTTTTACAATTCTGTTCAAAATCCGGCCTAAAATAATGTCTTGCAAACACAGTTCTTGGAAGCCGTCCTTGGAGTAAATCAATAACCTCTTGTTCTATGCCATTAATCCTAAGGTATGTGCCAAATATCTTTCTGCAATATCCCATCTGCATATCGAGGCCGCGACGCTTGAGGTAGTTCCTGAGCGCATTGTATCCACAGTTATTGGCATCTTTGGCAAGCTGAATAATCTGATTGCTTGCGATAGAGATGAAGGCCTTTTTGCTGTTCCTGATGAATATGGCAGGATACTTGTAATGTTCCAGTACCATGGTATCTCTCCTGAGATAGTTGTCAAAGTCGGTTTGGATTAGGGAAATACTCTGACATACCTCATTTGGACGCAATCCTACCAAAGTCGCATAAAGTAGAATGTTGGCGTAATCGTCAGGTATCTTACTGCAGACGCTCCTTAGCCATACCATCATAGAAGAAAAGTCCTTTTCCGAGTTGATTAGAGAGTTGAAAATCTCCAAGCTATCCTGGGTAGTCCATTTGAGCTGGTAACGTTCCTTTATCTCTCGCCACTGGTCATAGCAACCAAGATACTTTGAAAGCGCTACAAGGGCTTCCATGGCATGATGTCTCTTAAAGCCAGAGATTGTAAGAAGCTCGCTGGCATTCCCTGTTTGGAGAATGTGGCCGTAGCGCTTGGCGCATAGCAATACTTGCTTGGAATTCCTGCGGCCCTGTGCGGAGAGGTAATGCTTGAAACCCTCAATCTTGTTCTCCACTAATAGCGAACTGTTCTCCACTAATGGAGAAGTGGGAGCTGGCTGAGCAGTACCCTGCAGTCCGGTCCAGTATGGGGGAATGGCACGACTTTCACGATTTTGTTGTAATTCTCTGGCAGCGTAAGCTCTATTGTTGGGAAAAGTAAGAGCGCCCGGGCCGGGACTATCGGTCGGTGTCGAACCGACTTTCGAACCCGGGTCGGAGGAGTGACAGTCCCCCATACTGGACCGGACTGTACGATTCTGGCTGTTCACTCACAAGCAACCAGGTATCTCTATACTACCCGGGCGCACGTGATCCGACTTTTATAAAACTAATTAAAACGTTTTGGTTCAAAAGCGGAGATTCCAGACAAGCATGGTGGGACGAACAGCAGGACAAACAACAACAGCAACAACACCGCGCATGCCGTCAATAAGCTCTGCCTACCTGCCGCCACATCATCTTCATTTCTTTTTTCTGCACGCAAATAACAGAGCTATATGTGCTCTTCTGGCTGGAATTGCAAAGTTATACCCATAGTTCAGATTTTCAATAAAAATAATTGGTAAGGTAATAGCAACAGTTGCAAATCATCCAAATGCGTATATACATACACGGCGGCTTAGCAGTGCGGGAATGCCACAATGCATCGCCTTTCACTCTTACAAGGGAGGAACCGGCAAGACAACTATCGCAAGCAACCTTGCCGTCCTTCTTGCCGCAAAAGGCTCCAGTGTGGCACTAATCGACGTAGATGTTTATGCCCCAAGCCTTCAGGCCTATTTTGAACATACACCCAGCAAATGGCTCAACGACTTCTTGTCCGATAACGCCACTCTTCAGGAGGTAATGATTGAAATGACTTCTGTTGTTAGCAACAGCTTAGAAATATCCAGCCTACTGGACAGCATCAAGGGAAAGCTATGGGTAGCATATTCAAATCCTCAGAAGGAAGCCATATACAGTCTTGAGGCCGGCAAGACCACCAACACTCCTCCAATACAGCTTTTGCGACGTTTTATCAAGCTCCGGGAAGATCTGATTACAGAATACGACTGCGACTATATCATCATGGATACGAGCCCGGGCATAAGGTACTGGTCGATCAACTCGCTTGCAATTGCAGACATATTGCTACTCACTCTAAAATTTGGCGACCTTGACATTGAGGGAACCCAGAAAATGGCAAATGAAATATACAAATCGTTTACCCAGTTTGGCGCCAAGTCCTACCTGCTATTGAACAAAGTGGCGGGCTACTGCATCCCCATCTCCGCCGCCACTGGTACCGCGTCCCCAGAGTCCGGAGAAAATCATCTGGAAAACACACTTGTTCAGGATGTATCTGACTACGACAGCCTGTCCAGACAGGTCAACATGGACCTGATTTCGGCCATTCCATGTTACTGCGACATACAGTTCAAGAGAAAAGAATTCCTCACAGTTCTGAAATATCCTACGCATCCATTTACGACTCAATTGAACCATCTTGCATCATCCAAGATGATCAGGGGTTGACGTGACATGACAACAACAGTAGCAAATGACGAAAAGCTTTCATCCTTTCCGGAGTTATCCTGTTTTGTCCAGGACATCCCCTCCAGCCTGAAGGGCACGATCCTTGTCTATGGACCACCGGGCATCGGCAAGACTACATACTGCAGAGAATTCATCGAAGACGGCCTCCGGAGGGGAGAGCCCTGCATCTTTGTCAGCGGAGGATTGGGCAGAGATGAGTTGCAGGCTCTCTTTCCGGATGTAGACGGCGATCTCTTGGAGCTTGTCGACATGCATACGATATTCAGTGCGGCAGATGCTCCAGGCCAGCTTATCAGCATACTAGAGGAGAGCATCGCTTCTCTGAAAAAGAGGAGGCGGACGCTGCCGGCGGCGGCTCGCCTTGTCATCGACTCATTGACCCATCTTCTCATACTGGTCGAAGAAAGGGAGCTCTTACGGCTTGTGATGAACCTGACTCTGCTAGTAAAAGATATCGAGGCAAGGGCTGTCCTTACACTTTCCACATTTGATGAAAACTTTCTCGCCAAGCTGGGCCCCCTGGTGGATGGGGCAATAGAGCTCAAAGTGGAGGAATCCGCCGGCGCAGTCATCAGGCGTGCGCGCATGCCATTTTTCAAGGGCATCCATCACAGTAGGGACTGGATCAACTTTGAAATAACAAAGGACGGAAGGCTGGCATTTTCCAAAGCATCTGCAAGCCCACCTACCTGCGTCCTGTGCGGTAAGGAAATAGCAGGAATGCCCCTGATCGAATCTAATTTCATTTTTGACAGGCAGGTCTGCATAGACACATACATGAAACTGAGAAGCGCCTATGGCTCCAGGATATCAGATGCCGGCCTGCCAGCAGAGGTTCTTGACGCTCACTTCTTTTTTGTCGATATCGTTGGCCTCTCTGACCCATCGCTCTCTGTCAAGAAGCAGGTTCAGAAGATCAACATTCTCAATTCCATGATTGGCTCGTGTCATTCGTTTAAAAAGACAGCTGCTGAAAAGAAAATAATCCTGCCGTCAGGAGATGGTATGGCGATAGGCTTTCTCCTGGACCCAGAGCTCCCTCTTGCACTCAGCATCGAGCTACACAAGAAAATACGGGCCTTTAACAGCACAAGACCGCTGGAGGACAGGATAGAGGTACGCATAGGGCTGGGCTCGGGACCCATCTTTACTGTCAGCGACATAAACGGCATGCAGAACGTCTGGGGGCCTGGAATAATACTGGCCAGGAGAGTGATGGACGCCGGCGACAGCTATCACATATTGCTGGAGGGAAACATTGCAGAGAAACTGATTGCTCTAAAGGACGAATACCGAGAGACAATCAGGCAGATTTCATGCGACTTTGAGATCAAGCACGGCCAGAAAATTAGGTTATACTCGGCCTGTTCGCACGAATTTGGCAACCCCGAAATTCCGGCAAGAGCATCCAATGCAAATTGAATCGTATGGATGATCAGTCAAGAAGCGAGGTAAAGTGCTTCCCATAAACATCATAGAATTTCTTAAACGTCCTGGCACATTCCTCGCTGTCAAAGGTGTAGGTGCCACCGTCGCCTATTGCGTGCAATAACAATGTGTTGCGGGCGGGCCTGCCGCACATTGCGCATGTCTTGCTGTTGCTCTCTACCATCTGTATTGAAACAAGAATACACATATCCTTCAATGCACTTAATGTTTTCCAGTACTGATTGTTATTAACTACAAGTGTGTACACATCACGATTTCGTGTTGTCAGAGTCAGAGTCAGAGTCACCGGCATCACCGTTCAGGGCTCACCCGTCTATGAAGATTGGTTACGTTAGCCTGAATGTTCCTGACCTCCAAAGATCCCTTGATTTTTACCGGTCTGTCTTGGGCTTCAAGACGACAGGGAGACCGTCTGGCGAGAAGGCATTGCTTTCTTGCTCTTCAGTTGGCAACAGCCACGGCCCGCGGCTCATAGAGTTGTTGCAGACAAGAAGCAACAACAATGGCGACAGATTCCCAAAGAGGGCAGGTCTTTACCACTTTGCTGTGTTGCTACCGCAGAGAAAGTTTCTGGCAGACATGCTTGAGAACTTGAATGAAAAGCGCGACATGGTCCACTTTGAGGGTATGGCAAATCATCTGGTTTCAGAATCCATCTACATACGGGACCCAGACCTAAACGGAATCGAGATCTATTGCGACAGGCCGCGCTCTGAATGGAGCTGGAGTGCAGCCGGCAACCGCATCCACATGTCCACAGAGAGGCTGGATGTACAAGACCTGCTGAAAGACAGGACAGGCACGGGGTGGAAGGAGATGCCCGGCAAAACGACCATAGGCCACATGCACCTTCATGTCAGCAACCTTGCCAAGGCTCAGAATTTTTACTCCGAAATCCTTGGGCTCGACTTGACATGCGTGTTCCCGGGGGCATTATTCTTTGCCGCAGACAGATATCACCACCACATAGCTACAAACACGTGGCTTGGAGAAGATCTCGTTTCCGCCTCGCCGGGAGACCCAGGGCTGAACCACTTCAGCATAGAATTGCCGGCCTCTGAACTTGAAAATATGACCAGGCATCTTGCCAGCCGCGGAGTGCCCGTAGAACAGGAGGAGGATAAAGAGGAGGAACCGAGGGTGTCGATAAAGGTGCGTGACCCTGATGGGATACAAGTCAGGATTTGCTTTAGAAATTCGTTGCAATAGTTTTATTAGTTAGTCCATTATTACTACCTAGTATGCCAGAAGAACCAATGAACGGCAAGGGCGCCACGTGTGCAGTAGCGGGCGTCTGGGAAGTGCTTGGAAGGAGATGGTCGCTTCACATCCTGAAGAATCTGAGCACCAAAGAAGTCATCAGGTTCAACGAGCTGAAGAGGTCGCTTGCGGGCATCAGCAGTACCGTGCTGTCAGAACGCCTGCTTGAACTGGAGCGGGAGGGCCTTGTGACCAAAAAGATCTATCCGGAAGTTCCGCCGAGGGTAGAATACAGCATGACTCCTCAGGCAAAGGAGCTTGAAGTGATAATAAAAGAATTGGCCCGATGGGCCGACAAGTGGAAGAACCCATCAGGATTGAAGGTGGCTGCGCAGAAAAAAATCTAGCGCAACTTTTGGAACCGCTTCTCCTGCGCGGTGACCACTCCTATTTCTACGACTGACCGCTCGCCCAGCGCCTTTTCTATTGCCCTGGTGCTCAGGTCTACCGCTTGCTCCACACTCATATCCGCGCTGTAGTCGCGCTGCACCACGTCAAGTGCAAGGTCTGACGACTGGCCTATCGCAAAGCCAGAGCCGCGCATAAATGTGCCACTCGGGTCGACCTGGTACAGCTGCACGCCCGTCTGGTCTACGCCTGCAACAATGACTGAAGCTGCCTGCGGCCTGACAGCATAGATGGTGTAGTTGTGCAGGAACGATCCAAGGTGCTTTGCAAGCGACCCGACATCTATCGGGCTCTCGAAGTTGAGCCTGTGCTTCTGCGCCTCCATCCTCAGCTCCTCTATCAGCTGAAGTATGTCGCCGATGTATCCAGAGCCTGTCGCCCCGACGTGCCTGTCTATGGTAAAGATCTTTTCGGCAGGGTCTATCAGCGGTCTGACGGGCTTGATGTGGCTTGCCAGCAGAGCAAACGACGGCGTCTTCAAACCTATTGTCGTCGATCCTCTTCTGACCGCTTCCAGCGCGCTGTCTACCAGCACCAGACGGCCTTCGGGCCCGTAAAAGTACGGGTACCTTGCTCCGTAGCTTCCTGCTGTTGCCTCGGCCATGCTACTGCCTTGCCACCTCCTGCACTACCAGATTCGGGATGACCAGCACGTCGATGCCGTTGCCAGATCCCGGGTCGCGCTCCATCGCAGCCGAGACTGCCTTTGTTGCGACCTGCTTTGCTTCTTCGTTCGTTATCTCCTTGTGGTACATGCTTTCAAGCACACCGTATGCTATCGGCGACCCCGAGCCGGAGGAAGCAAAGTCCTCGCTGGTTATGGCACCGCTCATGTCTGCTGCATAGATGTGCCCGCCTTCTTGGTCGACGCCGGCCACCAGCAGTTCAACAAAGTACGGCTGGTAGTTCTTCATGCCCGAGTATGCCAGATTTGCGATCAGCCTGGCAGATTCTCTGACAGTCAGAGGGAACCCTCTGCGGAGCTCTATCAGCTGGCGCTCCGCCTTGGCCACCTTGATCAGGTATTCTGCGTCTGACAGCTGACCCGCTATCGCAACTGCGAGTGTGTCGTCTATCTTGGCTATCTTTTGTGTTATCTTTGACCCGATGAAAAAGCCCTTGCTGGCGCGCTTGTCAGAGCCCAGCACGACTCCTTCTCGTGTCTTTATGCCCACGATCGTTGTCATGTTGACATAGTATAGGAAGTCAGGGTGTAAATTGACCGGCAATGCCGGAAAACGGTCACAGATAGCGGCATCTCTTTGGTATGGTCGTCGAAGTGCTTTCTCGCCCTTCACAGGTTGGTGCTAGAGAAACGAAAAAGCTCTCTGCCGTCACTGACAGGCGAAGCTAGAAAAAAACGATCGATAAGGCGTCAGTCAGTTGTTGTGGCTGAATGCCAGCGACCTGTCTGTATACGCGCCGATCTTGCTCTGCATCACTCTTGCTATTTGCTCGTATATCGCGTATGATCCTACCATCGCCTCCACCTTCTCCTTCTCGGTCGACGCGTTGGTCTCGATTATGATGTAGTCAGAGATCATGCGGAGGTTTATCTGGAACGATCCATCTTCGCTGGACCATTGAAGAGTGTAACCTGTGTCGCTTTCGATCATGCCAAGCCACCGGAGGTTCTTAAACCACCTGCCAACAAGCTGGCTCACTATTTCAAACGCCTTGATGTTTAGCGGGATGTAGGTCTGCAATAGCTGCATGTATTCCCTGCCTTTTGGCCTGCGTAAATCCATCCTTGCAACTGCGGATTCGCTCCCCTTGACTAGGCGGTAGCCGACCTGCGACTTTTCCACAAGCCCCAATTCCTCAAGCCTGCGGAGCGCCCTTGACAAGCTCTGCTGGTGAAGTCCCACCTTGCGCATCAACCCCTTAAAGGAGTAGTTCGACCCGGATTCTTCATTCAGCGCGGACAAAATCCTGCTATCGTTGTTGTGCAAATCGTCTAATACTGAGAGTGGCTCTTTTTCCTGCACCAGCACCTGAGCTGACTTGCCAGTAATGACCTCATTTTCACTCACTGGAGAAGAAGCCTCTGGCTGGCTGCTCCCCTCCTCCTTGAGAGATGTATTGTTATGCTCCGAGTCACTCTTCACTTGCATCACTATCATGTGCTCCGCTGGTTATAAGTCATAAAGTAACCATTCTGTGAGTTGGTAAGCAAAATGCTACTAGTACACCTCTATTGACTCTGCCTTGAAGCCCATCTTTACAAGAAGATCTTTTGTGGCCTCGCGATGGTCCCCCTGGAGGATTATCTGGCCATCCTTGAACGTGCCTCCTGTGCCTATGCTCGTCTTGAGCTGCCGGGTAACCCCCTTGATGTTCTTGTCGTCCTGCAGGCCAGAAATGACTGTCACCGGCTTGCGGAATTTTCTAACGTCCTTTGTAATCACTATGTTCGTTTCGCCTTTCTCGATCTCTCTGATCAAGTCATCCATCGAATCAAAATCGGACACTAGGATTACCATTGTAGTCCCTGCTTTTGAGCGTTTTTGTCGTTAGAAGGAAAAAAATAGCAGGTCATGGGCGCTTGTCCACCTGCACAGGGACCTGGAGCTGGCGCCCGTAGCGATTGACAGTCAGAGTCAGCCGATCGTCCACGCGTTTCTTGCGCACGTGCGATGCTATCTGCGATGGATCCTCCACCCTGCTGCCATCAATCCCCTCGATGATGTCACCCTTTCTCAATCCAGCATCGTCGGCGGGGCTGTATGGCTCTACCCGGGCAACCAGCGCCCCTTCGGTAACTGGAAGCCCATAGTAGCGGGCAAGCTGTGGAGTGACCTTAATTGATGCGACGCCTATCCACGGCCTGGCAACTTTGCCCCTTTCGATCAGTTCCTTGAGTATTGACTTGGCAGTATTCACCGGAACCGCAAAGCCAATGCCCTGCGCATAGGGCATGTTGGCGGTGTTGATTGCAACCACCTGACCCTTTGTGTTGACAAGCGGCCCTCCGGAGTTGCCTGGGTTGATCGCGGCATCTGTCTGAATTAGGTCAAGCACGCCGCCACTCCTTACCTGTATTGTACGGTTCAATGAACTTACAATTCCTGCTGTGACAGCTGGCCCTCCAGTGAGCCCAAATGGGTTTCCGATTGCCATGACAATCTGGCCGACCTTCAGGTCGTCTGAATTGCCAAGCTCTGCTGCCGGCAGTGGCTCTTCTGCCTCTACCTTTATCACGGCAAGATCTGTGGCTTCGTCGCTTCCGACGACTTTGCCCCTCAGCACCTTGCCGTCTGCGAGGGTAACCTTGAGCCTCTCCGCGTCATCGATAACATGGTTGTTCGTAAGTATGTAGCCCTTCTCGTCGATCACCACTCCGGACCCGACGCCCTCTACAGGGAACACCCTGAAGAGGTGGTCTTGCAGTATCCGAACGCTGGCGATGTTGACTACGCTCTTGCTGATCTTGTCCACAGCGCTTACAAGCACTTCTTCGGGAACGGGTATCATGTCATTGTATTGGAAGTCAGGGTGTAAATTGACCGGCTATTGGAAAACCCGGTCACAGCCCTTGCATGCCCAAGCCCATCCTTTCTTCTGATAAAAGGTTTACATAGCGATTTAACGCATCAGATCAAGACTGCTGTATATGCCGATACGCTGGCGTTGCTTGAAATGCAAAATTGACCTGAGCGGAGAGGGCGCCTCCAGGCACTACCTTGCATACCCAAAGCACAAGCTCGTAAAGCTGCCTCCCCCGCCAAAGCCGGCAACCACTGGCGTCGACAACAAGGAAATGACTGCCTGATTCAGAAGCTTTTGAATATGACTGAAGCACAGCCTCTCTCACTTCTCAGGCGGACAGAGGCCACAACACATTTCCTTTCCTCCATCCTACGGGGTTGGCAGCTAGAAAGACCTTGTCGCTGGCTGTTTGGTGGTATTTTTTGCGGTGTTATCCTCATATACGCAGGGTACTGCGGACAACAATTTCATGTTCATCCAGCGGGGCGGAGGTGCGACAAGCAATCAAAAAGAGCGACAATAAAAATTGAAAAAGTAGGGTGGCGGTCAGCTCACGTTGACTGTTCCGACCATGTTCGGGTGGACCGCGCAGTAGTACGGGTATTCGCCTGCTTCTTCAAACGTGTGCTCGAATGTCTGCTGCGGAGCCAGCAACGGGTTGAGGTTTGGCGAAGAGTCAAATTTGCCGTCCGGCTGGGCGTTGGTACCCGAGGTCACCGTGTGTGGCGTGGTATCGTGATTGGTCCACTTCACCGTGTCTCCGACGCTGATCTCAACAGGGTTGGGGTCGAACGCATCGGTGGTCTTGCTCGTGGAGCCAGATGTTATTGATACTTCGACTGTGTTTCCTCCGCCTCCACCGCTTGGGCCAGCTGCCGGAGCAGGGGTGGTGGTAGTTGTGGTTGTTGTCTCGTTTCCTGCTGATGCTGCTCCTGCTGTCTCGTTTCCTGTCGCGTTACCTGCTGGTGTTGCCGGAGGCGCTGTCTGGTTGCCGGTCACGTTGCCGGTAGGTGCAGCGGCCATGCCGCCCGTAGCATTGGGGGCTGCTGGCGCGGTTGGAGCCATCGGCTGTGGTTCGGCCGGTGTCTCGGCACCGGGCTCAGGCGGCAGTACAGACTGCCTCTCACCATTCACTTCCCCTATTAGCGCAGTAACAAACCCGTAGATTGGCATGCCCTTGAAGTGGTTGTCGGTCGAATCATTGTCCACGTTGATGGTTACGACCCTGCCTGTGCTTTCTATCGTGATTGGAACGTTCTCCCACTGCAGGTTGTTGTCGAGGTACACGTTGGCCGAGCCATAAATCTCAAAGGTACCATCTTCAGCAAGCGTAGCCTGGGCAAAAGCAGTCTCGGTTCCGGATTCCGCTGGCGCAGTTGCGTTTGGTGTCACTGCCGGAGGCGCTGTCTGGTTGCCGGTCACGTTGCCTATAGTAGTGGTAGTAGTCGCATTGCCAGTCTCGTTACCGCCTGTGATGATCTGCATGAAACTCTCCACATTGGTCGCATTGCCTGCATCTGTCGCAGCGGTGGTGTTTCCGCCAGCAGCAGTCATGTTGCTGCCGCCTGCAGTAGCATTGGACGTGGCAGTTTCGCCCGTCCCTGCGGTAAAGTTGTCTACAAGCACTGTATGGAAATCGCTGCCATCAGGCTTTGACATCATCATGTTGATCTCAACCTTCCGCGCTTCGCCGTCAATTACATCGATGCTCAACCTCCCGCCTACTACTTCTGCAGAAGCATTATCCCCGCTAGCAGGGTCTGATATGATGCTGGAGATTAGCCCTCTGACATAAAACGTATTGATTTCACCTGCTGCCGTGGCATTAGTTCCACCAGCGCCGGTAGTAGCAGTCTGGTTGTCCATGGAAGTGACATTGCCAGCGCTCGCGGTAGTAGTAGCATTACTGGTCGATGCCGTGACATTGTCTGTCGGGGCCGTGCCAGTGATATTCTGTCCAGCTACAAGAGAATAGCCGGCTATGCTGAATGCAAAAGTGCCAAGCAGGGCAACTATTGCAAACGCTCTAAATAGAGTCTGGTACTGCGTTCTAATTCACCGGAAGGGCACGTCATATTATCAGATTTAACACTTGCAGATACAAAATAGGAAGCCGGGTCATATCAAAAAAGTCTGAAGGGACACTTTCCAGATGTGTCATATGAAAATTATCTAGAACTCCTGCTGCGGCTGCTATGGCCGGTATCGGGCCGCAAAAGTGTCCTGCTCGCTCGATCCTAGATCCTGCTTGAACTGATTGCCGATTAGCATTCCGTACACCACAAGGTCCCGTGACATCATTTGCAGGCGCTGCGCTATCCTCGGGTTTACGATCTTGCCATCGGAGAAATCCTGAGGTCCGTTTATGGATACGCCGTAGGGAAGGCTCCAGCCATAGCACTGGCGCACCGCAGTGCGCATCTGGTCCATCACGGTCAAGCCTTTCTCATGGGACGCAACGATGTAGCCAAAGAGCTTGCCTGCAAACTCTTCGTAAAAGTAGTCGAGAAAGTTCTTTAGCGCGCCGGACATGGAGCCATGGTAATCTGGCGACGCCAGGATGATTGCGTCAGCCCAAGCTACCGATTCGCTTGCGTTTCCCACCTCTTTTGATGCCGGTGCATTTGGATCGTAGAGCGGCAGGTTGTCTATTTCCAAGAGCCGCACTTGCGCACCGTGCTTTGTTGCATGTTCTAATGCTATCTGGAGCGCCTGTTTGCTGTACGACCCGTCGCGTATGCTCCCAGCCACTCCAAGGACGTTGAATGTTGTTCTCATCTTGTCTTAATATCACCCTCCTCTGAGATTAATCGACCGGCTCTGACGCAACATGGTCACGCTGCAGCCACTATCATTATTTGTTGACCGCATATTTCTCTGGCAGGTCAAGCAATATGAGCTCTGTAGGCCTGTCCGCCCGTATAGACATAGCGCTTTCTTTTTCGACCATGGCCGCATCTCTTGTGCTCATTGAGATATTATTCAGGCCTATCTGGCCCTCAATGACAAAGACGTACGCCTTGCGGTCGCCTGCCAGCCCGTGGTCCACCTTGCTTCCAGCCGATAAAGAAGAGACATAGATCGCTGCGTCTTGGTGGATGTGGAGGGCATGGCCGTTGTTTGTTCCCTCGGGCACTATGACTGGCAGCAGCTTGTCGGCCCTGTCTTTCTTGTCAAACTTGCGCTGCTCCCATGACGGCTCAAGTCCGCGCTTGTTTGCAAACAGCCAAATTTGCAAAAGCCTCAACGGCTTTTCCTTTGAGTGGTTGTACTCCGAGTGCATTATCCCAGAGCCTGCGGTCATCCTCTGCACTTCTCCGGGTTGTATCAGGCCGTGGTTGCCCCGGTCGTCCTTGTGCTCCAGCTCGCCATCGATCACATATGTCACGATCTCCATGTCCCTGTGTGGGTGGAACCCAAAGCCGGTCCCCGGCTTGATGGTATCTTCGTTGAATACTCGCAGCGGCCCAAAGTTCATCTTGTGTGGGTTCTGGTAGTGGGCAAAGGAAAAGTGCCAGTAGGTGGAAAGCCAATCCTCTTCATGATGGTAATGCGAAGATGATTTGATTATGTTTATCACAGGTTTCATTGCCCCGCTCGTTATTTAAGCCTGGTAGCAATTCCCCGCCTAGTTGGTTTACCCCATCCGCCTTGGTAAGCCATGGCTAACTACGATGTGCAGGTTTGCAAACGTCTTGTCTCTTGACATCAATTGGGACTAGTACTCTTTTCTTCATCACTTTTCTCAAAATCTAGAAGTTCTTCAAGCTCTTTCTGCCTTTCCTTGTACAGCCGAAATTTTCGTAACCATCTTGAAAAGACCATCCACTGTCTGATGCCTACGCCAAGCCATGCTAGGAAAACAGCGCCTCCTATGATTGGGATGTATACCCCAACACCAGCAATTGACTGTGACAGAAGGCCAAGATATGCGATTATCGGTACGATGACGACAAACGAAATGACCATCATGATTATTATCTTCCTGTTAAACTCCAGCTGGCGGATGACATTGTCCAGCATCTCTGGCAAATGCTCAGGTTCCGTCGCTTTCTTGCTGCTACTGCCGTTGTCAGTCATGTCACTCATCAATCGATCCTCCGCTTCTCTCAAGTATAAAGAGGGCGATAGCTATCCTACATGCCTTCATTTCTTGTCTTCACTCCTTGGAAATAGAAGTTCATAGGGTTCGAATATTTTCTTTGCAATCTCTCTCCCCTTTTCTGAAACCCTGTACTTGATTATCCTGTTCTGCTCGCCCCACGGCTCTTCGAACCTGATTATCAGTCCCTTCTCAACTAGCTCATCGACAATTGGTTTGTGCTGGACATTGTTCAGCCGGCAATAGCTCATTAGCTGGCTTTGGTTGAGCTCCCCGTGCTCGCTTAGTTGCATTATTATGTCCATTCTCATGTAAATTCTATCTCGGTGTGCGTGTACCAATTTGACTCAATTGCCGCAGGCATTTTGATGCATGGCTAACACAGCCCTTTATTCGTTCAAACACGCAGTCTAATAAGCATGCACGTAACTAAACTACGTAGGATGGGTAAACAAGGGTTAAAACAAAAAATCAGATTATTCTTGTCATGGTCAACAAGACTGCCATAGTGATCGCATCGATTGCAACAATCATTGGTGCGGTCGTGGCTACTTACTTTCTGTCCGGCAGCACGAATAGTGAGGCGGAGGGATCTCGAAATTCAGTACAACAGCCCATCGTTACATCCATCCCTGAGAATTCAACAGTAGTAAAAATAGTCGCCAACTCTGGAAGCAATTCGTTCAGCCCGAACCCTGTTGAGATCAAAGTCGGCGAGACTGTGACGTGGCTAAACGATGATTCTGGCAGGCATACTGTAACTGCAAAGGATGGCGTTTTCGAATCCGAATTGATGGGAAAGGGACAATCATTCATCTACACTTTTGACAGAGAAGGAGAGTATTCGTACTTTTGCGAACCCCATCCAAACATGGTGGGCACAGTGGTGGTGACAAAAAGCTAATGCAAAGTGCATCCAAATCTCGTCCGCGGGGAGCAACAATAGCTGCAACTGTCAACATAATCGTAGGAGTGGCCGGACTTGTTTTTGGAATTGGGTTTATTGCCCAAGACGCCCTATTGCATCCGCTCATAGAATCTACCATTGATGATCTCCCACGACAAAATCTATCTGCTGATCAAGCTTCCATACCGGGCTTCGGCATTGCACTTGGAGCTGCATTTATTCCCCTAGCCATCGTCACATTTATCGCGGCATCTGGGATGCTGAATGGCCGACGATGGGCTTGGACCACCGCTCTAGTGTTGTCAATTATCAGCATGGTGTGGTATGCATTTACTGTTGCCATTATTCCCAGTAATGGTGGCAGGACACTCGGTGTCATCATAGGTGCAGTAACCATCTACCTCCTATACAGACCACAGGTCAAGGCATATCTTGGAAGATGAGATGACGAGGACAGGACAAAATCTGAAAAAGCGTACATTTCATCAATCCAACTCAGGGGCGGCAACAAGACAAGGATTCCAGCATCGCAGGATACAGGTCAGGATAACAACTCTTCTTTTTGTTCTGAAAGATCGAGAAGCGAGTTCATGATCATGAAGAGGAACTGAAGAGATACTATCAATCGAATTGCCAGTGCAGTCCAGTACCGTTGCAGAACATGAGCATGAGCACAAGATTGGGACCATCAACGGTCATCAGAAGTTCAACTTGGACAAACTTTTCATTTAGATATGTCTGCTCGATCCATTTCGGCAAGCCTTGGCCCACTGTCGATTCGCAGACCTGATGTAATCATCAATATTTCTGATGTGCCAAAAAATATTTTATCTAGCACAACAATCACAAATGGGTCAGAGTACGGCGTAGCACCCTTAACTAAATCCGTTGGCGCGATACTGGGAGAGTTGGTATGCGCGGAAAATGGGCTGGCTCTCCTTGTATAGGCGCCTTGACAGAACTGCTCCATCGTCGCCCGTGAAATGTTTCACGATCACCTCGGAAAGCAAACCAAAAATTGTACAGACTATCCATATTGTTGCTTACTTTCACTTGACCAGTGTGGCAGTCACGCCCCGAAGGAATCCTTCTGCAGCTGTCTCTTCTTTCACGATCGCCGTCTTGATGCCTTCGCTTGCTCTGATCGTATCTCCTACGTTTTCACCT
>JBIQJB010000030.1:0-1585 GCA_044507735.1 Nitrosopumilales archaeon
GGACGGGGGGACGCAGGAATGTCTGGAGGCGTGCAGGAGATAGACAGCGTGTTCATTCATGACAGGTACGTCGAGACTGTCAGGATGAAGGCTGTGATGAATGCAATAGATCTACACGTGGACTGGCCAGACATCCTCAAGCTGGGGAGGCAGGTGAACATGACAGTGACGGCCAGCGTGGCAGGAGCCAAGGTGTCAGTATCCGGCGAAGTACGTGGAGAGGTTGTGGACATGAGAGAGGATGAAGGCGTGGCCATAGTGGCGCTCTACCCTGCAGGCGCGGAAGGCGACAGAAAGATCGTGGTGTCCGTTACAAAGCAGGGGTGGGTGGCTGCGACTGCCGAGAAGGTCATACCCGCAGCAAAGTATGAGACATTGACAATAGATGCTCTGCCGCAGCCGGCAGGGATGACGATGATGATGGTTGCAAATGGGACGGGTGCCACCGTACACGCCCCGTTCACCATCACATATTCTACCGTTGACAGCATCGATGACAATAATAACTTACCTAACCAGGGCCAGGCACAGAAGACAATCTCTGGAATCACGCCATACGTGCTGGACGAAAGGCCGCTTGTATCTCGGTCAGTGACGTTTGGCAGTGCCGCAGAGCCAGCGGATAACAACGGCACGCGGTACGCGTACACTGGTCGCGCCATGGATTCAGGAGACCGCATCACCGGCCTGTATGAGCGCCAGGTGCTGCTTGCCGTGACGGGCGGCAGCGGCGGTGGCTACTACAGCCCCGGCCAGCAGGCCGCAATAGAGGCAGGCCCAGACCGGCAGGTGCTCGGGTTTGCGGTGGTGGAGAAATTCTCGCACTGGGAGTATGACTCAAACTATGTGTACATGCAGGACGCCAATTCCCGGTCGGGACCGGCCATTATCATTGCTGCTCCAGGATCTGGAGGAGAAATCGTAGAGGTAAGGGCTGTGTATGTAACCGACTACTCGGTGCTTGCTGTGATGGTGATCTCTACCGTGGCTGCGATCGGCGCGTATGCCTATCGATCAGAGATAAGGACCATCCTTGATACGTACAGAAAAAGAGATAGCGATGATGGTGATGCAAATGGCGCGGGTAGCAGTATCGTTTACGGCGGCGGTTGACACAGGATCATGGTAAGCGAGGTAATCTCTTTCATCATCTTGACGGCAGCGACAATAGCTGCCAGCGCGATCGTCACCGGCTACTTGGCCACTGCCGCGTCACAGACAACAACGAGAATAACTGAACAGACCACAAAGCAGATCCTGATGACCAGCGAATCTATAACAATCGTGGGCACCTACACGTGCGGGAGCGACCTCTGCATAGACGTCATGAACAACTCCGGTCGTCAAGTCGGCATTTCGTATGCTTACGACGGGGCCAACGGCAACGTTATCACAAAGAGGCTGTTGGATGGGTCAGGCCAGACAGTCCCAAAGCTGCCTCCTGGAGCGGGCACGATAGCACTTACGCCAAACACGCTGACCTCGGCAGTGCTCATCTCGGAGAACTATGTTGTCTACAGAATAGTGTAAGTCAAAAGAAAACAGGTCTGTCGAGTGGCGCAGTAGCTGGCTATGTAAACGCGTC
>JBIQJB010000030.1:1685-3222 GCA_044507735.1 Nitrosopumilales archaeon
ATGGTGATCATGACCGGTCTGTCGATGGTATAGTTGTTCTCGTCTATTGCATTGACAGTGACGATATTGGTTGTTAGCCGGGGGTCAGGGTACCGGTAACTGGCGCCGAACAGCTCTGTGCTGCTCTTGCCTCCAAAGTTTACAGAGCGGAACTCTTGCGATGCAGTGAGATTGGCTGTTCTTATCCACGGACCGGTATTCGGGACATAGCCCAGCATCCTGGACACGAACTTCACATACCCTTCGCGCTCTATCATTGCGGTTTTGTCCTGCTCTGTTGAGGATACTATTCCCACTGATGATAATCCCCTTCCTGTCCCTGTCTCCGTAGAATTTTTGAAATGCTCTGTGAAGAGCCATGTTAGTTCTGCATCTTTTGTCATGTCGGCAGTGGTGTTTGTGCCGAACACCAGAGCAGTCACATCATTCGTGTAATTGTTGACCTTTGCCCTGCGCAGCGGCTTTATGCTGCCGTCAGATGCGTCTACAGAGCCGAGGTAGTGGACACCAATAGTTAGCCTGTGCTCGTACATGTCCGATCCAATATCGTCCTTGAGGTTAAGATATGGATACGTACTGGCAAATACAGGCCTGTAGTCCACTATCGAGATGGTATGCGTGTATGATTTCCGCATGTTCGTATACGCGCCCGCATTCTTGAGCGTGACGTCAAACCGGAATTCCTTCTCTCCCAGTCCCTGCTGCCCTGTGGCGTTTGCTACGGCAATTCCTGTGGCGTAGGAATACTGCGCGCTATACTCAGACGTTGCAAGGGTCTTTGGCACCACGAGAGTGCATGACTCCTGCGGGCAATCGATGTCGGCGATATGCGGATAAGGGTGAACCCTGATAACCTCCGGCTCTATAACTCCCCTGCGTGCATCTTTGAACCTGTAGTCCACCTCATACTTTAGCGCGACCGCGTCATTGATGTAGTACGTGCCGTCGGCATTTCGCATCAGGTACCCGTCGCTGTCTGTGACATTTGCAGGAGTTGCTGTGACAGTTATCATGGGATCTGCGACCCTGATCGAAATTGAAGTGGCCGCCGATCCAGATCCGCCGGGGCCGGAGCCAGACACAAAGGCCCTGACAGTATAGGAACCTGGGGAGGCGGAAGGCAAAACGTCAACTCGCGTGTTTGTGCAGCTTGGACAGGCTATGTTGATGCCAGATCCTCCTGTTATGGAAGTGCTTATACTCGTGCAGTGCGACGAGACAATGGCGAGAGAGACCGAGAAGGCGTCGCCCGGGTAGTACGTGCCGTCGGGGTTGTTCCTTGGCAGCCCGTTATACATCAGTTGGGAAGTTGACATGCTTACCGAAACGCTGCATGGTGGAGGCGGAGGAGGCCTACTCGGTATCACAATCAATTCTCCATTACTGCCATCAACCGTGTCACCTTTCGCCGCAGGCATATCTGACAGCAGTAGGGACGACGAAAAAAGTGCGATTGATAACAATAGCAACAGCGCTGCTACAGTATGATTTCCTCCAGGCTGCGGCAAAGAAGGTGATACCCCGCCGCACAATGCCG
>JBIQJB010000030.1:3322-9493 GCA_044507735.1 Nitrosopumilales archaeon
CAACAACTACAGCAGGGCCTATGGCATTTACTCTAAAGACAGGGTGCACATTGGAATTTTCGGCGAGACAGGAGCCGGCAAGACCGTCACGATAGGGCAGCTAGTTTATCAGAACATCCAGCGGCGCGAGGGTTTTATGATAATCGACCCGCACGGCGACCTTGCCCGTGAGACTCTCGCTGCGATCCCTGACGACATGATGGACCGCGTGATATACATCAATGCTGCAAGCCCTCAGTGGTTCAACCGGACAGTAAAGATCAACCCACTCGAATGCAAGGACGCGATGGAGAGGCACATAGTCGCCATGAACTTTGTCAACTCGCTAAAGAACATGTACTACCGGAGCTGGGGAGACAGGATCGAGGCGATCCTGCGCAACTGCGTGAACGCCATAGTAGAGCTCCCTGACGGTGCAACGCTGTGGGACCTGTCAAAGCTGATATCGTCGTCAAAATACCTCGCAGAAGTCACGCGCGTGGTGCAGAGCCCCGGCACAAAGAACTTTCTGCTGAACGTATTTCCCAACTACAAAAAGGATGCCGGTTCTGCCGCGTACAACAAGCTGGACAAGATACTGACCACGCCTTTGGTAGCGGCAATGTTTGACTCGAAAAAGTCAGGCTTTGACATGGGCAGGGCGATGGACAGGGGAATGGTGGTGATAGCCGACCTGTCGTCCGGCATGTCTGACGACATCGCCAATTTTGTCGGATCGATACTGCTCAACATGGTATACGTCGAGGCCATGCGGCGCGTCGATGTCGAGAGGAGGGACCGGCGGCCTTTCTACCTGTACGTGGACGAGGCGCACCGGTTCTCTGCCGAAGAGCTGCAGTCGCTCCTTACAACTGTCAGAAAGTTCAACGTGAAGGTGACACTGGCAAGCCAGACGATCAACAACTTTCCGCCCGATGTGCAAAAGAGCTTTGGCGCGCTGTGCAAGACCATAATCCTGTTCAAGTCCGACTTGGCGACGGCAAAAGTGTTCGAGACTGTAATGCCGCTGCCGCCGGGAGAGATAACCTCGCTCTCGCTGAACACCTTTGCGTTCTACAGCCAGGCACAGCCGCCCGTTACGGGCATAGCCGTGACAAAGCTGGTGCTTGCAAAGAACGCCGTCGCAGGCGACTGGAAGGAAAGGGCGCGCTATAGCGTTGAAAAGTTCGGAACCGAAGTCAGCATGGACAAGTACGTTGCTGCCAGCCGGAAGTCCGGAATTGTGCCTGACTGGCTGCCGATTGACATCAAGGTTGTATACCTGCTGCGCAAAATGAAGATGACAAAGCGCCGGATTTACGAAGAGCTTGTCCGGCACTGTGGTGAGAAGGATGTAGACCCTGAGCTTCTCGACAAGAGCCTTGAAGCGCTGAGGCTCGCTCACATTGTCAGAAAGCAGTATGTCCTGCAGGAAGGCACAGAGCACGAGCTGTTCGAGCTGGAATACCGCGCATACAACCTCTTTTTCAGCACGAGCATGATAGGCGCCCGCACAGGAAAGGAGAAGCACAGGGCTGCCATCATCTACCTGGCCGAATCGTTCTGGAACACACTCACTTTCTGCAGGATGGACCTTGGAGAGTCGCACGGGGAGCTTGCAGACCTTGTAGTGGTGAACGAGGTTCAGTGGTACGAAGAGCTAGAGGAGGACTGTGGCTGCGGCGGCGGCAGCAGCAGGAAGATAAGGCGGCACGACCTGTCCACGTGGGGCGAAGCTACCGCGATAGAGGTAGAGACTGACCCGCTGCACCGAGAAGAGCAGGTTGTCAAGAACTACAACAAGAACAGGGAGCAGGGGTTAAAGGTGCAGTACGTCGTTTTCAAGAAAAGTGACGAGGACGCCATAAGGCGTTTCCTCACTGAAAAGAGGGGTATACCTGCTGACACGTACAGCATATCCCTTATGGATATCGCAGAAGTTGAGCGGTTCAGGCGGGAAAAGCTCGGGGTGCTTGCTGACGACGGGAGCATCACGGGAGCAGGGGGAATATCGCCACAAGAGATGAGGGCGATTGCGTTTGTAAAGGGCAGGCAGACAAGGGAGGAAGAAGGTGAAAATGGTGATGATGATAATAATAATAACTTACCTAACCACCACAATTTCAAAGGCGATTTCTACAATGAAAATAACAATGAAGAATCCTCTGTCGAGGCCGTTGGAGCCGATAACAGTTCTATGCCAGACAGTCATGGCAATGACGACGCTTCAATTGCGACGCTACTGTCAGGCAAGTCAGATGAAGAGTTGAAGGCGATGCTCGTCGCGCTCCCGCCACACCAGTACGCCGCAGAAGCAAAGAAGCTGATGGAAGAGAGAGGGTACAGGGTGCTGCTGACTGTGAAGGGGAACTACAGGGTTGCAAGAATACGTTGAATGGAATGAGAGAGAATTAATGGACGAGGCTATCTGGCGATACTATCTTGAGGTTGCGGCCGCCATGACTTACTTTTCCTAATTCTAGCAAGGCCTTATCAAGCGTCACAAGTTTGCCGATGTGTTCGGACATCAGGTAGGACGCTAGGATAAGAGAGTCACGTCCGCCGATGCCGTGGTCCCTGGCAATCTTTAATCCCAACGCTACTGTACCATATGTTGTGTTGAGAAAAAGTGACCTTCTCATGTATTCCAGAAGCAAGTGCGTAGTATCCCTCGGGTTGGCCTTCAGTTTGAATACGCAAGTGTGGTAGGTTTCGTGTATCACGGTTGGAGTTAGGGCATGGCTTCTGTTGCGTAGAGAAGAGACTTTGTCGTGGTCTGGATGCGCAGCGACCAGGTATGCCACAAGGATATCCGAGTCTATTCCCAGATGCTCTTTATCTCTTCTGGACTTGGCCATTTTCTGACCTCCTTCACCATCAGCGCACCATAGAACTTTGCCATGGTTGGAATGTCGTCTTCGACCTTCTCTATCACTATCTTTGCTCTGTCGTCATCGCCAGCGGTCATGATGTTTACAGTATCACCATCTTTTAGCGAAAGCCTTTCTGCCACGTCCTTTGGAATGGTAGCCCGAAGGCTATTGCCGACCTTTTGCAACTTGACTTTTCTTGCCGCCGCTGCTGTGGCTGCCATGTGTATGTATATACAATATGGTATATACATATGAAGTTGTTGAAGCGCCTGCTTTGCAGCTTTTTCAGATCTCGAACACGTCCTAGCCTGCATTTGCTGAGGCACGCTTCCTATCCTGGTAGACTTGATTCATATCATGTCCCAGCTGTTCCAAGTTGAATATCCTATCGTGAATATTTTTATAATATATTTCAGATATAGAGATCTGGGCGAGTCGCATGCCCGCCTCAAAAAGGCTGCGCTGATTTCTGCGACGGTCATATTTTCATTGGTTCTGTTAATCAATGTAGCACCACAATCTCCGCTAGTCACAGCAGCAGAAGTTAGTCAACGGGTTGGAGAGCAAACAGCAGAAAGAATCGCCAAGAACGAGCAATATCTTGCAGATTTAGATGCATTGTTAGGCGCCATGTTTGCAGAAGAAAGGAAAATTAATGATTATGAACAGCAGCTGGAGAACGCAAGTTCCGAACAGCAGAGACAAGATATAGAAGAGAAGATCCAGGAAAGCAGGGACAAGATAGCATAAATTATAGAGCAGATCAATTCCATAGAGAAGCTTAACCAAGCATTGTTTGTAGTGGATCCTGCTCTGGAGAGCAAGATCTATTCTGTCGAAAAAGATCTTGCCGACAAATACGTGTTTGAGGATTCTGGGAAGTATATTGGAGAGAATCCTGTCGAATCCGTGGAAGCTGATATGTTAAACAGGACTGTCGTCATTCTTGTGAACCCTGACAAGGTGGTTCCGGACGGAAGCAATCTTCCAACTGAGAAGAATATTGATGGGATCCCGATACAAATAAGGTATGGCAAGTTCGAACTAATCTGATGTACTCTCTATTCTCATACCAACATGTATAGACCTGTCATTGATGGGATTTTGACCTCAGAAAGGACCACACAAGATCATTGAACGGCAATTATTGTAGCTGGACCGGCAGGCCCACTGGGTTCAATCTTTACTCGTTGCAAAGTTAAGCAGAGGTAATTTGTTGCTGCTTGCTTATTCTATAACTGTGAATTCTTTCTTTTCAAGTCCATCCCTAAACGCAACTGTCAGAATGTATGTCCCAGTCTGGTTTAGAGTGGCATTAACTTTGGTAGTATCTGTAGAAAATGTAAAACTGAAATTGCTTGGCATTGCTTCCGATGAACATCGATGAAACTCGGTCCATTGTATTCCCGGATAATCCGGTTCTCCTTGCTTTTCTATACGAGCAATTAAAGTATCGCATGAAATGCCAAATCCCTGAACAGTTGCAGAAAATCCCACAGGTTCATTAACCTTGTATGTGTCGCGTACGTCCAGTATGGTTATCTTTGTGTATGGCTTCTGAGAAGCTACTAGTTGGGGCGTTGTGGCGAATATGATAGCTAGTGAGACTGTGATGGCTAATATCGCAGCACCTGCTAGTACATATGCCATCGAGTTTTTACTCATTCAGCTTTTTAAATGGAGATAAGAATAAAAAAACTAGGGGTAGTAAACCCAAAGACTAGGTGTACGTCTTGGACAACAGGGAATACCGGCCGGCTTCAGACAAGAAATGAATCACCGACTCTGGCCAATCCAAAGTTTAGAAAAGAAGAATTGAGAAGAGCGAGATGTGAGAGGTCAGCTCATCTCACCTCGATTTCCACTATGTGTACGAGTCCGTCTCCTACTTCGACTGTTTCTGTAGTCCCACTCGTGGTTATGGCAAGTATGCCGATCTTGTAATTACCGGGGGCAAGTTCTGGTGATATCGATACGCGTAGTGTTTTATCTGCAGATTCGCCAGCCCTCAATGTTACTCTGTCACTGTCGTCAAATGTGGCAGTGAGTCCCTTGGGGAAGCCCTTAGCATCTTCTGTCAGTTGCACTCTGCTATAGGCTAAACTTTCTGCTGCAGGATCATCTCCATCGAATGTTCTGAATCGGTACTCTCTGTCTACAGTATCGTTCGATTCCAGTCTTACCTTGAAGGTGGTGGCTTCCTCTCTTATCACAACGGTTCGGTCTCGAACTGGAATTTCTTCTCCCTCGCCGGTGATCTCGTAAACAGAGATCGCTACATCTGGCCTCTTTGGCGAGTTCTCGTCAGTTATAGTGACTTGTACATTAGGCAAGGCTATTCATGTTGCTACTGTTACCAGAAGTATGGCAGATCCTGCCCCAGCTGCTATTAGGTAGATGTTGTTGCGTCGCATGTGTCTATACACACTCCTGTATCGTATCACACTCTTGCAGCTTCATTTGGGTCACCTGTGACTTGTGCTGTGTTGCACCATCAAACTTTGCATAACCCTTCTGATTATCCACGTTTGTAGATATGCCAGCAGCCTGATTCACTACAGCCCTACTCCATTTTCCGCTAACGGGTCCTATGATATTTGTGGATACAGGTTCTGCGATGTTGACATCTAATGTTATACCATTATAGGAGAGAGTTGATAAAATTCACTAGAAAAGTCTCCAAAGGGGAGGTTCGCTCCAAAAAAGGGAACTTTTAAATAATTGTTCGACATTTACAGACAATGTCCACGAGTCCGCGTCTACGCGATGAAGATCGGAACCTTCGAAATGTGAAGGAAAAACCTCTGAGCGTCCGGAAGCGGAGACCCTGATGATTTGGCAGGTCATCTTGCAGAGAATGTGGTCTTGATACACATGCCAAAAACCCTGCTACCGAGCTGAGGGTTGGGCACAACTTCTTCTTGGCGATGGCAATTATTGGATTAGTTGATGCTCACAATTTCTTTAGAGCCTTCATCCTCTCTTATTCCTGAACAAAATCTTGAGTAATAGTTGCGCCGTTGTATTCAACTATCAGCTTGTATTCCGCACTATCCAAAAAAAGCGGTCCACGTGGAATCCATTCATCCCTGATGTCGTGCATTGTCCATGTCTTGTCAATTTCTTGTGGATGGTCTTGCTGACATGGCGCTCCGCCGCTTATTAGCCAAATAGTTTCACCAGTTTCCGACTTTGCGATTTCTGCGATAGGTTTTGGGCAAAATATTCCGTTGCCTCTCGCTGTCACCGTAAAATGGACCGCCTCGCCAGATGTGTAGCTCGTCTTCAAGCCCTCTACAGTTACGACAACGCCATCGCT
>JBIQJB010000030.1:9593-23234 GCA_044507735.1 Nitrosopumilales archaeon
ATGATTATACGAACCCCATTGCGAGATTTGCCATCACAAATATGAGAGCTACCTGAAAGACTCCCTGGCTCCCGGCAAGCTTGATGTTTCTCATTCCCCATCTTATTATCTTGTCCCTGTTGGGCTCTTTCTTTTGGAGTTCGAGAAATATCCGTATCTCTGTGGGCATGAGCATCCCAAATCCCTGCACGGAGAGAATTATGACAATGACCGCTGCTGCAATTATCGTGGGTGATGGAACCGCCAGCATGCCCAGCTTACCTGCAAGGGTTATGCCAGAAGTTATCGCGACTGCCGCAAGCGCGGGCATCAGAAATAGCATCACTGGCACCAGCTTTTTGATTACCTGCGTGCGCGCTTGAGGGTCCAGTCCCTTCATAACCTGGCTCATAACGATGCCCATAAACAGGTCGATTCCAGTCCACGTGCCTCCAGTCAGGACGTGCACGTAATTGAGGTGGAGCAAATTCCCAGAAGCCAGGACTATCAAAAGGCCGGCAACTGGCACGAGCAGGGTAAGAAGCGAGTAAGGCGAAATAATCTTGTGCTTCTTTTCCTCAATCAAAGGCGAGCTCCATGCGAGATACAACTATTTAAAAGAATGCGGTAAGGCGGACTTTCCGCGACGCATGCTCTAGCCTTATAATGCGATACTTAATACGAATGTCCTTCATCAAGGAAGCCTGGTAGTAGTAAGATCATGTCAAGCAAGCAAGTATGGAAAAAGTGCACATTTTGCAACAATGGCAGGAAGACCTGTTTCAAGTGCGGAGGTAGCGGCAAGGTCTCTCCGGGATGGAACACTTGCTACGATTGCAAGGGCTTTGGGAGTGTGCTGTGCACCGAGTGCGGCGGCAGCGGCGGCCGGCGCGAAACTATCTGGTCTCCTGAATAGAGTTTTATTCCCGCTCTATTGATCGGCAGGCTGGAATATGAGTTCGAGCCAGAGTCTAGAGATCACGCCTTCGCTAAAGGCCGCTCTTGCCGAACTGTATTACAAGGAAGCCTGCGACCAGCAAGGGTGGGCACACGTGTCGCTCAAAGACATCCGCATCAGTGACAGCAACGTCCTAGTTTTCAACAAAGGTCCTCATAGGGTCAGCATTAGGCTGATGGACAAGATCGCCCAGGAAATCAGGGAAATTTCTTCAAGACCAGTTAATGATGATGGAAACTCTTACGTGTTTGACTACCTTGCATGCAAGGTGGGACAGCAGAAAAAATACGAAGGAGTGATGCTTGCCAACCCTGCAGCGCTTTGCTGGGTCAAGGTTGGGAAAAAGACATTTTCCGACGAGCAGGTGGATGCTCTTGGCCGGATAAAACTTCCCCTGGCTGTCTTTCGGATAAGAAACGTTCTCGTACAGCCGGGAAAAATCGAGATGAAATGGGAAATGAAATCCGGCGAAGAGTGGCTTGACGAGCTTGACGAGCAGAGGGACCAGGCCGAGTCAGACGACGATTATTTGTGAGCCAAAAAAGAAGTAAGAGAGGGAATCATTCCAGCTCAGGCGATGACTCCCGTCTCTGTCATTAACTGCCAGCAGCCGACGCAATAGTTACCGGTTGCTGTAAAGACCTCTGCTTCTTTGTCCTTGCAGTTTTCGCAAGCGATGTGTTCTGTCATTCCCTTTCCACCTTTTTCCTCCTCATCCGCTAATTTGCAGTTCGCGAATTAAATCGTTGGCAGGCAAGAGTATTGCAGTTCCGGTTGCCTGTCGCAAGCTATATCATTGCCTGCAATGCTAGCCGCTCCATGGAAACAACGAGACGGTCAACAATGACCATAGCTATTCTGGCAATCGGGTTGGCAGCCACCCTGGTAGCAGCGATAGTGCAGAACAGCGCAACTGCACAGCAACAACAACAGCAGCAGAACCAGGTTATCTACAGGATTCAGGAGACCCGGATGTCAAGCGCCGCTCCCGTGGCCCATACGGGGAACCTGCCACATGCGGTTGTGTTTGCGCTGCCACTGAGAGATGACGGCAAGATCTATACCGGAAGGGTCACGTTCACTGCAAGCAAGCCCATCGAAGTAGAAGTGCTGCACGTGTACAACCCAGCGCAGGAACCTGACGCTGAGCACGGCGCGCCGCCTACTGCTGTCATTAATGGCACCCTGATAACCTACTCTCACCTGACAGGCATTGTGGACAACAACTATGTCTTGGGGGATGTGCCGACTGCATCTGGCACGTTTGAATTCACTGGGAGCGGGCTTGTGTTCCACAAGAGAAGCTCAGAACCATTCACCGTGACGTACACCATCGACGCGGTGGTAAAACCGCTATCCCAGTAGGTCTGGGGTCGACACCCTCCTTTTTTCTCAAATCAGGTTTTGTTTTTTGCGATAACTCAGGATACCCTGTAGTCAAAGACACCTATCTGTATTCGTCGCCACAATCCCCGATAGCCTCAAAGAGGTTGTCTGATTTTTTGCAAACATCTTCGATCCTGCCGTTGTCGTCGCTGTCAAGCCTGAAGCCAAAGACGCGTGCATTGTCATCGATGTGGTTTGATATCCCAAGCCGCGCGCCGATAATCACTCCAGCCACTGCAGGCTTGTCGAGGATATAGCGCGTGGCCACGTTTGCGATGCTGACCCCGTGCTTCTTTGCTATCGTGTCCAGCGCCGAGAGCAGCTCTTGGAAAAGCTCCCATCCTCCCCAGATGTCTACCATGCGCTTGTATTTCTTGAGGCTTGCAGTGTCAAGGTCATGGGGCTCAGGCTTTCCTACATACCGCTCTGACATGAGGCCGCCGCAGATGGTGCCGTAGGCAAGCAGGCTAGTCTTGTTTTCCTGGCAAAATCTCGCCATCTTGACCTCGGGCCTGCGGTCGACAATCGAATACTGCACCTGGTTTGACACTATCTGGATGCCTGCGTCCTTCATTATCTGCATGCGCTCTGTGTCAAAGTTGGTCAGGCCGACGTTCCTTATCTTGCCCTCGATCCTAAGATCCGACAGGTACTTTAGCGCGTCAATGTAGTACGGGTTGTTGTAGTCCCACCAGTGGAACTGCACAAGGTCAAGGGCGTTCACTCTCATGCGCCTGAGCGAGCGCTCGATGCTTGCCTGCGCGATCTGCTTTGTTATCCGTTGGGGCTCTGGCACCCACTTTGTAAGGGCCTGCATTTTTTGCCGCTCGTCTTCCGGCAGCCTCTGCCTGAATTCTCCGACAAAATCCTCAGCTGGGCCGTAAATGTCGGCAAGGTCCCACGTGGTAAATCCCGCATCGTGATATTTTCTCATGTCCTCCACCGCGGCCTGCGGATTGATGCGCCCGTGCGCCCCTGCAACCTGCCACATGCCGTTGAGGACCCTGCAGATCTTTAACCCCGGTGCCAGCTCGTAGTGTTCCATCTCTCTATCTCACTATCTCACTCTTCTCGCAACCATTTCCATGATAAATCTTACCCGTTTTGTTGTAAGCTAACTTGCAGCATTGAAAATGTTGACTCTTTTATTTTTCAAACAATCGTTACAGTGGATGTTGCGCAAAACGAAAGCATGGCGCAACATACACCTGCAGACAGCAACGAATGAAAAACCATGGCTGATGGCGCTGAATAGGAAAGACCCAGATGTTGACGTACGTACGTAAGTTGAGCGCAGAGATATTGCTGAGGGTGCTGTAAGGGAAGAGGGTAACGGAAATGTCGCGGTATAAACAGGGATGGCACGGGCCGGAGCACACAGCCGTCAATGGATGGCAAGGTTAGCCGGCCAGTTGCAACCGTGCGATCCCGAAAAAGCTGCAGGTGATGAAGCGTTCACGCATTTCGGTTGTAATCTGAACGTACGAAAGTAAGCAACGAGGAAAAACACACAAGAAAAAGAGGGATGCGCTGGCCCGCAATGACGTGCATTGGGCGGGTCGGCAGTTCATCCCCAATCAAAATTATAAAATTGTTCTATCTAGTGGTGATGGCCACCGCAGCCACATCCACCCATGCCGTGGTGTCCGCCAGATGATGACATCGACGCACATGAGGGGCACTTGCTGGAACCGTTCTCGGACATGAACATGACGCCGCATGAGGCGCACTTTGTCTTTTGCAATCCTTGCATGCACTCATGCTGCAACCGCTAGAATATTAACCACTCGTCGTTCTCTGGATCGCAAGCAGGCTCTTTCGAAAGAGTGAGACTAGGAGCATGGCGTCCTTTTCCGTGGGAGTGCCCTTTGCCAGGAGCTTTTTGACCGCCGCCTCAAGCAGGGGCTTTTTGTGAAGGTCATAATTGCTGGCATCTGCAACCTTGCCCACATACTGGAGCACAAGGTCAGTGTCACACTGCGACGCAGGCCTCATGTTCTTCTTTGTCTTTCTTGCCGGCAACCCTGGCTCCTGCTTTGAAATTTCATACAGGATCACAGCAAGAGCATGGGACACGTTCATTGTGCGGTATCTTGTTTTTGTGTCAACCAGCGCCACGAGGTCGCACATCGCTAACTCTTCGTTGTTGAGACCCGAAGCTTCCCTGCCAAGCAGTATGCAAAATTTCTTGCCGCTGCTTTCGTGGACTATTCTGGACAGCTCCTCCGCGCAAATGGATTCGCGCAGGACGTTGAGCCGGCTTGTGGCCTGTATTGCAGTCGTTCCAACGAGCACGTCAAATTTTTTCCTCAGTTGCTTTAGAGAGACTGTCTTTGCAGACGCGAGGATGCCCTTGCCATGCGTAGAATATCTTACAGCCTCGTCCATGTCAAAGTCCGGATTGACAAAGTACAACTTTCTGTGACCAAAATTCTTCATCAGTCGTGCAACGTGGCCGACATTGATGTGCCCGTGAGGCTCCACCAGTGCGACTGCTATCACCGCTATCACTACGCAAAATCCCGCCGCCCATTTATGCTTTTGACTTTTTTCCAAAATTATTCGTGATGCTCGAACACACGGATATTTGTAGACATGGCTGAAGCTGCAGCAGATCTATTTGTGGTGGCGTTGCAAAGGATACTGGTGTAAAAGAAACGAAGGGCTAACTTGCTAGCGTGGTATTTCCCTGCGCGGTACCTCCTTGAAATACCCGCATTGGCAAATTAGTACTGCAGAGCGGCTTTCAATTTCGTGCTCTGCAATGCAGACGGCCTCGGACGCAGACCTTCCGCAATTCGGACACTCCTTACGGATGGTTCTCAAGGGTTGTGTAGCCTAGCCTTCACTTCCGCGTCTTTATGATTTATGAATGGATGTTCTAGTTTATTGTACTAAACGTTTTTGACCTTATTAAGGAACGTTCGGCGATAGTGGTAAAGTGAGAGTGTGGCTACTAATTCATGCGTAAAACGCCGCTAGTGCCTCATCTATTCTCTCTTCAGGCACTCCGAAAAACTCGAATGCATCTTTTCTGGTTGCAACTTGAAGGTTGGAGTTTGATGTAGCCTTCAGGTACGCATCTGACGCCCCTTCCATGATTGGTCTGGCATATGCATTCCACTGCGCAAGGCTCTCCTGCTCAGGGTTCTTCAAGATGGCAGCCAGCCTTGCAAAGGCTGCTATTGCAGCGACTCTGTATTTTTGAAGCATCATCTTGCGCTGATCATTATCGGGAAGCGACGGAACAAGCGAGCACATGCGGAACTGATATTCGTCAAGGTTCTTGGCTATGCTTGCAGCCTGCCCTATTGCTGGCATGCTTTTTCTCGCGGCCCTCATGTCTTGCACTGACGTTGCCTCAAAAATGCCCGACATGCCTCTGATGCTCAGGTCAGGAGAGGTCACACCGTCTCCTGATAGGACCCTGGTACAGCCAGAGCCAGCCAGGTGTCTTGAGACTATTGCGCTTAGGATCGACGCCAATTCTTTGTCTTCTTGATAGTGGCGATGCCGGACATTAAAAATGGTATGATGATGAAAAATGATAATCCTGGCACAAGTGGCTTGAGCTGCAATTTCTTTTGCAAACTATCTGCGATTGGAATCACGCGCTCATTCCTTATGGTTTTTGTTTCAACCACGCCTTCAGGCAGAATCACTTTTTTTCTCGCTGCCATCTTGTCGAACGAAACTAAAATTCGCATCTTGCGTGCGTTGCTCAAACTTCGCGTTTCTGCTCTTCAACATACTTTTTGATTACGTCCATTGAAACATGACCGTATGTCGATACAAAATAGCTTCTGGTCCAGAGGGTTGGCAACCTCGTTCTCAGCTCAGGAAATTCCTGTCTCAGAATGCGAAATGTATAACCCTTCAAATTGGAAACAATTCTGTTAGGAGTGTGAATTGGCTGTGCTTCGAGGAATATGTGGACGTGGTCCGGTTTTATTTCCAAAGAAACTAGTTTACAACCTATTTCCTTGACTCTTTCTAGCAACAGTGCCCTCAATCGCTTTTCAATGTTGCCAACCAGAACTTTTCTTCTATACTTTGCACACCAGACAAAATGGTAGTTCATGAAGTGAACCGAAGTCTCTGATTTGCTGTAGCCTTTTGGCAACATCGGCTTAGATGTCTGGTATGTATATATGATTTTCTGATAAGCGACTGCGACTGCGAATGAGAAGCAAATCTCCATCCTGCGCGTAAACGACACGAAGTTCTTGTTTGCCTTCTATCTCCCTAAGATTGCTAATGGTGGTATCCTGCAAGAAATGGGGCGCCCCTGTTCGGCAAAGAGCCATTGCAATAGGTGCTTCATGGCTCGAGTGCGCTGGAATGTTGAAAAAACAACAACAAGAAGGCTGTTCGTAAACCCGTGAAAACCAGTTGCGTCAGGTGTCGATAAAAAATCATATGTATGGAATCTAGAAAATACATGAAAGCATCATAGACAATTAGAGAATTGATGATAGTATCGTAGATAATGGAAATTATTATTCAAACAAAATGTTTTTATGCAATTCCTGCCAATATATGGTGATGACGTCAAAAGCCATGGCTTGACCGTGGCGCTTGGCGGACAAAACTGCATCGGGCAAAAAACGCGACTTTAACGGCATGGGCTGTAACAAGGTCGTTGATGCAGGATCGCCAAGCGCCTTTCTCCTCTCTTTCCTATGAAAGTTCTTTACTGTAGATCCAATCCAACCGATTAAGAATTATGCGCGTATCTTGCTGGCGATGTATTCCAAAGTAGTTGTAGCCTCTGTAGTCGCTCTTGCCGCCATCATCGCTGGAATTTCAGGTACTGCACTGGCTCAAAACCAAACGTCACCATCGTCATCAACAACGGCAACAACAGCCGCGACAAACAATATCACCGCTGCATCAAATATGACCCTTGACGAGGCAAAGAACCAATATCTTTCAGTGTGGAATCGGACCGCGTTTAATGTCACTTTCAACACGTATGTCCAGCCTTTTAGTGCCGCAGGGTATGGCGTCTATGAGGAGCACGGAACCACCTTTGAACCCGGAGAACCAATGGTGCTTTACGTCGAGCTTGTGGGCTATGGCCACCAGCGGGTTCTGGACGACAAAGGCAATCCTCTGTACCTGATGAACATGACTGCCGACTATATCATCGCGGATGCAAACGGGACTGCGCTTCAGTCTATCGAAGACGTGCCGGCAGGAAGCATAGTATCACACAAGCCCAACACAGAGCTTTTCCTCGAGCTGTCCCTGACGCAGGAGTCGCCGTTTCCAGAAGGTGATTACCTGATCAAATATATCATCACCGACGAAGTGTCAGGCGAGAGCTCTGCAATCGAAAAGCAAATCACTGTCGCCAGGCAAACAACGGCGCCAGGCACGGTCTGATCAGGGGGCATAATCCACTAGGTATCTGGTCCCTCCAAGCGAGGGGTCGACCCTAGCCAGCACCTCTACCCAGTAACTGAACTGCGAAGGGCTGCCGATGTACAGGTCTTCTACTGGGAACTCTACCTTGTTCCCCTGCATGTCCTCTATCTTGACGGGCCGGAGAATGAATGTGTTGACGGTAGCGTCATAGACTGCAAAATACCAGCCATCTGTTGAGGAGTCGCCGGTCGCAAAATGCGGGAACATGATTGTGTACTGCTGCATCCTGTTGGTCACAGGGCTTGTGGTGATGATCTGCCAGCGGTAGATCGTTTCGTATTCCTGACTGTTGTTTGGGTTGCCCGCAAGGTTGATCGTGAAAAAGAATGCGTCGCCCCGCTTCACCACGCTGGCCCCTAGGATGTCGTGGTAGTCCCTCCTGATCTCACCGCCGCCATCCTCTGCCTGCACAGACTCTGCATCATCTGCTGCATCAAAGATCCTGCTTTCGGCGGCGCCGTCGTAGACACCCAGGGGCGGACCATCATTGCTGTCGGCTTGCGGAGCATAAGGGCTCAAGGCTATTGAGACTGGGACCAATGCCGCGATTGCCACGGCAACTGCAAGCACGTATGCCCCCTTTGCCACATGCAGGATCACACACAGGTGGTATTTTCACATTTTGTTGATATGGAGTTATGTGTGGAATCTGTGAAATCTTGAAGGTGGGGAAATGAGGAGAAGGTCAACTGCTCTTATTAAGAATGATTTCGCCTTCATCATTGAAAGCCCCTGAAAGGATAACTAAGTCTCGTTTTAAAGTACACGAAGCGCATCGAGGCGCATTTGAGGAGGGGGGTTAACAGGGCCATTTCCAAGCATGGCTGGATCTGGATATTATCTTGGAACCTTTGGAGGGCGCGCCTTTTGGATTCTTGCTCTCTTGTTCAGAAACAATATCCCATTTCCAGATTGTCCAGCATAAAATATCGAACTGTCTTGTTTTCGTCAGGGGAAAATCTAGGCCAACTAATTTCTTGTCCAATTCTTCCATAGCAGGAACATTTGTCACAAGGGCCTTTCTTATCTTGTCAATTAGCTCAATAGCATTCGAAAGTTCTTGCCGCTTTGGCAAGACACTCCAATAGTCATAGATTGATCTATACTTATCAGAACCGTAAGGATGCTTTGTCATAAGAAAATGAACAAACGTGAAGGCACACGACAACATCAATGGGCGGACAAGAATTAAGTAGCTACTGTTAGCTTGACGGAGGTGCGCAAGATTCCACTGAGGAAATATGTCCCAACGTCCATAGAAGTTGGCAGAACCTGGCTGGCTAGTCTTGTGCCAAAGAATAATAGGTGACAGGTGTAGCAATGCAACACACCTTGTTAAGGGCAATGCTTCTGGGCGCCGCAGTTGCCGCTGCGCTGTTGGTGTATTTCTCACTCACACTTTACGTTATTCCAGAGTCGTACCAGATACAGCCGCGCAGGCCTGAAGCCGCTGTCACAGGCGTGAGCCTTTCAGCGACAGAGATATCACTCGGACAGTCATTTGTCATTTCAGTCGCGGGGACGAACAGTGGCGACGACGCAGACATGCAGATCGTCTCCATTGGATTTCCAAACCTTACAAGGACTGACAGCAATGTCAAGATAATCGATCACAATTTCGACCAGACTCCTAACCTGATAAGCGCTGGTGACGATGTAGGATCGGCGTATGGCGGATCTGCAGTTACGGTAAAGGCACAGTATGCGTCTGTGGAGGCATTCAGCCGTCCCTGGAATGGCGGCAACAGCTATAGCATCAACCTGCAGGTGGAGCCCGAGAAAGAGGGAAGGTTTTTGATATTTGTCAAGTCAGTCGCCTTTCCCCACAGCTGGGACGGCGCCCACTGGCCTGCTGAGGGCACGGTTGACTACCAGCAGGAGTTTGTGCGGGTGTACGACGTGCAGGTGACAAAGCCTTAATTATCGAGTGTGCGAAAATGTGGCAATGAATTACACCCGGCAGAGTCCTGTCCAGCGCATAATTGGCTCCAGCTCCAAGCTCCTTGTAGGCTATGTGTTGGTAAGCATAGGCGTTTTGCTAGCAGCTGGAGGCGGAAGCTGGGATATCAATAACCATCTGCTCAACAAGCCTGAAACATTCTTCGCCCCTCCTCATGCTGTGCTCTATACTGGTGTAGGGGGAGTGGTAGCAGGTGCAGTTACGCTCTATTCTACTTCAAGGAGCGCCGGCTTTGTTTCCCGGCCCATAAAGCTGGTTGTAGCCGGCGTAATTCTGCTGGTCACCGCAGGTCCTGTAGACTTTGCGTGGCATTCTGCATTTGGCCTTGACGGCCTGCTGAGCCCTCCCCACTTTGTGCTGGTAAGCGGCATGGTGGTGAGCAGCATCGGTGCCCTGGCGGGCATGGTGCAACACGGCAGCATGGCCTTTCGAGAGTTTCGTCTTGCACGTCCCCTAATCCTGGTCGGTGTTCTGCCGGTGTGGCTGGCAGTCTCTGGAGTAGTGGACATGTTCTCGTTACCCTTCTCCAAAACGGACTACTTCAACTTCGACCCACACCCGGTGCTCGGGGTGGCAGTCGCAACGCTTGCATTCCCCGCCATGATGTCTGTCATGGTATTCACCTCTTCTGCGCTCTCCGGCAGGCGCTTTGGCGTGGTGAGTGCAGTCGCAGCCGCATTCATTGTGACAGGGATGCTTGCCTCCATCATACCAAATAGTGCCCTTGTCCCGACGATTCCGTTCTATCTTGTCAACATAATACCGTTCGCCGCGGCTGATGCGCTGCTGTCGTTTTCCAGATCTAAAGTGTCGCTGTATGCCGCCGGTGCCATAGTGGGTATCGCTTTCCTTACGCTTTACTACCCGCTGATAGTATACACCTACGGAGTAGTCCTCGGCCACGAGCGGATCTGGCCGAGCATGATCGCAAATGCCTATTTTGAAATGCTCGGAACGCTGATGCCCCTTGTCATAACGCCTGCTGCAGCCATGGGCGTAATCGGTGCGCTGGCAGGGGACAGACTGATCTCCAAGGATCAGGATCTATAACATTGCTATTGGGTCTAGACTTAGTACAACAATGCATGCCCTTTTAATATTGAGATGCACGTTGAGGATGGTAGTGGCATCTGTACTAGAGATTCGTGAACCAGATACCTCGCTAAGATTCTCCCGCCAGTTTCTTATATGCGATTCTTGCTTTTGGGCCGCCTCTGCAATCAATATCCGGAGGCACGACATTTTCACGTGTCCAGAATGCAAGACAGAAGTTTCCCACATCCCTCTCACTGACGACGAGATCTTTACCTTCAATTACGACGGCAGGCGTGGAGTGGAACTCGAGTTTGGGTCTGTCCGTTAGAGCAGGTCTCGCATAATAATTGGCGAGGACTTTCTCCAGTTAGCCATGCATTTAACGAATACAATTTCTGTATCAATCTTTGCTAATATAGAATCAAAGATGGCGCGGGTGCTGCGCAGAAAATACTTGCATTGATTTCAGTAGGTCGATAACGGCGGTGAAAAAAGCCGCGCTCTAACATCTTGTATGCGGCTTTTCTGTTCCCTGGCGGCTCTATCCTTGACACCTTCTCTACCGGGTCATGCAAATAACTGCCCATGCGGCGGCGTGCAATTTGGCAAGAGTGTCGCAACCATTTCAGACATTTTATGAGGATAGAATTTTCAGTTCGTAGCTGGCGATTCTTTAGATGATTGATTGATTGTTGATTGGCGGCGCGACAATATGTGTCGCTTCGCTGAAGAACTCTATTATCGAAGAGGGGTTGCCGAGATTTTTATTCATTGTGATGATCATCTGTTCCACAGTGAGATGCGTTAACAAGAACGATATCGACGCTGTCGCCATGCGGGCTTTGATTGACATTGACACGTCCCAGTCGTCGTCATCATCATACGTTCGCGCAGCCAAGACAATGCTGGCAGAGTAGGTGATTCTCATGGTGCTGGAAGTCCGTCAGCCGCGCCCGCTCTGGGAAATCCTCTTCTCGACGCACCACACAGACATCGGTCTCTTGTACATCATCTTTTCCCTCACGCTGTTCTTCATGGGTGGCGCACTGGCAATTGCCATACGCAGCGAGCTCTTCCTCCCGGGCGGCGGAGACATAATTCCAGACTCCAACACTTTCCACAGGATATTTACTGTGCATGGAACAACAATGCTTTTCCTCTGGGTAATCCCGTTTGCTTCCGGCATTGGCAACTACCTGATCCCGATCATGGTCAGGTACAAGGACATGGCCTGGCCTAAGCTGAACGCTGTTGCATTCTGGATGATTCCTGTGGGAGCTGCTCTGGTGTGGCTTGGATTTGCAGATACTGGGTGGACTGCATACCCTCCATATTCCATTCTGCGAGCACCGGGTCCGGCAGCGGATATGTGGATTTTTGGCTTAAAGATACTCGGCATTTCGTCGATACTTGGTTCGATCAACTTTATCGTTACAATACTTAAGATGAAGCATCCGGATCTGCCGCTTATGAGGACGTCGCTTTTTACCTGGTCAATTCTTTCGACTTCGCTGATAATCCTCGTTTCCATGCCTTCTTTTGCCGCGGCGCTTATCATGACGTACACCGACAGGCTCGGGATATCCGGATTCTTCAATCCCGCAATGGGCGGAGACCCTCTGGCCTACCAGCACATGTTCTGGTTTACCTTCCATCCGGAGGTCTATGTCTTTCTGCTGCCTGCAGTCGGTATCATATACGAGGTCATACCGAAATTCTCAAGAAAGCCTGTCTTTAGCTACCAATCAGGGGTTGTTGCCTTTGTCCTGTTGACGATCGTTTCATTTGCATCATGGGCTCATCACATGTATGCAACAGGAATGAGCTTTACCGAAAAGACTGTCTTTATGGTAGGTACCCTGGCAGCAGTGCCAGCGTCAGCTATGCACATTTTCAACTGGGTTGCAACCATGTGGGGCGGAAGGATCAGGTTCAGGGCACCCATCACATTTGCCGTTGGTGGCATTGTCCTGTTCTTCCTGGCAGGAGCAGGTGGTGTTGTCAACAGCGCCATGCCGCTAGACTTCCTCACTCATGACACTTACTGGGTGGTGGGGCACATGCACCTGTTCCTCATGGGCCTGATAACACACGCATTCGTGGGGTTTGTGTACTATCTATTCCCGCTTATCACCGGGAGAATGTACAACGAAAGGGCCGCTATGGTGCATTTCTGGCTCATGTTCATTGGAGTGGCGCTGATATTCATCACCCAGCACTTGCTCGGGCTCTATGGCCAGCCAAGGCGTGTCTTTGACTATGTTCCAGTGCAGCCTCTGATCATAATGAACCAGATATCGACGGTTGGCGCATGGGTAGTCGCAGCGGGCATGATGATCTTCCTTGTAAACCTCATCAAGAGCACGGTATCGGGCAAGCCCGCCAAGATGGATGACCCATTTGAGATTGGAGAGCAATACTACGACTATAGGCGGCGCGTGCCACACCACTGAGAAGGAGAGATGATGGTTCTACCATGGCGTTATTGATGTCGGTCAAGCGCGCATTCAGCAGATTGTTCGCAACAAAGCCGCATGGGGACGACGACAAGTTTCAGATCAAGTACAATGACCACTATCATGCAAATGACAGAAGTGCCGGTCTGCCAAACCTGGAATGGATCAGCATGCTTGACAGGACCGTCTGCCTGAAGGATGGCTCGGATCTCGGAAAAATCGAAGCGCTGAACGTAGAAAATGTTGTTGTCAAGAATGGGTCAATGAGCCCCACCAGATATTGCTTTGGCCACCCGATGCTAAGAAAAGAGCAGCACAGCGGTCACTATATTGTTGACTTGGCTAGCAGCGAATTGTCTCTTTACCAGAGAGACATGGTTCCAAATCCGTCGCATTATGTAACACTTGGCGGCTGGTATTTTGGATATATGCCAAAG
>JBIQJB010000004.1:0-32982 GCA_044507735.1 Nitrosopumilales archaeon
AACATATATGGTCAGAATTGCTAATAACTGATCGGGATGCGACGTGTTTGCTTTTAATTGCTTGTTAATCCCAATCCTTTTATCTTGTGGTAGTGAATGAATAAAGAACCAATTTTGTAACGACTCTAAACGAGCTATCAATCAAGTATGAAGAAGCTAATTGCAACGAAGTCACGCTGAATGTCTTTCAAGCAAACTGAGTTGTCAGTCAAGAGGTCCATCATCATAGGAAATTCGATGTTCCGGAAAAGTGATGGATGCTGTTCTAGGTGCCTTTCCTTGTGCTAAGAGCGAACTTGACTATAGCAACGCGATCCAGCTCATCTTCGGGTGCCTCCATGCGGCTCGTATGGTACAATGGTCAGCAGAATTTCCTGCCTTGCGTTCTCCAAGTTATCTGACTGGAATGGAAGCTCGACAGTATGCACGCTGCTAGCAAAGTTTCCCCTGATCCGTGACTTGGTTGCCGGCTTTTGCCAGTCTTTCAGCATCACCGCAGCATGCCACGATACATTCAGAATGCTGTTGTACAAATAGTACACCACAGGATTGTATCGGAGTTCTTGCAAGCTTTTGCAGGCGTGGACACATATCTGCACTCCTCATATTGCATAAACTGCGGTCTTGCTGCTCTGCATGCCCTCCAGCGCGACTTACGCAAGATCCACCGGACCGCGTCGTTATCGCACGAAGATCGCCATCTTGCAGACAGCAGATAGGATAGTTTGAAGAAGCGAGTTGATTTTGTGGGCACAAACCACAATGTGTGGTATTGTCACTTTGTAGATTCGCGCACCCACATTTGCCCAAAGGATGCGGATTGCCCCTGGAATGGCATTGTCAAAAGGGCATCTCATGAGCTATTCCAAAGACGAAAAAAAGATTGTCCGATTAGGCATGAGTGCCATGCCAAGACATAAGGCAGATGAAGAACGCATAAGAGCGAGAAGGAATGTTGACATGAGCTTCAGGATAAACTTTGAAGAGCCGATACCGGACCTGATAGAACGACTGCAGAAGGAACACAGGCACTTTGAATCCAAGCTGGCAGAGTTAGAAGCGGCCGACACTTTCAACAAACATTCAATGGAAATCCTAGAGGAGTTGAGCGGGCCAATAGTACGTCATGCAGTAGAGGAGGAAGCAAGAATCATGAGGGTCATCTTGCACAAAGCAAAACGACAGTCAGAAGAGTCCATCAAGATTGCACAAGAACACAACTGGATTGCAGATTTCATCAGGAAGACAATGCCGATGCTTGCGTCAATGTCCCAGCAGCAAGCCATGCAAGAAGTGGCGAAGTTTGTCCAGAACCTGAGAAATCACTTCATCGAAGAAGAGCGGGTGATGTTTCCACTTGCCCTCAAAGCAGATTCTCTACAGGAATAGTCTTGGTGAAATATCCCAGGGACGTGGCGGTATAAGGCAACAGATAGTCTCCATCTTTTTGGCATTTTCACTATTGATTCAATCTGATATCCTGTATACCATTTTGCTTCCACCAATCACTGTTTTCTTGTACTTTGACACCTTGTTTCTTGGGATTATTTCTTCTCCTTTTGGAAATGAATCATCGGACGAAAGATATGCAGATATTTTAAACAATACCTTCCCATTGTAGCAGATTCTTGCAAATTGGAAACCGGTTGCAATCGGTATGCCCAAGGTGTCTTGAAGGTGAACAGGTCTCTGAACAGTTAGCCCAATTGTCGCGGAGATTTGCAACCATCCAATCTACTGGGATAATGATCCGTCATTTTCTAGAATGCCAATAGGCTTGGGCTAAAGCCACCTGCTGTTGAATCAAAGCACTAGATTCCTGATTGTTCTTGGGTGAGGAAACATTTAGGTAACTTGGAATGAGACCATTGTCAATTTCCTTCTCAAGATCATGTTTCTCCAAGTTACCACTGTCAATTTGCTCGACCAGCATGCAGAGGAGCGATTACCAATTGAAGACTGTGGAAAGCAAGATAGGTTCCTACATCGCCGGTTCAATTTCTCTGATGCTAGCCCACTTGTAGAGTAAACCATCATTACCCACACCATCGCTCCTGAAATAGACGGCAACGTTTGGTCTCCCTGTCTCTGAACCCGGCCTGTCATTCGACGCAGTGAGAGGCAATCCTGCACTTACACCAGGGGCGCAACTGCTGCTATTAACACCAAAGTTAGTACCATCGTCGACAAACTCGGCAATCTTTGTCCATGTCCCACCGTTCAAGCCGTTTGTGGTATCAATATATGCTTCTAGCTTGACGTTTCCATTCCGGAGGTCCCTGACGATGAATTTGTATCCGATCCATGTATTCTTTGGCATTCCACTGGACCAGATTGTTTTTTGTTCCACCTGCGCATATCCATTTGAGTTGTGATGGTTTGTTTCCTTCTCAAAGAGAAACTGGCCGGGGTATGTCAACTGTGCTCCATAGCCTCTTGTATCACAGGCGTTCGCCTCCTCATCACCTATCGCTCCGTGATTTGTACGAGCATATGCTTGGATGCCTGCCCAATCTATGTTTGTGTCTGCCACCCGCTGTGCGTAAAGGGTTATCTCCACATTGCGCCAATCCTGCTGCCGGTTGTAAACATACATTCTCGGGGCGAACCCCGAGATCTTTAGAATACCGTCTCCTTCAGTCCGGTAGAAACCGTCACCCATGCCACCGCCGTTCTTTGAGGTTATGAACAACGGATCACTGGGATCGTTTTCGTAATTACCAAAGGTCCTTGCTACCCCGTTGTGCCAAGTTGAAATCCACGATCTTCCACCAGTTGTTGCAGACTCATATAGTTCCCTTATTCCAAACTCGTCAAGCCTGATACTTTCAACCTCACTGGGTGGGGGGCTTACCGGCGGTTCTGTATAAAGAGAAAAGACAATGACCACTACAGATACTGTAACTCCGGCGATTGCGGCAATCACTGCGATCCACTTAATCGTCAAAGAAGGCCGATCTCTTGCTTTCACCACTATTCAAGATTGCGACCATGAATATAAAGAAAAGGTGCAACAAGTGGTGGGAGATTGCCCATTTTGTGGCATTCTTTTATACACTGGTTGTAAGGCAAAGTGCGCAAGAATTGACTGCGGGCATGGTCGGCCTACTCTAAGAAATCACCCAAATGGAGACCAGCTTGCTATGGTGCAACTACGCTTTTGCTTCTATGAATATACTTTCAGATGCATCCTATGAGCGCGAATATGGGCATATGGCGCGCAGTTCCACTCATCCAACCGATTGGACAGGAGAATTGGCATCGGAACAGGTCAAAAAATAGAGAAAGGTAGCAGTAGTCATGCTACCTTGTACATCATGACTTCTCTATACGGTATCGAAAGAAATACTTCTGATCCATTAAAACCATCCACGGTCGATTTTGGAATGTTGTACTCACGGCTTGCCCCTTGCATTACGGTGAAGGTGTCGCCCGATTCCGAAATGATATTTCCAATATCCATTCCGTCACTTGACCGCACGTTCTTGTGTATGACACGTTCCCAGTGCAGTATTACTGGTTCTGACATGTCAGAATTACAATAGAGCGTTGCACTATTTAAAATTAATTGGTCACAAGGACAAATTGGTGTATAGAATACAATAAACACAACCACTCGTGTCAATTTACACTATTCTTGATACCGCCACTGTGAGATTGGGAGGGAACTTTTGTTTGGGCACAATAAGCACTCCTTTTGAGCTCAGGAGCGACGATGCTTCAGACACGCTAGGCGTCCCCTCGAACTTTTGCACCGTCTCTGAAGGGTTGGGAACGCTGACCGATGCGAGCTTGTCCTTGTCATAGATTTCGACTGGTATTCCATATTGCTTTGAAAATTCCTCCAAGCCTTTCGCTCTTGCCCCCCGATTAATGCTGGAGATGTTCCTTATGCTCCTGAATGAAAGTCCCCTTTCATTGAATACCGTCTTAACCCCGGACTCGATAACATCTTTGCTCGTGTCCCAGTGAAGGCCGATTCCAACCACGAGGGATTTAGGCCTATAGATTACCGATTTTTTCCTGACCTCTGGATCAGAAATTTCTCTGTCAGAAATGACAAGCCCCGCCTTGAACTCTGGCGATTTTATCTGATCAATGCTACTTACAGCGACAATGTTTTTTGGGAGCGTTCCGTGCCACCAATTTTTCTCGCCCGCATCTTGGTAAACTGCGATTTTCTCTTCATTGACCATGAATGCGCTAGTCTTAGTTACATTCTCAAAGTTCTCAATGGTCCATCCAAACTCTCTTCCAACCAGATCCACGGCAATAGTTTCGTTGACGTCTGCAGCTGTGGTTATAACAGGTTGCGACCCAAGGAAGGAAGATATCAATCGTGCGAGTTCATTTGCGCCTCCCAAGTGTCCCGATAGTGCGCTGATGACATAATTTGCTCTGTCGTCTATCACAATGACTGCGGGATCGCTCTTCTTGTCTACCAGATGGGGCGCGATCATTCTGATGACTGCGCCAAGCGAGAATATGCAGATCAGTGCGTCATGCGTTTTGAATAGGTTGCTGACGAGCTGTGTGCTCTGTTCTGAAAACCAGCTGATGTCTGTTCCGCCATCGCTGTGCTTTTCAGGGACGTAAATTTCAACTTCAGGCATTTTCTGCTTTATCCTGCGTGCTAGCTCTATCCCATGCTTTGTAATGGCAATAACAGCTGTCCTAGGCATCATTAGATGCAGAAAAGCAAGAGAAAATAATCTTTTGCAATTGGATAGAGATTATCACAATAATATTCATTAGTGCATGTCTTCTACTTGAGCTGAATCCCTAGTGAATTTGTTGGCTGTTGCAAGGACGCGCAAGGTATTGCATTTGACGATATTGTTACCCCTTGCCCTCTCTTCATTCACTCATCTGTGGAATCCAACAGGCTTTCCAGATCTCTTCTTTGACGAAGGGATCTATATGAGAAGGGCAGTGCATTTTTTAGAATATGGGACCCCTCAAGAGGCCTTTTTCCACGATCATCCATTTTTTGGTCAGATTTTTCTTGCAGGCGCGCTAGCTGTAATTGGGTATCCGGATTCTCTGAACCCGACTAAAGATGTTCAATCCATAGAATCACTATATCTTGCGCCAAGAGTCCTGATGGGATTGCTCGCAATAATAGACACATTCTTGATATACAAGATTTCAGAAAAACGCTATGATTCCAAAGTTGCCCTCATCGCAGCAATCCTTTTTGCAGTGATGCCAGTCACCTGGTTTGTCCGGAGGATTCTGCTCGATTCCATCCTGTTGCCATTTTTCTTGACCTCTATATTATTTGCCGTCTATTTGAAAGACTCTGACACAACCGATTATGGCAGGAATAAGCGGCGTAGATATGTGCTGATAGCATTGTCAGGCGCTTTTTTGGGATTGGCTATATTCACAAAACTTCCTATTGTCACCTTTGTTCCACTCGTAGGTTATCTCGTTTATTCAAACGGCAGCAAAAAACTCTGGAGCATAGGCTTGTGGATAATACCAGTGGTCTTAATACCTCTGCTATGGCCTCTTGAGAGCATTGCCACAGGGCAATTTGATCTATGGGTCAGAGATGTGCTGTGGCAGGCAAACAGAGACTCCGACAGAATAGGTGCCCTAGTAGTGCCGCTTTCGATCATCGACCCAGTCCTGCTGGCTGTTGGATCAGCAGGGATCGTTTATTCTGCAATAAAAAGAGACATACTCATATTATTGTGGCTCTTACCTTTCCTACTTTTCCTGTCATTTGTTGGGTATGTTCAATACTTTCACATAATACCGATCATACCCGTATTTTGCGTCGCTGCTGCTTTGCTGATCAACAGTTTGGCATCCAGAGCAAGGAATAATGCTGCAAAACGGAACATCGCAAGGATCGGCATACTCCTGCCAGTGGCATTATTCGGGTTTGTCAGCACGGTACTCTTGATAACCACAGATACGACATCAGCTCAACTTGAAGCGGCGGCCTTTGTTCTATCTCTCGCAGATGATGGGCATACTTCGATAATCGCAAGCCCAATTTATTCGTGGATGTACATCTATGTTTTTGATGTAGACAACACATTTCGGGACTACCTTGATGTGCTCTACTATCCAATCCAGACGGAAAAGATTATTGTTGTATCAGATAATCATCTAGAGAATGACCTGGACATTGGGGAGAAACTTAGACAAGCATATTCCGACACACATGCGATAAGAACCTTTGAAGGCAATGTGCTGAACTATGATCTTGAACAATATCCGTATACAAGCATGAACAAGAATTACGAAGGCAGCAGAATCGAAATCAGAACAAACTAAGGTTATAAGATAGTCATGCCAACAGAAAATTATTGCCAGTTCAGCTTGACGACACCGATGTCGCAATATTGAAGTCATTGATGGAGGATGGGAGAAAATCCTTCCGTGCAATATCTCGAGAAATCAAAGTGAGCACGCCCACTGTCAAGTCCAGATATGAACGACTGCTGAACTTTGGACTCATAAGGGCAGTCAGGCCCGAAATCGATTTTTCAAAAGTAGACAAGAAAAGCAGAGATGACCTAGGGGATACCCTGCAGACGCTAAAGAAACGTAAAAGGCATTTTCACGTATATGTAGAGGGTCTAAAAGTCAGATTACAATGCGATCTCTGCAACGGCCCCATCCACGGAAAACCCAAAGTCCTGAAATTCGCCAACATTGAGCGGTACTTTTGCTGCAACCAGTGCAGGGCATCTTACAAAGAGAAGCACGCGGGCAGGATAGAGATGCTCAAAGAGCAACATAGAAAGCACTAGCCAGGGCAGTAGCTACCTATAACCCTACCATCAAACTCGAACAGGATTACTCTTATCTGCATTCTAGGATTCTTTGCGTAATCGCTCATCTGTTCATGAACCTTCTTGCATACAAGGTCAAAATAACCCGATACGTTGTTCTTGGTTATGATTTCTGATACATGCCGAGCGGTGTTTGCAGCCCTGATATCTTCGATTACATTAGGAGGGGCGCTGCACTCCTCTGCAAGTCTCGCCATGAAACCCATGTTAACGTGCGAGCCGGCGACATGCGTCTGTTTGATGCCCATTGCCATTTTGGTCAGTTTGCCTATGAAACCAGCGATGATCGCTTCTCGCAAGTTCCTGCTGGCACACTGCTTTATTGAATAGCCGGCAAAGTCCCCCATCTGTACAAAGCAGTGTTCGGGCAGCTTGAACAGTTCTTTTGCAAAGTCCTCGCTCCTGCCACCCGTGGTAAGGACTACAGTATCTGCACCCATTGCTATCGCAATATCCAGGCTCTGCCTTATTGAAGCGGCAAACGATGCAGTTGAATACGGAAGCACAATGCCGGTGGTGCCAAGTATTGAGATGCCGCCGAGAATCCCGAGTCGAGGGTTGTCGGTCTTTTTAGCTATTTCCTCACCCTTTGGAACAGATATTATGACATCGATGCCGCCTTTTTTCAAATATTCGCCGGCGGCTTCTCGCACTGCCTGTTCCAGCATTTTCATAGGCGTGGGGTTGATAGCCGCCTTGCCAATAGCAAGCCCCAGCCCAGGTTTGGTGACCCTTCCGACTCCTCTGCCACCGTCAATGTTTATCTGACCTACGTTATCGTTAAGCGATACCGTGGAGCAAATTTCCGCGCCGTGGGTTACGTCGGGGTCATCGCCGCCATCCTTTATAGCAGCGCTAGTGACCTTGCCACTGCCTTCGACTTTGGTCCACGCGATCTTGAGCGTTGCTGTCCTATTTTTTGGCAGCGACACCGTTACCTGATCGACTGGCTTGTTGCCCAGTAGTGCATAAAGTGCACCCTTTGTCGCCGCAGTGGCCGTTGTTCCTGTAGTATACCCTGTCCTAAGTGCCCCCTTCCTCTTCTTTTCCTCGATTTCTGGTGGAAGCTCTTGTTCGCTCTCTGCCAGTTCCAAATCCTTATCTTCTTCAGACATCATTATAGCAACACCGTTCCACCGTCTATCACTATTGTATTTCCGGTAGCGAAAGCAAAATCGTCACTTGCCACGCTTGCTGCGACCTTGGCTACTTCTGAAGGCTTACCCCATCTTTTCATCGAATTTTCCATTGCTGCCTTTTTCCTTTCTGCCACAGTCATCGATTTGAACGTGGCGTCAGTCGAGATATTTCCAAGCGCAAGCGTATACGCCCGGATATTCTTGGTTCCATATTCCAGCGCAATATGTTTTGTAATTGCGATGACACCGGCTTTCGCAACAGTGTATGGTGCACCTTCTGTATATCCAGATATTGCTGGTGTAGAGGAGATATTTATGATGACGCCTCCTCCGCCTTTGATCATGACAGGAATGGCAGAGTTGCAGAGCCTAAGAGTCCCCTTCAGATCCACGTTGATGACGTTGTCAAACTCGTCTTCAGTAACTTCATGGAACTTCTTTGTCCAGATTTTGCGGTCGAAAGGATATCCCGCGTTATTGACCAATATGTCAATGCGCCTATGCCTATCCGCAATGTGACGGATGAATTCTACTACACCGCCAGCGTCAGTTACATCTAGCTTTTCAGGATACGCCCTTCCCTTTATCATGCTAGCACATTTTTCCACATCCGCTAACTTGCGTGAACATACTATTACCTCGGCCCCGCGTGTGGCAAATTCCTTAGCAATCTCAAAGCCGATGCCGCGGCTGGATCCAGTGACTATGGCGACTTTTCCCTTTAGCAACTGAAAAGTCTATGTCACCGGGCCATTTTTAACATTAGCTCAGAAGCGAAACCTTGTCCGTCTTTTCCCAGGTGAACCCGTCACCACTTCTTCCAAAATGGCCATACGCTGCAGTCTCGCGGTATACTGGGCGTTTCAAGTCAAGCGTCTTTATAATGCCAGCTGGCCTCATATCAAACACCTTCCTCACCCGGGACTCAATCTCCTCTTCAGGGAGCTTGCCTGTGCCAAAAGTATCAACCAATATAGAAACTGGTTCTGCCACTCCTATTGCATAAGCCACCTGCACTTCACACTTTTCCGCTAGTCCGGCAGAGACCACGTTCTTGGCTACATATCTTGCCATGTAACATGCAGACCTGTCGACCTTTGACGGATCTTTGCCCGAGAATGCACCTCCGCCATGTCTTCCCATACCGCCATAAGTGTCGGCGATTATCTTTCTTCCCGTAAGCCCAGTGTCCCCGGGTGGACCACCGATGACAAATCTGCCTGTTGGGTTGACTAGGAATTTTGTCCTTCCGTCAATCCAGCTGCCACAGACAGGCTTGATTATCTTGCTGATGACTTCTTCACGCAGCTGAGCCATACCAATGTCAGGAGAATGCTGTGTCGAAATGACTACGGTGTCAATGCGCTTTGGCACGCCATCCTCATAGACTACAGAGACTTGTGACTTACCATCCGGCCTCAGCCATTCCAGCTCTTTACTCTTCCGCGCGCTTGCAAGCCTCATTGAAAGTTGATGGGCCATGGTAATTGGAAGTGGCATGAGCTCAGGCGTTTCATTTGTGGCATATCCAAACATAAGACCCTGGTCACCTGCTCCTTGTTCTTTGTCTGAGGTAGGCGTCACGCCCATTGAAATGTCAGGACTCTGCTCATGCAATGCTGCAAGCACTGCACAAGAATCACAATCAAAACCATAATCAGGCCTGTCGTAGCCAATTTCCCGGATGGTGTCTCGAACGATCTTCTGTACGTCGACTCTGCCTCTTGATGTGACCTCACCTGCGACAAACACAATACCGGTTGTTGTCATTGATTCGACCGCAACGCGCGAATCGGGATCTTGTCTCAGAAATTCATCCAAGACTGCGTCAGAGATCTGGTCGCACACCTTATCAGGGTGCCCTTCAGTCACGCTCTCAGAGGTGAACAGCCAACGTTTTACCATTTGTAAATCGACACCACATATGTGACTACTAGAATTCTTTTTCTAGTTTGATGAAGAGGACATTGTTCCCCCTGATGACAACCTTGCCGTAGTTTGCAAGAACATCAGAGCCATTGAATTCTTCTGCATCTGTCAGGATCAAGTTCATGTACGAGTCGACATTGTTCATCCGACCCTTGTACTCAATCTCACTTTTGAGCCTGACAGCAACCTTCCTGTTTATCGCGCGCTGAAGTGTGGAGAGTGGACGCTTCGGCTGCTGTGATGAGGGTGAAGACAATCTAACTAATCACTTTTCAACAAATCGAGGCTTGAATAAAAAGGTTCCTTTGCCTGCAGGTTCATAAGCGGGCATCGCTCAAGCAATAACAGGACAAGACCATCTCGATACACCTTGACAATGATTTCCACAGGCTCTAAAGCATTGGATACCCTGCTTGGAGGAGGAGTACGGACAGGGATGATGACTGATGTTTATGGGCAGGCCGGTTCGGGCAAGTCGCAGCTGTGCTTCACCCTGTGTGCCAACTGCGCAAAGAATGGCGGCACTGCGATCTTTGTGGACACTGCAGGCACTTTCAGGCCTGAGCGCATTGTAGAGATCTCTGGGTCTTCCGGTGCTCTTGACAGGATCACTTTTGTAAGGGCACTCAATACATACGATCAGGAAAATGCAGTAAAAAAGATAGCAGAAATTGTCCCCCAACTTGTTGTAGTTGACAGCGTGACGTCATTGTTTTCAGCAGAATATTCTGGCCCCGCACGACACCTTGCTGTGATGAAGCACCTACATGAGCTGGGCCTTGCGGCCATAAACGTTGACTGTGCAGTTGTAGTTACAAACATGGTTAGAAACATCCCGCAAACCACAGTCGACCAATCTGGACGCAACATTGCACAGACCAATATCTCGTCACGGCAACGAGAATATCTTGGAAGCTCGGTCTCTATTTATTCCCACATAAAAATAAAACTAGAGATAGTGAATCTTGCTAGATCACTGTTTCAAGCTACACTCATTCAGCCTGCAGACAAACAGCAACAACATGTCCCATTTACCATAACTACGCGCGGCATTTCAGATATTTCTTGACTAAAAATTTATACCTGTATCCCTATTGGTGCTTGTGGACCTGCCCAGGCAGGAAGAGCTGCTAAAGACCGGCAATGTACCGCTGTCAATAGTCCTTCCAACATATAACGAATCTCAAAACATAACCAGGATGCTAGACTCCATAGCAGAGGCACTTCCTGTTGACGCACACGCAGAAATCATCGTCGTGGATGACAATTCTCCTGATGGAACGGGCGACATTGCAAGCCGGCACAAAGTCAGCAACAAGAAATTGAGCATCCAGGTCATCAAGCGTCCCTGCAAGCTGGGCCTTAGTTCTGCCATACTTGCGGGAGTCCAGTCTGCAGCCGGCCAAATTGTAGTTGTCATGGACGGAGATTTTTCGCACCCTCCTCACACAATCCCCAAGATGGTAGAAGAGCTTAAAGACTCAAAATATGACATCGTGGTCGCGTCTAGGTACATAAAAGGAGGATCCGTGATCGGCTGGCCGTTCAAGCGGAGGCTGATGAGCAAGGGCGCCACCAAGATAGCGCAGGTCGGACTCGGCATACAAGTCAACGATCCCATGTCAGGGTTCTTTGCATTCAAGCGGGGTATTATAGAAGGCATCAAGTTTGACGCCATCGGCTACAAGATGCTACTTGAAATCCTCGTTAAGGCGAAAGGCGCACGCATCAAGGAAGTGCCGTATACATTTACCAACAGGCGCGCTGGTGCGAGCAAGCTAGATTCTTCTGTCATGATCGACTATTTCAGGGCGGTTTGGCGGTTGTATCGCTACGGCAGAACGGTAACTCAAAATGAAAAGCGCGCATCTGTCAGGTTCCTCTCAAAGGCTGGCAGGTTCTATACTGTCGGAGCAACTGGACTGCTTGTTAACTATCTCGTCTCGCTTCTGTTCAAGACAGTCATCCCAGACCTCTGGTACATCTATGCAACTATTGTTGGCATAGTATGCTCCATTTCATCGAACTTTTTCCTCAACAAGATATGGACTTTTGAGGACAAGGATTTCAACCGCAAAAGGACCGCCATTCAGTACGGTCTGTTCATGGGATTTAGCTCACTTGGTGCTCTCGTACAGCTTGGCATGGTATATCTACTCACAGAAAGCTACGAACTGAGCTACGAGCCGGCGCTCATCATGGGTGTGGTCACTGCGGCTGTTGGTAACTTTTTGCTCAACAAGAAATGGACTTTCAAGGAAAAAATATGGAGTTAGAGTAACTATTGACAGAATACTGCCAGGATTATAACGAATTGTAATCAAAATACTTAATAATTTATCTCCCTATTGACAAACAACCGAAAAACATCCGCTAAATGGGCAGAGACCCTCCGTATCAAAAAGTGGGTATTTGATGTCCCCTGCGATAGGAGGACGACTCTACCCATTCGTAATTATCTTTCGATTTTGTTGCACAGCGAGATGCAGTGAGACTAGGGGGAATAATACATGCAACATTGATAATGATCAATGACATCTCTTCAAGCATCTTCTCTTGCACGTGAAGGTTGCAATCCACCCGGTAATAGATAACACGGTAATCAGCTAAACTATTGGAACCTATAGGATCGCCTTCATTGGAGTTGCGTCTGCAAATACCTTCATTTCGCAAGCAGACCGCAGATAGAACTGAACTATTTGAATATGTATTAAAAAAGTTTGACCGGATCAGAAGAAGCGCCTTTTCAACACAAAAGATGCAGCAATGCTTCCTACTATGGATAGCATCATTATCAATGGAATAACAGCGAATTCTGGGACGACTCTTGAGCCGGCAATTTCTACCGATTCAGAGCCTTCGGACACATCGAATCTGATGGTAGTTGAATTAGTGTTTTCCATTTTATCGAATGGAACTTCTACATTTCCAGTCTTAACCGAGTATACTCCATCGATTACTATTTTCGGTAGCTCCAATTCCAACTCTCCGCTTCCAACTACAACTAGCAAAATATTGGATTCGTTGGGATTTATCGAAAAAGATTGAACTTTCACAGATGTAGAATTGCCAGCTATTGTATACAATTTACCACCTAGTTCGGACGCAACGCTAAAGCGTTCTGGCGAGTCATAAAACATTTGCATATTTGCGAGATCTTGGCCAGAGATGTAGACAGCACCTGTAACAGGGTTGGAAATTATTGATTCAGGATGACCTTCAACCTGTATAGTCTCTGTTACTTTGTTTGTATTTCCATCAATTATAGAAATTTCCTGCGAGGCGAACTCTGCCACATAGATTCTGTTCAAAGTTGGATTCAGAGTGATCGCAGACGGATTAAGTCCCACTGTAACGTTAGCTAGAAGTTGGTTCGTAGAGCTATCAATAACGGACACAAAGCCTGCAGGGTATTGTTCCTCGGCTAATCCTAAGTTGAGTACATAAACTTTGCCCGTGTCTCGGTTGATCAACATTGCAGTTGGTGAATTCCCTGCAGACAAAATGTTTTGTCTTTTGATTGCAGAATCGAAAACAGCTATTTGATTTGTGTTATTATAGTTCAGTACGTAAAGCCGTTTTCCACTCTGGTCAAAAATAATGGGACCTGTTGATTTTTCAATGGTAACGGTTTTTGTTAATTTATCGGTGTCCCCATTTATCAGAAATATTGATGTGTCATTTGAATTGCTAAAGGAATGAGCCTGTTTTGCAAAGATTAGATTGGAGTCTTGATCAATTGCAAGCTGTACTTCATCTTTTGTCTGCAGTACTGAACCGATAACCTTGTTTGCTGAACCATCAATGACAGAAACCTGGAGGCCGTCATTGATATGGTGTGCCACATAGATCTTGTCAGTTACCGGGTTTACTTCCAGATCGTAGGGATGAACCGGGACGTCTATGCGTGCCTGTATCTTGTTTGTACTTCCATCTAGCGCTATCACTTGGCTTGAATCATAGAGAGCCACATATACAATATTTTTCTGCTCATTTACTGCAAAGACGGCAGGCTCCGCGTCAACGGCAAGGCCCATAAGTGACGTTTGTGCACTAGCGGGGATTATTCCCAACAGTGCAACGAGGAATACGCCTGCCGCCATGCATAGCTTCAAGTACCGATTTGGGTATGTCATGGGTGTTCTTTGCCTTTTACTATATTTCGTATGCTGCTATTACATTGTCCAACTCTTTAAGGAGCTGTTTTTGCAGAGATGCGTCTATTATCAGGTCGTCTTCCTTGCTATTTCCAACCGAGCCGTCAGCCTTGGATCTTATTTCTTTTAGTATCTGCACCATGTTCTTCACATCGTCTGTCTTTGCATGCATTACTGCACCGTTCGCTTCAGACAACAGCATATTGTCCAAGATGTTCTTAGATCCATTGGATTTGAATGCACTATCAGGCATGGAATCAATCAATGCCGCAATGCTATTGATGTTCGCAAGCCTTATCTCTCTGACATTTTCGATTGTAAGTTCGTCAAGTCCTGTGATATTTCCGGCACCATCCACATAGAACTCAACGCTTGTTGTGCGTGCGAGTCTTATATTAGCCCAGTCGTTGTATCCGGTCAGGGTTTGCCCTGCTGACGTACCGCAACTGTTGCCGCTGATTCCTATATTGCTGACATCGGCGGCTACGCCCGTATCAACGAGATCGCCATCGCGGTTCCAATCGAACGCTTGACCGGTGACCCTTGTCAGCCGCGGGGTTGGACCATATACAGTTGTCAGGCCTGAAGGAGTGCTTGTGTTTATGCCTGTAGGCTCGCTGAGGCTGGCCTCGTTCAACGTGTTCAGAGTCGATCTCGAATAGTCAAGGGGCCTACTTGCCACATAGTCATTGAATTGGAATGCGTAGGTCATGACGCTAAGATAGTTTGGCTTGCAGTTTATGTCATCCGAACCTCCGTGCCTGAGGTTAATATTGTGGCCAAGTTCATGCATCAGTGTTCCTGCCTGTTCGTCATTGTCGCCGACGTTGTGACCTCCTACCGATGTGAAGCTTCCCAATGAGACTATGAAGTCGTTTCCGGGCAATTCCGCTATTCCAGAAGAAGTGCCACCATTGTAATTGTGTGCCCATAAATTATAATGGTAGACCATCCTCTTCGCCGCTATCGTATTAGCATTTGCTCTCTCTGTGGCCGTGCCAAAATTGGCGTTCTTTATTGTATTAAAGTCAGTGTCCCAGACTATGTTATTCTGGTGTGTTATCTGTTCATCAATGTCTAAATGCAGTGTTATGCCATTTACTCCGTTGGGGTTCGTGACTGGAGCATTGTTGAATGCATTGATTACATTAGTTTCAGCCGTTGCAGTTGGGTGATGGAATTCCATGTAGTCGATTTCGATATAGAGATCCTTGTGTTGCGAATTTGCCCCAGCTAGTGTAAGGTCGTTGGTGCCATCGAGGTTACCATCTATACCACTTGTTTCCCAAAGATCGTAGATCCCGTCATCGTCAACGTCGATGTTCGTCCGCTCATATCTCAAATTATACGGAGTCGTACTTCCCTCGTGCCATAATGCTCCGGCCTGACCTATTCCACTGGTCAGCCCGTTGGGAGAAGTGAAGGTCGTGCCAAATGGGTTGGCGGGAGCGGCCCAAGAGCCATTGTGGTCACTTTTCTGCGTGACATAGACACGACCGCCGCTTAGAGTGTATATACGAATAGTGCCGTCGGGAGTTACTGTGATGGAAGGCAATGCGTGTGAGAGAGTGCTATCAGCTGTTTCAAATGCAGAGAAGGTGCCCGTATTTGCAAACCTTGCGACTCTTAATGTCCCCGATGTTCCGCCATTCAAGAATGCAACAAACGCCTTCCCTGTATAGTCGCTATCCGAAGAGATCTGCTTGACGGTGTTTGCGCTCATCCCAGTTGAAGTCTGTGACTGGACCGAACCCCAAGTTGAAGTGCTCTGAGTATATACCCTGTAGAAGAGGCTGGCAGAGTCATACCGCGCATAGGCAAGAAGCATGTTCCCGGAGGCCAGATCTGTCAAGGTCATTTCTACTCTTGTACCAGCTCCAGAACTGACTTCTGCAAGTGATGTTGTCCAAGTTGAACCGCCATTGGTTGAAGTTAGGATCCTGTATGCATAGGTGGAAGAACCGGAGGGAAGATATCGGAAGGCGACATGGATTCTGCCATTCAGGACGTTGGAATCGGCAGCTGCTGTAGCTGCTGCGCATACTCCACTGCTACAGGCAGCATTATTTGCTATAGTGAACAATGTGGTGGCAGACCCCCATGTAATAGTGGTTCCACTCACGGTTCCGCGCATTGAGCGGAAGTCTGTATTTGTCCCACTCTGCTGGAAATAAAATAGTATGATGTAATCTGTCGTTGGTCCTTGGGAGCTCGTTGCATAGGAGATATTAGCAATGGTCCACCTGTTATTGTCGCTGTTTATAGTACCAGTCGCTGGCTGGTTTCCTCCTGTTGTCCAAGACGTGCCTCCATTTGTTGAATATCTCCATCGGATATTTGAGCCATCATAGTAAAATGCAAAGATGTTGGAGTTGATTTCTACGACTCTTCGCTCGCCTTCATAATAATCAGTAGAGAAGGGTGAAATTGCTGCTGAAACAGTCGTTACTGTGGTAGGATCAATATCGAACGACTTATCAACATCAATCCTTATCATTTTCGATTCGGAATCAAAGCTTACATTGTATCCGGCTGAAACAGCATCAGACCAGTCGAGACCCACGCCCTCTCTTTGGTCTTCCAAAACTTGTGAATTAGAAATAGTTGAATTTGACTGGAGGGTGCGGTCATATACATTGTTCTTCAGTGCGGTAAAGCCATTGCCTTTAGCTTCAATGTCCTGCGAGCTCGCGACAGCCAAGATTATGGTTGACGGCTTTTTGCTCTCGCCTACGACAGCAAACTTGTATTTGTCCACTGTGCCCTTTTCGTTCTGCACAGGCGTCCAGTTTATATCATACTGCAGATCCCGGCTTGAAAACACGCTGTATCACATCTTCACCATTTTGGAGCAATGTGATCTTGCCCTGATTTTTCTGGTATGCTAAGTGTAAAGCTATTTCCTCTATCATCAGAAATGATCGTGCTGCCATCAGGGTTCCAAGTTATTGTTTGTTTTAATTCAGAAACTACTTCATCCTCAAATAGCAAAACAGGAAAAGAGAATGACTTGGTAATGCTTTCGTTCGAGACTGTTGGCGTGTTGCCAGCTTGGGCGTAAATTATTGGCAATAAGGAGCTTGCGACTAGATCAGGTGCTGCGACCATGGACACGACTATAGCCAGTACAGGCAGTGCGAGAAACATCAGCCGAAAATTCATAGTTTATGGAAACAATATCAGTTATATAACTATTATCTGGTATAGTTTCATATAAGTAGCTACTGTTAAGCATTAATATCCAAATTCACTATTTTTATATTATTACCTAAAGAAGATTATAAGCGCTACAAAACCGGGTGCTGGTAACTTATCCTAAGATAGACGAACAGTGGAGTGATCCGTTGCCCGACGAATAGTTAACAGCACCCTATCAAGAACTAAGCTCTTGACTACGATTCCGCCTAAACTGGTTGACGCCTATCACAGCGGCCCCGCCCACTGCGAAGATCAGCATTCCAATGGCAAAGGTCTCATTCATTATGGGATCAAGATAGGGCGGTCTAGCTCCGAATTCTCTACATTGCGACTCTCCAATTACCATGTCCACACACTGTGTTATGCGGGGATATGCCATGCCTGCAAGGACAACTAGCAGAAATAGGGACACTCCCGAGACAAGCATCGCTAGTCCTGCAATGCTGATTATGTGACTATGCGGAACGCTAGTCTGCAATTACGGTGAATAATACCTCATGCATATTTATGCAAATATCCAAATGGGATTGCATGACTCTAACTTCTAGATGTGAACAACTTTGAGTGTGGTGCTCAGATCAAGGGTATCAAACTTGACATGGATTGATTTTGCTATCTGCGCCTTGACATGCTCCGGAATTCCGCCATAGCATTTGTTCAGTACTTCAGTGTTTTCCCATCCGCCTAGACTAGCTACATAAGAAAGCGACCAGTTAGTAGCAGCTAGATAGTACTGAGCCATTGTATGCCTGAATAGATGTAAAGGATGACCATAAAAGTACACTCCATCCCCTAGTGCATATATTCTGGTCTTTTCGTTTAGCCAGCTGCTCTTATCAAGCTCTGAGAATATCTTCTTGAATCTGATAGCCATCTTTGACATGAAATAGGAAGCTTGCAGAGCATTTGCCTTGTCACTTTTGGCATCTTCAAAGAACAGAAACCTTCTGTCCTTTGGCAGCTTGTCGTAAGCAGTTTCAACAACAGCTCTGCATTCCTCTGTCGGATACTTGACCCACCATTTACCCTCTTTAGTCAGATACCAATCTCCTCTTTTTGTTTTGGATTCAAATTGTTCTACTCTGAACAATGGAGAAAAAGCTATCCTGTCTCGGCTCATGGATGCCATTGCAAATGCTCTAGCCCCTGTATGCAGGTCAATGTTCATAAAAGACCAAGCTTCCCAGTCTTTTTTACTCATAAGCAGCTTGTTTACTTTGTCAATCTGCTCTGGCGTTAACAGAATATCTTTGTACTCTCCTAGCCTCTCAGATGTAGTAGACAATCCATACCTCTTGCCCTCACCATGTGCAAAATTGATGTTGTGAGCTGCCAAAAAGCTGCGGTAAGCGTTAATCGTGTTTGTCTTTTGCATCTGCGGGTACGCAGTATTGAACCAAGCCAGAAAGTTCTGCCAGTATTCAATCGCTATCTCTTTGCGCTTTGTAGTATCAATGGGTATGCCATAGCTAACTAGTGTCTCTGGCATCACCTTTAGCTGATTCGATATCCCATGTATGACATTTACAAGATGATTGATTCTGTTAGCCGGTATTGCGCCTGACTTTAGAAATGTTATCCATTTCTGAATAGATGGCAGCTGGTTGAACGGTTCATTGTCTAGCTTCTGGTATTGCTGCGCTACTTGCTTTTGAAGTGAGATGACTATATTGCCATTAACATCGCGCTTTATTCCCCATTTACCTTCATTTTCCATCTCAGCCAGATACCGCGATATCGTGCTATGGTCTTTGCCAATGTCAATGCCTATTTCTCTTGTTGTATAGTTGCCGTTTTGGATGCTGATTGCAATAGCTTCTTTGATCTTCCCCCTGTCTTTGACTCTTAATCCTTTAACCCTTAGCCGGCTCTTTCTTGTCTGTACAATTGCCTGAACCATTAGCCAGATAACCTCTTTTGATCAACTGCAATAACGCCTAGAACTGACAGAAGCAGTGACGTGGTAGGGGGATAGATATACCAGATAACAGATAATAAAGTCGGAAAAATCGTTAGTAATGCTTGATGAGCTCTGAAGTAAAAGTTTAGCAGCAGTATATTTTCAGTGCTATTCTGAAGCTTCGCGCCTATGCAACAAGTTATGCAACGCTTTTGGTGCATTAGACGCTTGATGGAAGCGATATTCTCAAATAATTAATTGATATGCACTTGCCTCTCAGAGTTGAGCTATATGACTCTTTGATTCAAATCGACAAGCACGCCAAAGGCACGGGATGTCTTTGCGACACCTGGGAGCATACTAGCATTGGCAGCGACTTGGACATCCAATGAAAAGGACCTGGAAGCACATGCATACTGTCTGAAGCCAGATGAAACTAGATGATTGCCAAAGCTGCTTCTCGAAAGGTGGCGTGATCAATCGCCAGAAAACTACCAGAATGCCACGAATGGAGCAAGGTTTCTAGAGGCCCACTTCAGCATGTAGGACAGTTTACTGCACCCACAAAAGGGCCTAGCTTGCGCGCCTCTTGCGCGGCTCCATGAGTCCCATCAGCTGGTAGCCATATTCCAAGTTATGCTTAACGTGGTTTATCCCGTGTGTTCCATGCGGAACAAACTTGCCGTCAAGCACGTTTTCGATGTATATTTTGGCCTTCCGGATAGAGTTGATGGCGTGCTGTAGCTGGTTATCAGTCAGCTTGCGCCCAAGGTCTCTTTCAACCTCTTTCTTGAACGCTGCTGGGCTTGATAGCTTGCTGTATTTTTGCAGGCGTTTGTAATTGACCGATAGGTCGGTTATCTTTTTGATGTCTGCGGCCTGCAGGCTCGCAAGCGAGCGCTCTAGGTCTTTCCGCGGTCTGTTCGTGATATTCATCAGGTTTTCCACCAGCTCGTCACTGTAAGAAACAGGCGCATCGGTATGTACTAACTTGCCACTCTTACTGTCCGATAGAACTGCCGCATATGACGCTGACGGGTCTTCATTTATCGCTGTTGTTTTCCTCTCCTGGAAGTATCGTTCCAAGCTATAGATTCCGACGGGTTCTCCCCGCGTATCCACACCTTTGTCAAGGGCGGAAATGGTATCGACTATTATGCGCGGATAATGCAATTTGGTAGTCTCGTCTGCCTTTGGGTAGTTTTGCATGATATCCTCGTATATGTGAAAAGTTGTGTCGTTGACAGTCTTTGTGCCTGCTCTCTTCGAGTCAACGCCCTTGGCAGCCACGGTCAAAAAGTCACACATTTCAGACTGTGACAATATCCTGCCAGTGACGGCGGTTGCATCGGCTATTGCCTTTGCGGCGGTAATCCACTTGCCATAAGTATTGATGGTGTTAAGTGGGACGCTTCCAATGAACTCGACAGCTTTTTTGCGAGTGGACGGATCTTCGATCTTTAGCGTGTCAAGACATCCAGTCAGTACACTGCCGAGTGAAACAGAATCACTAGTGCGTTCAGATTCCGGGACAGAAGGGGAGGGAGGAGAATGCTGCCTGTTATGACTGGCAGAACTGTGAGAAACCATTGCTATTACTAGTAGGCTAAGCTCATGCCTTAAAGCTTTCGCAGGCACCTTCATATATCGACACTAGTCGGATGGCAATCCTTTTTACGCCACCGCTTTGACTATAAGTCTCAATGTCGGATACCCTTGAAGAAATTTTTTCAATGCAAAGGGAATTTGCTTCCATGATGGATCTCGCACGCTATCCCCAGTCAAAGGAAGACAGGATATCTGTGTTATCCACCGCCATAGTCCACGAGGCAGTCGAGTTACAACGGCTTACCAGCTGGAAGTGGTGGAAAAAGCCCACACCATTTGACAGCGCTGCCGCAAAAGAGGAGCTTATAGATATATGGCATTTTGTCGTTCAGGCATCGATTGAGCTGGGCATGGGGCCTGAAGATATACTGCAGGAGTACAAAAAGAAAAACAAGGTCAACCGAGACAGGCAGACCTCAGGCTACTGACGTCAGATATGCCCACCATATTGATGATCTCAACCTGCTTGCGAAAGGTGTCGATGTCTTTGGCAGGAGATTTGAGGATTGGATACGGCCCCAGGGCCCCGATTATTCTGCCTTCTTTGGTGACACCATTTTCGGCAAGCGCAAGTAGTGCCTGACCCGGACTGTGTCCCTTAACCTCCTTGCCGCAAAGGATTATCCGCTTCAATTCTGGGTGTTCCATAGTGAACCTTACGATAGCATCTATGCCCTTATTTTCCGATAAGAGCCTTCCCGCAATTGCGATTCTGTCCATGATTGCTTTTGATTCTGAAATTTCCTTCAAAAGATCAATGCTCGACAGAGTACAAATGGCCAGCTCTTTTCCCCTTCCAACATAGTACTCATACTTTATCGGAAGGATTGCTTCACATATCTTGCCAGCTACATCGTCGAACCTTTTCTTGAACTTTGTCATTTCAGTCCCCAGCTGACCTTGTTGGTTGGAATCACCTTGAGGAAGGGAGCTTCACCTTCGTGCCATGGATCTCTCCTCACCCACTCAAAGCGCTCGTGAAATATCTGATAGAGGCGGGCAAATTCGTTCCCTCTTTCGACCACTTCTGTTAGACCCTGTATGCAGACTGCCTTGTTTCCTCCAGAGTTATAGACGTCTACCACAAGAGCTATTCTGTTGTTCTCTTTGATGTTCTTGTACTTTCTGGTTTCATAGTCCGTCGCGATATAGAAAACCTCACCGTCAAATACATATGACACTGGTACGACATGCGGCATGTTTTCATGGCATGTCGCAATCCGGCAAGCCTCGTTTTGAGTCAGAAAATCATTTTCTGCTTTGCTGAAAGTAACCTTGCCCAACAAGAAGATGAGATATTTTCTAGTATTTATAGCAACAACACAGATGATTGAAAGGATCTCAACATAATTGAAATTGCCACATCATCCAGGGCAAATACTTCTCGAGCAAGGTGCCTTCCTGCCGCAAGAATATTGTGAACGAGCAGATGGCATACCAACAAGGCGCAACCAGGTAAAGAACTCAAGCCGCGCATGACCCGTTAGTCTGGACTATCCGGTTTCTGCCTTCTTGTCGGTTCTCCACCGGCTGAAACGGACCATGAAGACTCCTGCCGCAATTATCAAGAGAGAAATGGCAAGGTATGCCGGCTGCACTACTGCCGCAAGCTGTTCAGGTGCAGTCGAAGTGTAGGTGCAACTCTCATCGACTGTGCACTCTTTGTTAACAGGAAACGCTAGCAGGACTGCTACAAAGACTACAAAGAGCGCTATTCCAACTGAAGAGACTATAGCTCCCGACTTTGCCATTGCTTCCAGGGACAAACACAGATTGTTGACATCAGGCGCTTGATTAAAGTTCCGAGGGGTCGATTGTGGCAAAGCGGAAAGAATCCTCCTTGTGCACCCGCCGGAACTGGCTGTCAAAGTATAGGAACGGCTCGTCCTTGTACACATGGCGGTCCCAAAGGTCGTGTACTTTGCCAAAGTAGTCCTTCTTGGTCTTGCCCTTCATCCTAAGAAGCTCGTGCGCGAGAACATGTGACACTCGCGGGCAGTTCTTTTCCGCATAGAATGCATAGCGCTGCGTTTCGGACGAAACGTCATCCAGCCTCTGCCACCAAGTCACCCCTAGATTTTCAGCGGTATAACCTTCGGTGTTACAATCTGTCCAGAACGGCTTAAAGTATGCAAGGTAAAAGTGGTAAGTAAAAGAACCTCGCTCAGAATGGTCCCTCATAAGATATGCAAGTGACATTCTGTCAAACACTTTGCCAGGAACAACGGGTAGTATGTCGGCGTCCACAGGTAGCTTGATGTCGAAATAGCGTTGTGCCCACCACTTGAAGAAACGGGCCATTGATGAAACATAGTTCCAGTCTTCCTGCTGTCTCTGCTGCCACTCACTGGCCTTGGCGACATAGATGAAAAAGATCTTTTCTGGTTTCACATCGGCTCAGCCTTGGTGGAGCATATCATGGCGGCGATCGTGATGCTGATGGTGGCCACCGCAACTGCATGATTCTTCGCCGCTTCCAACCCAGCCGGCCCGTTCCGGTTGCGGATGAGCCTTACTCATGTGCTTCATCAACTTGTAATCCGAATCAAATCCCTCTCCGCAAATAGAGCAGTTTTGCAGTATCCGGAATTCCTTCACGTTACACGATTGGATTAAAAAGGCATTAAAACCTTATGACTACGATGGCTGCCGCATACGATCCAATCAGGTACAAAATCAGCTCGATCCAGAACTGGAATTCGGTTGCCAAGAGCTACCATGGAGAGTGGGCCAGCAAACACAGAGGACCATTCAAATCCACCGCTAAGCTAGTAGAGGCAGCTGACATCAGGCCATCAGACGTTGTCCTTGATGTTGCTTGTGGAACTGGAGCAGTATCGATGCAGGCTATGCTCCTTCTTGGAGACTCAGGTTTGCTCGTAGGAATTGACTTTTCAAGGGGCGCACTAGAGATCGCCAGGTCGTCGGTTCCGGTGGGCCATTTTTTCGAAATGGACGCCGAACATATCGGGCTTGCCACTAGATTTGACAAGATATTATGTCAGTATGCCCTGATGTTCTTTCCAAACCCTGCAAGTGTGCTGCGGCAGCTCCATGATCTGTTGAGAAAGGGAGGCAGGATAGCAATAGCCGTGCATGGAACATCAGAAGGTGTCCCATATTTCAGCACGGTTATGAACCCGGTGCTCCGCTACATTCCCGATATTCGCCCCGCAGGGGCGCCAACTGTTCACCGCTTTGGCAACTCTGCTGATCTAAGAAAAGCTATTGCCGATGCGGGCTTTACTGACGTCTCCATAGGGGAATTTACTTTCGACTACGAAGCTGGAACCTTTGAAGAGTACTGGTCGGACTACATGTCGACCACTGCATACTCTATACGCGCTGCAATCGAAGGAAAGCACCCTTCGGTGGTTGCACAGATAAAAGCAGAAGCAGAGCAAAATGCGAGACGCTTTGTCATGAACAATGACAACAAGATATGCTTCCCGTGGCAGGTGCTCATAGCAACTGCAGTACGTGCGGAAGACTGATGTAGCCCATTTTCGGACTATCAAGCGTATATACATATGCAAGGCAGACAGAAAAGACAGGCATTTCTTTACGCAGGAATTGGATTTGTAACCATAGGGATTGTTTCAATATTTTTGGTATACATTTTCGTGTATCAGCCGGCCGCCACAAACGAGAGAGCAACGGAAAATCAGGAATTTAACCTCGAAGAGATCCATCGCGTCCCACTTGCAAGGCATGACCATGTCATGATGTCGTTATTGGTGAACGGGCAACCCACAGTGATTCCCGAAGGGGTCGGTATGATGTCGGATCTGTGGCACGATCACTCGCTTGACAGGTACGGGCCCTCAGGTATATCCCCTATGCACACCCATGATACTTCTGGAACAATCCATATCGAGTCAACAACACCAAGAGCATATACGGTGCGTGAATTCTTGAACGTCATGGGCCTCGATTCGAGCGCAGCGACGCGGATGACAGTCAACGGTAATGAGGTCGAGAATTTTCTAGATCACGAGATGCAGAACGGCGAGAGGATCCAGTTAGAGATGACTATTGCTCCACAATAGCATGCTTCCGGTTCTCTTTCCTTCTCGACTCCAGGTACATCCACATCAACGTTGTTAGCGTATAAGTTGGGATAAGATCTCCTATCACTGGTACGAGCTCTGCCATATTAAGTAGCGTTGAGCGCTTGCTTCGAGTTATCGTATACAGCATACTTGTAATCATAACATCGAATATGTCGCCAACTAGAGGGATTCCAAATATCGGCGCCGCTACATAATCAACAGTGTCTGCCACAATGGAGATTGCAAGCGCCATAGATGCACGAAACTTGAAACTAGAACCCAACGGTAGTAAATAATGTACACATCATGACTTATAGAGCATTCAATCCATTGTTAAACAACCCTTCAGTTTGGTCAAAGTGCCTCGTTCGATGATTTGTTTCTTGACCTTTTCCCTCTTGTAACGGCCTTTAGGGCATCTTGGATCTCTCGAATATGCATCACATACTTGTCGAGTGCATGCGCAAGAATCCATCATTCTATTGACATTTGTAAAAGTAAACTAAAGACGCTTGCGAATACATAATTCACAGTTATTCTTAGTTTCTAGTATTTTCCAGGTCATTTCTTCATTTGGTTCTACTGTCCAACCAACCCAGAAATCTATTCATTCTTCCTTGAATTGGCCTACCTTCTATTGAATTAGGTCAATCCTTCTCATCGTTTCCAGCTATGAAGTGAAGTACGAGCCCCAAGGTCATTGCGCAATAAAGTAGAGTAAACATGCTACCCTATTGTTCATAATTGTTGGCTGTCGCCAGTGTTGCAACAACAAGTGCTATCCCAAACCCTCTAGAGTCTCGCCATCAACTTAATGTTGATACTGGATCATATCAGCCTATTGCGGAGGAACGTGTTTTGTGATCTGGGCGTCCATCACAGAGCCAAACGTGCCGTCACGATCATGTGATAATCCAGGTATTATGTCAAGTGAAGTCTTGAATCCAGCGCGGGTGTAATGATCATATCCTGCTTTTACACTGTATTTTCCGTCTCCAGTGTACGAGCGATCCTTGCTTCCAACATTCCAGTTCATGTGCACTGATGATTTAAACGATGGTGTATAAGCGACTTCTGGCATTTTTGGTGAACCCCCATACGAAATTGCAACGACGACGCCGGACGTCATTGTGCGCTGGGCAGCACCAGAAGGCACCCACCATTCAGTGGCAAGCTGCGCACCGGATGAATATCCTCCGAAGGCAATACGCCTTTTGTCAATCCTGTACTGTGACTCTATCTTTCTTACCAGACTCTCAGCCCATCTTGTATAGCCAGGCGGATCGCCCATATACCAGCAAGAACCGTCCCCGTCAGCACAGCTCTTGTTTGGGGATAGAGGTGCGAGCAATACCATATTGTGTCTCTTTGCTACGCTGATCAGCCCGTTGTCACCGGCCAATAAGTATGAGCTTTTAGGATGCTTCAGACCATATTCGCCTGATCCGTCTGCATATATCAGGAGGCCAATTGGCTTTGTGCTATCAAGTCCGTCTGCATAGAGAAGATATGTTGAAGTATATCCGTTTGCGCTAAATGAGAAGCTTCCGCTAGCTGCTTTTCCATTATCTAGCGCAGCTTTACTCTTATTTTGTGCATTTACTCGCTCTGAAACGCTAGCGGATGGATTTGGAAGAATCCTTCCCCAGTCAACAAAGGATGCAAATGTCATGACTGCACCTGCGGCTGCAATCAATTTTAGAAAATCGCGTCGCGATATTCTTCCCCCGGCTGGCGGCGTCTGCGCCATGTTAAGAGAAAAGGATTCTTTGATAATATGAGTATCTGTCTTAGTTTCCACTAAACGTCAAAAATCTGATATACGCGGTTGGTTTGCAAGATGTTAAGAAAAATTCCCGCCGCGGCAACAGAAAAACTCAGCATCCTCAAATCCAGAAGAGTTCAAGCAGCTTTAGGTATGATCATCCACGAAGGATTCCATTTGGAACTTGGTGTCAGACACACACAACAAGCCATCCCTAGATGCTGCAAAATATTGACTTCTTTCCCTTCATTTCTTCTGCTTAATCTAACAATAGAAATAGTCAGCAACCAGACCATAACCAACTAGCAGCCAATTCGAAAGTCATGCCAACATCTAGGACAGAAAGGAGCACCCCAGAGTTCAAGTCACAAATAGGCCAATTGCCTAAAAATTGATGCATACATGGATATATTAGAAAGATTACTATGATCTGGAGAGCTCTAACATTCCTACCCAGCTTGGCTGCAATGGTGCAATGATGTTTCTCAGTGTAAAGTGATGATGTGAGAAGGCGTCACATAACTTTTAGATTTTATAGATCACAGCGTATCCACCAGAATTCTTAATATTTTGAACAACACTGTCGTAAGCGTGGTCTCTCTTTGAAGACCGTCGTACACGAAAATGTGAGCGACGCATTGTGTTGGGTTCCTGATGAAAGGCTCAATCATCTTATCGAAGAAGCTTGCATCCGTTTTGCGGCGAATGATGCCGTGATTGGAAGTAACATCGTTTATAGCTATAGCGATCTTAATCGCCGTGCAAATCAGCTCGCCCGTCATTTACTCGCGCGCGGAGTCAAGTCCGGCGACCGAGTTGCGCTGATGCTTAATAGATCGCCAGAAACATACGTGGCGATGCTTGCGGTGATGAAAGTCAATGCGGCATATGTGCCGCTTGACGCAGGCTTTCCGAATGAACGCATCAGTTTCATCTTAGGAGATGCCAACGTTTCTGCCATCATATCAATGTCGAGTTTCGTCGAGCGCCTCTCCAGCCTCCAGCAAGAAGTCGACAAAATATTTCTGGATTTTGAGCGGCCAGCAATTGATTCACAGGCAGCAGACCCATTGACTGACATTGAGGAGCCAACAGAGCCGCTATGCTACATCATCTATACATCTGGCACCACTGGCAATCCCAAAGGTGTCGGCATCGGACACGCAAGCATTTGCAATTTTGTGCGTATAGCCAGTGAGCTTTATGGCTATGCGCCAGGCGATCGCGTTTATCAGGGAATGACGATCGCGTTTGATTTCTCGGTCGAGGAGATCTGGGTGCCACTGATGGTGGGTGCAACACTCGTTCCGGGCCCGTCTGGCACGACCTTGATGGGTGACGAACTTTCAGACTTTCTGCGGGAACGCCGCGTCACCGTGATGGCTTGTAGTCCGACGCTGCTCGCCACCATCGAACAAGATGTGCCCGAGCTGCGGATCCTCCTGGTCGGCGGCGAGGCTTGCCCGCAAAATCTCGTAGCCCGATGGTATCGCCCGGGTCGCCGCATTCTCAATACGTACGGTCCCACCGAGACGACGGTCACGGCGACAATGACCGAGCTGCGGCCAGACAAGCCAGTCACGATAGGCATGCCGCTGCCGACCTATACAGTCGTCATCCTAGATCCTCAAGAAGAAAAGACCGTTCCGATTGGCGAGCCCGGTGAAATCGGTATCGCGGGCATTGGACTAGCACTTGGTTACATCAATCGCGATGACTTGACGAAACAGAAGTTCATCCGTGATTTCCTGCATATCAAGAACAACCCTTCGGGCCGGATTTATCGCACCGGAGATCTTGGCCGGATCCAAGAGAACGGTGAGATCGAATACCTCGGCAGGATCGACACTCAGGTAAAGATCCGCGGCTATCGCATCGAGCTCAAAGAAATCGAAGCAGTGCTACTCAACCTACCCCAGATCGCTCAGGCAGCCGTGACGACATTCGAGGCCGAGGAGGGCGTCGTCGAAATTGTCGCCTATTATGCTCTCAAGCAGGGGGCTACCGAGCTGCCACCTAGCGAGATTTCGCAGGCGCTGCGCAGCAAGCTTCCCGCCTACATGGTGCCTGCCTTCCTCGAACGGGTCGACGCCATACCAATGACACTGAGCAACAAAACTGACTACAAGAGGCTGCCAAAGCCGGAGCAGTTGCAGCGTGTTTCTGTCGCCGCGCAGAAATATGTTCCGCCGAAAACCGACCGCGAGCGTATGCTCCATGCCGCGCTTACTGGGGTAATTCGCGCCGAACGTGTCTCGACGGAGGCACACTTCTTTGATGATCTAGGTGCTAATTCGCTATTGATGGCACGTGTCTGTGCTGCAATTCGCAAGAATCCGGGCATGTCAAACGTTTCGATGCGCGACATCTATACGCATCCAACGATCGCCAAGCTCGCACGTCATCTCGATTCGTCATCTGTCGGCACACCTGTAACTACGACCAAACCTGAACCATTTCACACTCCGTCGACTCTGTCATACGTCTCATGTGGTGCTCTGCAGATCGGATTCCTGGCGGCATACATGCTTTTCAACCTCTGGATCCTTCGGAGCGGAGCCCTATGGGCACTTGCTTCTAACGGCCCGATGGAGCTTTACGCGCGCAGCGTCGCTTTCGGCGTTGGCGAGTTTGCCGTACTGTTCGCACTTCCCATAGCGGCTAAATGGCTGTTAATTGGCCGCTTCAAGACACAATCATTCCCTATCTGGAGTTTTTCATATTTCCGTTTCTGGGTCGTCAAATTCATGATGCGCACATCGCCAGCAGCTGTGTTTGTCGGTACTCCACTCTACAATATCTATTTGCGCATGATGGGCGCGAAAATCGGCCGCAATGTAATCCTGAACTGGCGGTCCGCGCCGGTCTGTACCGACCTCGTGACGATTGGTGACAACACTATTGTACGCAAGAACACCATCCTGCTCGGGTACCGTGCGCAGTCAAACTTCATCCATACGGGCCCGGTGACGATCGGCAGCAACGCGTTCATCGGAGAAGCGAGTGTGCTCGACATCAACACTACAATGGGCGACAACACGCAGCTCGGTCATGTCTCGTCGCTGCAGAGCGGCCAGCGCGTGCCGGATGGCAAGCGCTACCATGGCTCGCCGGCTATCGAGACGTCTACCAATTATTGCCCGATCGATGGCAGGAACGGCGTTGCGTTCCGAGGTGCCCTTTATGTGTCATTCATCCTTGGGACACTGCTCTTGATCGTGGCACCTGTGATGATGTTTCTGATCTACACCGTCTGGTATTGGTATTGTCCGTCACCTCTAACCTCTCTGAATTGTCCGGCGATCTCTTCCTTGTCTGTTCCCTTGCTGCTCGCCCTCTCGGCAGCGGTGTTCTTCGGCGCGCTCGGCCTCTCGCTGGCGGCCATGTATATCATCCCGCGTCTCTTCATGATGGCGCTGCGGCCCGGTGTGACCTATACCCTTTTCGGCTTCCATTACCTGCTGCAAAACATCATCCGGGGCAGCAGCAACTCAGAGTTCTTCTGCACTCTGTTCGGCGATTCATCAGCCATAGTGACGTACATGCGCTACCTGGGCTGGAACCTGAACACGGTCTACCAGACTGGCTCGAACATGGGCAACGAACAGTTTCACGACAACCCTTTTCTCTGCAATATCGGCAGTGGCACGATGGTCTCAGATGGGGTGTCGATGATCAACATGCAGATGTCGGCGACGTCGTTCCGGCTTGAGGAATCGAAGATAGGCGACAACAACTATCTTGGAAGCGCAATTTCCTACCCGCCAAATAGTCGCACAGAAAACAACGTCCTGCTGGGCACCAAGGTCATGGTACCTATTGACGGCCCTGTGCGCGAGAACATCGGGCTGCTTGGTTCGCCTGCCTTCGAGATTCCGCGCATGGTCAAGAGCGATCGGGATATCATCAAGTCGTTCGACGAGCCGACTCGCTGCGCCCGCCTGCGCCGGAAGAACTTGTACAATCTCGGCACTGCCTTGATCTTCCTAGCCAGTCGGTGGGTGGCCTTTACTTGCTTCGTGTTTCTGCTGTGGCAAATAGCCTGGAGCTACAGTCATTTTAGCATCTTAGGATTATTCGCAGTCATTGTGGCGAGTACCGCTTTCACCATGGCATTCTTCATCGCGCTCGAGCGAGCGATCCTTCGCTTCAAGCGACTCCAGCCTCGGCTCGTGTCGATTTATGATCCCTACTTTTGGTTGCATGAAAGGTACTGGAAGTTGAATCCTCTCTTTGTCTTGATCATGTTCGCAGGCACCCCGTTCCGAGGCATGCTACTCCGTGCCATGGGCGTGAAGGTCGGTGCCAAGCTGTTCGATGATGGCTCGGTCATCCAGGAACGCTCGCTTACAGAGGTCGGCGATTACGCTAATCTGAACGAGGGCTGTGTAATGCAGGGACATTCGCTTGAGGAAGGCGTTTTTAAATCAGACTACATCCGAATCGGCAACAGATGTTCGCTCGGCCCGGGAGCCTTTGTTCACTATGGTGTCAGCACAGGAGACGACGTCGTGATCGACCCCGATTCCTATGTAATGAAGGGTGAGACCTTAGATTCTCATACAGGGTGGCGCGGAAATCCTGCTAGGCTGGCACGCTGCCATGAGGTTCAGACAGAGGTTTGCACTCAGAACATCACCGACGTTACCATCCTAAATAGGCACTCCCTGGCGTGAAGAGACAAACGATCCACTACTACCAGCATATGCCAGACGATCCGATTGCAAAGTCGATCTATGCGACCTTCGGCTTTGTGAAGGTGGGGTTGTACTCCCATGTCAGGTGATCGCTGTTTTAAGACTCCAGTTTCTGACAGTACGATCGATTCCTCGCTCCAGCACACAATCGACGCCCTTGCTGTGCCCGGTCTACTGATCGGCCATCGTGTGATCTCTGAGGGCGATGAACTCGCACTGCTCTACGATGAGGTGAAATCGTTTTCCTTGCCTACAATCGAGAGGCGCCGCGCCAGTGGCGCAGCAAGGTTCGTTGCACGTGAGCTTATGAATTTGATGGGTGTTGCCAGTCTTCCGATTCCCCGGAGCAAATTTGGCGCCCCCATCTGGCCAGCAGGAATCATAGGCTCGATGGCGCACGACAATCAAATTGCAGTTGCCGCTGTCGGGTCGCGGCGTGATTTGGATGCGGTAGGAATCGACATCGAACCTGCGGCGCCGCTGCCGCCAGACATACTCGAACTGGTCGCCACATCGCGCGAGCAGCGTGAAATTATTGGCAACAAGTTTGGAGCGAGGCTTCTCTTCGCTATCAAGGAGGCGGTCTATAAGGCAACCTATCCACTAGATCATGAGTTTCTTGATTTTCACGACATCGAAGTCGACCTGACCAACCGGCTTGCCACGACCCGATCCGGACTTACGCTAGCGCTCCACTGGGGTGTCTTGTCGCATGTGCTAGTCTTGGCGACAATTCACAATACTTCGACGGATCACTTGGCCCCCTGGCTCAAAAAAGCTCGAGTCAGATCGACTGCAGCTTGTTAATACACAAATGCCACGCTAGTTGCATACCAGGTTGTGATGGCGCGCAAGCCCTTGCTTGCAATGAGACAGCAAAATTATCAGCGGAACGATCAGGTTCCATGTCTTGCAACCGCGTCCAAGCTCAGCCTCTGCATACATCTTCTCGCTGGCCTTCGTTGTCTTGATGTCGTCTATTCTAGTCACCAGTATCACATGTGGTCTACCGCTTGCGTCCAGGCTTATAAAAGACGGTACAGTTCGATTCATCGGTCACCCCAATTCTTCAACAAAATGGGATTGTCGTCATCCGTCCACATAGGTCTACAGCCCAAACGTTGGTCTTTTCCTTCCTTTTCAGTATCGGCGACTGATCTTTAACAACATCATTTGTTGGTCACTCTTTTAGTGACAAGTCGGGAAAGTAAAGCCACTTGAAGAACTTTGGATAAGTTGCAGAGAGGATATTGTGCGTGTTAATCCACTTTTTTGTTTACGATCAGCCGATACCGGCTTACGTATGGTGGCGAGATATCACAGAATGCCATCTCTTGTTATCTACTTGAAGCGCTTGTGATTCAGAAATCTGCAGACATAAAGGCTGCCGCAAATATGGACGCACTTCGTAACCGTCCTGATGCTCTCGTGAATGATAAAATCATCGAGAAAATCCGCCAGGACAAGCCCATTTCTGTAGAAAATTCTTTCGCAGGCTGCCGCTGTGTGTTTGGCTTCAACCCTTCAACAGCATCCGAATCCTGCGGCCCGCAACGAGGTTCCCGGCACTTATAACAGCAGCAAGCCCACGCTTGTTCACGGAAATATGCACTCTGGGCGCAACTTATTAACTCTCACATTGGAGGAGCAAAGTTCATTATTTACCTACGCGATGGTTCGATAGGTGCACTTGCTTGGTATTTAGGAAAGTCGGCGCCGTCATAT